>NZ_MAXF01000037.1 GCF_001704635.1 Streptomyces sparsogenes | reverse complement strand
GCCCGCGGACCCTGGCTGGCCCGCAGACCCCGGGTGGCCCGGACTGCCCGAGTGGCCCGCGGACCCCGGGTGGCCGGGGTAGCCCGGGTAACCGGGGTGGCTGGGGTAGCGGTCGGGGTCGGCCGGCGCGTTGAGCCCGAGGACCGCGCCGTCCACCAGGGGCGGCTCGCCGAGCGCGCAGCGCTGCGCGTCGAGCCGCTCGCCCCCCGCGTAGAGCACCGCGGCGCCGCTGCCGCCGCCCGTGTCGCAGCCCGCGGCGGCGAGGGCGTCGGCCAGGCCGCTGGTCACCGAAGCGAGGGCCGTGCCGACGGGGGCGGTCACGAGCACGTCCACGGCGCGCGGTCCGGCGTGAGCGTGGCCGGGCGCGGGCTGGCCCGGACGGCCTGGGTGGGCGCTGCGCGGCCCGAGGACGGTCAGCCGAATCTGCATAGCCGTCAACGGTCCCTTCTGTCCGAGGGGCCGGGCAGGGGCGCCGTTCCCCCCACCGCCCCCAGGCGCGTCGGCACGTACAAGCTCCGTACGGATGTACGGGCACGGCACGCGGCTCCCCCCGGCTCCCACCGCTTCCGTGCTGCGTGCATCCTCGCACCTGCCGCCCACATCCCGCCCGGCGACCGCCGCTTCATGATCTTGTTTGGTCGGCTGACTGGCCGAAACTGGTTGATTACGACCGGCCGGCGAGCGCTTCTGCCCTCCCGCGGCGCCGGATCGTTCCGGCCCTGGCAACCATCTGTCCGGATCGTGCGTCTTCCCCGCATGCCACGCCCGCGGCGGCTCGTACGGAGATCAGTACGGCATCTCCCCCGCCCCCACTACAGTGGGGCGGACGCGAGCGATGCCGACGACACGGAACCGGACCACACCGAACCGGCTCGGACGGAACCGGACGAGAGACGGAACCGTCCGTCGGCATGACGCAGGCAACAGGACCACGACCAGGGAGCGCATGACGTGCGGCCGGTAGGCAGCAAGTACCTGCTCGAGGAGCCGCTCGGACGCGGAGCCACGGGCACCGTCTGGCGAGCCCGCCAGCGGGAGGCGGCGGGCTCGGAGGCCGCCGTGGCCGGACAGCCCGGCGAGACCGTCGCGATCAAGGTCCTCAAGGAGGAGCTCGCGAACGACGCGGAGATCGTCATGCGCTTCCTGCGTGAGCGCTCCGTGCTGCTCCGGCTCACCCACCCCAACATCGTCCGCACCCGCGACCTGGTCGTCGAGGGCGATCTCCTCGCCCTGGTCATGGACCTGGTCGATGGCCCGGACCTGCACGACTACGTGCGGCGCAACGGCCCGTTCACGCCCGTGGCCGCCGCCCTGCTGATGGCCCAGGTCGCCGACGCGCTGGCCGCCAGCCACGCCGACGGCATCGTGCACCGCGACCTCAAGCCGGCCAACGTGCTGCTGGCCGGCACGGGCGAGGGCCAGGAGATGCACCCGATGCTGACCGACTTCGGCATCGCGCGCCTCGCGGACTCGCCCGGCCTCACCCGCACCCACGAGTTCGTCGGCACACCCGCCTACGTCGCGCCGGAGTCGGCCGAGGGCCGCCCGCAGACCTCGGCGGTGGACGTCTACGGCGCCGGGATCATGCTGTACGAGCTGGTCACCGGCCGTCCGCCGTTCGCCGGCAACACCGCGCTCGAGGTGCTGCACCGGCACCTGAGCGAGGAGCCGCGCCGCCCCACGACCGTGCCCGAGCCGCTGTGGACGGTCATAGAGCGCTGCCTGCGCAAGAGCCCGGAGGAGCGGCCCAGCGCCGAGAACCTGGCCCGCGCGCTGCGCGTGGTCGCCGCCGGCGTCGGGGTGCACGCCACGCCCGCGCAGGCCGAGGCCGCGCTCGGCGTCGGCGCGCTGCTCGCCCCCGACCCGGCGCCCGCCCCGGTGCCGGACAGCGAGCCGGCGGGCGCCGCCGACCCGACCCAGGTGCTCCCCGCGGGCGCGGGGGGAGCCCCCGCGTACGACCCCGCGGCCGCCACCAGCGTGCTGCCCCAGACCGGCACCCCCGGCGGCGGACCGAACGCCGACCCCACCCAGGTGCTGCCCGCGGGCTCCGGCCCGGCCGGCGGCGCCGACCCGACCCGCGCGATGCCGCCCGTGCCCCCCGGCGGCCAGGGCCCGGGCGAGGAGGAGCCGCACCCCTGGCAGAGCCAGCTGCGCGCCGCGCGGGACCGCAACGACCAGACGCAGGTCCAGTACCTCGACCCGAGCGAGGACCCGCTGCGCCGCCGCCCGCAGCGCCGCCCGGCCCCCCAGCCGCCGCAGCGCCCGCAGCCGCAGCAGTACCCGCAGCCGCAGCAGTACCAGCCGCAGCCGCAGCCCCAGCAGCCGCCGCGCGGCCGGCAGCAGCGCCGCCAGCAGCAGCAGCCGCCGTACGTCCAGCAGCCCCAGGGGTACGCCCCGGCGCCCCACCACCCCCAGCAGCCGCAGCCCCAGCGCTACGCGCCGCCACCGCCCCCGCAGCCGCAGCAGCCCGAGCCGCGCCAGCCCCGGCAGCGCAGCTCCAGCCCGATGAAGATCCCCGGCATGGGGTGCCTCAAGGGCTGTCTGTTCGTGATCGTGATCCTGATCGTGGGTTCCTGGCTGATCTGGGAGCTGACCCCGCTCAAGGACTGGGTCGCCGAGGGCAAGGGCTACTGGGACGCGATCACCGGCTGGATCTCCGACGTGAAGGGCTGGATCGACGGCCTCAGCGGCTCCAAATGATCCACGGGCGGCTCGAGCCGCCCGCGATCAAGGGGATTTGTCGACATCCGAAGGGTGTTTTCCGCGCAGAAGTGACAGTTGGCGCTGTCCAAGGCCCCCAACGCGCCGGTAGCCGCGTAGCTTTGTCGCCAACGTGGCCCCTGTCGGAGGAGTCGAAGCAGTCTTGTCACGGAAGATCGGCAGCCGGTACACCGCCAACCAGGTCCTGGGCCGCGGCAGTGCCGGCACGGTGTGGCTGGGCGAGGGCCCCGAGGGCCCGGTCGCCATCAAGCTCCTGCACGAGGAACTCTCCTCCGACCAGGAGCTCGTGGGCCGTTTCGTACAGGAGCGCACCGCGCTGCTGAGCCTGAACCACCCCCGGGTGGTCGGCGTGCGCGACCTGGTCGTCGACGGCAACGACCTCGCGCTGGTCATGGACCTGGTGCGGGGCACTGACCTGCGCACCCGGCTCGACCACGAGCGGCGGCTGGCCCCCGAGGCCGCCGTCGCCATCGCCGCGGACATCGCCGACGCCCTGGCCGCGGCCCACGCGGCAGGGATCGTGCACCGCGACGTCAAGCCGGAGAACGTCCTGCTGGACATGCAGGGCCCGCTGGGGCCCGGCGGCTCCCACCCGGCCCTGCTCACCGACTTCGGCGTGGCCCGCCTCGTGGACGCCCCGCGCCGGGCGCGCCCGCAGAGCACCGCCCAGGGGCGCGTCCAGAACCCGCGCAGCGTCATCGGCACCCCGGACTACCTCGCCCCCGAGATCGTCGAGGGGCTGCCGCCGCGGGCGAGCGTCGACGTCTACGCCCTCGCCACGGTCCTCTACGAGCTGCTGGCGGGCTTCACGCCCTTCGGCGGCGGCCACCCCGGCGCGATCCTGCGCCGCCATGTGACGGAGACCGTCGCGCCGCTGCCCGGCATCCCCGACGAGCTGTGGCAGCTGCTGCTCCAGTGCCTCGCCAAGGCGCCCGCCTCCCGGCTGCGCGCCTCCGAGCTGGCGGCGCGGCTGCGCGAGCTGCTGCCGACCCTGGCCGGCTACCCGCCGCTGGACATCGACGAGCCCGACGAGCCGGGGAGCGAGCCGGAGGGCCGGTACGACGAGGCGCCGGCGCCGCACCGCGCCCCGGCCGCCGAGGAGCCGCCGCGGCGCCGCGGCGCGGTGCCGCTGGTCCCCGGGGCGGTGCCCGACTCCAGCCGGGAGACGCACACCAGCATGCGGGTGCCCAGCGCGGACGAGCTGGCCGGGGGCCCGCACGGCACGGCGCGCGCCCCCCGGGTCGCCGGCCAGCGCCGCGCCGGCTCGGCCCGCAACCGCCCGGTCTCCCCGGCGGTGCGCCGCCGCCGGGTCAGGGTGGCCGTGGTCACGGGCGCGCTGCTGGCGGCGGTGGGCATCGGCGGCTGGCTCGCGTCCGGGGGCGACGACGACGGCGAGCCGTCGAAGGGCGGCACGCACTCGGCGCCCACGGACTCCCGCGCGCCCTGAGGCCCGGCCACCGCCGGGGACAGCACCGCCTGCCCGGCCGGGCAGGCGGTCTTCCGCCCGTGCGCCCGGTCGCCCGTCCGGCCGGTTACGCTGGTCCCGTGGCAGTCGTCGATGTATCCGAAGAGCTGAAGTCCCTCTCCTCGACCATGGGGTCGATCGAGGCCGTCCTGGACCTCGACAAGATGAGGGCCGACATCGCCGTGCTCGAGGAGCAGGCGGCGGCCCCCTCCCTCTGGGACGACCCGGAGAGCGCGCAGAAGATCACCAGCAAGCTGTCCTACCTCCAGGGCCAGCTCCGCAAGGCGGAGGAGCTCCGCGGTCGCATCGACGACCTCGAAGTGCTCTTCGAGCTCGCGGACGCCGAGGACGACGCCGACACGCGCGCCGAGGCCTTCACCGAGCTGGAGTCGGTGCGCAAGGCGGTCGAGGAGATGGAGGTGCGCACCCTCCTCTCCGGCGAGTACGACGCCCGCGAGGCGCTCGTCAACATCCGGGCCGAGGCCGGCGGCGTGGACGCCGCGGACTTCGCCGAGCAGCTTCAGCGGATGTATCTGCGCTGGGCCGAGCGCCACGGCTACAAGACCGAGGTCTACGAGACCTCGTACGCGGAGGAGGCCGGCATCAAGTCGACCACCTTCGCCGTCCAGGCCCCGTACGCGTACGGCACCCTCTCCGTCGAGCAGGGCACCCACCGCCTGGTGCGCATCTCGCCGTTCGACAACCAGGGCCGCCGCCAGACGTCCTTCGCGGGCGTCGAGGTGCTGCCGGTCGTCGAGCAGACCGACCACATCGAGATCGACGAGTCCGAGCTGCGCGTGGACGTCTACCGCTCCTCGGGCCCCGGCGGGCAGGGCGTCAACACCACCGACTCCGCGGTGCGCTTGACGCACATCCCGACCGGCATCGTGGTCTCCTGCCAGAACGAGCGCTCGCAGATCCAGAACAAGGCCACCGCGATGAACGTCCTCCAGGCCAAGCTGCTCGAGCGCCGCCGCCAGGAGGAGCAGGCCAAGATGGACGCGCTCAAGGGCGACGGTGGCAACTCCTGGGGCAACCAGATGCGTTCGTACGTCCTCCACCCGTACCAGATGGTCAAGGACCTGCGGACGGACTACGAGGTCGGCAACCCCCAGGCGGTGCTTGACGGCGAGCTGGACGGCTTCTTGGAGGCGGGCATCCGCTGGCGCAAGCAGCAGGAGCAGCAGAGCTAGGCGTCTTTCAGCCGCTTCTCCCGGGCTTGTCCCGGGCTCCGCCCACTGTCTGACGACCAGTTGGTCACAGTCCTGTACCCATGCATCCGCCAACCACCTCCATAGCGGACATCTCGCGCGCAACGGCCTTGACGGTCATATGAAAAGTGGGGAAGCTGACGCGCGGCATGCGTATGACTGGGGCGCGTGTGAACGGGGGGCTCCCGGACCGCCTTGTGTGGCCGGTCCCGCGATCAGGACTCCCCGCGGAACGTTGCTCCGTGCATAGCTGCTCCATTGACGAGTACAGCTACTGGGGGTAGCAAGCAGATGACGAAGAAGACGCGGCTGCGCGTCGCGCGGATCGCGGCCGGCGCCGTGATAGCCGCCGGCGCGTCGCTGACGGCGGCGGGCGCCGCATCGGCCGTGGGTCTCGATGTCGACATCGTCGGCGTGAAGGCTTCGGCCAGCGCGGACGACAAGGGCGTGAGCGTCGGCGCCGGCGTCGGCACCGAGGACCCGACCGACGACCCGACGGTTATCCCGACGGGCGACCCCAGCACCACCCCGCCGACGACCACCCCGCCGACGGACGATCCCACCACCAATCCGCCGACGACGAACCCGCCGACGACCAACCCGCCCACCGAGGACCCGACCAAGCCGCCGACGAGCGACCCGACCAAGCCGCCGACCGGCGAGCCGACGGGCAAGCCCACCGGCAAGCCGACCGCCGAGCCGTCCTCGTCGTCCGGCACCGGCGGTGGCGGCGGCAGCGACGACCCCAACACCTGCACGGTGGAGCTCGACGGCACCGCCTGCCAGGACAACACCGACACCGACAGCGCGGGCTCCCAGCCGGTCGAGCAGAGCAAGGCCAAGGAGGAGCTGGCCGAGACCGGTGCCTCCGAGACGACCTTCCTCCTGGTCGGCGCCGCGACGATGATCGCGGGTGGCATCGGCTTCCGCCTGATGCCGCGCCTGGTCAACCGCAACACCGTGGCCTGATCACGCACGGCGATCTGATCACGCACAGCGAAGGGCCCGGAGTGCGGCGTCACTCCGGGCCCTTTGTGTGTGTGATGCGTCACGCACGGCGCACGCAGCGCTCCACGCCTCAATGACGCACACGGAATGATTGCAGGACGTCACACATCGACACAGATCGTCACCGACTGTGTCGAATCGATCACCGGGCAATCACCGGGCCGCCGGCCGTCAGGCCACGGCCACCTGGTGGGCGAGCAGGGCCACGGCGATCAGCGCCACCAGCAGCGCTATCAGGGCGGCCGGCGTCAGCCCGCCGAAGGCGCCGTCCTGCTGCATACGCTCCCTGCTGGCCCGGCAGACCGGGCAGCGGCCCTCGCTGACGGGGCTCGCGCAGTTGGCGCAGACAAGCCTGTCATACGTCATGCGCTCTTCTCCTCCCGCGCGGCGATGCCGCAGTAGACACGGGCCCAACGATCTGGAAAATGTGTTGGTTCCCCTTCCACTGTGCCAGCTTCCGCCCGGTTCGGCGCGCCCCGCACGATTCCGCACCGCATCCGTACCGGTTCCGTAGCTGTTTCGGACAGTCCGCCGGGACGGTTGTCAACCGTTTGCCCCCAATAGTGCCGCCAATAAGCGCGCCAACCCCCGAACGGCGCCTGCGCGCTCGCGCGCGGTTCGCGTATGGTCACGCTCACCGACGGGAGCCGCCCTCGCGGCCACCCGTACCCCTACCCAGGTCGACCGTGGTGCTCCAGTGATCCGATTCGACAACGTATCCAAGACCTACCCCAAGCAGAGCCGTCCCGCACTCCGGGATGTCTCGCTCGAGATCGAGAAGGGGGAGTTCGTCTTTTTGGTGGGCTCCTCGGGGTCGGGCAAATCCACCTTTCTGCGTCTGCTGCTGCGCGAGGAGCGCGCCAGCCACGGCGCGGTCCATGTGCTGGGCAAGGACCTGGCGCGGCTGTCCAACTGGAAGGTGCCGCAGATGCGCCGCCAGTTGGGGACGGTCTTCCAGGACTTCCGCCTGCTCCCCAACAAGACGGTCGGGGAGAACGTGGCCTTCGCGCTGGAGGTGATCGGCAAGCCGCGCGCCGCCATCCGCAAGACCGTCCCCGAGGTGCTCGACCTGGTCGGACTGGGCGGAAAGCAGGACCGCATGCCCGGCGAGCTCTCCGGCGGTGAGCAGCAGCGGGTCGCCATCGCCCGCGCGTTCGTCAACCGGCCGCTGCTGCTGATCGCCGACGAGCCGACCGGAAACCTGGACCCGCAGACCTCCGTCGGCATCATGAAGCTGCTGGACCGGATCAACCGGACCGGGACCACGGTCGTGATGGCGACCCACGACCAGCAGATCGTCGACCAGATGCGCAAGCGCGTGATCGAACTTGAAAAGGGCCGTCTCGTGCGCGACCAGTCCCGCGGCGTTTACGGCTACCAGCACTGAAAGGACGCCATGCGCGCCCAGTTCGTCCTGTCGGAGATCGGCGTCGGTCTCCGCCGCAATCTGACCATGACCTTCGCGGTGATCGTCTCCGTCGCCCTCTCGCTCGCCCTGTTCGGCGGGTCCCTGCTCATGCGCGAGCAGGTGAGCACGATGAAGGGCTACTGGTACGACAAGGTCAACGTCACCATCTACCTGTGCAACAAGCAGGACAAGGAGACGTCGCCCAACTGCGCCAGGGGCCCGGTCACCGAGGCGCAGAAGAACGAGATCCGCGCCGAGCTCAAGCAGATGAGCATCGTGGAGAGCGTTCGGTTCGAGACCGCCGAGGAAGCGTACAAGCACTACAAGGAGGAGTTCAGCGACTCGCCGCTGGCCGAGTCGCTGACCCCGAACCAGATGCAGGAATCCTTCCGCATCAAGCTGAAGGACCCCGAGAAGTACAAGGTGATCACCACCGCCTTCGCCGGACGCCCCGGGGTGCAGGAGGTCCGAGACCAGAAGGAAGTGGTCGACGACCTCTTCAATCTCCTCAACGGCATGAACTACGCGGCGCTGGGGGTGATGTCGCTCATGCTGATCGTCGCGCTGATGCTGATCGTCAACACGGTGCGGGTGTCGGCGTTCTCCCGCCGCCGGGAGACCGGGATCATGCGGCTGGTCGGCGCGTCCAGCTTCTACATCCAGATGCCGTTCATCCTGGAGGCGGCCATCGCGGGCCTGCTGGGCGCGGGCCTCGCCTGTGTGCTGCTGGTGAGCGGCTACTACTTCCTGGTCCGGAACTGGCTGGCCGACCAGATCAGGGTCATCCACTTCATCGCCGGTGACGCGGTGCTGGCCAAGCTGCCCCTGGTGCTGGCGATCGGGCTGCTGATGCCCGCCCTGGCGGCGTTGTTCGCGCTCCGCAAGTACCTCAAGGTGTGACATTCGTCCAGGGCGCCGTACCTCACAACGCCCGGTACGGCGCCCCGCGTTGCCCTACACTCACCGGCATGTCGGGCCCGTGTTTGTTCGTCCGGCCCCGCCGCATTCGCCGTGGGGCCGCCCTGACAGTGGTCTTTGTGAGCGTGCTGGCCACCGGAGCCGCCGTCGGCTCCTGGGGCGCCGAGGCCGAGGACGGGCGCGACCCGGCCGCCGCCCGGATACCGTCCCGATCCCTGTCCAGCACCGTCGAGAGCGACGAGGTCAAGGCGGCCGCCGCCCAGGCCGAGGAGGACGGGAAGTCCGCCTCCAAGGCCGCCCGCGAGGTGGTCAGCCGCAGCGGCGACCGCTGGGGCGCGGTCTACAGCGCCCGCGAGTACGAGGGCTTCCGCCGCAACCTGGACGGCGAGTACGTGGGCGTGGGGATCTCCGCCCGCACGGGGCCCGGCGGCCGGATCTCGGTGGACCGGGTCCAGCCCGGCAGCCCCGCCCAGAAGGCCGGCATCCGGGCCGGCGACCGGCTGCGCGCCGTCGACGGCCGCCCGGCGACCGGCCGCCCGGTCACCGAGGTGGTGTCCTGGCTGCGCGGCCACGGGGCCGTGGGCAGCCGGGTCGAGATCGGGCTGCAGCGCGGCGAGCGCAGCTGGCACCAGGCCCTCCGTCGGGCGCGCCTGGCCACCGAGCCGGTGACCGTCGACCGCCTCACCGACCAGCACCCCGCCGCCGTCCGGATCAAGGTCGAGGCCTTCACCCGGGGCGCGGGCCAGCAGGTGCGCCGCGCGGTCCGGGCCGCCCCCAAGGGCGCGGGCATCCTCCTGGACCTGCGCGGCAACTCCGGCGGCCTGGTCACCGAGGCCGTCACCACCGCCTCCTCCTTCCTCGACGGCGGGCTGGTCGCCACGTACGACGTACGGGGCAAGCAGCGGGTCCTGGAGGCCCGGCGCGGCGGCGACACCGACTCCCCCCTCGTCGTCCTCGTCGACGGCGGCACCATGAGCGCCGCCGAGCTGCTCACCGGCGCGCTCCAGGACCGCGGCCGGGCCGTGGTCGTCGGCTCCCGGACCTTCGGCAAGGGGTCCGTGCAGATGCCCAGCGAGCTCCCCGACGGCTCGGTCGCCGAGCTCACCGTCGGCCACTACCGCACCCCCTCCGGCCACAGCGTCGACGGCAAGGGCATCACCCCCGACCTGTCCGTCGCCGGCGACGACTCCCAGGGCGCCGAAACGCGCGCGCGGACGGTATTGAGTGGCCTCGGGGGTGGGGCGTAGTGCGAGAATGGCCACGCTATGGCTAAAGAGACGGGGCGCAAGCTGATCGCGCAGAACAAGAAGGCGCGACACGACTACCACATCCTGGACACCTACGAGGCCGGCCTGGTGCTGACCGGCACCGAGGTCAAGTCGCTACGGCAGGGCCGGGCCTCCCTGGTGGACGGCTTCGCCCAGCTCGACGGCGGCGAGGCCTGGCTGCACAACGTGCACATCCCGGAGTACAGCCAGGGCACCTGGACCAACCACGCGGCGCGCCGCAAGCGCAAGCTCCTGCTCCACCGCGCGGAGATCGACAAGCTGACCGGCAAGATCCAGGAGACCGGCCACACCCTGGTCCCCCTGGCCCTCTACTTCAAGGACGGCCGGGCCAAGGTCGAGGTCGCCCTGGCCAAGGGCAAGAAGGAGTACGACAAGCGGCAGACCCTCCGCGAGAAGCAGGACCGCCGCGAGGCCGACCGCGCGATCTCGGCGGCCCGCCGCCGCCAGCGGGCCTGACCGCGCCTGGCCGCGGACCCGGCCCACTGACCTGACGGCGGGAATAGGCTGGCACGGTCGTGCGTTGTTCCCGTACGATGAGGGCTGCGCCCCCCGAGGGCGCGGCACCACCTTGATAACACCACATGGGGATGATCGGTTTCGACAGCGGCTGTCGAAGCAGGGGAAGCGAGCCGAGGAAGCGGCAATGATCTCGTAAACCATATGCCGAAACCAATAATCGCCAACACCAAGCGCGATTCCTTCGCCCTCGCTGCCTAAGTAGCGACTCGCGAAGTGTCAGCCCGGGGCTGTTCCCGACCCGGATCCTGGCATCAGCTAGGGGACTAAACCACTAGACCCGGCCACGGGGCCTGGTGGGACAACAAACAGTGGCTGAGCCCGTCGGAGACTTGTCCGCGTGATCTCCGGGGCCGAGAAAATCACAGCGGACTGCGCTCGGAGAAGCCCTGGTTCCGCACCGTTGGACGCGGGTTCGATTCCCGCCATCTCCACTCATCCCATGTACGACGAGGGCCCCGCGGTCAGCCGACCGCGGGGCCCTCGTCGCGTTCCGGCGCGGGGCGCGGGTGCGCCGCATTCCTGATCAGCCGATTCATGGTTTTCGCAAGGTCTGCCGCAATGTCCACCGGCAGGCGAGGGCTTCCACGACAGCCTTAGGGCAAGTGGCGGCCGTCGCCGCTACTCGCACCCGGACCTTTTTGCCTCCCCTTGACCCGGTTCCTTGGCGGGCTGTACACGTGTGTCTACCGTGGGGGCATGGGGAACCGAGCGCTCCAAGCGGCCCTGGGCGACGCTGGATTGACGCAGGAGAAGTTGGCCGAGGCGGTGAACAGCGCCATCGAGCGAATGACCGGCAGGCCCGGCCGGATCAGTGACCGGGTGGTGCGGCGGTGGCTGAGCGGACAAACGCGCTGGCCTCACCCACTCCAGCGCCGCGCTCTGGCGATGGTGCTGGGCCGTTACCGGCCGAACTCGGATTCGTTCCGCCGCCGGGCTGTCCCCCCGTCGCCCCTCCAGAGGAGACCGTCAACGGAGGCCGCCGCCCTGGCCCTGGCCGATGAAGCCCTTGCCCTGCGGCAGCGTGGTTCGTGCTCGCAGCGCGTCAGGCGCGCTCTGTACGCCGCGGCCGCCGCCTGCGTGTCCAGCGCTATGTGGGCCGCCACCGACGGGCGTCGTTTCGACGCCGCCCTAGGGCATCACCAGCGGGCGGCCAGTCTTGCCCAGGAGTCCGGCGACCAGGCCATCCTGTTCCGTGTCTGGTCCCACAAGGGCAGCCTCTACCGCCACCTGGGCCGACCGGTCGATGCCCTCGACGCCAACGACGTTGCCCGTCGCCTGTCCATCACCCGCCGCGACCCGCTGTTCGCGTCCCTGGGCCACGCCCGGCACGCCGCGATCCTGGGGCTGACGCGGGACAAGGCCGGGGTGGACCGTGCCTTGGGCTGCGCGCGGGAAGCGATGCTCCGGGCTGATCCTGGCGAGGGGCGGCCCGTGCGGCTGACCGCGTTCTACGACGAGGCCGAAGTGCACAGCTTGGCGGCCACCGCGTACCTGGCCGCTGGTCGGCACGCCGAAGCCGAGGCGCGGGCCCACGCCTCCCTCACCCTGTTCCGCCCTCATCTCGTCCGCTCCCGGGCCATTACGACCGCCCGCCTGGCCCGCGCCCAGCTCGGGCAGCGGGAGGCGGAGCGTGCCGTGGCCACTGCCGCCTCCGTCGACGCGGCGCACCCCCGGGTGCGGTCCATGCTTGACTCGTTCACCCGTGACCTGCGCCGGATTGCTCCCGGCCCCCTCTACGACTCGTGGGAGCAGCAGTGGACAGCAGCGTGAGTCTCGTCCGGATCGGCGATGTGGACTCCGTGTGGGATGACCTGATGGCCATCTACGAGGAGTGCTGGGCGCACAAGCTCCACCTGCCGCACTACGCCCCGGAGGCATTCGGGGAGCGGCTGCCGCGGCACGCGGCCGAACCGGGCTGGGAGGCCCTGGTGGCGTACGACTCGGGCGCGCCCGTCGGCTACGTCTATGCGAACCGGCTCGCCGGAGCGGACGACCGCTGGTGGCGCCGCACTCGGCCGGAGCCCGGACCGGCCGTGGTGGGGGCTTCCACGGTCGCGGTGAAGGAGATGATGGTCCGCCGGCGCTGGCGCGGGCAGGGGATCGCGCGCAGGCTGCATGAGGCGCTCCTGGCCGGGCGCCCCGAGACGCAGGTGTCGTTGATGGTGAACCCGCTGAACCAGGACGGGAAGGTGCAGGCCCTCTACGCGTCGTGGGGGTACGGGGCGGTGGGCACCGTGCGGTCCTCGCCGGAGGCGCCGGTCCTGACGGTGATGGTGCGCTCGGTGCGGCCCGGGGTGGCCGCCGGGTAGTGCGGGGGCTCGATGTGAGGTGCCGCGCCGGTCTCACCTTTCGGTGCGCTGTCTCGTCGGAGTGGTGAGGGCAGGTCCGGCCCAGGGAGCCGGGACACCATGACCACCTGTCCGAGCCAGGAGGCGGCCGACTCGATCCGAGTCTGGGCGCGATCATGAGTGAGCGGCGGCAGCTGATCAGTCTCGCTTTTTCCGCTATCCCTTCGCCGAGGTGGCCGACATCGTCGGCCGTACCCCGGCGGCCCGCCCTCAGCCCGCTCCCAGGGACCGCCGCAGCCGCCCCGCGCCCCCCGCCGCGGCCAGCAGGGCCAGCGCCGCGGCCGTCGCGGGGGCCGTGTAGCCCGCGTCCGGGCCCAGGTGGTCGACCGTCCAGCCGCCGGCCGCCGCGCCCGCGGAGATGCCGACGAGGAGGCCGGTGTAGACGGTCGTCATGCCCTCGTTGAGGCGGGTGGGCGGGGTCAGCCGGTGGACGAGGGTCATGCCGCTGATCATCGTGGGCGCGGTCGCCATACCCGCGACGAACAGCAGCGGGGTCAGCGTCGCCAGCCCGTTCGCGGCCAGCAGGGGGAGGGCCGCCACCGCCATGGCCGCCACCCCCGCCAGGAAGCGGGTGGCCGCCGAACCGCGGACCGGCAGGGCGCCGAAGACCAGGCCCGCCACGCAGGACCCGGCCGCCTGGAGGGCGAGGACCGCGCTGCTCGCCGATCCGTGGCCGTACGACTCCACGGCCGCGACCGTCGCGACCTCCATCGAGCCGAAGACCGCGCCGGTCGCCAGGAAGGTGAGGACCACCACCCGAAGACCCGGCGAGCGCGTCAACGACCCCTCGGCACCGCCGGAGCCGGAGCCGGGGGCGGAGACGGCGGTGGCGCGGGTGCGCGGGGGCGGCTCGGTGCGGCGCTGCGCCGCGAACAGCAGGGTCCCCACGACCAGCAGCACCGCCGCCGTCGCCACCCCCGCCTCCGGGAACACCGCCGTGCACAGCACCATCGCGAGCGCCGGGCCCGCCATGAAGCACACCTCGTCGACGACCTGCTCGAACGAGTTGGCCGTGTGCCGGGCGGCCGGGTCGTCGCGGTGGACGGCCGCCCAGCGGGCGCGCGTCATCGAGCCGAGGCTCGGCACGCCGGAGGAGCCCACCGCGCAGACGAACAGCGCCCAGGCCGGCGCGCCGTAGTGGACGCACAGCAGCATCGCCGTGGCCCCCAGCGCGTACACGGCGACCGCCGGAACCGCGACCCGCGCCTGGCCGTGGCGGTCCACGAGCCGACCGAGCAGCGGCCCGGTCAGGGCCGTCACCGCGAGGCCGGTGGCCGAGACCGCCCCCGCCAGGGCGTACGAGTCGCGCACCGTCGCGATCATCAGCACCATGCCGACCCCGAGCATCGACCCCGCCACCCGCCCCACGAGCCCGGCCAGCGTGAACGCGACCGCCCCCGGCACGGCGAACAGCCGCCGGTAGGGCGCGAGCAGCGACCGGGGGGACGGGCGGGTGCCGCCGGCGGCCTCCGCCGCGCCGTCGTCAGTGTGGTCCGTGTGGTCTGTGTGGTCCGTGTCGTCCGTGTGGTCCGTGTCGTTCGTACGGCGTGGCGCGGCGGGCCCGGCGCCCGTACCGCGCGGCGGCGGCCCGGGCCGGGGGCCCGCAGCGCCGCGGAACGCGGCGCTCGACAGACGGCGGGCCGTCGGCACCACTGGCCTGGAGGCGAGAAAGAGGATCACCCCCTTACGGTCGCGGCCCCGCCCGGGCGCGGTCCAACACCTGATGCGCGGCTATTGACGCACCTGTGTTGTTAAACGCTCGCATGCGGTTGACTGCACAGCGTGCCCAAGGACATCGAGCCGCGCCTGCTGCGCGCCTTCACCGCCGTCGCCGACGAGTTGCACTTCACCCGGGCCGCCACCCGGCTCTACGTCGCCCAGCAGGCGCTGAGCCGGGACATCCGGCGGCTGGAGCGGGAGCTGGGCGCCGAGCTGTTCGTACGGACCACGCGGCAGGTGACGCTGACCGCCGAGGGGCAGCGGCTGCTGCCGTACGCGCGGCGGGTGCTGGAGGCGCAGGAGGAGCTGTCGGCCGCCTTCGGGGGCGGCCGGGCGGGGGCGGGGGCGGGGCGGCCGCTGGTCGTGGACGTCAGCGCGCCGGTCAGCACGGGGAGCGCGGTGCTGGCCGAGGCGCGCGGCCGGGTGGCGCCCGACGTGGAGCTGGTGGCGCACTTCCACAGCGGGCTGACCGGCGCCGCCGCCGAACTGCTCGCGGGCCGGGTGGACGTCTCCTTCGGGCGGGTCGGCGGGCTGGACCCGGCGGTCCTCGCGCGCCTCGAACACCAGCTGATCCGGTACGAGCGGATGGCCGTGGTGCTGCGCGAGGACCACCCGCTGGCCCAGCTCCACGAGGTCCCCCTGGAGGCGCTCGCGGGGGAGACGCTGTACGCGGCGGCGGGCAACGCGGCCACCGCCGAGTGGACGGACCTGGCCGCGCAGCTGTTCGCGGGGCGCGGCATCGTGATGGCCGAGCCGTTTCCGCAGATCGAGGGCGTCGAGGAGTTCACCCGGGTGGTGGCCAAGCGGCGCTGGTCGGTGCTGGCGAGCTCGGTGTTCATCGCCATGCCGGGAGCGGTGCTGCGCCCGCTGACCGCCCCGGTCCCGCTGTCCCCCGTCTCCCTGGTCTGGCGCCGCGGCCTCCGCCACCCGGGCCTGGACGCCCTCCGCGAGGCAGCGGCGGCGCTCGGCGCGGCGGGAGGCTGGCTCGCCACCCCACCCGGGACCTGGCTGCCGAGCCCGGAGGCGGAGGAGGCGGCGGAGGTGGCGGAAGCGGGGAAGGCGGGGGAGTCGGGGGAGGAGCCCCTCACCGCCCCGCGCGCTCGTGGGTGAGAGCAAGGTTTCGTACGCGTCACCTGCCGCCACAGCCCGGTAATCCGCGCTTCCTACCGTCGTCGGGCAGTGAGGCCGCACAGCAAGGCGACACCCGAAACCGTGGAGGCGTGATGACTGCCCCGACCACCACCCCCGCACGTAAAGGGGGCCGCTGGATAGAGCAGTGGGACCCGGAGGACGAGACCTTCTGGAGGGAGAAGGGCGAGAAGATCGCCACCCGTAACCTCCTGTTCTCCATCCTCTCCGAGCACATCGGCTTCTCCATATGGAGCCTGTGGTCGGTGATGGTCCTGTTCATGGGGCCGGAGTACGGGGTGGATCCGGCCGGGAAGTTCTTCCTGGTCGCGATGCCGACGCTGGTGGGCGGGTTTCTGCGCGTCCCCTATACGTTCGCCGTCGCCCGTTTCGGCGGCCGCAACTGGACGATCGTCAGCGCGGCGCTGCTGCTGGTGCCGACGGTCGCCGCCGCCGTGGTGATGGAGCCCGGCACCTCGTACACCACCTTCATGGTGGTCGCGGCGCTCACCGGGGTCGGGGGCGGGAACTTCGCGTCCTCCATGACGAACATCAACTCCTTCTACCCGCTGAGGAAGAAGGGCTGGGCGCTCGGCCTCAACGCGGGCGGCGGCAACATCGGCGTGCCGGTCATACAGCTCCTCGGACTGCTCGTCATCGGCACGGCCGGCGCGGCGCACCCGCGCGTGGTGCTCGGGGTCTACATTCCGCTGATCGTGGTCGCCGCGCTGCTCGCGGCGCTGTTCATGGACAATCTGGCCCCGGCGCGCAACGACGGCGGGGCGGTCAGGGAGGCGGCGCGGGACGCCCACACCTGGATCATGTCGTTCCTGTACATCGGCACCTTCGGCTCGTTCATCGGCTACAGCTTCGCCTTCGGCCTGGTCCTGCAGAACCAGTTCGCCCGCACCCCGCTTCAGGCCGCCTCGCTCACCTTCATCGGCCCCCTCCTCGGCTCCCTTGTCCGCCCCATCGGCGGCCGGCTTGCCGACGCGTACGGCGGCGCGCGGATCACCCTGTGGAACTTCGCCGCCATGTCCGTGGCGGCCGTGGTCGTCGTCTACGCCTCCGCGCAGAAGTCCCTGACCGTCTTCCTCGTGGGCTTCATCGCGCTGTTCGTCTTCAGCGGGCTAGGCAACGGCTCCACGTTCAAGATGGTCCCGGGCATCTTCCAGGCCAAGGCGGTGGCGCGGGGCCTCGCGGGCGAGGAGGCCGCGGCGTACGGGCGGCGGCTGTCGGGGGCCGCGATGGGGCTGATCGGGGCGGTGGGGGCGCTCGGCGGGCTGGGCATCAACCTGGCCTTCCGGGAGGCGTTCCTGAACGCGCACAGCGGGACCCCGGCCTTCGTCTCCTTCCTCGTCTTCTACGCCCTGTGCTCCGCCGTCACCTGGGCCGTGTACCTCCGCGGGGCCCAGTCGGCCGGGCGGTCCGACGCGACACGGACGCAGGAGCCGCAGGGGGCGCGGCAACCCGCCTACGCGGACGTCTGAGCCAGGAGCCGTCCGTTACACCCGGGTAACCTCCGCGAACCGCGCCCGTTATCGGGCGGCAACAGGATGGGCGTCGAGATGACGCCGCGGAGGGCGCCCATACGACAGCGGATCGGGACGAGAGCCATGCACCGAGACCACAGCGCGGAAAGTACGGCCCCCGGGGCGCCCGCCGCGCCGGCCCCGGCCACCGGCCCCGCCCCCACGGACCCGGTCGCCACGGACCCGGTTACCAAGGCCCCGGCCACCGGCCCCGCCCCCACGGACCCGGTCGCCAAGGCCCCCGCCACCGGCCCCCTCGCCGGGTTCACCGTCGGCGTCACCGCCGCCCGCCGCGCGGACGAGCTCGGCGCCCTGCTGCGGCGGCGCGGCGCGGCCGTCGTGCACGCGCCCGCGCTGCGCATCGTGCCGCTCGCCGACGACGCGGAACTCCTCAGCGCCACCAAGCAGCTGCTCGACCACGCCCCCGCCCTGGTGATCGCGACCACCGCCATCGGCTTCCGCGGCTGGGTGGAGGCCGCCGACGGCTGGGGGCTGGGCGAGGCCCTGCTGGCCCGGCTGCGCGGCGCCCGGCTGCTGGCCCGCGGCCCCAAGGTGCGCGGCGCGATCCGGGCGGCGGGGCTCACCGAGGAGTGGTCCCCGGCGTCCGAGTCGCTGGCCGAGGTGCTCGACCGGCTCCTGGAGGAGGGGGTCGAGGGCAGCCGGATCGCGGTCCAGCTGCACGGCGAGCCGCTGCCCGGCTTCGTCGAGTCGCTGCGCGCGGCGGGCGCGGAGGTGGTCGGCGTACCGGTGTACCGCTGGATGCCGCCCGAGGACCTCGCCCCCCTGGACCGCCTCCTGGACGCGACGGTCGCCCGCGCCCTGGACGCCGTCACCTTCACCAGCGCCCCTGCCGCCGCGAGCCTCCTGGACCGGGCCGAGCGGCGCGGTATGCGCGAGGAGCTGCTCGACGCGCTGCGCCATGACGTGCTGCCGGCCTGCGTGGGGCCGGTCACCGCGCTGCCGCTGGAGGCCCACGACGTCCCCACCAGCCAGCCCGAGCGGTTCCGCCTGGGCCCGCTCGTCCAGCTGCTGACCCATGAGCTGCCCGGGCGCGTAAGGCCGTTGCCGGTGGCCGGGCGCCGTCTGGAGATCCGCGGCCACGCGGTGCTGGTCGACGGGGAACTGCGGGCCGTGCCCCCGGCCGGGATGGCCCTGCTGCGCGCGCTGGCCCGCCGCCCCGGCTGGGTCGTGCCCCGCGCCGATCTGCTGCGCTCCCTGCCGGGCGCGGGGCGCGACGAGCACGCGGTCGAGACGGCGATGGCGCGCCTGCGCACGGCCCTGGGGGCGCCGAAGCTCATCCAGACGGTCGTCAAGCGCGGATACCGGCTGGCGCTCGACCCCTCCTCGGACGCCAAGTACGCCGATGCTTGAGCCCGTTGGGGTTCCGGGCTCGCGCCGGGGCGGGCACTCTGGGAGGGCGGGCCCTTCCGCGTGACCGCACGGCGACCCGAGGGAGTGACAGGAGCATGACGTCGGCGTCGGCCTATGACCTGCGGTTCGACTCCGGACGGATCTGTCTGGACCTGGTGGCCACGGTCGGCGGGCGGCTGAGCGAGGCCCCGGTGGAGCGGCTGGACGGGGTGGAACCGCTCAAGGCGTGGCTCGTCGGCGCCGGCCTGGTGCCCCGCGACACCGCCCTCGACGTCGTGGACGGCAGCTGGCTCGCCCGCTTCCGCGCCGCCCGCGACCTGCTCCATCGCATTGTGCACACCGAGGTCGAGGGCCGCGCCGCGGGCGCCGACCTGGAGCGGGTGAACGCCCTGGCCTCCACCGCCCCGCCCGCCGTCCGGGCCGTACGCGGCGCCGACGGCACCCTCGTACGCACCCTCGCCGCCACCCCCGACTGCGGCGCGCTGCTGGCCCAGGTCGCCCGGGACGCCGTGGAGTTGCTCACCGACCCCGTGGCGCGGGGGCAGCTGCGCCAGTGCGAGGGGGAGACCTGCTCGCTGCTCTACCTCGACACCTCGCGCGGTCGCCGTCGCCGCTGGTGTTCCAGCGAGGTCTGCGGCAACCGCGAACGCGTGGCGCGGCACCGCCGCCGGGTCACCCGCGCCTAGGGTCTGTCGTCAAAGGGGCCGTGCCAGGCGTCGGGGGCAGGGCGCTCCCTTTGACGACAGGCCCAACCCGCCCCCTCGACCGCGCGGTGGGGATTGCGCAAGGATGCTCCCCGTGACCGAGAGGACGACACCGGACGACGCGCTCATGCGCGCGCTCTACGAAGAGCACGCGGGCCCGCTTCTCGCCTTCGTCCTGCGCCTGGTCGCGGGCGACCGGCACCGCGCGGAGGACGTGGTCCAGGAGACGCTCCTGCGGGCCTGGCGCAACGCCGACCAGCTGCGGAGCACCGGCGGCTCGCTGCGCCCCTGGCTGGTGACCGTGGCCCGGCGCATCGTCATCGACGGTCACCGCGGCCGCCGGGCCCGCCCCCGGGAAGTCGACCCGACGCCCCTGCACGCCGTCCCCGCCGCCGACGAGATCGACCGCGCGCTGCGCATGATGACGATCTCCGACGCGCTCGCCGACCTCACCGACGCGCATAGGGAGGCACTGGTCGAGACATACTTCAAGGGGCGTACGGTGAACGAGGCGGCCGAGGTGCTCCGCGTACCGCCCGGGACGGTCCGGTCCCGGGTCTTCTACGCGCTGCGCGCCCTGCGGCTCTCGCTCGAGGAACGGGGGGTTACGGCATGATGCCGGCAGCGGAGGACCAGCAGCACACCGCCGTCGGCGCTTACGCCCTCGGCGTCCTGGACCCGGCGGACGCGGCCCGCTTCGAGGAGCACCTGCTCGGCTGCGACCGCTGCGGCGCGGAGCTGGAGCGGCTGATGGACATCCCGCCGCTGCTGGCCGAGTTCGCCACGTCCGCCGACGGCCGGACCGTCCTCGACCCGGCCACCATCACCGCCCGCCCCGGGCCCGAGCTGCTCGGCCGGCTGATGGACGACGTCGCGAAGAGCCGCCGCGGCCACCGCAGGCGCCGGCTGTACCTGGTCGCCGCGGCCATCGCCCTGATCATCGGCGGTCCGTTCGCCGGCGCCGCGCTGACCTCGGACGACGGCGGCGGGAGCGGCGGCGGCGCGGTGGCGGCCACCCCGGCGAAGGCGGCGTTCGACCAGGGCCGGAAGTCCGGCTCCACCGACCCCGGCACCGACGTCGAAGCGGTCGTCTCGCTCCAGGCCAAGGGGTGGGGCACCGCGGTGGCCCTCAAGCTGGCCAATGTGAAGGGCCCCAAGGCCTGCGACCTGGTCGCCGTCGGCAAGGACGGCCACGAGGAGACCGTCACCACCTGGGCCGTGCCCAGCACCGGCTACGGCATCAAGGACGGCGACGCCTCCCGCTGGAGCAAGGAGCCGCTGTACGCCCTGGGCGGCGCGGCCATGAACCCCGACCAGATCGACCGCTTCGAGGTCCGCACCCTGG
This sequence comes from Streptomyces sparsogenes, assembly GCF_001704635.1. Classification (GTDB taxonomy): domain Bacteria; phylum Actinomycetota; class Actinomycetes; order Streptomycetales; family Streptomycetaceae; genus Streptomyces; species Streptomyces sparsogenes. Next base: position 34,658 of record NZ_MAXF01000037.1, on the reverse strand, counting down.
ACGGCGAGCGGCTGGCCGTGGTCAAGATCTAGCCGGGCCCCTGGTGTACGGTTGACGGCTGCCCTACGCACACAGAAGGGGGCTTGGGTGGCCGCGCACAACGCCACGCACGCGAGCCGGGAGGCGAGACCGGACAGACCCGGGCCCGCCGCCGAACGGGACGCCGCGCAACGGGACGCCGTGAACCAGGACGGTGTGAACCAGGGCGCCGGGAACCGGGACGCCGGAAACCGGGACGGCGCTCACCAGGACGGCGCTCACCAGGACGGCGGGGACGGGGTCCGCGAGCGGGAGATCCGTGGCGAGCAGGCGCATCTGGACCGCGTCTACCGCCGCCTCGAGGAGAAGATCCACGAGGCGGAGTTCCTGATGGACGACGCCGCCAAGCGCGGCCAGGTCGGCACGCCCGGCGCGCTCGCCGAGCGGGACGCCCAGGTCTTCCGCGCCGGCGTGCACCTCAACCGGCTCAACAGCGAGTTCGAGGACTTCCTCTTCGGCCGCATCGACCTGCTGCTCGGCAAGGACGGGGAGCGCGGCCCGGACGGCGCGTACACCTCCGTCGAGCCCGCCGACGACGCCATCCAGCCCGGCGGCGAGGACGGCGGCGACCGCGCGGAGATCGCCGAGACCCTGCACATCGGCCGCATCGGCGTCCTGGACGCCGACTACGCCCCCCTCGTCATCGACTGGCGGGCCCCCGCCGCCGCCCCCTTCTACCGCTCCACCCCCGTCGCCCCCGGCCGGGTCGTGCGCCGCCGCGTCATCCGCAGCAAGGGCCGCCGGGTGATCGGCGTCGAGGACGACCTGCTGCGCCCCGAACTCACCGCGACCCTGGACGGCGCGGCCCTGCCGGTCGTCGGCGACGGCGCGCTGATGGCGGCGCTCGGCCAGGCCCGCGGCCACACCATGCGCGACATCGTCGCCTCCATCCAGGCCGAGCAGGACCTGGTGATCCGCGCCCCCGCCGCCTCCGTCACCGAGGTGGAGGGCGGCCCGGGCACCGGCAAGACCGCGGTCGCGCTGCACCGCGCGGCGTACCTGCTCTACCAGGACCGGCGGCGGTACGCGGGCGGGATCCTGGTCGTCAGCCCGACCCCGCTGCTGGTCGCCTACACCGAGGGCGTGCTGCCCTCGCTCGGCGAGGAGGGACAGGTCGCGATCCGCGCGGTCGGGTCGCTGGTGGACGGCGCCGAGGCCACCGCGTACGACGAGCCGGCCGCGGCCCGCGTCAAGGGCTCGGCCCGGATGACGCGGGTGCTGCGCAAGGCCGCCCGCGGCGCCCTGGAGCTGCCCGCGGGCCCCGGCCGGGCCGGGCCGCCGGAGCGGCTGCGCGTCGTGGCGTTCGGCGCGCGCGTCGAGCTGGACGCGGACGAGCTGCGCCGGATCAGACAGACCGCGCTGGGCGGCACCGCGCCCGTCAACCTCCTGCGGCCGCGCGCCCGCCGCCTGCTGCTGGACGCGCTGTGGACCAAGTCGGGGGCCGGCCGCCGCTACACCGACCCCGAGCTGGCCGCCGAGGCGCGCGAGGGGTTCGACGAGGACATCTCCACCGAGGACGACTTCCTCGGCTTCCTGGACGCCTGGTGGCCCGAGCTCACCCCGCGCTCCGTGCTGGCCGCGATGGCCGACGAGAAGCGGCTGGGGCGCTGGTCCCGGCGGGTGCTGACGCAGCGCGAAGTGCGGCAGCTCGCCCGCTCGCTGGCCCGGCTGGGCGAGGACGGCCGGGGGCCGCTGTCCGTGCACGACGTGGCGCTGCTGGACGAGCTGCACACCGTCCTGGGCGCCCCGGCCCGGCCCGCCAGGCCCCGCGAGGCCGACCCGCTGGACCAGCTCACCGGCCTGGAGGAGCTGACCACCTTCGCCGACCGCACCGCGCGGCGCCGCGGCCGCGCGGACCGAGCCGAGCAGGAGCGCGCCGACTACGCCCATGTGATCGTCGACGAGGCGCAGGACCTCACCCCGATGCAGTGGCGCATGATCGGGCGGCGCGGCCGCCACGCCACCTGGACGGTGGTCGGGGACCCGGCGCAGAGTTCCTGGTCGGACCCGGAGGAGGCGGCCGAGGCCCGCGCCGAGGCGCTGGGCAGCCGCCCGCGCCGCCGCTTCACGCTGACCGTGAACTACCGCAACCCGGCGGAGATCGCCGAGGTCGCGGCGAAGGTGCTCGCGCTCGCCATGCCCGGCGCCCAGGCGCCCGAGGCGGTCCGCTCCACCGGCCTGGCGCCGCGCTTCGCACCCGCGGCGGCCGGGGACGGGGCCGACGGGGCGCTGGCGGCGCGGGTGCGCGAGGAGGCGCGGCGGCTGCTGGACGAGGTGGACGGCACGGTCGGCGTGGTCGTCGCCATGCGGCGGCGCGCGGCGGCGCGCCGCTGGCTGGAGGGGCTCGGCGACCGCGTGGTGGCCCTGGGCAGCCTGGAGGCCAAGGGCCTGGAGTACGACGCGACGGTCGTCGTCTCGCCCGCGGAGATCGCCGACGAGTCCCCGGCGGGGCTGCGGGTGCTGTACGTGGCGCTGACCCGCGCCACGCAGCGGCTGACCGTGGTGCCGGGGGAGCGGGACGACCCCGACGAGCACGGCGTCCCCGATCTGCTCCGCGACTGACCTGTTCCGGGACTGTCCTGTTCCGGGACCGGAGCGACCCCGGGCGGAAAATCAACCCGTGGGGGAGGGAATCACTTCCGGGGATGGTTTGTTAGCCTTGCTGTGGCACCGGCTCGATCCAAGCCCCCGGGCCCAACCTTCGTCGCTTCGAGCGACCACTTGCCGCGAGGCGAGCATGGCGGGTCGGTGCCACCTAGACCGTTGAAGAGGTCCGCGTCAGCCTTCAGGGCGCGGGCCTCTTTCGTTTGCTGAACAATATTTCCGAAACTCGGGCCCGGTTACCAGGTACCGGAAGGTAGGTGCAACTATCTGAGGACGCGGCCCGGCAACCACTACCGCGGCCCCGGACAACCTGAAACAAGGGAAAGCAGAGGAAGTCGGCCATGGCAACGGCGCCCAGCGTCTCGTACTCGATGACGGTCCGGCTGGAGGTCCCCGCGAGCGGCACGGCGGTCAGCCAGCTCACCACGGCCGTGGAGTCCTCCGGTGGCTCGGTCACCGGCCTCGACGTGACCGCGTCCGGTCACGAGAAGCTCCGTATCGACGTCACCATCGCCGCGACCTCCACCGCGCACGCCGACGAGATCGTCGAGAAGCTGCGCGGCATCGAGGGCGTCTCGCTCGGCAAGGTCTCCGACCGTACGTTCCTGATGCACCTCGGCGGCAAGATCGAGATGTCGTCGAAGCACCCCATCCGCAACCGCGACGACCTGTCCATGGTCTACACCCCGGGCGTCGCCCGCGTGTGCCAGGCCATCGCCGACAACCCCGAGGACGCCCGCCGCCTCACCATCAAACGCAACAGCGTCGCGGTGGTCACCGACGGCTCCGCGGTGCTGGGCCTGGGCAACATCGGCCCCAAGGCCGCGCTGCCCGTCATGGAGGGCAAGGCGGCCCTGTTCAAGCGCTTCGCCGGCATCGACGCCTGGCCGCTGTGCCTGGACACCCAGGACACCGATGCGATTGTCGAGATCGTCAAGGCCATCGCCCCCGGCTTCGCGGGGATCAACCTGGAGGACATCTCCGCCCCCCGCTGCTTCGAGATCGAGGCCCGGCTGCGCGAGGCGCTGGACATCCCGGTCTTCCACGACGACCAGCACGGCACCGCGATCGTCGTGCTCGCCGCCCTCACCAACGCGCTGCGCGTGGTCAACAAGAAGATCGGCGACGTGCGGGTGGTCATGTCCGGCGCGGGCGCGGCCGGCACCGCGATCCTCAAGCTGCTGATCGCCGCGGGCGTGCGCCACGCGGTGGTCGCGGACATCCACGGCGTGGTGCACGCCGGGCGCGAGGACCTGGCCGCCGCGAACGGCAACGGCGACATGGCCGCGCTGCGCTGGATCGCCGACAACACCAACCCCGAGGGCGTCACCGGCACGCTCAAGGAGGCCGTGCGCGGCGCCGACGTCTTCATCGGCGTCTCCGCCCCGAACGTCCTGTCCGGCGAGGACGTGGCCGCCATGGCGGACGACGCGATCGTCTTCGCGCTGGCCAACCCCGACCCCGAGGTGGACCCGGCGATCGCCCGCCAGACCGCCGCCGTGGTCGCCACCGGCCGCTCCGACTTCCCGAACCAGATCAACAACGTGCTGGTCTTCCCGGGCGTCTTCCGCGGCCTGCTCGACGCCCAGTCGCGTACGGTGAACGACGACATGATGCTGGCCGCGGCCCGTGCCCTGGCGGACGTCGTCCACGACGACGAGCTGAACGCCAACTACATCATCCCGAGTGTCTTCAACGACAAGGTCGCGGGTGCGGTCGCCGGGGCCGTGCGGGCCGCCGCCAAGGCTGTGACCGGTACCACGGCGGTCTAGGCCGGGCTCGGCGCGTCGTACGGCGCGTCGGGTGGCGTTCAGCCGATCGGGCCCCCTTAGGGTGTCGGCAGAAACGGCCGCCACGGCGCTATCCGTGCGACTCACCAGGGCCCCGGATTGGCTTTCCCGCCACAGGTGGGGGCAGGATGCGTTCCGGGCGCGAGGGTCTGAACAGCAGACCCGGGTCCGGGGACTGTCCGAGGGCCCTGGCAGCATCGGCTTCGATCTCACGCCTACTGGCAAGATGAACACGGGAGTACAAAATGAACCGCAGTGAGCTGGTGGCCGCTCTGTCCGAGCGCGCCGAGGTGACCCGAAAGGACGCCGACGCCGTTCTGGCCGCCCTCGCCGAGGTGACCGGAGAGGTCGTCGCGAAGGGCGACGAGAAGGTCACCATCCCCGGCTTCCTCACCTTCGAGCGCACCCACCGTGCCGCTCGCACCGCGCGCAACCCGCAGACCGGTGAGCCGATCGAGATCCCGGCCGGCTACAGCGTGAAGGTCTCCGCGGGCTCCAAGCTCAAGGAAGCCGCCAAGGGCAAGTAAGACCCCATGCGAAAGGGGCGGCCACCCGTTGGGAGGGTGGCCGCCCCTTTCGGCGTCCCTACGGCCCTCTGAGGCCGTTTCCGGGGCCTTGGGCCTTCTCCCCGGCCTTCAGGGCCTTTCCCCGGCCGCTCAGGCCTTCTCCCCGGCCCCCGGCAGCTCCACCTTCGCGCCCAGCTCCACCAGCTTGTCCATGCTGTGCTCACCCGGGGGGTAACCCCCGGACCCCCAGCCGGGGGCGGCGACGGGGCTCAGACGGTCTCTTGGCCGCCCGGCAGCTCCACCTTCGCGCCCAGCTCCACCAGCTTGTCCATGAAGTTCTCATAGCCGCGGTTGATCAGGTCGATGCCGTGGACCCGGGAGGTGCCCTGGGCCGCCAGGGCCGCGATGAGGTACGAGAAGCCGCCGCGCAGGTCGGGGATGACCAGGTCCGCGCCCTGCAGCTTGGTCGGGCCCGACACGACCGCCGAGTGCAGGAAGTTCCGCTGGCCGAAGCGGCAGGCGGAGCCGCCCAGGCACTCGCGGTAGAGCTGGATGTGCGCGCCCATCTGGTTCAGCGCGGAGGTGAAGCCCAGCCGCGACTCGTACACCGTCTCGTGGACGATGGACAGCCCGGAGGCCTGGGTCAGGGCCACGACCAGGGGCTGCTGCCAGTCGGTCTGGAAGCCGGGGTGGACGTCCGTCTCCAGGGCGATCGCGTTGAGCTTGCCGCCCGGGTGCCAGAACCGTATGCCCTCGTCGTCGATGTCGAAGGCGCCGCCGACCTTGCGGTAGGTGTTGAGGAAGGTCATCATCTCGCGCTGGCTGGCGCCGCGCACGTAGATGCTGCCCTCGGTCGCGAGCGCCGCGCTGGCCCAGGAGGCGGCCTCCAGGCGGTCGGGCAGGGCGCGGTGGTTGTAGCCGCCGAGCTTGTCGACGCCGGTGATGCGGATCGTCCGGTCGGTGTCCATGGAGATGATCGCGCCCATTTTCTGCAGGACGCAGATCAGGTCCTCGATCTCCGGCTCGACCGCCGCGTTGGAGAGTTCCGTCACACCCTCGGCGAGCACCGCCGTCAGCAGCACCTGCTCGGTGGAGCCGACCGACGGGTACGGCAGGCGGATCTTGGTGCCGCGCAGCCGGTGCGGGGCCTCCAGGTACTGGCCGTCCGCCCGCTTCTCGATCGTGGCGCCGAACTGCCGCAGCACGTCGAAGTGGAAGTCGATCGGCCGGCCGCCGATGTCGCAGCCGCCCAGGCCGGGGATGAAGGCGTGGCCGAGGCGGTGCAGCAGCGGACCGCAGAACAGGATCGGGATGCGCGAGGAGCCCGCGTGGGCGTCGATGTCGGCGACGTTGGCGCTCTCCACGTGGGTCGGGTCCAGCACCAGCTCGCCGGCCTCGTCACCGGGGCGTACCGTGACGCCGTGCAGCTGGAGCAGCCCGCGCACCACCCGCACGTCGCGGATGTCGGGGACGTTGCGCAGCCGGCTCGGCCCGCTGCCGAGCAGCGCGGCGACCATGGCCTTGGGCACGAGGTTCTTCGCGCCGCGGACACGGATCTCGCCTTCGAGCGGGGTGCCGCCATGGACGAGCAGGACATCGTTCGAGCGGGTCATCTGGTCTCGCGTTCCTGGGACGGTCGGGGGCCAAAAGGCAAGAGTAATGGCCGCGGAGAGCGCCTCCGTATGCCCGAGGTACCCACAGAACCGACATGGATGTGTCACAACACGTTCGGTTCGGAGCGGAAAGCGGACGGTTACCTGCGCCGTGCCTGCTGTCGTACGCCCCGACCTGCTCTCATACGGGACTCGTCTTCCACTCCCCCTCCGGGGCCGACATGCGGGATCATGTGTCCATGACCGAGGTGTCCTCGCTCACAGGACGGCTGCTTGTCGCGACACCGGCGCTGGCGGACCCGAACTTCGACCGCGCGGTGGTGCTCCTCCTCGACCACGACGAGGAGGGGTCGCTGGGCGTGGTGCTCAACCGCCCGACCCCGGTGGGGGTCGGCGACATCCTGGAGTCCTGGGCCGCGCTGGCCGGCGAGCCGGGGGTGGTGTTCCAGGGCGGCCCGGTGTCGCTGGACTCCGCGCTGGGCGTCGCCGTGGTCCCCGGCGAGGCCGGCAGAGCCTCCTCCGTGACCGAGGACGGCCCGCTCGGCTGGCGCCGGGTGCACGGCGCGATCGGACTGGTCGACCTGGAGGCGCCGCCCGAGCTGCTGGCCGCCGCCGTCGGCTCGCTGCGGATCTTCGCGGGCTACGCCGGATGGGGGCCGGGTCAGCTGGAGGACGAGCTGTCCGAGGGCGCGTGGTACGTGGTGGAGTCCGAGCCGGGCGATGTCTCCTCGCCCGCCCCGGAGCGGCTGTGGCGGGCGGTGCTGCGCCGCCAGCGCAGCGAACTGGCGATGGTCGCCACCTATCCGGACGATCCCTCGCTCAATTAGGGGCGGCCGCCCAACTGGGAGCGGTGGGTGGCGGGTGGCGCGCGGCGGCGAACAGCGGCCGGCGTCGCGGGGAGGCGCTGAGCCGTCGTTCGCCCGGAGCCTGAGTACCCTAGGGCTGTATGAGCACTCTTGAGCCCGAGCGCGGGGCAGGCACGGGGACCCTCGTTGAGCCGACACCGCAGGTGTCGCACGGTGACGGCGACCACGAGCGCTATGCCCACTACGTACAGAAGGACAAGATCATGGAGAGCGCGCTCTCCGGATCGCCGGTGGTCGCCCTGTGCGGCAAGGTCTGGGTCCCGGGTCGCGACCCGAAGAAGTACCCGGTCTGCCCGATGTGCAAGGAGATCTTCGACGGCATGGGCGCCGGCGGCGACAAGGACAAGGACGGCGGCAAGAAGTAGGCCTTCCGCCTCCGGCGCACCGCCGGAGACGAGCCCCGCGCGCGGCACGTCCGGCCCGCGCCCCCTCGACCGGGGCGCGGGCCGGACGTGTGCCCGCATCTCGGCGGGGAGTTGCCGGGCGGCTGAGCAGGGGGCGCTCGGGGCAGTGAAGCAGTGGCAGGGGCGAGCCCTGCCGTGCGGCCCCACTCGCCACCAAGCCCCACTCGCCACGAGGCTTCGCTCGCCGCGAGGCCACCCGCCGGGAAGGCACTTGCCATGAAGCTGACGGATCCGATCCCGGCGCCCAGCAGCGCGCACGAGCCGCTGTCCGGCGCCGGCCACCTGCTGGACGCCACGACCCCGCTGGCGGCGGGGCCGGGCACCGAGCCCATCGCGCGCTGGCTGCGCGCCACGGTCGGCGCCGCCACCGGCCTGCCGCTCGCGCCCGGCCAGGACCACGACAGCGGCGTCGTCCTCCGGATCGACCCCGAGATCGAGCGGAAGCTGGGCCCCGAGGGCTACCGCCTCGCCGTCGACGGCCACGCCGTCCGGATCGACGGCGGCGGCCCGGCCGGCGTCTTCTGGGGCGCGCAGACGCTCCGTCAGCTGCTGGGGCCCGAGGCCCACCGCCGGGCTCCGATCGCGCCCCGCGAGCGATGGGAGGTGCCCGCCGGCGTGATCGAGGACGCCCCGCGCTTCGCCTGGCGCGGTCTGATGCTGGACGTCGCCCGGCACTTCATGCCCAAGGGCGATCTGCTCGCCTACGTCGACCTCATGGCCGCGCACAAGCTCAATGTGCTCCACCTGCACCTGACGGACGACCAGGGCTGGCGCCTGGAGATCCGCCGCTACCCCAGGCTCACCGAGGTCGGCGCCTGGCGCGAGCGCAGCAAAGTCGGCCCCCGCGACTCGCCGCTGTGGGACGAGCGCCCGCACGGCGGCTACTACACCCAGGACGACATCCGCGAGATCGTCGCCTACGCCGCCGAGCGGCACATCACCGTCGTCCCGGAGATCGACCTCCCCGGACACTCGCAGGCCGCCATCGCCGCGCACCCGGAACTGGGCAACACCGACGTCATCGACACCGCCTCCCTCGGAGTCTGGACCACCTGGGGCATCAATCCGAACGTACTCTCACCCACCGACACCACGCTGCGCTTCTACGAGAACGTCCTGGAGGAGGTCCTGGAACTCTTCCCCGGCACCTTCGTCCACCTCGGCGGCGACGAGTGCCCCAGGGAGCAGTGGCAGGCCTCCCCGACCGCCCGGGACCGCGTCCGCGAGCTGGGCCTGGGCGGCGTGGACCAGCTTCAGGGCTGGCTGCTGGGGCACTTCGGCCGCCGGCTCGCCGAGCGCGGCCGCCGCCTGATCGGCTGGGACGAGATCCTGGAAGGCGTCATCCCGGAAGCCGGCCTGCCCGAGGGCGCCGCCGTCCAGTCCTGGCGCGGCTACGCGGGGGGCATCGCGGCCGCCCGGGCCGGTCATGACGTCGTCATGTGCCCCAAGCAGCACGTGTACTTCGACTACCGCCAGGCGCCGGGCGACGACGAGCCGGTCCCCATCGGCTACGTACGCACACTGGAGGACGTCTACCGCTTCGAGCCGGTTCCGCCCCAGCTCACCGGCGCCGACGCGGAGCGCGTGCTCGGCGCCCAGGCCAACGTGTGGACGGAGCTGACGGAGGACCGGCGGCGCGTGGACTACCAGACCTTCCCCCGCCTCGCCGCCTTCGCCGAGACCGTCTGGTCCTCCCTCCCGCCCCCGTCCGAACGTGACTTCGAGGGCTTCCAGGAGCGCATGGCGGCCCACTACGCCCGCCTGGACGCGCTCGGCGTGGAGTACCGGCCTCCCGGCGGCCCGCGCCCCTGGCAGCGGCGCCCGGGCGTATCCGGACGTCCGATCGACGGGTCGCCCCCGATCGTGTGAGGCACACCGGAAGGTGCGCCCCCCGGCGGCATGCGCCTGGGACCGTGGGTCCCCGGCGCAACCCCAAGTCGTACGAGGGTCCCTGAAACGTGGCAATCCACACCTGGCGGAGACGTCGTCCCAAACCCGTACCATCCCCTTGGTCGGGGACGGATCCATGCTTGACGGACCCTCGCGACGGCGGACTCGGAAGATGTGCCAGAGTTGCCACGTCCGGGCTGTCAGCACGTACCGTACGGCGCAACAGCCGGGACACCGGGGAAGGGGCAGCTGGGTTGACCACGCACGCACCGCAGGCGGCGCACACGGTGACGTTGCCGGGCACGCTCGACGAGGCCGTGGCGGCGCTGGCCGCCATGCCCGCCGCCGTGCCCGTCGCGGGCGGCACCGATCTGATGGCCGCCGTCAACTCCGGGCTGCTGCGGCCCGCCGCCCTCGTCGGTCTCGGCCGGATCAGCGAGATCCGGGGCTGGCGCTACCTGGACGGCCACGCCCTGCTCGGCGCCGGACTCACCCACGCCCGCATGGGCCGCCCCGACTTCGCCGCGCTCATCCCGGCGCTGGCCGCCGCCGCCCGCGCGGCCGGGCCGCCGCAGATCCGCAACGCGGGCACGCTCGGCGGGAACATCGTCACCGCCGCCCCCACGGGCGACGCGCTGCCGGTGCTCGCCGCGCTGGAGGCCACGGTCATCATCGCCGGGCCCGAGGGCGCGCGCCGTGAGATCCCGGTCAGCCATCTGCTGGCCGGCGTGGAGATGCTGCGGCCCGGTGAACTCGTCGGGTTCGTACGGGTGCCGATCCTCCACGCGCCCCAGGCCTTCCTGAAGGCCACCGGCCGCACCGGCCCGGGCCGGGCCACGGCCTCGGTCGCCGTGGTGCTCGACCCGGCGCGGCGCGGGGTGCGCTGCGCGGTCGGCGCGGTCGCGCCCATGCCGCTGCGCCCGCTGGAGGCCGAGCGCTGGGTGGCCTCGCTCATCGACTGGGACGGCGACCGGGGCCGCCTCGACCCGCAGGTGGCCGCCGCCTTCGGCGAGTACGTCGCCGCCGCCTGCATTCCCGACCCGGCTCCGCCCGCCGACGGCTCCGAGCCGGTGCCCCTGCCGCCCGCCGCGATCCATCTGAGGCGTACGGTGGCAGCCCTGGCCCGCCGAGCATTGGGGAGGGCACTCGCGTGAGTGACGAACAGCAGCCGCACCGGCCGGATTCCGGGAGCGGGTGGCAGCCGATGCCGCACGGCCCCGAGTACGACGCGGAGGCCACCGGCTTCGTGCAGCTGCCGCCCGACCACTCGCTCCAGGACCCGGCCGCCCTCGCGGGCGGGTGGGACCCGCTCGCGGCCCCCGGCACCGGCTACACGCCCCCGCCCATGACGGGCGTGCCCGGCGCGCCCTCGCAGGGCGGCCAGTGGCAGCCGACGGCGCACGACCCCGGCGCGCACGGGCAGCCGACCCCCCCGGCGGGTGATCCCGCCGGGACCGGGCACTGGTCGCTGCCGATGGACGCCGGCGCGGACGCCTCCGGGCAGTGGGCGCAGCCCGGACAGGGCGGTGACTCGGGCGAGTACGCCTACGGGGGACACCAGGACCCGCACGCCCCGCACCACGCGCACGACCCGCACGGGAACGGGGGGTGGGACCTGCCCGCCGCCGGGCAGGGGCAGGCCGGCCAGCCTGGTCAGGCCGGGCAGTGGTCGATCCCCTTCGCCGCCGACGACGGCTACGACGAGACCGGCGCGTATCCGGTGAACGACCCGGCCGCCGCGGCCCAGTGGCAGGTGCCCGAGGCGCCCGGCGGCCAGTGGGGCGCCCCCGCCGTGGGCGACCACGGGGTCGAGGAGAGCGGCGAATACCCGGTCGCCGAGCACCCCGGCCCGGCGGCGTCTCCGTACGGCGCGCACGACACCGCGCAGTGGGCGATGCCCTACGCCGACGGCACGCACGAGCAGCAGAGCGGGCCCGGCCCGCACGGCCACGCCCAGCCGCACGCCCAGCAGGGCCAGGTGGGTCAGGGGGGCCAGACCGGGCAGACCGGCCAGTGGTCGTTTCCGGTGGCCGGTGACGACGGCGCCGAGGACTCCGGCGAGTACGCGCTCGGCGACCACGCCCTCCGCTCCGCCCCCGCCCCGCAGCCGCTCAGGGGCCCCGCCCGGCGCCGCCTGAGGCTGCCCGGCGGCGCCCACGAGGTGGACGACTGGCCCGAGGAGTTGACGCACGGCGGCCAGGGCGGCGCCGACGCCCACGAGGGCGCGGGGACCCCGCCGCACGGAGTGGTGCCCACGGGCGGCCGCGGCGGGTTCGTGGACGACGGTTACGACGAACACGGCGGCTACGACGGCCCGGTGGACGACGGCTCCGCGCACGAGGGCTCCGCGCACGAGGACCGGGGCGCGACCCCGCCGCACGGCGTCGCCGCCGAGGGCACGCCCTCCGAGGCGCCTGATGCCCTTGAGGCGGCGGGGGCCGCGGAGGCGGCCGAAGCGTACGAGGCCCCCGAGGCCCCCGAGACCCCCGAGGTACCTGAGGCACTGGAACCTGTCGAGGCAGCAGAAGCTCCCGAGGCACACCAGGCTCCCGAGGCACACCAGGCACCCGCGGGCCCCGCACAGGCCGGGGATTCGGCCGAGTTGGCGCTGGACGGCCAGGGCGCGCCCCTCGCCGACGCCGACCCGTCGGCCGGTGACGGCGCGCCCGCCGACGGCGGCGAGCCACCCGCCGCCGAGGCGGCCCCCGAAGCAGCCGAGCCCGCCGCACCGGCCGACACACCGGACGCGGCAGCCGCGGCGGACCCGGCGGCCCCAGCCCTCGCAGAAGCCACAGACACGACAGAGGCGACAGACGCCCCAGCGGACCCCCAGCCGGACGACGCCGACGCGGCCCTCCAGGTCGACGGCGAGCACCCCAGCGCCTCGTACGTCCTGCACGTCAACGGCGCCGACCGGCCCGTCACCGACGCCTGGATCGGCGAGTCGCTGCTGTACGTGCTGCGCGAGCGCCTGGGCCTGGCCGGGGCCAAGGACGGCTGCTCGCAGGGCGAGTGCGGCGCCTGTTCCGTGCAGGTCGACGGGCGGCTGGTCGCCTCCTGCCTGGTGCCCGCCGCGACCGCCGCGGGCTGCGAGGTCCGTACGGTCGAGGGCCTGGCTGTGGACGGGCAGCCGTCGGACGTGCAGCGCGCGCTGGCCGCCTGCGGGGCGGTGCAGTGCGGGTTCTGCGTGCCGGGCCTGGCGATGACCGTGCACGACCTGCTGGAGGGCAACCACTCCCCGAGCGACCTGGAGACCCGCCAGGCGATCTGCGGGAACCTGTGCCGCTGCTCCGGCTACCGCGGCGTGGTCGACGCGGTGCGCCAGGTCGTCACGGAAAGGGAGGCGGCGGCCGCTGCCGACGCGGAGGAGGCGGCGCAGCACGACGGGCAGGAAGCCGCCGCCCGCATCCCGCACCAGGCCGGCCCGCCGGGCATCAACGGCGCCGGTGGCAACGGCGGCTTCGACGGCAGCGGCACGGGCAGCGGGAGGGCGACGGCATGACTGGAATCGCGGACGGCACCGGCGCCGCCACCGCCACCCCCGCCGCCGGAGTCCCCCTCACGCCCAAGGAGCCGCCGACCATCGGCCTCGGCGTGTCGCTGGAGCCCGCCGACGCCGTCGCCAAGACCTCCGGCACCTTCCCGTACGCGGCCGACCTGTGGGCCGAGGGGCTGCTGTGGGCCGCGGTGCTGCGCTCCCCGCACCCGCACGCCCGTATCGTCTCGATCGACACCGCGGCCGCCGCCCGGATGCCGGGCGTCCGGGCCGTGGTGACGCACGCCGACGTCCCGGGCGACGCCGCGCACGGCCGCCGGGTCGCCGACCGCCCGGTCTTCGCCAAGGACGTGGTGCGCCACCACGGCGAGCCGATCGCCGCGGTCGCTGCCGACCACCCCGACACCGCCCGGCTGGCCGCCGCGGCCATCGCCGTCGAATACGAGGTGCTGGAGCCGGTCACCGACCCCGAGCAGGCGTTCGCCGCCGAGCCGCTGCACCCCGACGGCAATCTGGTGCGCCACATCCCGCTGCGCTTCGGCGACCCGGACGTGGTCGGCGAGGTCATCGTCGAGGGCCTGTACCGGATCGGCCGTCAGGACCCGGCGCCCATCGGCGCCGAGGCCGGTCTGGCGGTCCCGCGCCCCGACGGCGGCGTGGAGATCTACACGGCCTCCACCGACCCCCACGCCGACCGCGATCTGGCCGCCGCCTGCTTCGGCCTGGAGCCGGAGCGGGTCAAGGTCGTGGTCACCGGCGTGCCCGGCGCCATGGGCGAGCGCGAGGACCCCGGCATGCAGCTGCCGCTGGGCCTGCTGGCGCTGCGCACCGGTCACCCCGTCAAGCTCGCCGCGACCCGCGAGGAGTCCTTCCTCGGCCACGCCCACCGCCACCCGACCCTGCTGCGCTACCGCCACCACGCCGACGCCGAGGGCAAGCTGGTGAAGGTCGAGGCCCAGATCCTGCTGGACGCGGGCGCGTACGCCGACTCCTCCGCGGACGCGCTGGCCGCCGCGGTGTCCTTCGCCTGCGGCCCGTACGTGGTGCCGCACGCGTTCATCGAGGGCTGGGCGGTGCGCACCAACAATCCGCCCTCCGGCCATGTCCGCGGCGAGGGCGCCATGCAGGTGTGCGCCGCGTACGAGGGCCAGATGGACAAGCTCGCGGCCAAGCTGGGCATCGACCCGGCCGAGATCCGGCTGCGCAACGCCATGGCGACCGGCGATCTGCTGCCCACCGGCCAGACCGTCACCTGCCCCGCCCCCGTCGCCGAACTGCTGCGCGCCGTACGGGACGCCCCGCTGCCCCCGCTCCCCGAGGACGACCCCGAGGAGGAGTGGCTGCTGCCCGGCGGCCCCGAGGGCGCGGGCGAGCCGGGCGCGGTGCGGCGCGGCGTCGGCTACGCGCTGGGCATGGTGCACATGCTGGGCGCCGAGGGGGCCGACGAGGTGTCCACGGCCACGGTCAAGGTCACCGGCTCGGTGGCCACCGTCATCTGCGCGGCCGTCGAGACCGGCCAGGGCTTCACCACCCTGGCCCGCCAGATCGTGCAGGAGGTCCTCGGCATCGAGGAGGTGCACGTCGCCCCGGTCGACACCGACCAGCCCCCGGCCGGCCCCGCCGCGCGCGGCCGCCACACCTGGGTGTCGGGCGGCGCGGTCGAGCGGGCCGCGAAGATGGTCCGCACCCAGCTGCTCCAGCCGCTCGCGCACAAGTTCGGCATGTCCACCGAGCTGCTGACCATCGCCGACGGAAAGATCACCTCGTATGACGGGGTGCTCTCCACGACCGTCGACGAGGCGCTGGAGGGCAAGGAGCTGTGGGCCACCGCGCAGTGCCGCCCGCACCCCACCGAGCCGCTGGACGAGACCGGCCAGGGCGACGCCTTCGTCGGCCTCGCCTTCTGCGCCGTACGCGCGGTGGTCGACGTCGACATCGAGATCGGCGCGGTGCGCGTGGTGGACATGACGGTCGCCCAGGACGTGGGCCGGGTGCTCAACCCCCGCCAGCTCGCCGCCCGGATCGAGGCGGGCGTCGCCCAGGGCATCGGCGCGGCCCTCACCGAGAACCTGCGCACCTCCCGCGGGGTGATCCGCCACCCGAACCTCACCGGCTACACCCTGCCGACCGCCGTGGACGTTCCCGACATCCGCATCGTCAAACTCGTCGAGGAGCGCGACGTGGTCGCCCCCTTCGGTGCCAAGGCCGCCAGCGCGGTGCCGGTCGTCACCACGCCGGCGGCGGTGGCCGCCGCGGTCCGCTCGGCCACCGGGCGCCCGGTCAACAGGCTGCCGATCCGCCCCCAGTCGGCGGTCGTCAACAGAACCTGATCGCGGCTCGAGTCTGAGGGGGGTGGGCTGGTGAGCGCGCGCGTCCTGGTCGCCGAGGACGACGAGAAGCAGGCGAGGCTGATCCGGATCTATCTGGAGCGGGAGGGAAACGCCGTCCAGACCGTCCACGACGGCCGCTCGGCCATCGACCGGGCCAGGACCACCCGCCCCGACCTCATCGTGCTCGACGTGATGATGCCGCAGGTCGACGGCCTGGATGTGTGCCGCATCCTGCGCACCGAGTCCCAGGTGCCGATCCTGCTGCTGACCGCGCGGTCCACCGAGGAGGACATGCTCCTCGGGCTCGACCTCGGCGCCGACGACTACATGACCAAGCCGTACAGCCCCCGGGAGCTGACCGCGCGCGTCAGGGCCCTGCTGCGGCGGTCCCGGGCCGCCGGCGGGGAGCCGACGGTCATCAGGGCCGGGGCGCTGGAGATCGACACCGCGCGCTTCGAGGTGCGGCTGGCGGGCGAGGTGATCGCGCTGACCGGCAAGGAGTTCGCCATCCTGGCCCTGCTGGCGGGCGAGCCGGGGCGCGCCTTCACCCGGGCGCAGATCATCGACCGCGTCTTCGGCTTCGAGCAGAACGTGCTGGAGCGGACCGTGGACGCGCATGTGATGAACCTGCGCCGCAAGCTGGAGCGCGGGCCCGGGACGCCCCGCATGCTGGAGACCGTCTACGGGCGCGGCTACCGGCTCGCGGACCCGGACCGGGGCGGCTCGGGGGACCGGGGTGACGGGGGCGACCGGGGCCGGGGTTCGGATCGGTGAGCTTCCGGCTGCGGGCGCTGGCCCTGGTGATGCTGCTCGTCGTCGCCGCCACCGCCGCCACCGCCTGGCTGACGCTGCGCCAGGCCTCGCGCCAGGCCAACGAGACCGCCGCCGCGGACCGGGCCGACATCAACCGCGTCACGGGCGAGCTGCGCCAGTACGGCCTGCGGCACGGCACCTGGGACGGCGTCGCCCCCGCCGTACGCGAGCTGGCCACCGCCACCGGGCAGCGGATACGGATCACCACCACGACCGGGTCCGGGGCGGTGGTGGCCGACTCGGACGTCCTCATGGGCCGCGAGCCCCGCAGGACCGGCCCCGGCGCCCCGCTCCTGGTGGACCCGCGCCCCGAACTGCGGCTGCCCGCCGGGCTGGCGCCCGTGGCGGCCTTCAAGACCACCGCCCTGGAGATCGCCCGATACCGCTCCGGGACGGCGTACGCGGCGTGCCTGACCCGGGCGGGCACCGAGGTGACGGTCGGCCGGGACGAGCACGGCGTCCCGACGTACGCGGCGGGCCGGAGGACCGGAGGCGGCGGCACGCCGGCGTCCGACGGGCCCTGCCGGCGCGCGAAGACGTCATCGGCGCAGTACACCCGGTACGACGAGGCCGCGAGAACCTGCCTGTCGGGCGCGGGTGCGGGCGGGGGCGCGGACGCGGGTGCGGGCGCGGATGCGGGCGGGGGCGCGGGCATCACCCCCTGCCTCCAGCGGGTCTTCGCGGAACAGGTCCGCGACGCCGCCCCGCCGCCCCTCCAGGTCCGGCTCGGCGCCCTCGACGACCCCCCGTCCACCCTCGCCGCCGCGCCCGCGGTCACCGTCGCCGTGGCCGTCGCCGCGGCGGCCATCCTCGGCGCGCTGCTGCTCAGCCGTACGGTGCTGCGCCCGGTCAGCGCCCTGACCGCGGCCTCCCGCGGCCTCGGCGAGGGCGACCTGGCCCGGCGGGTGCCCGTGACCGGCCGGGACGAGATCGCCGAACTCGGCCGCTCCTTCAACCGCATGGCCGAATCACTCCAGGCCAGCGAGGAGCGGCAGCGCCGGCTCGTCGGGGACGTCGCGCATGAGCTGCGCACCCCGCTGGCCAATCTGCGGGGCTATCTCGAGGCGCTGCGCGACGGGGTCGTCGAGCCGGACCCCGAGCTGCTGGACTCGCTCCACGAGGAAGTCCTGCTCCAGCAGCGGATCGTCGACGACCTCCAGGACCTGGCGCTCGCCGAGGCGGGCGCCCTCACCTACCACCGCGACCACACCGACCTGGGCGAGCTGCTGGAGACCTGCCGCACCGCCCACCGGGCCCAGGCCGAGCGCGCCGGGGTCACCCTCACCGCCACGGTGCCCGCCGGGCCCGTGTACGCGCACGCCGACGCGGACCGGCTGCGGCAGGCCGTCGGCAACCTGGTGAGCAACGCCGTACGGGCCACCGCGCCCGGCGGCGGCGTCCGGCTGACCCTGGAGCGCCGCGCCGCGGAGGCCGTCGTACGGGTGAGCGACACGGGGCACGGCATCCCCGCCGAGCAGTTGCCGCACGTCTTCGAGCGCTTCTGGCGGGCCGACGCCGCGCGGGGGAGGGCCACCGGCGGCAGCGGGCTCGGGCTGTCCATCACACGCCAGATCGTGAAGGACCATCAGGGGACGATCGGGGTGGAGAGCGAGGTCGGCGTCGGCACGACGTTCACCATGGTGCTCCCGCTCCCGTCGACCGAGGCGCCCGCGGACTGACGCCCCCGCCGAGCAGCCGGCGGGGGCGTCGCCGCTCCGGCGCGCTCAGGCGGATCCGGCGAGCGCCTGGGTCGGGGCCAGCCGGCCGGCCCGGATGGCCGGATACAGCCCCGCCAGCGCCCCGATGGCCAGCGTGACCCCGACCCCGGCCGCGGTGGCCCACAGCGGCACCTCCGTCGGCCAGCCCCGCACCGCCGCGTACACGGCCGTGATGCCCGTGCCCAGCACCGCCCCCGCCGCCCCGCCGAGCGCGCACAGCAGCAGCGACTCGGTGACGAACTGCCCCCGGATCTGCCCGCTGGTGGCGCCCAGCGCCCTGCGCAGCCCGATCTCCGGGCGGCGCTCAAGCACGGAGATGACCATCGTGTTGCCCACCCCCACGCCCCCCACCAGCAGCGCCACCCCGCCGAGCCCCAGCAGCAGCCCGGTCAGCGCCGACTCGGTCGCCTCCCGCGCGGCCAGCGCGTCGGAGGGCCGGGAGACGACGACCTGGTTCGGATGCTCGGGGTTGGCGGTCGCCGCGAGCACATCCCGCACCGCGGTCACCCGGTCCTCCTCCGTGCGCACGTACACGGTCGACGGGTGGCCGTCGAAGCCCAGGTACTCCCGCGCGGCCGGCCAGCCGACCAGCGCGGCCTGATCCAGTTCGGGCGCGAGCGGCACCGGGTCCACGATGCCCACCAGCGAGAACCATGTGCCGCCCAGCCACAGCCGGGTGCCCGGGGTGTGCACGTCAAGCCGCCGGGCCGCCTCCCGGCCGAGCACCACGCCCGGGTACTCGGCGGTGGCCGAATCCAGCCACCTGCCCGTACGGATCTTTCCGCCCACCGACGCCAACAGCCGCGGCTCGGCCGCCAGCACCTCGATGCTCCCGGTGCGCCCGCTGGGCATGTGCTCGTTCCGGTACACCTTGGCGTCCCCGACCGCGCCCGTCGCCGCGACCTGCCGCACCGGGCCGATCCGCCGGATCATCGCCGTGGACTCCTCGGGCAGCCGGGAGCTCTGGCCCAGGGACTGGCTGGGGGAGACGCGCAGCAGATTGGTGCCGAGCCGGTCCAGCCGGCGGTCCACCTCGGCCCGCCCGGACATGGAGATCCCGACGACCGCGAGCATCGCGGCCACGCCGATCGCGATGCCCAGCGCGGACAGAAGCACCCGCAACGGCCGGGTACGCAGCCCGGTCCCGCCCAAGCGGACGAAGTCCCCGGGGCGCAGCCGAGCCGCCCGCAACCCGCGCTTCCCTGAGACCTGCCGCCCCCTCATGACCGCCCCCAGCCCGCGGCCGCGCCCGCGTCGGCGGCGCCCGGTGGCCCGGCGGCGCCTGTAACGGCCGGCGATCCCGCCGCGCCCGCCGCGCCCGGCGGGGCCGCGGCGGCAGCCGGGCCAGCCGGGTCAGGCGGAGTGGTGGCGCCCTGCGGGGCCGCCGCGGCCGGCGACCCGGCCGTGCCCCGCAGGGCCACCGCGCCCGCCGGCCCCCGCGTGTCGCTGTCCGCGACGATCCGGCCGTCGCGGATCTCCACCCGACGGTCCAGCGCCGCGGCCAGCTCGCGGTCGTGGGTGATCACCACCACCGTCGTACCGGCCGCGTGCAGCTCCCGCAGCAGGTCCAGCACCGCCGCGCCCGAGGCCGAGTCCAGGTTGCCGGTGGGCTCGTCGGCCAGGAGCAGCGCGGGCTCGCCGATCACCGCGCGGGCCACGGCGGCCCGCTGGCGTTCCCCGCCGGAGAGCTGGTGGGGGAGGTGGCGGGCGCGGTGGCCGAGGCCCACCCGGGCCAGCGCGGCCGAGGCCCTGCGGCGGCGCTCCCGCAGGGGTACGCCCGCGTACAGCAGCCCGTCGGCGACCGTGTCGAGCACCGGCACGCCCACCGCCAGGTGGAACTGCTGGAACACGAAGCCGATCCGCTGCGCCCGCAGCGCGGCCAGCTCCCGGTCGGACAGCCGCGCCACGTCGTGGCCGTCGATCGTGATCCGCCCGGTGGTCGGCCGGTCGAGGGTGCCCATCAGGTGCAGCAGGCTCGACTTGCCGGAACCGGACGGGCCGACGACGGCGACCAACTCCCCGGAGCGGATGAGCAGATCCATCTCGCGGACCGCCGCCACCCCACCCGGATAGGTCTTCGTGACGCCCTCGAAGACGACGACGGGCCTCACTCGGGAATCCTCACCTTCATGCCCTCGCGGACCGCCGGGCCGCTGACCTCGACCTTGCCGTTCGCGAACAGGCCCGTCTTGACGGCGACGAAGCGACTGCCCTTCTCGCTACCAGACCCGCCGGCACCGTCGGCACCGTCGCCGTCGGCCAGTTCGAGCCCGTGGCCGCCCTCGGCGAGCGCCACCAGGGCGGCCACCGGCACGGTCAGCACGTTCTCGCGCTTGCGACCCACGTAACGAACGGTCACCGGGGTGCTGTTCAGCCGGCCCAGGGCCTCCTGGTCGCTGATGCGGATGAGGACCGGGACCTTGGCGTTCTTCGCTGCGTCCCCCTCGCCGCCCCCACCCCCGTCGCCCCCGTCGCCGCCCCCGTCGCCCTGTGCCGGGGAGGCGTTCTGCCCGATCTCGGCCACCCGGCCCTTGACCGTGTGCCCGCCCGGCAGCTCGACGGTCACCCGATTGCCGCGCTCCGCCCAGCCGGTCTCCCCGGCGGGCGCCTCGACGGTGACCGAGCGCGCGGTGCTCGTGTAGCTGAGCACGGTGCCCGTGGCCTGGGCACCCACCCGGACGCTCGTGCGGGCGATCCGGACCGGCCCGGAGACATACGCGATGTCCCCGATCCCCACCTTGCCGGTCCTGGGCCTGCCGAGGTCCTTCTGCCAGCGCTTCACCGCGTCGGCGGTCAGCTGGGAGTACGTGTCGTCCACGGTGAAGCCGGAGTAGCCGAGCATGGCCAGGTTGGACTCGAACTGCTTGACGTCGAGGCCCCGCAGGGGCCGGTCCGGGTCCCGGCCGACCGCCAGCTCCCGGTACATCGGCAGGTTCCCGTACATCAGCACCACGGGCTTCTCGTCCACCCGCAGCAGCGTCCCGCCCCGCGTGATGGTCTTCTCGGCCTGCGGCAGCCAGGTGACGGTGCCTTCCGCCCGGGCCTCGAAGGGGACCTCAGGCCCGTGGTCCAGCGTCCCGTCCACCGCCGTCTCGTCGACCAGCGTGCCGCGCGTGACCCGCACCGTCCGGTCACCGCGCCCGGAGTCCGGCCCGCCGGAGTCCGGGCCGTCCCCGCCGCCGAGCCCCAGCGCGCCGACCACCGCCACCGCGCTGACCGCCACGGCCCCCGCCGCCACCAGCACGGCCCTGCGCCGGACGCCCATCAGCCCTTGCCCTTACCGGGGTCGACCGGGTCCCCGATGATCGGGGCGCAGATGCGGATGGCCCGCTTGGCGCGTGCCGAGGTCGGGTCCCACTTCATCTCGCCGTCGTTCGCGAAGTCCTGGTCGGAGTAGCCGTCGTCGCCGACGTCCGGGGCCTCGGGGACCCCGTTCTCCTGCATGCACTTCGCGTAGCGCTTCCTGGTCGCGATCTCCTTCGCGGACAGCTTCGGCACCTGCTGCCGCTCGAGTTCCTCGGGCACCGGGAGCGAGAACTCCTGGCACTTCACCTGGGCCCGGGTGAACTTCGGGTCCGCCTTCAGCTCCCGGGCGTCGCCGTAGTCGATGCGCCCCTTCGCGTCGGGGTCGGGGACGTCGACCCCCTCCTCGCGCAGACACCTGACGTACCTGCGCTGCCCCTCGACGTACCGCGCGATCTCGCCCTGGCCCGTCTTCGACGCCTTGGCCTTGCCGTCACCCGCCGAGGCCACCTCGTCCCCGCCTCCGCCGCCCCCGCCACAACCGCCCAGCCCCAGCGCCACCACCGACACCACCACGGCCGGCCACACCCGGGCCGCGAACCGCCGACGCGCACATGCCTTCATGGATACGGATCCCTCATCGCTCGTGACCGCCCGGCCGCCGGTGCGGTCGGGCGGGCTCGAACGTACGAGGGGTCCTTTGAAGAACCTATGAAGAAGCCATCAAGAACCGTCGCGGGAGAGTGTCACCAGATGTCGGGGGTCGGGATCGCCCGGCGAAAGTCCCCGGTCCGCAGCGCCTCGGTGGGGATCGACCAGTGCATCCAGCCGCCGTCGCCGCCGATGTACCACTCGTCCTGGCCGGACAGTTGCAGCAGGTGGTGGTAGCGGTTGGGATCCTCGCCCGACGGCAGCATCGGCGAGCTGCCCGTGGGGAACTGGGACCACCCGAAGGCGATGTCCTCGGAATCGAGCGCGCCCGGCCGCTCCGACCACTCGGTGAGCAGCCCTTCCACATAACTCCCGGGCATCGCCCTGGCCATGTCGTCGGCGTCGGGCCCCACGTCGAAGCCGTCCCAGGCCGGGTCCCAGGTGTCGGGGAAGGCGAAACCGGGCGCCGCCGCCCACGGGATCGGCTCGAAGACGCTCGAACGGGCCGGTGGTTCGGTCTCGACGGCGTGGGTGAAACGGGCGGGGATCACCCGGCTCACCTCCGGGTCGTAGTGGCTGTGCTTCAGCATCAGGTCGTACGAGGCCGGGTCGCACTGCTCGGACTCGGCGTCGAGATAGAAGAAGTTGAGCAGGCCCGCCCCGGAGGCGGGGAGGACATCGCCGAGCCAGGGGGCCATGGCGTCGGTGTCGAGGACGGCGATCAGACTCAGCGGAAAGCCGTCACAGGCCGGCCAGGGCGTGCCCGGTTCGAGCAGCGCCCTGCCCCCGAACCGGCTGAGCCCCGCGGCCTCCCCGGGGTCCTCGGCTTCGGTCAGCGCGAAACCGGGGCGGGCGAGGTCCACGTAGCGGGCGGCGAGCTCCGGCCCGAGGCGCTCGGCGCAGAAGTCACGCAGGGCGGAGAGGGTGCTCTTGGGATCCATCGCCGCATTCAAACACCGGCCGCCGACAGACGAGGCCCGGGTCGGCCGGTGCGGGCCCGGCGCCACCGGCCGCCGACACGCGAGGCCGGGGTCGGCGGCCCGGTCCGGCGCCACCGCCTGGCCAGGCCGTATCGCCGGTACGGGCCCGGCGCCACCGCCCTGGCCAGGCCGTATTCCGTCCGACTGCACGCTCACCCCGGAACCGCCATAGACTCGAATGACCTCGGGGGCTGCCACCCAGGAGGGCGCGATGATGCGGCACACCCGACTGCCCGGCGAGTCCGCGGACTACCTCGCCGCCCGCGAGGAACTCCGCCTCGCCGAGATCGACCTCATGCGACAGAGAGAGAAGGTCGCGGCCCGCCGCCGGGCGCTGCCCCCGGGGCCGCCGGTCGACGACTACCTCTTCGTCGAAGGCCCCGCCGACCTCGACGCGGGCGACACGCCCGTCCGCGAGACCACCCTGAGCGAGCTGTTCACTGCCCCGGACCGGCCGCTGATCGTCTACCACTTCATGTACGGCAAGCTGCAGACCGACCCGTGCCCCATGTGCACCCTGTGGACCGACGGCTACGACGGCGTCGCCCACCACATCGCCCGCAACGCCGACTTCGTGATCGCCGCGGCCGCCGACCTCCCCGCCCTGCGGCAGCACGCCCGCAACCGCGGCTGGTCCCGGCTGCGCCTGCTGAGCTGCGGGGACAGCAGCTTCAAGTACGACCTGGGCAGCGAGGACAAGGACGGCGAGCAGGACTCCACCGTCTCCGTCTTCACCCGGGACGACGACGGCACGGTCCGCCACTTCTACTCCGCCCACCCGCGCATGGCCGGGGACATCAAGGAGCGCGGCATCGACCTGCTCAGCCCCGTCTGGCAGCTGCTCGACCTCACCCCGGGCGGCCGCGACGACTGGTACCCGCGACTGGACTACTGACCCGTAATTAGTGACCCGTATGTTGGTCCGACCACGGTGGACAGCGGCGTCCTCGAGAAGGAACGGCGTACTGGGAAGGTTGTCTCCTCATGCCCTTACACGTGATCGTCGGAGCGGGGCCGGTCGGATCGGCCACGGCGCGGCTGCTCGCCGGACGGTTGGAGAAGGTCCGGCTGGTGACGCGGCGGGGGACGGGCCCGGAACACCCCGCCATCGAGCGGGTCGCGGCCGACGCGACCGACGCGGCGGGGCTGGCTCGGCTCACCGAGGGCGCGGTGGCCCTCTACAACTGCGCGAGCCCTCCCTACCACCGCTGGGCGCGGGACTGGCCGCCGCTGGCCGACGCGCTGCTGAGCGCCGCCCGGCGGACCGGCGCCGTGCTGGTCACCACCTCCAACCTCTACGGCTACGGCCCGGTGGACGGCCCCATCACCGAGCAGGCCCCGCTGCGCGCGGAAGGCGTCAAGGGCCGCGTACGGGCCGGGATGTGGCGCGACGCCCTGGCCGCGCACGAGGCAGGCGAGGTCAGGGCCACCGAGGTGCGCGGCTCCGACTACCTGGGCGCGGGCACCCAGTCGCTGCTCACCGTCGCCGTGCTGCCCAAGGTGCTGGCCGGCCGGCGGGCGGTGGTGCCCGCCGACCCGGACGCGGCACACAGCTGGACGTACGTCGGCGATGTCGCCCGCACCCTCGTGGCGGTCGCCACCGACGAGCGCGCCTGGGGCCGACCCTGGCACGTGCCGACCGCCCCGCCCCACTCGATCCGCGACCTGGCCACCGCCGCCTGCGCCGGCGCAGGCGCCCCAGCGCCCCGTCTGGCCCCCATGCCGGGGGCGGTGCTGTGGCTCGGCGGCCTGGTCAGCCCCCTGGTCCGCGAACTCCGCGAGACGCAGTACCAGTTCCGGAAGCCGTTCGTCATGGACTCCACGGCCGCGACCACGACCTTCGGTATCCATCCCACCGCGATCGAGGACGCGTTGGAGGAGACCGTACGGGCCGTGCGGGGCGGCGAGGACGACTGAGCCACGGCCCGCCGGGCCTGTGATCTCAGGCCTTGGGCCTCCGGGCCTTCGGGCGTCCCGGACCGTCCGGGACTGTCCGGGACACCCCTGCGCCCGGAGCCATCCCCGGCCGCCGCGGTTACCTTCGCAGCAGAAGGTTCGCATCGGAAGGCGGAAGACGGGGGAACACGGGGACCGCCGCGGTCCCCGGGCCCGTTCCGGTCACGGAGGTTGTTGTGCACAGGTATGTGATCACCGCGAGTGTGCTGGCGGCGGGAGTGGCGCTGCTGACCGCCTGCGGGGGTTCCTCGGACGGCCCGTCCGGCCGGGCCGCCCCGCCGGCGGCGACCAGCGGGCCCACGGGCGCCGACGGCGGCGACACCGTCCGTACTCCCTCCTCGGCGGAGCTGGACTTCACCTGGTTCCCGGAGGGCACCTCGACCGTGTCCCCCCTCGGGATCCGTCACGGCGAGGCGATGATGCCGACGGTGAACCAGTGCGACGGCAAGGTCACCTTCGGCGAGGAGGTGACCATCTCCTTCCCCTGCGGCACCGACCGCGCCCGGGGCACGCTGCGGGTCAACGAGGCCGCCGACAAGCTCTCGATCGCGTGGAGCAGCGGCGTCACCGACACCTTCGTCAAGCGCGCCGACCTCACCGTCCCCGACCCGACGATCACGGGGACGCCCGACATGGACGACCTCCAGCGGCAGCTCGACGAGTTGCAGGGCCTCGTGGACGACCAGACCGGCTGACCGGCTCAGCGCGCGGCGGCCCGCCGGCCCGACGCCGGCTCTCAGGACACGGGGGTGGTCCTGAGGGCCGGCGTCGTCGTACGCAGCCCTTCCTCGGTGGCGTGCGCGTCCGCCGCGCGCGCCACGGCGGACGAGGCCCGGCACAGCGCGACAGGCGCCGATGCAGGTGGCTGAGGTTCACGTCGTGTTGCCCTTCGGCGAGCACCGTCCGGTACATGCTCATCCGCGACCGCGGCCGGTCGAGATCGAACCGCGTCAGCCCGGACCACGCCACGTGTTCTTGCATAGCGCTGCCGCAGCACCTCGGCAGCAGACAGTGACGCCCTGATCAGCAAGGCGTTCGTTGCCTCATCGTCCTTCATGGACCGGCACGTCACTGCTCTGCGGAGGCTTGCCGCGTGGCGGGCGTGAATGAAGCTGTTCGATCCCGGTCTCGGCGGTGATCTTCTCGGCAGCGTGGCGTTGCCAGAACCCTTCCGCGTCCCATCGCTGAGCCTGGCTGAAGTGACGCTCCCGCGCCTCCGTGTGCCAGTGGCCGCGCATTCGCCGCAGGAGTCTCCGTCTACGCGGCAAGGGCCGGGGCCTCGTTCGCCTGTCGGCAGTCGCGGCAGAGGCCGGCATGGGGCGCGCGGAAGGCGCGGTCGCAGCCGTCGCAGTTCTGGAGGGGGACGACCGGAGGGCGTGGGGTGGGCTCGGGCGGCTGGTCCGCTGGGAGGTGCGGCGGGAGCAGGACGGTGAGGCGGTGGGCGAGGAGCGCGGTGGGATGGCGCAGGTCCGGCGGCAGGCCGGCCGCCAGGGCACGGCGTACGGCTTCGGGGGCGGCCCCACGCTCCAGCCAGGCAGCCACGGCCGGGGCGAGGCGGCGTACGTCGCGCTCGGGGAGAAGCAGCCGGGCGTCGTCGTGGCGCAGGGCGGCCAACAGCGCGGCGGCGGTGCGCATGCGCTCGGGCACGGGTGTGGTGGGTCGGGGAAGGGGCGGCGGCGGTACGCGGCGCTCGGCGGGGCGGTGGGCAGGGGCGGGGCTCGGAGCAGGGGCCGGAGCAGCGGTAGGGGCGGCAGCGGGGCCGAGCGCAGGAGAAGCGGCAGAGGCCGGAGCGGGGTCGGGGTCCGCGTCGGCGTCGGGAGCGGGGGCGGCGGCCGTGCTGGAGGGGGAGTCGCTGGTCTTCGGCTTCGGTGACTTCTGCGACGACGGCACGGCCCGCAGGGGAGCGAGGCGCCCGGCCTGCGCCTCGCGTGCGCGGCGCGCACGGGTGGCCTCGGGGAAGTTGTATGCGAACGTCCGGCTGATGAACTGCCCCTGGGGCGTCCGCTCCCGGACCCGCTCGATGTACCCGTGCGCCTCCAACTCCCGCAGCGCGGCGGCGATCTTCGCCCGGCCCTCCGGGAACTTCTCGGCGAGCGTCTTGATGTCCACCGGCGAGCCGTCGGGCAGCGACAGGATGTGCGTGCCGAGGCCGATCGCGGTCAGGGAGAGGTCGTGGTGCTGGGAGAGGTGGTGGCCGATGATCGTGTACTGGGCAGGCTGGTATTCACTCACGACGGTGACTCCGCTGGTGGATCGACGAACCAGGTAACGGGCGCGCGGCGGCGCGCTAAGCTGCTGCTCAGCCATCAGGAAGGCCTTTTCTTCCTCGGTGGTCAGGCCCTCGATCGGGAAGCCACTCCCGGCCGGGGGCCGTCGCATGTCTGGGGGTTGCCAAGACCGAGCCTGCCTCGCCAATCCGCGTCCGCGCCAGCCGAGTTGGGCGGATTCACCTATCTGGGTGACGGTGTGGGGTTTGGTTGGGTTGGGTGGGTTCTTTACCAGGGTTCTTTGTCTTTGATGGCCCGTCGCGCCAGCGCGCGAGCCACCAGAGCCAGCATTTCCGGCCTGCGGTGGGGCGGGGGTTCGGAGGGCTCAGAGGGGCAGAGTCAGCTCGGCCCACACCGTCTTGCAGATCAGCTCGGGGACGACGCCCCAGCGGTCCGCCAACTGCTCGACGAGCAGCAGCCCATGCCCCGACTCGCCATTGGTCTCCCCGCGTCGGCGGACGGTCGGCAGCCGTTCCGTACGCGGGTCCCGTACCTCGATGCGCAGCGTCGCGGTCGGGCCGTTGGCCGTGACGACCAGCGTGATGCGGAAGTTCCGCCCCGGCACGCGGCCGTGCAGCGCGGCGTTCGCGGCCAGTTCGGCGATGACGAGCGCTGCCGTGTCGTGGGGCAGACCCCAGGCGCGGAGCCGTTCGGTGGCGAGGAGCCGGGCCAGGCGGGCGCCCTTGCGGGTGGCGGAGAGCAGGACGGTGAAGTGGCGGGTGGTGGGCGGCGGCGCGGAAACGGAACTGTCTGTTCGGGTGATTTGTTGGCTCACGTCACTCAGAGTGGCCGCGCGCATCTAGGCTGAAAAGTAGCGACGCCGATACGGACGGTGACCGTCCGGCGGTGTTTCGGCTGCGGTCCGGCGCCTGTCCGGTCCGTACGCCGTGACGCGCTCCGGGCGGATGCGTTGATCACAGCCGGACCTCGGAGGTGGGGCATGGACCAGGAGTGGGATGACGACAGCGGCGCGGTGATGAGGGCGGTCGGCCGCCAGATCAAACTGTGGCGCGAGGCGGCGGGGCTGAAGCAGGCGGAGTTCGGGGCGGCGATCGGATACGGGGAGGAGATGGTTTCGGCCGTCGAGCGGGCGCGGCGGATCCCTCGGCCGGAGTTCCTGGACAAGGCGGATGAGGTTCTGGGGGCGGACGGCAAGATCTCGGCGATGAAGAAGGACGTCGCGGAGGCGCGGTATCCGAAGAAGGTGCGGGATCTGGCGAAGCTGGAGAGGGAGACGGTCGAGCTGGGCGCCTACGGCAACACCGTTGTGCACGGCCTGCTGCAGACGGAGGACTACGCTCGCGCACTGTTCGGCCAGCGGCGTCCGTCGTACAGCCAGGACGAGTTCGAGCGCCTGGTGTCCGCGCGTATGGCACGGCAGATGATTTTCGATGAGCCGCATGCGCCACTGCTGACCTTCGTCCAGGAAGAGGCGGTGCTGCGGCGTCCGATCGGGGGCAGAATGGTGTGGCGGCACCAGCTCGAACATCTGCTTGAACTTGGGAAGTTGCGAAACGTCGAAATCCAGGTGATGCCCACTGAGTGCGAGGACCACGCAGGGCTCGGTGGCTCCCTCCAAGTGCTCAAGCTCAGGGACGGTACGACGGTTGGGCACAACGAAGTTCAGCTCACCAGCCGTCTGATCTCCGATCCCAAAGAGGTCCAGGTCCTTGAGATGCGCTATGGCATGATCCGAGCGCAGGCTCTCAGGCCACGGGAGTCGTTGGCCTTCATCGAGAAACTACGGGGAGAGACATGACCCTTAAGCCCTCCGAGTGGACGAAGAGCAGCTACAGCACCAACGACGGCCCCGAGTGCGTCGAGGTCGCCTGGATCAAGAGCAGCATCCGCATTCGAGACTCCAAGCACCCCCACGGCCCCCAACTCACCGTCACCCCCGCCGCCTGGACGGCCTTCGTCACCTACGCGGGCCGTCGCTGAGCGACGCGCACTTGGCTGATCGGGGGAGCCTTGTCAACGCTTGGCCGGGGCGCGGAGTTGGCGTCCGGACGTTATGTCGTGCGGGAGGAGCTGGGCCGGGGCGGCATGGCGGCCGTCTACCGGGCACACGACACGGCCTTGGACCGCGTGGTCGCGGTCAAGGTCATGCATGGGGAGCTGGGGCGGGATCCGTCGTTCCGGCGGCGGTTCAAGCGCGAAGCGCAGCTCGCGGCGAGACTGGCGCACGCCCATGTGGTGGCCGTCCACGACATCGGCGAGGAGCCGGACCCCGGGGGCGCGGGGGAGCCCATGCCGTATCTGGTCATGGAGTTCGTCGAGGGCGAGTCCCTGAGGGACCGGCTGGGGCGCGGGCCGGTGGGTGTGGAGGAGGCGCTGCGGATCGTCGCCGATGTGCTGGCGGGCCTTGAGGCCAGCCACGCGCGGGGCATCGTGCACCGCGACATCAAGCCCGCGAACGTGATGCTGACGCCGGACGGCGGGGTCAAGGTGATGGACTTCGGTATCGCCCGGGCGGTGCAGAGCGCGGAGAGCGCGCTGACGGGGACGGGGACGGTGCTGGGCAGCGCGCCGTACATGGCCCCGGAGCAGGCGACGGGCGGGGAGGTCGACGGCCGGACGGACCTGTACGCGGTCGGGGTGATGCTGTTCCAACTCCTCAGCGGTCGGCTTCCGTTCGCAGACGACTCGGTGCCCGCGCTGCTCTACAAGCACGTGCACGTGGCGCCGCCCGCGCTGGCCGAGGTGGGGGTGGATGTCCCACCGGCGGTGCAGGAGCTGGTGACGCGCGCATTGGCCAAGGACCCGGCTGCGCGGTACGCCGACGCGGGGGCGATGCGGGCGGAGGTCGAGGCGGTCCGCGCGGGACGGCCGGGACCACGGGGCCAGGCAGGGCCAGCGGCCCAGCCGGAACAGGCGGGGGCGGCAGGCCCGGCACGGCCCGTAAGGGCGCCCGCGCCGCACGCGCTGGCGCGTTCCACGGCGCGCACACAACCGGCGACGCGGGACTCGTACGCCCCGCCCGGCCGGACCCTTCAGGTCCCAACGGTCCTCGCCCCCGCATCCGCCCGGCCGCACCGCCATCCGTACTGGCTGTTGGCGGCGCTGGGCGTCCTGCCGCCCGCGCTCTTCCTCACGGCCCTCGAGCTGCGCGCGGGAGTGGCGGTCTTCGTCCTGGTCGGTGTCGGCGCGCTGCCGTGGCTGGGTGTGCCGGCCGTACGCTGGCCCAGCGGGCCGGGCTTGATCAGAGCCTCCCTGGTGACGGGGCTGGTCGCCGTGCCGGTGTTGCTCGGGGCCGCCTGGGCGATCGCCGCCGCGACGGACCTGCCGGGGAACGAGGAGGCGTATCTGCCCCCGCTGATGCCCCTGCCCGTGGCCGTGGTCGGCTTCTGCTATGTGATACGGATCCTGATGCAGCCCGAGAAACCACGCGGTGGCGCCGTCGTGGCCGGGGCGATGATCAACGCCGGGGTGCTCGTGGGGTGCTTCGTCGGGATCTTCAGCTTGTGACGCACGCCTCCAGTCGCTGACCGGCGCCGCGCCCACCAACTCGTATGATCGGCAGGCGGTTTGCGCGAGGCGTGTTGGCGGATCGGGGGAGCCTTGGCGGTGCTGGGACCGGGTGCGGAGTTGGCGTCCGGACGTTATGTCGTACGGGAACAGCTCGGTCAGGGCGGCATGGCGGCCGTCTACCGGGCGCATGACACCGGCCTCGACCGCGTCGTCGCGGTCAAGGTCATGCATGGCGAGCTGGGGCGCGATCCGTCCTTCCGGCAGCGGTTCAGGCGGGAGGCGCAGCTCGCGGCCAAGCTGGCGCACCCCAACGTGGTGGGCGTCCATGACATCGGCGAGGAGCCGGACCCCGGTGGCGCCGGGGAGCCGATGCCGTACCTCGTCATGGAGTTCGTGGGCGGCCAGTCCCTGCGGGAGCGGGTGGAGCGCGGACCCGTGGGCGTGGACGAGGCGCTGCGGATCACCGGCGATGTGCTGTCGGGCCTGGAGGCCAGTCACGCCCTGGGCATCGTGCACCGTGACATCAAGCCCGCGAACGTGATGCTGACGGCGGATGGCCGGGTCAAGGTCATGGACTTCGGCATCGCCCGGGCGGTGCAGAGCGCGGAGAGCGCGCTGACGGGTACGGGGACGGTGCTGGGGAGCGCGCCGTACATGGCCCCGGAGCAGGCGACGGGCGGGGAGGTTGACGGCCGGACGGACCTGTACGCGGTCGGGGTGATGCTGTACCAACTCCTCAGCGGCCGACTGCCCTTCGAGGACGACTCGGTGCCCACGCTGCTCTTCAAGCACGTCTACGCGGAGCCGCCCGCGCTGGCCGAGACCGGGGTGCATGTCTCCCCTGCGGTGCAGGAGCTGGTGACGCGCGCGCTGGCGAAGACCCCGGGGGAGCGGTACGCCGACGCGGGGGTGATGCGGGAGCGGGTCGAGGCGGCCCGTACGGGGACAGCGGGGCCGCCACCACACCAGGCCACCCTGCCCGCGTCGGCGGTGCCTCCGGCGCCCCCGGTTTCCCCGTGGCACGCCGCGTCCACCCAGCCGGCCCGGCCCGCCGCGACACCGCCCGGCCCGCCTGCCCCGCCGACTCAGCCCGCCTGGGTCGCCGCGACGCCGCCCGGCCCGCTCGCTCCGCCGACTCCGTCCGCCCCGGCCGCCTTCACCCCTGCGCCCGCACCCCCGTACGCCCAGTCCGCCAGTTCCTTTCCGGCCGCCCCGGCCGCCCCGGCCGCCTTCGCCCCCGCGCCCGCTCGCAGGCGCGTCCGGCAGCTCGACTCTCCGTACCGGCTGCTCACGGCAATGGGCGCCCTGCCGCTGGCATTCCTCCTCGTGGCAAAGGTGTTCCACAGCTTTCCAGTGCCGTTCGCGCTCTTCCTCATCGCGGAGCTGCTGCTGGGTTTCGTGGCCGTACGAGGGGGACCCGACGGGCTGGAGGCGGCCCGTTGCTCCCTGGTGACGGGCCTGGCCGTGGTGCCGCTGACCTTGATCACCGGTGCTGTGGCGACGGCAGCCGTGGACCTGCCGGGGCACGCGGAGACGTATTTCCGGGCGTTCTGGGGGCTGCCCGCCGCCGTGGTGGGCATCTGCTACGGGGCGCAAAGCCTGCAACAGCCCAGGCCGCAGGGCCGGGGCAGGGCGATAGCCGGGGTGGCGATCAACAGCCTGTCGTTGGTGTTTCTGGGGGGTTAGCGAGCCGTTGGCGCGTGGTGGAAGACGCCGCCGGCGCTTGCTCGGCTGGGGTCAGGGAGCGGTCCACTTCACCTTGGTCGCCTTGGCGATCTGGCAGGTCTGCGGCATCGCGGCGGCGTCGCCCTTCCAGGCGGCGGACGCGAGGCTGCTCTTCATGGCCCCGGCCTGGACGGGGAGGTCGGAGAAGCTCGCGTAGACCGCCTGGTCGGGGTGCGCGGAGTTCACGAAGCGGACCTTGACGGAGTAGGCGTAGTCCGCCGCGCCGTGCACGTTGTCGAGCTGGACGATCGCGAACAGCTTGGACGCGTCGCGCAGCTGGCACGACTTGATGCTGACCTCGGCCTTGGACGTGACGGGCTGGGCGGGGCCCGACCCGCCGGCCTGGCCGCTCCCCTTCGCGGACGGCGAGGAGGTGGCCTTCTTGCCCGGCGAGCCGCTGCTGCTCGCGCTCGCCGTCGTGTCCTTCCCCGCCTTTCCGTCCTTCCCGTGGTCGGCGGACGACGCGTCGTCCGATCCGCCGCCGGAGCAGGCGGACAGGGCGAGGAGGGTGGAGGCGGCGAGCGCGCCGAACGCGGCGGCGCGAGGGAGGCGGTGCATGGTGGAGGGTCCCCCGTCAGGACGCGGATCGCCGGCGGACCGGCCGGTTCCGGTTCACGCTAGCACCCGCCGTATCCGCCTCGAGCGCCACCTGCGGCGCGGGTACGGACGCGGGATCGGGCGAAGCCTCTTGCTTCAAGCGCACTTGAAGGTCCTAGCGTGTTCGGCATGACGGTGATCGACAGCAGCCCCGTGACATCCCCGCCCGTGGACGTCTGCGTGTCCGTGGGCTCGGCGCATCCGCGCCCCGACGGCCAGGATCGCTACACGATCCGGGAGGTCGCGGAGTACACGGGGCTCAGCGCGCCCACCCTGCGCTGGTACGAGCAGATCGGGCTGATGCCGCAGGTGCGGCGGTCGCCCACCGGCCAGCGCCTCTTCGACAACAGGGACCTGGACTGGCTCGCCTTCGTGACCAGACTGCGGATGACCGGGATGCCGGTCGCCGACATGGTCCGCTTCGCGGAGCTGGTCCGCCAGGGCGAGGCCACCTTCGCCGAACGGCGGGAGATCCTGCGGCAGACCCGGCGCGAGGTGATCGCGCGTATCGCGGAGTTGCAGGACACCCTCTTCGTACTCGAATCCAAGATCGACTTTTACGGGGGCGCCCAAGGGGCGTCGGAAAGGGCCTGAGCGCCATCATGAGCAGCATCAGCAACGCCAGCAGCACCAGCGAGACCATGGAACAGATCCGCAAGGTCGAGCTGGGCACCGGCGGCCCCGTCGTCGGCGTCCAGGGCTTCGGCGCCATGGGCATCAGCGCGGCCTACGGGGAGACGGACGACGCGGCGGCCCGCGACACCCTGGAGGCCACCGTCGAGGCGGGTGTCACCCTCATCGACACCGCCGACATGTACGGCGGTGGCGCCAACGAGGAGTTCCTGGCGCCGTTCGTGGCCGCGCACCGCGACGAGATCACCCTGGCCACCAAGTTCGGCTTCGAGTACCGGTCCGACGACCCGGGCTACCGGGCCATCCGCAACGACCCCGCGTACATCAAGAAGGCCGTCGAGGCGAGCCTGCGCCGCCTGGACGTCGAGGTCATCGACCTCTACTACATGCACCGCCGCAACCCCGACGTCCCGCTCGCCGAGTCCGTCGGCGCCATGGCGGAACTGGTGGGGGAAGGCAAGGTCAAGCACCTGGGCCTGAGCGAGGTCACCGGCGCCGAGCTGCGCGAGGCGCACGCCGTGCACCCGATCGCCGCCCTCCAGACGGAGTGGTCGGTCTTCAGCCGGGACGTCGAGCGCAGCGCGGTGGGCGCGGCCGCCGATCTCGGGGTCGCCTTCGTGCCGTACTCGCCGCTCGGGCGGGGCTTTCTGACCGGTGCCTTCACCGACGCGGGCAAGGAACTCTCCGGCGGCGACTTCCGGCAGTTGCTGCCGCGCTTCACCGGGGACAACGCCAAGGCGAACGCCGCTCTCCTGGCGCCCCTCCACCAGATCGCCGCCGACCGAGGCGCCACCACGGCGCAGATCGCCCTGGCCTGGTTGCACCAGCGGTCCCAGGTGCACGGCCTGACCGTCGTACCGATCCCCGGCACCCGCAGGCGCGCCCGCCTCCTCGAGAACGCCGCCGCCACCCGGATCACGCTGACCCCCGGGGAGCTGGCGCTGCTGGAGCCGATCGCCGGCCAGGTGGCGGGCGAGCGCTACTCGGATATGTCCCTCACCTCCGTGGCCCGGGAGGCCTAGCCCCAAGGCCAGGGACTTTGTGGTGAGTATGGGACTTTGTGGTG
>NZ_MAXF01000036.1 GCF_001704635.1 Streptomyces sparsogenes | reverse complement strand
CGGCGTGGCGTGTCGCTGTCCCATACTCACCACAAAGCTGGGCTCAAGGCTTGTAGATCGTGCCGGCCTCGGGCTTCGCGGGGGCCATCAGCTCGGAGACGCTGACGACCGTGTAGCCGCGCTTCTTGAGTCCTTCGAGGATCCCCGGGACGGCGGGCACGGTCCCCTTGTAGATGTCGTGCAGCAGGATGATGCCGTCGCGGTCCACCTGGTCGAGCACCCGCTTGGTGATGAGCGCGGAGTCTGTCGTCTGGTAGTCCTTCGCGGTGACGCTCCACAACACCTGGGCGATGCCCAGCTCGCGGCAGATCTTGGTGACCCGGTCGTCGGTGCGGCCCTGCGGCGGGCGCATCAGGAGGGGCTTCTTCGACCCGGTGATCTTGGATACGGCGTCCTGGGTGCGGGTGATCTCGTCGCGCACCTCGTCGTCGTCGGCCTTCGTCAGGATCTTGTGGGTCCACGTGTGATTGGCCAGCTCATGGCCCTCGGCCGCGATGCGGCGCACCAGGTCGGGGTATTTGAGGACGTGGTTCTTGCCGAGCATGAAGAAGGTCGCGTGGGCGTCTTCCTTCTTCAGGATGTCCAGCAGGCGGGGGGTGTTCTCGCTGGGCCCGGCGTCGAAGGTGAGGGCGACGCACTTGGCCTTGGAGCAGTCGACGGACCCGGCCTTGACGTCCTTGCCGTCGGCCAGGGCTCGGTCGCGGACGCTGCTCGGCGCGGTGGTGTCGTACGAGGTGCCGCAGCCGGCGAGCGCGAGCGCGAGGGAGGCGGCCGCCAGGATCCCGGCTATCGGCTTTGCCCCGCGCCTCCGGTCCGTCGATATGTTCTTACGTTTATACACACGATGGAGATGGTTCAGCGGGGGTTCAGGTTGCCTGCTGTGGCCATGTAGTCGGTCACACCGACCGGGCGAGACGGAACCCGAGGTCGTCGATGCGCAGGGTCGGGTGGCTCTTGCGGCGGCACGACGCCCGGCAGCCGCGCGGGGGGTCGTACGCCCCTCCGCCCCGGAAGACCCGGTACGGGCCGTAGACGCCGGGGTCGTACAGGTCCCAGCACCACTCCCACACATTGCCGATCATGTCGTGGAGACCCCACGCGTTCGGCGCCTTGCCCGCGACCTCGCGCACTCGCTCGCCGGAATTCCCGCGATACCAGGCGATCTCGTCCAGCTCGCCGTAGCGCACACCGGAGGTCCCGGCCCGGCAGGCGTACTCCCACTCCGCCTCGGAGGGCAGGCGATAGCCGTCGGCCGCCCAGTCGCAGCGCACGTCCTGCGCGTCGGGGCCGCCCTCGCCCAGCTCGTAGCAGGGCGTGAGGCCGCTTGCCTCGGAGAGCAGATTGCAGAACCGGACCGCGTCCCGCCAGGACACCTCGGTCACCGGCGTCCGCGATCCGTCGGCGGACCCCTCGGCAGAACCAGGTCCCGCCGGGCTCGCCGGGGCCTCGCCTCGTACGGAGCGGTACAGCTCGTGGGTCACCGGGTGCGGCGCCAGCCGGAAGGCCGCGACCTCGACCCGCCAGTCCGTCCGCGTGCCCTCGTCCCGCAGGACGATCTCCCCGGCGGGGATCTGGACCATGTTCTCGATGTTCATGGAGGCCGTGGCGGGAATCGAACCCGCGTAACTCGCTTTGCAGGCGAGTCCCTGAACCACTCGGGCACACGGCCAAGGTCGTGCTCGTGCCCTTGAGATTAGGGGCGGGGGTCGGGGCCCACAATGGTGCGGCGGGGGCCGCCACGTGACTGACATACGGCGTTCATGATGGGCCGGGGCGGCCCTCAGGAGTGTCAGGAGTCTCAGGCGCCGGTGAGGAACTCCTCGACCACCGACCGGAAGAGGTCCGGCTCGTCGACCCACGGGTAGTGGCCCACGCCGGGCAGCGGCCGTACCCGGCCGTTCGGGAAGGACTCCGCGACCAGCTCGCCGGCGCGCATGCCGGTCACCGCGTCGCGGTTGCCGGTCACCAC
The DNA here is from genome assembly GCF_001704635.1 of Streptomyces sparsogenes. Taxonomy (GTDB): domain Bacteria; phylum Actinomycetota; class Actinomycetes; order Streptomycetales; family Streptomycetaceae; genus Streptomyces; species Streptomyces sparsogenes. The sequence continues at coordinate 39,886 of NZ_MAXF01000036.1, read as the reverse complement.
GAGGACCGGGCACGGCACCTCCCGCAGCCGGGCCAGGACCGCCCGCCGTGCCGCCTCGTCCACGCCCTGCCAGAAGCCCGCGCGGGGCACCGGCCCCAACTGCTCGCCCTCGCTCGCCGCGTGGGCCCGCTGGGGCTCCTCCCAGCGCCCGTACGCCATGGGGGCGGCCCGCAGCAGGAGCCTGCGCACCTCGCCCAGGTCGGTGGTGTCGGGCAGCGTCTGGACCGCGTCGTAGGCGTCGGGCCACCACGGCTCGTCGGCCCGGGACTCGAAGATCTCGCGGGCGTCCTGGGGGAGTTCGCCCTGCATCCGGGCGCCGGGGCAGACCAGGATCAGGTGCGTCAGCCGCTCGGGGTGGGCGGCGGCGTACGCCTGGGCCGTCGCGGCGGCCGCGTCGTGGGCGAGGAGCGCGAACCGCTCGAGACCGAGGTGGCGGCGGAGCGCCTCGACGTCCTCGGCCAGGCGGGGGAAGGCGTAGCCGATCGGGTCGGCGGCGGGCGGGGAGTCGCCGGTGCCGCGGCTGTCGGGGAGGACCAGGGTGCGGTGGGTGTCGAGCCCGCCCAGGTCGCCCAGGTACGCGGCGTCCCGCCCCGGCCCGCCGGCCAGGCACAGGAGCGGCGGCCGGGCGGCTCCCTCGCCGGTGCGGGGCCCGAGGACGCGGTAGGCGAGTTCGGCGGCGTCGTACGAGGCGTAATGGGGCATTGGTCCAGCTTGCCTGTTCTCTCGGTCCGGCTTCCGTGTCCCGCGCCGAGGCCCGGGTCCCTCCTGGGGACCCGGATACCCACAACGAGCGGATCGAGCGGATGGAGCTGGGGTGAGGTGGAGTGCGGGTCGCAGTGTCAAGGCGTACTGACTCGTGGGTGCCGGTGAGGGAGATGGGGGAGATCCAAAAGCGGTGGAGGGGAGATGTGCCTGGACTCCAAGTTCCGCTTATGATTCGGAGGTGTTCGATTCCCGGCACATCAAGACGTTCCGCGAGGTGATCCGCGCCGGTTCCTACTCCGCGGCCGCCCGTGCCCTCGGCTATACGCAACCGGCGATCACCCAGCAGATGAGGGCGCTCGAGCGGGAGGTCGGCAGCCCCCTCTTCGTCCGCGTCGGCCGCGGCATGCGGCTTACCGAGGCCGGGGAGACCCTGGCTCGCCACGCCGACATCATCCTCGACTCGATCTCCTCCGCCCGGCAGCAGCTGAACGCCATCACCCGGCTGCGCTCCGGCCGGGTGCGCCTCTGCGGCTTCCCCAGTGCCAATGCCACCCTCATCCCCGAGGCGATGGCCCGCCTCGCCGCCGCCCACCCCGGCGTGCGCGTGGAGCTGCTCGAAGGCGAGCCCCCGGAGTCCCTGGCACGGGTGGCGCGCGGCGAGTGCGACATCACGCTCGCCTTCACCTACCCCGGCCTGCGCGAGGAGGCCCCCGCCGAACTGGTCGAGATCCCCCTCCTCGAAGACCAGCTGACGGTGCTGCTGCCCACCGGCCACCCGCTGGCCCGGCGGCGGGCCGTCAAGCTCGCCGAGCTGAGCGGGGAGCGCTGGATCGCGGGCTGCCTGCGCTGCCGCGCCAACTTCCTGCACGAGTGCGCGGAGCAGGGCTTCGCCCCCGACATCGCCTTCACCAGCGACGACAACCTCGTCGTCCAGAGCATGGTCGCGGCGGGGCTCGGCGTCGCGATGATGCCCGGGCTCGTACTCTCCTTCCTCTGCCACCGGAAGGTCACCGGCCGCGCCCTGGAGCCCGCCTCCCGCCGTCACGTCTCGGCGTACGTGCTGCGGGAGCATCTGCGGGTGCCGGCGACGGAGGTGGTGCTGGAGGAGCTGAAGGCGGTGGCGGCGAACCGGGTCGGGTGCTGAGCGATCGCCGGAGGCGAGACCCATAAGCACCTCTTGAGGTCCGCGAAGAAACCGTCGTTGGACGCGGTGGAAGGGGCGGCAGGACGCTGCGTCCATGACCACTCCGACCGCCTCCGCGCCGCCCATCCTGTACGCCACTCCGCGCGTCAGCGCGTTCGTCGACGAGGTACGCGAGGCCGTCCGGCGTGGCCTGGCGCCGGACCTCACCGCCCATCTGGTGGCCGAGCGCCTCGCCCCCCACCTGGGCGCGCCCGACCTGCTCACGCCGGACCAGCGGCAGGGCGACCCCGAGACCTACCGCCAGCACCTCCTGCACGCCGAACCCGACGGCAGCTTCTCCGTCGTCGCCCTCGTCTGGCTGCCTGGCCAGCGCACCGCCATCCACGACCACGTCTCGTGGTGCGTGGCCGGCGTCCACGAGGGCCAGGAGCGCGAGCGCCGCTACCACCTCGTCCCCGACGGCACCACCTCCCGCCTGGTCGCGGTGGCGGAGGTGACCAACCCACGCGGCTCGGCCGCCGGCTTCGCGCCGCCCGGCGATATCCACAGGGTGTGGAACGCGGGCGCGGACAGGGCGATCTCCATCCACGTCTACGGCGCGGACGTCAGCCGCCTGGGCAGCAGCGTCCGGCGCGTGTACGAGTCCCCGAAGGGCGAGGAGCTGTGACCCCGGAGCCGGCCGCCGGCCCGGCCTCTCGCGGATGGGCCGCCCCATGGCGCTGACGGACGCGCGCGGCGGCCGCAACGCCCCCGACGGCACCCCCGGCCCGGCACGTGCGTCCGGGCCGCCCGGCCCGGCCGCCGCGTCCGGGACGCCCGGCCCGACACGCACGGCCGGGACGCCCGCGCCCTCCGCGCCCGCCGCGTCCGCGCCTCCCGCGCCCTCCGCGCCCCCCGCGTCCGCGCGCCCGGCGCCCGGCCGCTGGGCGCGGGTCGGCGCGCTTGTGCCCGGGCTGGCGCTCGGGGTGCTGGGGGTCGGGGTCGCGTGGGGCGTGCACCTCCTGGTGGGCGGGGTGCCGATGCTGACCGTCGCCGTCGTGCTCGGCGTCGTCGCCGCGCACCTGCCGGGCACGCGCGGGCTCGTACGGGGGTCCGGGCGGGCCGGGCTGTCGTTCGCCGGGAAGCGGCTGATGCGGCTCGGCGTGGTGCTGCTCGGGCTCAAGCTCAGCCTGGACGACGTACTGGGGCTCGGCTGGGCGAGCGTGGCGATGGTGTGCGGCGTGGTCGCGGCCACCTTCTTCGGCACCTGGTGGCTGGGCCGCCGCATGGGCCTGCGCGGCGACCAGCCCCTCCTGATCGCCACCGGCTACGCGATCTGCGGCGCGTCCGCGATCGGCGCCGTCAGCGAGGTGTCGGACAGCGACGAGCGCGACGTGGCGACGTCCGTCGCGCTGGTCACGCTCTGCGGCACGCTCGCCATCGCCGTACTGCCGCTGCTCCAGCACCCGCTCGGCCTCGACGACCCGCGGTTCGGCCGGTGGGTCGGGGCGAGCGTGCACGACGTGGGGCAGGTGGTGGCGGCCGCGCAGACGGCCGGGCCGTCCGCGCTCGGCGAGGCGGTGCTGGTGAAGCTGATGCGGGTGGCGCTGCTGGCGCCGCTGGTCGCGGCGGTGGCCGTGTCCGTACGGGCGCGGCGGGCGTCGCGGGCGGGCAGCGCGGCCGGCGGCGGCGAGACCGGCGCGGGCGCGCGGCGGCCGCCCCTCGTACCGCTGTTCGTCCTCGGCTTCCTGGCCATGGTCGCCCTGCGCAGTACGGACCGGCTGCCCTCCGCGGCGCTGGAGACCGCCGCGACCGCCCAGGAGCTGCTCCTCGCCGCCGCCCTCTTTGGCCTCGGCAGCGCGGTGCACCTGCCCTCGCTGGCCCGGACCGGCGGGCGGGTGGCGGCGCTCGGGCTGTGCGCGTGGGTGGTGGTGGCGGGCGTCGGCTACGGCGGGGTGTTGCTCACGACGTAGCGGGTCGGTGCGGTGACGGCCGAGTGGGGCCTGGCGTGGCAGCCGGGCCCCACCGCCGTCACGATCCGTAGATCTCCGTCATCTGCGTGATCTTGTTGTTCTTGTCGACCGCGACGTCGTAGAAGTTCTGCCCCCAGCAGTCGCTGGTGTCCGCCTTCGTCTGGCCGCCGTCGTAGCTCTTGCCGTCCGGGTCGGCGCACGTCTTGACGTGGGCGATGCCGCCGCTCTGGGCGGTGAGGGCCTTCTGCCGGGAGTCCTTCTTGCTGATGATCGTCACCTTGGTGGCGCCCGAGGCGACGGAGTAGGTGTTCGGCTGCCCGATGGGCTGGTAGGACGCCCCCGCCCGCGACTTCGGGTCGCAGTGCATCCTGGCGTCCTTGGCGATGATGTTGTTCATCGCGCCCTCGACGTTGTTGACCCAGATGATCTTGTGCCCCGTGCCGATCGTGGGACAGTCGCCGGTGGTCTTCTTCGCCTTCTTGGCCTTCTTGCTGTTCTCCTTGCCGACCTTCTTCGTGGAGTGGCCGGCCGAGGCGCTGGATCCGCGCTTGGAGCCGGTGGAGCCGGTGTCCTTGGGACCGCAGGCGGTGAGGGTGAGGGCCGCGGAGACGAGCACGGCGGTGGCGAAAAACGAACGGTTGAAGGACAACATTTCCCCCGATGGTGCGGGCCTGGACGTCGGTGACCAGGCTGGGTAGCAAGAGTGAGGCCGTACGTCGCTCGTCGTGCGGTATGCCGGCCTGGCCGAAAGCTTAGGGGCGTGAGCATGACGATTTGCTCGTTGCTTACCGAATACTGAGAGAGCGGTTTCCAACCTGTGACGATGACCGCGCGCGGCGTGTCGGTCCTAGGGCAGAGGGCGGAAGGGATCTCCGTCCCCCGCCAGGTGTCACTCCACGAAACGCCTCTTACGCTGGCGTAATGACCGCTCTCGACCCGCGCGACACCGACGTCGCGGACAGTCCCCTCGCACCCCTCGCGCCCCCCGCCCCCGTCACCCCGCCGGCTGCCGACCTCGACGGCGGCCCCGCCGGTGATCTCGACGGCGGCCTCTCCGGTGATCTTGACGGCGGCGAAGGCGGCGACGACGGCGGCTCCGTGCTCGGCCGGCGCTACCGCGCCCTCACCCTCGGCATCGTGTCCGTCGTCTCCCTCATCGCGTTCGAGGCGAGCGCGGTCAACACGGCCATGCCGGTCGCGGCCCGCGCCCTCGACGGGGTCGAGCTGTACGCCTACGCGTTCTCCGCGTACTTCACCGCCAGCCTGTTCGCGATGGCGCTGTCGGGCGAGTGGTGCGACCGCCGGGGGCCGCTCGTGCCGCTGTTCACCGGGATCGCGGCGTTCGGGGCGGGCCTGGTGGTCTCCGGTTCGGCGCAGAACATGTGGACGTTCGTGGGCGGTCGCGCGGTGCAGGGGATCGGCGGCGGGCTGGTGGTCGTCTCGCTGTACGTGCTGGTCGGCCGCGCCTATCCGCAGCGGTTGCAGCCCGCCGTGCTGGCGTCCTTCTCCGCCGCCTGGGTGCTGCCGGTGATCGTCGGCCCGCTGGTCGCCGGGACGGTCACCGAGCAGGCCGGGTGGCGCTGGGTCTTCCTGTCCATCCCGGTGCTGATCCTGCTGCCGCTCGCGGTGATGCTCCCCGCCCTGCGCAAGGTCGAGCGGGGCCGGACCTCCCCGGCCATGAACCGCCGCCGCATCCTCCTCGCGCTGGCGGTCGCGTCCGGCGCCGGGCTGCTGCAGTACGCGGGCCAGGACCTGGCCTGGATCTCCCTGGTCCCAGCCGCGGCCGGGCTCGCGCTGCTCGTCCCGTGCGTCCTGCGGCTGCTACCGCGTGGCACCTTCCGGGCCGCCCGCGGGCTGCCGTCCGTGGTGCTGCTGCGCGGCATCGCGGCGGGCTCCTTCCTGGGCGCCGAGAGCTTCGTACCGCTGATGCTGGTCACCGAGCGCGGCCTGTCCGCGACCGCGGCCGGGCTCTCGCTCACCGGCGGCGGGCTGACCTGGGCGCTCGGTTCGTACACCCAGAGCCGGCCGCGCCTGGAGCCCTACCGCGAGCGGCTGATGTCGGCGGGCATGGTGCTGATGGCGACGGCCATCGCCCTGGTGCCGCTCGCCCTCCTCGACTCCGTCCCGGCGTGGGTGGTCGCCGTGGCGTGGGTGATCGGCGGCTACGGGATGGGGCTGGTGATCTCCAGCGGCAGCGTGCTGCTGCTCAAGCTCTCCGGCCCGGACGAGGCGGGCAGCAACTCCGCCTCCCTCCAGGTCTCCGACGCGCTCGGCAACATCACGCTGGTGGGGCTGAGCGGGGTCCTGTTCGTCGCCTTCGGCGGCGGCTCGGTCGCGGCGGGCCACGCGGGGGCGGAGGCCGCGGGGTCCGCCTCGGCGGGGACGGGGCACGCGGGGGCGTTCGCGGCGGTGTACGTGGCGATGGCGGCGGTGGCGCTGGTGGGGGCGGCGGTGACGGCGCGGCTGCGGCCCGTCACGGAAAAGCCTTAGTACCGTGTGGTACCACGCGGTACCATCGCCTTCATGGGTGCCTTGAATGTGAGATTCACCGATGAAGAGCTGGACGCGCTGCGGCGCCGCGCCGAGCAGGAGGGCCGCAGCATGCAGTCCTTCGCCCACGACGCCGTCATCGCGGCGATCAACGAGCACTCCCGCCTGTTCAACGAGGCCGCGGCCCATGTGCTCAAGGTGAGCGAAGAGCTGAACCGGAGGCTCGCCTGATGCACTACCTCACGCTTCCCGAGCTGCTGAACCTCGCCGAGCGGCTCGGGGAGAGCGAAGTGCGCGACTACGGCCTGCTGGAGTCGGCCCTGGCCCGGCCTCAGGCGAGCGTCTTCGGGCAAGACGCCTACCCGGACGTCTGGCAGAAGGCCGCGGCGCTCATGGAGTCGCTGGCCCGCAACCACGCCCTCGTGGACGGCAACAAGCGCCTCTCCTGGTACGCCACCTGGGTCTTCCTCCACATCAACGGTCATCCGCTCAGCGCGGACTTCGATGTCGACGAGGCGGAGAGATTCGTCCTGTCCGTCTGCCAGGGTGAACTGGACGTACCGAAGATCGCGGAGGGGCTGGCCCGGTTCACGGCGCCCGGTGTGAGCTGAATCCCACCTCCGGGTGGTCCGGGGGCGTAGCCCCCAAGCGTGAAGGACGGCACCGGTAGGCTGACGCGGTCCTCCAACCCCCGCCGATCCAGCCCGACGGAGACCGTGACTACTACCGCCTCCTCCACCACCAGCCATCACCTCTCGCCCGCCTTCCCCGGCCGCGCCCCCTGGGGCACCGCGAGCAAGCTGCGCGCCTGGCAGCAGGGCGCGATGGAGAAGTACATCCAGGAGCAGCCCCGCGACTTCCTCGCGGTCGCCACGCCCGGCGCCGGCAAGACCACCTTCGCGCTGACGCTCGCCTCCTGGCTGCTGCACCACCACGTCGTGCAGCAGGTGACGGTCGTGGCGCCGACCGAGCACCTGAAGAAGCAGTGGGCGGAGGCCGCGGCCCGGATAGGGATCAAGCTGGACCCGGAGTACAGCGCCGGGCCCCTCGGGCGGGAGTACCACGGCGTCGCCGTCACCTACGCGGGCGTCGGCGTGCGGCCGATGCTGCACCGCAACCGCTGTGAGCAGCGCAAGACGCTGGTCATCCTGGACGAGATCCACCACGCCGGCGACTCCAAGTCGTGGGGCGAGGCCTGCCTGGAGGCGTTCGAGCCGGCGACCCGGCGGCTGGCGCTGACCGGCACCCCCTTCCGGTCCGACACCAACCCGATCCCCTTCGTCGCCTACGAGGAGGGGAACGACGGCATCCGGCGGTCGGCCGCCGACTACACGTACGGCTACGGCAGCGCGCTGAACGACGGTGTCGTCCGGCCGGTGATCTTCCTCTCCTACAGCGGCAACATGCGCTGGCGGACCAAGGCGGGCGACGAGCTCGAGGCCCGGCTGGGCGAGCCGATGACCAAGGACGCCGTCTCGCAGGCCTGGCGCACCGCGCTCGACCCGCGCGGCGACTGGATGCCCAATGTGCTGCGCGCCGCCGACCAGCGGCTCACCGAGGTCCGCAAGTCCATCCCGGACGCGGGCGCGCTCGTCATCGCGACCGACCAGGACTCGGCGCGCGCGTACGCCAAGCTCATCCGCGAGATCACCGGCACCAAGGCCACCGTCGTGCTGTCCGACGACTCGGGGGCCTCCCAGCGCATCGAGGACTTCAGCCACTCCGACGACCGCTGGATGGTCGCGGTGCGGATGGTGTCGGAGGGCGTGGACGTGCCGCGCCTGGCCGTCGGCGTCTACGCGACCACCATCTCCACCCCGCTGTTCTTCGCGCAGGCCGTCGGCCGTTTCGTACGGTCCCGGCGGCGCGGCGAGACGGCCTCCGTCTTCCTGCCCACCATCCCCATGCTGCTCGGCTTCGCGAACGAGATGGAGGTCGAGCGCGACCACGTCCTCGACAAGCCCAAGAAGGAGGGCGAGGAGGAGAACCCGTACGCCGAGGAGGAGAAGCTCCTCCAGGAGGCCGAGAAGCAGCAGGACGAGGACACCGGCGAGCAGGACACGCTGCCCTTCGAGGCACTGGAGTCGGACGCGGTCTTCGACCGGGTGCTCTACGACGGTGCCGAGTTCGGCATGCAGGCCCACCCGGGCAGCGAGGAGGAGCAGGACTACCTCGGCATCCCCGGGCTGCTGGAGCCCGACCAGGTGCAACTGCTGCTCCAGCGGCGGCAGGCGCGGCAGATCGCGCACAGCCGCAAGAAGCCGGACACGGAGGCCGACCTGCTGGAACTCCCAGCGGAGCGGCGGCCGGTGGTCACCCACAAGGAGCTGCTCGAGCTGCGCAAGGAGCTCAACTCCCTGGTGGGGGCGTACGTCCACCAGAGCGGCAAGCCCCACGGGGTGATCCACACCGAGCTGCGCCGGGTGTGCGGCGGGCCGCCGAGCGCGGAGGCGACGGCCGGGCAGATCCGGGAGCGGATCAAGAAGGTCCGGGAGTGGGCCACGCGGATGAGGTGACCAGGCCATGGGTGGCCGCGCGGGTGGGGTACCGCGAGGTGACCAGGCCATGGGGCGGCCGTGCGGAGGGGGTGACCGGGCGATGAGGTGGCCGCGCCGAGGAGGCGACCAGGAAGTTCCGCTCGGATTATGGACAAACTCTTCCGCTGAGCGGACCGGCTCGCTACCGTTCCGGCCAACGCACACGCCCCGTGGCAGCGCCGCCGCGGAGCGCGGCCGGTGCGTGCGACCACGACCGGCGGCCTCTGGCGCGCCGCCGTCGGGACCGGCGGCGCCCTCCTCGAAGAGCCGCCACTCATGACGGAGGAGGGGGCGTCGTGACCGCGGAGACCTCCCAGACGCTCGACCGGGGACTGCGCGTCCTCAAACTGCTGGCCGACACCGACCACGGGCTGACCGTGACCGAGCTGTCCAACAAGCTCGGCGTCAACCGCACGGTGGTCTACCGCCTGCTGGCCACGCTCGAGCAGCACTCCCTCGTACGCCGTGACATCGGCGGCCGCGCACGGGTCGGGCTCGGCGTGCTGCAACTCGGCCGCCAGGTGCACCCGCTGCTGCGGGAGGCGGCCCTGCCCGCGCTGCGCGCCCTCGCCGACGACCTCGGCGCCACCGCGCACCTCACCCTGGTCGACGGCACGGAGGCGCTCGCGGTCGCGGTCGTCGAACCGACCTGGACCGACTACCACGTCGCCTACCGGGCCGGCTTCCGCCACCCGCTGGACCGCGGCGCCGCGGGCCGGGCGATCCTGGCCGCCCGCTCGGGCCACGCCAACGACCCCGGCTACGTCCTCACCCACGGTGAGCTGGAAGCGGGCGCGAGCGGCGCCGCCGCGCCGCTGACCGGGGTCACCGGGATCGAGGGCAGCGTGGGCGTGGTGATGCTCTGCGACGCGGTGCCTGAGCGGGTGGGCCCGCGTGTGATGGACGCGGCCCGCGAGGTCGCGGACGCCCTGCGCTGAGACCCGGCGCGGGGTGGCGCGCCTCGGGCCCCGGCGGTCAACTAGATTCACATCCATGCCTGCCGTCTCCCCGCGCGCCCGGATCCTCGCGATCTGCTCCGCGCCCGTCCTCGCCCTTCTCGCGGTCGCCGTCTTCGCCCCGCTGCCCTTCTCGGTGGCCGAGCCGGGCTCGACCGTGAACGTCCTCGGCTCCCACCAGGGCGGGCCGGTGATCAGCATCTCCAAGGCGAAGCCCCGCAAGACCACCGGGCAGCTGAGGATGACGACGATCGTGGCGACCGGGCCGGACGCCACGGTCCGGCTGAAGGACGTCATCGGCGGCTGGTTCGACACCGACCGCGCCGTGATGCCGCGCGACTCCGTCTACCCCGTCGGCAATACGACCAAGGAGATCGAGGCGCACAACGTCAAGGAGATGCGGGAGTCCCAGAACAGCGCCACCAGCGCCGCGCTTGGCTATCTCCACCGCTCCCCCCGCGAGGTCGGGGTCAAGCTGAGCCTCGCGGACGTGGGCGGCCCGAGCGCCGGGCTGCTCTTCTCCCTGGGCATCGTCGACAAGCTCGACGGCGACGGCCGTGGCGGCGACCTCACCGGCGGCCGCACCATCGCGGGCACCGGCACGATCACGGCGGACGGCAAGGTGGGCGCGGTGGGCGGGGTCCCGCTCAAGACCCAGGCCGCCAGGCGGGACGGCGCGACGGTCTTCCTGGTCCCCAAGGAGGAGTGCTCGGACGCCAAGGCCGAACTCCCCAAGGGGCTCCGGCTGATCCCCGTCACCACGCTCAAGGGCGCGGTGAAAGCGCTGGTGGCACTGAAGTCGGGCGGCACGGTGCCGCACTGCTGAGCGGGTTTTCCCCCGGCTGAATGGCTGTCCTCGGCCCCTCGGTCACTTGGTCCCTCGGTCACAGCCGGGCCGCGAGGCCCGGCCGTGGCGCCGGCCGGGGGCGGGGGGTCGCGAGGCGCAGGCCCACCTCGACCAGCGTCCAGCCGAGACGGCTGCGCAGCCGGCGGGCGCGGCGGGCCGCGTGAGGTGAGCTGGCCGGGCGGGCCGGGCGGGCGCGCGGGGCCTCGTGGCGCAGCCGCTCGGCCCGGATGCGGTGCAGCCGCAGATGGATGTCGTCGCCGTACATGGTGTGTTCCCCCAGGGGTCGGTCAGTCCTTGTTGCGCGGGAAACCGTGCAGATGGATACGGAAGGGGGCCGAGCGCTCGGTGCTCTTGTCGACTTCCTTCTCGCGGTAGCTCTCGATCAGCTTCTGCACCTTGTCGCGCAACTCGGCGGCGAGTTCAGGGGTGAGACGCATGGACCAGTCGCTGATGTCCCAGGCGCGGCGCCACTCCTCGGGCCACTCCTGCCAGGTGCCGAGCCAGGTGGACAGCTCCTGGCTGTGGATGGTGGCCCACTCGTGCAGCAGCGTGCTCATCGCGCCCCGCAGGGACGGGTCCGCGCCGTGCAGCATCTCCTCGGCGCCCACGTGCGTGGCGCGCTGCGCCGCCTTCCACCACCGCTCACGGCCCTTGCCGCGCTCCGGGTCGTCGACGACGAAGCCGTGCGTGGCCAGTTGTCGCAGGTGGTAGCTGGTGGCGCCGCTGGACTCGCCGAGCCGGTCGGCGAGTTGGGAGGCGGTGGCCGGGCCGTATTCGCGCAGCGCGCCGAGCAGGCGTATCCGTAGCGGGTGCGCGAGTCCGCGTAGGGAGCGGGGGTCGAGCACCCGCACGTCGTCGGGCAGCGGCTTCTCGTTCTCGGCCATGGGTAGCAGCCTAATCTTGCAAAGACTCCGTTGCAAGGGAGTCTTTGCAGCCGAGCCTTTGCGTCGCGAGATCAGTCCTCCGCCGCCTGCTTGACCAGCGGAATCATCCGCAGCGGCACCGGGTTTTCCATCACGATCGTCGTCGAGGCCCGCACGATGCCCTCGAAGCCCACCACCCGGTCGATCACCCGCTGGAGATCGGCGTTGGAGCGGGCGACCAGGCGGCAGAGCATGTCGCCGTGGCCGGTGGTGGTGTGCAGCTCCAGCACCTCGGGGACGCCGGCCAGATGGCTGCGGACGTCCGGCCCCTGGCCCTGCTTGATCTCCAGGGTCGCGAACGCGGTGACCGGATAGCCGATCGCCGCCGGGTCCACCTCGGGTCCGAACCCCCGGATCACCCCCTGGGCCAGCAGCCGGTCCAGCCGCGCCTGCGCCGTGCCGCGCGCGACGCCGAGCCGGCGCGATGCCTCCAGCACGCCGATCCGGGGCTCCTCGGCGAGCAGTTCGATCAGTCGGGCGTCGAGTCGGTCGATCCCCAAGGCGGCCTCCGGTGCGAGTGCTGTCCGAGTGCTGTGCGAGTGCTGTGAGGGTGGTCACTGTGTACAGAATGCTCGACGGAATGCCGGAATGGCTAGGCAGGTTGCCCAGCAAATCAGCGAACTATTGCGCATCCTGAGTGATGGGGTCACGGTGAAGACATGACTGAGACCCTGGATCACACCCTGGCCGTGACAGGAGAAGGCGCGCGTCGGGCGGACCCCTTCCCGGTGAAGGGGATGGACGCGGTCGTCTTCGCCGTCGGCAACGCCAAGCAGGCCGCGCACTACTACTCCACCGCGTTCGGCATGAAGCTCGTCGCCTACGCGGGGCCCGAGAACGGCAGCCGGGAGACCGCGAGCTATGTGCTCGTCTCCGGCGGCGCCCGCTTCGTGTTCACCTCCGTCATCAAGCCCACGACCGCCTGGGGCTCCTTCCTCGCCGAGCACGTCGCCGCCCACGGCGACGGCGTCATCGACCTGGCCATCGAGGTGCCGGACGCCCGGGCCGCGTACGACTACGCCACCACCCACGGCGCCTCCGGCATCGAGGAGCCGCACGAGGTCAAGGACGAGCACGGCACGGTGGTGCTCGCCTCCATCGCCACGTACGGCGACACCCGCCACACCCTGGTCGACCGCTCCGGCTACAGCGGTCCCTACCTCCCCGGCTTCGCGCCCGCCGAACCGCTGGTCGAGCCGCCCGCCACCAGGAACTTCCAGGCCATCGACCACTGCGTCGGCAATGTCGAGCTGGGCCGGATGAACGAGTGGGTGACCTTCTACAACGACGTCATGGGCTTCACCAACATGAAGGAGTTCGTGGGCGACGACATCGCCACCGAGTACTCCGCCCTGATGTCGAAGGTCGTCGCGGACGGCACCCGGAAGGTGAAGTTCCCGCTCAACGAGCCCGCCGTCGGCAAGAAGAAGTCCCAGATCGACGAGTACCTGGAGTTCTACGGCGGACCCGGCGTCCAGCACATCGCGCTCGCCACGAACGACATCGTCGCCACCGTACGGGCCATGCGCGCGGCCGGTGTCCGCTTCCTGGACACCCCCGACTCGTACTACGACACGCTCGGCGAGTGGGTCGGCGAGACGCGGGTGCCCCTGGACACGCTGCGCGAGCTGAAGATCCTCGCCGACCGCGACGAGGACGGCTACCTGTTGCAGATCTTCACCAAGCCGGTGCAGGACCGGCCGACCGTCTTCTTCGAACTGATCGAGCGACACGGCTCGATGGGCTTCGGGAAGGGCAACTTCAAGGCGCTGTTCGAGGCGATCGAGCGCGAGCAGGCCAGGCGCGGCAACCTCTGACCGCCGCCCCACCCCCCCCAGCCCCTCGCGTGCCCCTTGCGAGAAAGTACGAACTAAAGCTGTTACGAACTTCGGACCGTCTACACTCGGCGCGTTGCTATCCGTTACAACGCCATGTGGTGTATGGGGAGTTGTTGGGGTTCGAATGGCGCAAGACGTGCAAGGCATCTATGCGAAGGGGCGGCTGACCAGAAATAGGTTCGCCCTGGCAGGAGGAAAGGCGGCCGCGTCGGGGGCGTTGGGAGTGCTCGCCGTCCCCGCGCCCGACGCGGCCGGGGGCGAGACACCCCCCATCGAGGGCGACCCCCGGGAGCTGCCCGCCCTGACGCCTCAGGAACAGCCGTAGCCCGGCACACCCGCCCCCGGGCTTCGCCGGGCAGGTCCACGGCAGGTCGCCCGGTGGGTCGCCCGGCCACGCCGATCTTCCCTCCCGGACCGCCGGGTGCGAATCTGGAGCCATGGCTGACCTGATCGAAACGCTGCGGGAGGGCCTCCCCTCCGAGGCCGTCGTGACCGACCCCGACGTCATGGGCTCGTACGCCAACGACATGGCGAGCTTCTGCGAGGCGGGCACCCCGGCCGTCGTCGTCCTCCCGCGCAGCGTCGAGCAGGTGCAGCACGTGATGCGCACCGCGACCCGCCTGCGCGTCCCGGTCGTGCCGCAGGGCGCTCGTACGGGCCTGTCAGGGGCCGCCAACGCGTCCGACGGCTGCATCGTCCTCTCCCTCGTGAAGATGGACCGGATCCTGGAGATCAACCCGGTGGACCGGATCGCGGTCGTGGAGCCGGGCGTGGTCAACGCCGTCCTGTCGCGCGCCGTCATGGAGCGCGGCCTGTACTACCCGCCGGACCCCTCCAGTTGGGAGCAGTGCACCATCGGTGGCAACATCGGCACCGCCTCCGGCGGCCTGTGCTGCGTGAAGTACGGCGTCACCGCCGAATACGTGCTGGGCCTGGACGTCGTCCTCGCCGACGGCCGCCTGCTGAAGACCGGCCGCCGCACCGCCAAGGGCGTCGCCGGCTACGACCTGACCCGGCTGTTCGTCGGCTCCGAGGGCAGCCTCGGCATCGTCGTCCGCGCCGTGCTCGCCCTCAAGCCCGCCCCGCCCGAGCAGCTCGTCCTCGCCGCCGAGTTCCCCTCCACGGCGACCGCCAGCGACGCCATCTGCCAGATCATGGAGCGCGGACACACCCCCTCGCTGCTCGAACTCATGGACCGCACCAGCGTCCACGCGGTCAACGCCCTGGCCAACATGGGCCTCCCGGACACCACCGAAGCCCTCCTCCTGGCCGCCTTCGACACCCCCGACCCGGCAGCCGACCTCGCCGCCGTCGGCGAGCTGTGCACCGCCGCCGGAGCCACCGAGGTCGTCCCGGCCGAGGACGCCGCCGAGTCCGATCTGCTGCTCCAGGCCCGCCGGCTGACCCTCCCGGCCCTGGAGGCGGTCAAGGGCGTCACGATGATCGACGACGTCTGCGTCCCGCGCTCACGGCTCGCCGCGATGATCGACGGGACCGCCGCGATCGCCGAGAAGTACGGCCTGACCATCGGCGTCGTCGCCCACGCCGGCGACGGCAACACCCACCCCACCGTCTGCTTCGACGCCTCGGACCCGGACGAGTCACGGCGCGCGCGGGAGTCCTTCGACGAGATCATGGCGCTTGGCCTCGAACTGGGCGGCACGATCACGGGGGAGCACGGGGTGGGGGTCCTCAAGCGCGAATGGCTGGCCCGGGAACTCGGCCCGGTGGGCGTGGAGATGCAGCGGGGCATCAAGCAGGTCTTCGACCCGCTGGGCCTGCTGAACCCGGGCAAGCTCTTCGCGTGATCACTTCTTGTCGCGGTTTCTGTGGCCCTGGTGCGCCTCCCACGCCAGCCAGTGCAGGAGCTGATCTCTGACCTTCGCCTTGGCCGGAGACAGTGAGTTGAAGTCCGCTTCAGCGATGTCGAGCCTGGCGAAGTCGCATCGCGGCCTCTCTCCGACCGGCAAGTCCATGGCGTGAGGAAAGGCCGCGATGAGGCAGATCCAGCTCTTGACGGGTGTGAGCTCCGGCAGATACGGGACCACCACAAAGGTTTCCCCGGCTTCCAGGTCGAGGCCGACACCCTTCCTGCTGAAGCCGCTCGTCCGCGCCGTCTCCACCAGCTCCCGCATCCGGGAACGCGACGCCATCCTGACGGCGGCGGGGACGGGCCAGCCGAAATACGACTGGACTCGGCTGGATCTCCTCAGCCAGTTCCTCATGGGACAACCCAAACCTCTGTGTCGGGGGTGATTCCTGGAGAGTACGGGTCGTGCATGCGATCCAGGGCCTCGCCGATGCGGTGGTTCCCATTGACCAGCTCTCCGTTGCCCATGACGATGCTGCCGCCCAGCTCGTCCGGGTTGTTGATCGACTCCAGGAGGCGTTCGTCATCCATTCCGCGCATGGCCGCCAACTTCTCCGGCTCGGTGCGATCGTGCAGAACGACGTCTTGCAGGTCCTCCAGTCTCATGGGCACCCGCTTGGCCCTGATGGCCGCGTCGGACAATTCCTCGGCAGAGGGCTGGCGGGTGAAGAGCTTGCCGAGGAACTTCCCGACCCCGGAACGGGTTTCGCCGCCGGGGTACGGGCCCAGGCCCAACGGGTCCGCCCAGGTGTGGGGGTTGTGGACGTAGGTGGCGGGGTTGGGGGCGGGGGCCAGGCCCAGGGGGTCGGGGGTGAGGTAGCGGGCGGTTTCGGGGTCGTAGTAGCGGTGGTGGTTGTAGTGGAGGCCGGTTTCCGGGTCGTCGTACTGGCCGGGGAAGCGGAGCGGCGTGTACGTGGTGCTGTCGGCGGCCCAGGTGGTGGTGCCCCACAGGGCGGTGCGGGCCTTCCACGCGATGTCGCCGGTCTCGTCGACGAGATGGGTGGGGGT
This sequence comes from Streptomyces sparsogenes, assembly GCF_001704635.1. Taxonomy (GTDB): domain Bacteria; phylum Actinomycetota; class Actinomycetes; order Streptomycetales; family Streptomycetaceae; genus Streptomyces; species Streptomyces sparsogenes. The sequence goes on along the minus strand of NZ_MAXF01000036.1, from coordinate 23,616 downwards.
GCCGATGAGGTCGGTGACGATGGCGAAGAAGCGCTGGTCGATCTCGCGCTGGGTGGCGGTGTCGGTGGTGCGCTCGGTCTGGGCCACGGGGTGGCGGCCCTGGTGGTCCCAGGTCAGGGTGGTGGGGTGGGGGAGGCCGGGTGTGGTGGTGGTCTGCTCGACGAGGGTGGGCCCGTCCCAGGTGAAGTCGGTCTGCTCGACGACCGTTTCGCCGTCGTCGGCGAGGCGTTGTTTGGCGGTGCGGCGGCCGAGGGGGTCGTACAGGTAGCGCCACACCGTGCCGTCGGGGGTGGTGACGGCGGTGAGGCGGTCCTCGGCGTCCCAGGTGTAGCGCCAGGTGTCGGGCTTGCGGGAGAGGCGGGTCTTCTGACGGAGGGTGAGCCGGCCCGCGCCGTCGTGCTCGTAGCGGACGCGCCCGGCGCGGGTGATGCGGGTGCCGGTGTACGCACGGTCTCCCGAGGCGTCGGCATCGGCGTCGGCGTGGGCGTCGGTGTCGGTGCCGGGGTGGGGCTCGGGCCAGGTGGCGTGGGTCTGGTTGCCGGCCTCGTCGTAGGCGTAGGTCTCGGTCCAGCCCTCGGCGCGGACGGTGGTGACGCGGCCCGCCGTGTCGAGGGTGAAGGTCCGGGGGCCGGTGTGGTGGTCGTCGATGCCGGTGAGGTGGCCGTCGGGACGGTAGGTGTACGTGCGGTGGTGGAGGGGGGCGGCGGCCGCCTGGCCGGTGAGGGTGTGGCCGGTGAGGGTCTGGGCGGTGAGCCGGCCGAGGGGGTCCCAGGCGGTGGCGAGGGTGAGGGTGTCGTCGATGTGGCGGGTGGTTTCGCGGCCTGTGGCGTCGTGGTCGAAGGCGAGGGTGTGGCCGGAGGCGGTGAGGGTGGTGCGGTTGCCCGCCGGGTCGTAGGCGTAGGTGGTGGTGGCGCCCGTGGGGGTGGTGCGGCGCACCCGGCGGCCCAGCGCGTCGTACGCGTGGGTGAGGACCCGGTCGCCCACCACTTCGGACTTGACGCGGCCCATGCGGTCGCGGTGGTAGGCCACCTCGACGTCGGGTCCGGTGGCGGTGGCCAGGTGTCCGGCGGGGTCGTAGGTGAAGGTGGTGGTCCGGCCGTCGGCGGTCTTGCGGACCGTGCGGCCCAGCGCGTCGCGCTCGTAGTGGATCGTCTGGCCGAGCGGGTTGGTGCGGGCGGTGAGCCATCCGGCCGCGTCGTGGGCGTACGTGTGGGTGCGGCCGTCGAAGTCGGTCTCGGCCACCAGGCGGCCCGCCGGATCGTATTCATAGGACCAGGTCAGCCCCTGCGGGTTGGTGACCTGGGTCAGCCGCAGCGCGCTGTCGTGGCTGAACTCGTAGCGCACCCCGTCCGGGCCCGTGCGGGCCACCGGCAGGTCGAAGTGGGTGTACTCGCAACGGGTGGTGGCGCCGCCCGGGTCGGTGTGGCTGGTGCAGTTGCCCTCGCCGTCGTACGTCCACGACTCCCGGCTGCCGTCCGGGTGGGTACGGGTGGCGAGCTTGCCCTCGACCGTCCACTCCAGCCGGGTGGTGCGGCCGAGCGGATCGGTGAGGGCGACGGGGCGGCCGAACGCGTCGCGCTCGTAGCGGGTGGTGGCGCCCAGCGGGTCGGTGATCTCGACGGGCAGGCCCGCCGCGTCACAGCGCACATGGGTGGTGGCGCCCAGCGCGTCGGTGACGGCGGCCAGGTGGCCCCGGGCGTCATAGGTGTAGTGGGTGGTGTGACCCGCCGGGTCGGTCAGGGCGGTGCGGCGGCCCGCCTCGTCGTAGGTCTGCCGCCAGGTGGCGCCGTCCGCGCCGGTCAGGGTGAGGGGCAGGCCGAACGCGTCGTACGTGGCGGTGGCCCGGCGGCCGTCCGGGCGGGTGACGGCGACGAGGCGCCCGGCCTCGTCGTAGGTGTGGGTGGTGGTGTGGCCGAGGGCATCGGTGCGGGTCAGCGGCCGGTGGTGGCGGTCGTAGGCGGTACGGGTGGTGTGGCCCAGCGGGTCGGTCTCGGCGACGACCTGGCAGAGGCCGTTGACCAGGTAGCGCGTGGTGTGGCCGTCGGGGGTGGTGACGGTCGTGATCCGGTGGCCGGTGGCCTGGTCGACGCGGTCGTAGTCCAGCCGCACCGAGACGTGGCCCGCCTCGCCGCCCTCGGCGATGCAGCGGTCGCGGTTGTCGTAGACGTAGTCGTAGCGGCGCTGGTTGGTGTCGGTCCAGGAGATGACCCGGCGCTCGTCGTCGTACTCGAACCGCAGCGGCAGACCGGAGGAGTTGACGACCTCGGTGAGGTTGCCGTCGGTGTAGCCGTAGCGGACGATCTCCTGGTCGGAGCCGTCGGGCGCGCCGCCGGCCAGGTGCAGGGCGGTAATCCGGTCGTCCTGGGTGGTCAGCTTCAGGTGGTAGCCGCCGGAGTGGACGAGGGCGGCGGGCGCTCCGTCGGCGTCGTACTCGAAGGCGATGACGTGGCCCGAGCGGTCGGATATCCGCGCCGGCCGCGCGACCCCGTCGCCTCCGCCCCGTGGTCCGGTGAAGTGGCGGGTGTGTCCGGTGGCGGGGTCGGTGAGGGTGTAGTCGCCGTCGGGGTCCCGTTCCAGCGGCCACCTGGGGCCCGCTTCGGGGAGGGTGGGCAGGCCGGGGGCCGGGTGCGGATAGGGCAGCAGCAGCCCGTCCTCGCTGATGAACACCACGCCCTCGGCGTCGATCTCCAGCCGCTGGTCGGCCGTGCTCGACCACGACGGGCCGAACCAGCCCCCTGCCGTATAGCCGGACTCCACCCGGCGGCGGAACACCAGCGGCAGATCACCGGGCAGGGCCACGTCCGTCTGCGGCAGGAACATCTTGCCCGTCGCCAGATCCACCGGATCGGTGCCCTTGCAGGTCTTCCGGGCGTCCTCCCGCGCGAACGGGTGCCGCCCCTCCTTGCGCAGCGCCGCCCGCGCCGCGTCCTCTCCGGCCCGGGTCGCCCGCGCGGCCTCCGTCCCGCGCCGGGCGTACGAGGCGGCCGTCAGGCCCTCCCGGGCCACGCCGAGTCCCTTGGTGCCGATCAGTTCGGGCACCAGTCGGCCCAGCCCCTCGCCGGGGTCCTTGGCGAAGGCGTCGAGCATGTTCTTGCCCGCGCCCATCGGGTCGTTGGCCAGCGTGACCAGACCCGCCGCCGTACTGTTCAGATTCGTCACATACTCGGCTGGATGGGTCAGGTTGTACGGGTCCAGGGGGTTGAGCTGACGCGCGAAGTTGACCAGCCCAGCCGTCCCCTTGACCACCCCGCCGGCGAAGTGGTCCAGATCCAGTGACAGGCCGTCCAGCCCGTCCTTGACCTGCTCGCTGTAGGAGGGCTTGGGCGGGGCCGCGTCCCGCGCCTGCTCCACCGCCCTGCGCGCCGTCTCCTCCGCCTTGTTCCGCTGCCGCCGCGCCTCGTCCAGGATCTCCTGCGCGGCCTTGGCCTTCGCCGGGCCCGGGTCGTGGAAGGCCCCCGGCTTCTTCGGCTCGGGCCCCGGGTCCTTGCCGTCCTTGACGGCGGCGTTGTAGGTGTCGGCCGCCGTGTTGTATGCCTCCACCTTCGCGTTGTGCGCGGACCGCGCCTCCTCCGACGCTTTCTTCGCCGCCTTGTACGCCTCGACGGCCTCTGCCGCCTGGCCCTGTGCCCACTCCACGGTGCCGGCGAAGCCCTCCAGGGCCGCCGCGGCCTTCTCGCAGGCGTCGGCCGCCTTGAACCACTTCTGCGGTTCGACGGACACCTTCTCGCGGAAGGTGTCCGCGCTCTGACCCTTCAGATGGGAGGCGTCCAGTCCCTTCAGCCCCTTGCCGACCTGGTCGAACGCCTTCTGGAAGTCGCGCAGGTGGGTGGCCGTGGACCGCAGCTTGCCCGCGCTGCCGAAGACCAGTTTCCTCGAGTCCTCGGTCTCGTCCAGCCGCATCTCGGCCACGTCGGCGCCCAGGGCGTTGGCCGCGGAGCGGGACTTGTCGCGGACCCAGTCGGCCCCGCTCTCCCAGCCGACCTTGTCCAGGCCCTCCGCGGTCTTGTTCCCCAGCCACTCGACACCGTCCCCGACGGCCTCCGTGCCCGACTCGACCGCGTCGTCGAGCCAGTCGGGCGTCAGATCCCACCCCATCAGAGGGTCACTCCGAAGGGCGGTGTACGCCACCATCCGGCCATCTGCCCCCGCAACGCCATGACGCCCCCGCCCTCTTCGCCAAGCCTCTGGTACTGGGCGAAAGTATTCACATAAGACGAGGTCACTGCCACAGCCGGGCGAGTCGGCGGCCGTATTTTGCTCGCTGTATAAAGTCGGCGAACCTAGCATGCGGCGGTATGACCGACCTGGCCGAGACCATTCGCCCCTTCCGCCTCGACATCCCCGAAGCCGAGCTGGACGATCTCCACGCCCGGCTGGATCGCACGCGATGGCCCGATGAACTGCCCGGGGTGGGCTGGTCGTACGGCGTCCCACGCGACTATCTGCGGGAGCTGGTGCGGTACTGGCGCCACACCTACGACTGGCGCGCCGCCGAAGCGCGGCTGAACGAGTGGCCGCAGTTCACCACCACGATCGACGGGGCGAACATCCACTTCGCCCACATCCGCTCCCCCGAACCCGACGCCACCCCGCTGATCATGACGCATGGCTGGCCGGGCTCCATCGTGGAATTCACCCAGGTCGCCGGCCCCCTCACCGACCCACGAGCCCACGGCGGCGACCCCTCCCAGGCGTTCCACCTCGTCCTGCCGAGCATCCCGGGGTTCACTCTCTCCGGACCGACGCGGGAGACCGGCTGGGAGTACCACCGGGTCGCCGCCGCGTTCGCCGAGCTGATGGAGCGCCTCGGCTACCAGCGCTACGGGGCGCAGGGCGGCGACTGGGGCGCCGCGATCTCCCGGGAGCTCGGCCGCCTCCACCCCGACCGGCTCATCGGCGTCCACCTCAACCTGATCCCCGGCGCGCAGGCCGCCGAGGAGCCCGACCCCGCCCACCTGGCCACCCTGACCCCGGCCGAACGCGACCGCACCCTCGCCTCCTGGGAGCGGCACCGGGAATGGCTCCGCGACCGCCAGGGCTACGCCGACATCCAGACCACCCGCCCCCAGACCCTGGCCTACGCGCTCACCGACTCACCCGTCGGCCAGCTCGCCTGGATCGCCGAGAAATTCAAGGAGTGGACCGACTCCCGCGACCGCCCCGAGGACGCCGTGGACCGCGACCAGCTCCTCACCAACGTCATGCTCTACTGGCTCACCGGCACCGCCGGTTCCTCCGGCCGCATCTACTACGAACGGGCCCACGCCCCCGCCACGGGCCCCGAGCCGTCCACCGTGCCGACGGCCTTCGCCGACTTCCCCCGGGACAACTTCATCCCCCTGCGGCACATCGCGGAGCGGACCAACAACATCGTGCGGTGGACGGAGCACGACCGGGGCGGGCACTTCGCGGCCATGGAGCAGCCGGAGCTGCTGGTGACGGACATCCGCGCCTTCTTCCGCGACCTGGCCTGACGAGCACGTTTTCGGGGCCGGGCGGGGGTCGCGGGCCGGCGGGGTGTGTCAACGGCATGCGGTCGGGTACTCGACCGGCTTTACGGCTTCGGCCCTCGGCCATATGCCAGCCCACATACCCAACCGATCGCTGGACGGAATCATGACTGACCTCCCCGACGACAACACCGTCTCCGCCACCCAGCACGCCCTCGGCGAGCTCGCCGCCGCCCGCGCGGACGCCTCGGCGCTGGACACCCTCGCCAACAGCGAGGTGCTGCTTCCCGCGCCGGAAGCGACGGAGGACACGGATCCCCAAGCCGTGACCCTCCCCGTCTTCGAGCAGGAGGACGGCGCCCAGCTGGTGCCCGTCTTCACCACCCCGGACCGTATGCACCAGGCCCTGCCGCAGATCCACCGCTACCACCGGGTCCCGCTGGGCGCCCTCGCCGAGGGCTGGCCCTCCGATGAGCTGTCCCTGGCCATCGACGCGGGCGCGCCGGAGGCGGTGACGCTCACGGGCGGTGGGGTACGGACGCTTCTGACGCACTCCGCGGGCTGAGCCGGGGCGACCCCGCTCGGGCGTAGTGCCCGGCCAGGGCGTGGAAGGCCTCCTTCGGCTCCCAGTGCCAGTCGGGGGTCGGGTCCTCGAACGTCTTCCAGAGGGGCTTGACCAGGCCGTAGCTCGCCAGGTCGAGGTCGTAGCGGGGGTCGGCCCGGTGCGGGGCGTCGGGGGTGACGAACTGGTACACCAGCGCCGCGTACAGGCTCATCGACTCGAAGACGTCGAGCAGATCGGTCAGATAGGCCGCCTGGGTCCGCTCGCTGCGGACCAGGTCGCCAATGATCTCCGGCGGCTCCTTGTCGTAGTCCACCACGCTCCACCCCATGCCGCCCTGCTCGGGGGCGCCCTTGAAGGTGCAGCAGCCGAACTCGGAGATGACGACGGGCTTGCCCCAGCGCAGGAACGGGGTGAGCTCGCGGACGTAGTCGGCTTTGCGCGGGAAGTACGCGTAGTAATTGACGCTGACCAGGTCGAACAGGTCCCAGTCGACCTCTTCGTCCTGCGCGGCGCCATACGTCATCCGCCCCTTGAAGACGGACCTGCCGACCTTCGCTGCCCGGGCGGTGAACTCGCGCAGCCGGCGCACCATCTTCTCGGGGTCGAAGTTTCCGCTGAGCATGTTCTGGACGCGCTCCAGAGCGTTGTCCCCCGGCACGATGCCCGGGACGAACAGCACGAACTCCGCGCCCACGCTGAGAAGGACCCGGGCGCCCTGGCGCCGCAGGCGCTCGGCGTGCCGGCCGGTCTCGGCCAGGTGATCCAGGATGTCCCGGTGGGGCACATCGGCCAGGCGCGGCTGGAGCCAGATGTGCAGCCCGCGCTCCGCCGCCTCCGAGGCGGTGGCCGCGAGCCGCTCGACGCCCGTGCCGAAGACCGAGACCGAGCCGGCGTGCAGATCCTGCTGGATGGCTCGGATGTCCCCGCGCATCCGAGCCATGCTCCAGCTCGTCGCCGGCGTCTCGCCGTCGATGACCTCGTACGACACCCCCCGGTACGTCAGACCGGGCCGATCAGACCGAGCGGACCGATCAGGCCGGTTGGGCTGGTCAGGCCGGCCGGGCCGGTCCGCTGCCTCCGCCCGGCCGCCCGGTGTCAGCAGCGCTCCCGAGGCCGCCGCGGCCCCCACGGCCCCCGCGCCCGCCAGAAAACGCCCTCGGCTGATCCCCTGGCTCCGCTTGCTCCGCGCTGTCGTCACTGTCGTCCCCCTGGTGTCCGGGGTCGCTGTCTGCGACCCCTCACCAGTCTCGGGAACGACGGCTCGCCCTGTCGTCAGCCGATGGTCTGCGTCCCTGCGACTTAAGTCGAGCGACGGCCCTAGCTCTTCAGGGACGCGATGTCGATCACAAACCGGTACCGCACATCGCTGCTCACGACCCGGTCGTAAGCCTCGTTGATCTGGTCAGCCGTGATCACCTCGATCTCCGCGCCGAAGCCGTGCGCCGCACAGAAGTCCAGCATCTCCTGGGTCTGCCGGATTCCGCCGATCTTCGAGCCCGCCATCGACTTACGGCCCATGATCAGCGAGAACTGGTGGAAGGAGCTGGGGAACTCCGGACCGCCCACGTGCACCATCGTGCCGTCCCGCTTCAGCAGCGAGAGATACGAGTCCAGGGGGATGTTCGCCGAGACCGTGTTGACGATGAGGTCGAAGGACCCGGCCAGCTCCGTGAAGGTGGACTCGTCGCTGGTCGCGTGGAAGTGGTCGGCGCCCAGCCGCAGGCCGTCGTCCTTCTTGCGGAGCGACTGGCTGAGGACGGTGACCTCCGCGCCCATGGCGTGGGCGATCTTCACGCCCATGTGGCCGAGGCCGCCGAGGCCCACGATGGCGACCTTCTTGCCGGGGCCGGCGTTCCAGTGGGCCAGGGGGGAGTAGAGGGTGATGCCCGCGCACAGCAGCGGGGCGGCGACGTCGAGCGAGAGGCCGTCGGGGATGCGCAGCGCGTAGTTCTCGTCGACGACGATGTGGGTGCTGTAGCCGCCGTACGTGGGCTCGCCGTCGTACTGCTTGCCGTTGTACGTCGCCACCTCGCCCTTGAGGCAGTACTGCTCCTCGCCCGCCAGGCAGTTCTCGCACTCGCGGCAGGAGTCGACGAAGCAGCCGACCCCGACCCGGTCGCCCACGGCGTACTTGGTGACGCCCGGGCCGACCTCGGTGACGATGCCCGCGATCTCATGGCCGGGCACCATCGGGAACTGGGCGGTGCCCCACTCCTCGCGGGCCTGGTGGATGTCGGAGTGGCAGATGCCCGCGTAGGCGATCTCTATCAGGATGTCGTGCTCCCCGACGGCGCGGCGCTCGATGGTGGTGCGCTCCAGCGGGGCCTTGGGGGCGGGCGCGGCGTAGGCGGTGACGCTGGTGGTCATGTCAGTGATCTCCCTGAAGAGGGTGTCGGGACGTGGAAGGGGAAGGGGAAGGGGGGGAGGAAAAGGGGGCAGAGGGGGAGGAGGGACGGTCGGGCGGGGCCGCGGTCCAGTTGGCGAGCAGTTGCAGAGCCGCCTCCGAGGGCGATCCGGGCTCGACCGTGTACACGCACATCGACTGGTCGTCATCGCCGGGGAAGGTCACGGTCTCGTAGGACAGCGTCATCTCCCCGACCACCGGGTGGCGGTAGATCTTCACGCCGTGCGACCTCTCCCGCACGTTGTGGTCGGCCCACCACGTACGGAACTCCGGGCTCTTGATCGTCAGCTCGCCGACCAGCTCGGTGATGCCCGGGTCGTCGGCGTGCCGGCCCGCCTGGAGCCGGAGGGAGGCCACCATCTCCGCCGCGTAGGTGTCCCACTCGCCGTAGAGCTCGCGGGCCGCCGGGTCGAGGAACATGAAGCGGTTCATGTTCCGCTCGCGGTACGGCAGCGCGTCGAAGTCGGTGATCAGCGCGCGGGCCAGCCGGTTGGCGGCCAGCACATCGCCGCCGCGCCCGAGCACGAAGGCGGGCGAGACCCCCTCCAGCATCTGGAGCATGCGGTGCACACCGGGCCGCACCCGCTGGGGGCGGAGCGGCCGGCGGCGCAGCGCGCGGCGGGGCCGGGGCTTGGCCAGCTCGAAGAGGTACGCGCGCTCGGTGTCGTTCAGGCGCAGGGCCCGGGCGACCGCGTCGAGCACCGCCTCCGAGACATTGAGGTGACGGCCCTGTTCCAGCCGGGTGTAGTAGTCCGTGCTCACCCCGGCCAGGTGCGCCAGCTCCTCCCGGCGCAGCCCCGGCACTCGCCGGGGGCCGGGGCTGGTCGCCTGCACACCCGCGTCCTCGGGGCGCAGCCGGGCCCTGCGGGTCCGCAGGAACTCGCTGAGCTCGGTGTTGCGGTCCATGGCTTCCAGTATTCGTGGCCGAAAAGGCTCGCGGCGGCCTCAGCGTAGGTCTGCTGGACCTAGGAGAAGCCGACCCAGGGAGGCCGATCAAGGAGAGGCTGACGGCCCGGGGGCCCGGCCGGGCGCGGTGCGCGACCGTGGCGTCAGGGGCTGGTGAGGGCGTCCGCTTCGAGGGCGAGGAGGAGGTCGAGGCGCCCGGTGAGTGTGGTGGTGTCGCGGCCGGTCAGGGCGCTGATGCGGGTGAGGCGCTTGTAGAGGGAATTGACGTGCAGGTGCATGGCCTGGGCGGTGGCCGTGGGGCTGGCCTGGTGGTCCAGGAAGCTGCGCAGGGTAGCTTCGAGCCGGCCGTCGTGTGCGGCGTCGTAGTCGCGGAGTGGGCCGAGGATGGCGGTGGTGAGCTGGTGCAGCAGCTGGGGATCGGCCCGGCTGAGGAGGGTGTGGTAGGTGGGGAGGTCGGTCAGGCGGGCGACGGTGAGATGGCGGCTGGTCTGGGCGAGGACGGAGCCGGCGCGGCGGGCTTCCAGCAGGGCGGTGCGCAGGTGGGTGGCGCCGGTGACGGGGCTGCCGATGCCGATGACGGTGCGGTGGTCCGGGAGGTGTTCGGCGAGGTGTTCGGCGAGACGGCGGCACCAGTCCGTCAGGTCGGTGCCGGGCCGGCGCCAGGCGCATACCGCGACGACATCGGCGTGGCCGGTGGCCACCATGGCGGGAATGCCGCGGTCGGTGAGCGCGGTGCGGATCGCGGCGGCGAGGTCGCTCATGGGGGTGTCGCCGCGGGTGGCGAAGGCCAGGGTGGCGAGGGGCTGGTCGGGGTCGACCCCGAACGCCCCCAGGCGGCGGGCGATGTCGCCGACTGATCCGACCCCGGAGACGATCATGTCGATCAGTTCGCCGGCGAAGCGCTCCTCGCCGGCCCGGATGGCCTGGCGGCGGGCGATTTCCAGGGCGAGGTAGTGGGCCGCCTGCCCCAGGGCCTGCTGCTGGGCCTCGGTGAGGTCGGCGGCGGCGCGCAGGCACAGCAGGGCGGCGTCGGGGCGGCCCGTGGTGCCGACGGGCAGGAGCGTCGCGGTGGTGTCCTCGGTGAGGGCGAGTTCCAGGGGCGGCGGGGTGCGGGCGAGGGAGACGGCGGCGGTGTGCGCGTCCTCGGCGCTCAGCGCGGCGCCCCCGCTGTGGGCGAGGACGGCGCCGGTGCGGTCGACCACGGCCAGGGGCAGGTTGTGTTCCCGGCGCAGGACGCCCAGGACGCCGTCGGCTCCCGCGCCGGCGGAGATGGCGTTGGTGAAGGCGGTGCCCCGGCGCAGCGAGGCGGCCAGAGGGGTCTGTTTCTCGGTGGCGTGGACATCGGCGGCGGCCTGGGTGACGGCGGTGAACGGCACCTTGGTCGGCAACTGGAGGAGGGGGAGACCGGCGGTGCGGCATGCCTCGACGAGGCCGGCCGGGGTGGCGGGGGTGGCGTCGCGCAGGCCGAAGACGATGCCGGCGGCGCCGGCGGCACGGCAGTGGGCGACGAACTCGCCGGCCGGGGTCGAGGACAGCCACAGCCCGTTGGTCAGGACCAGCTCGGTGCGGCCGATGTAGCCGGAGGGGTCGGGCAGTTCGGTGTTGTGAAGCCAGGCGATCTCGGCGTCGAGCGCGCCGGGCGGGCCGGGGACGATGACGGAGAGCCCGAGATGGGGGAGGGCGACGAGGGCACTGATGGTGAGCACGGTGGATATTCCACCACTTCTCACGGCCAAGAAGGAGTAATCCGACCACTAGGGGTAGCGCCCCGTCCGGTGATGACGTGGGCCTGGCCACATTCCTGAGCCAAGCCCCGGAGGTCGCCATGACGCCACCAAGCCCCTCGCACCCCACAGCCGTGGAACCGCCGAGTTTCGATGTGCACGGGGTGGAGCCCGTACCCGAGCACGGCCGGGACTCCTCGGCCATGGACCAGTGGTGGATCTGGGTGGGCGCCAACGTGGCGCCGATCAACTGGGTCCTGGGCGCGCTGGGGATCACGCTGGGACTGAGCCTGTGGGAAACGCTGGTGGTCATCGCCGCCGGAAACGCGATCGGGTGCGCGGTGTTCGGAGCGTTCAACCTCATGGGGCACCGCACCGGCGTGAACCAGATGGTGCTGGGCCGGGCCGCGTTCGGGCAGCGTGGCGCGATCATCCCCGGGGTGATCCAAGGGGTGTTGACGATGGGCTGGGTGGGGGTCAACACCTGGGTCATCCTGGACCTTGCCGTCGCCATGCTCGGCGAACTGGGCATCCACGGCGGTGCCGGGCTCAAGTACCTGGTGGCCGCGGTGGTCATGGCCCTGCAACTGGGGCTGGCCGTCGTCGGCTTCTACGCCATCCGCTCCTTCGAGAAGTACACCGTGCCCGCCACCGTGCTGGTGATGGCCGTGATGACGGTGCTGTCGCTGACGCAGGTGGACCTGCGCTGGAGCGGTGGCACCGCCGAAGGGGGCCGGGAGAAGTTCACCGCGATCACCCAACTGCTGACCGCGATCGGCGTGGGCTGGGGCGTGAGCTGGGTGCCCTACTCGGCCGACTACTCGCGGTTCGTCGCTCCGCAGGTGCCGGCCCGGCGGGTGTTCTGGGCCACCGCACTGGGCATGTACGTGCCCACCGTCTGGCTGGCGGCGCTGGGTGCCTGCCTGGCCGGCGCGGGCAAGGGCGGCGACCCGTCCCAACTGGTGATCGCCTCGTTCGGCACCATGGCCCTGCCGGTGCTGCTCCTGATCATGCACGGCCCCGTCGCCACCAACATCCTGAACCTCTACTCCTGCTCCCTGGCGGCGCTGACGGTCGGGGTGCGGGTGGCGCGCTGGAAGGTGACGCTGCTGGCCGGGGCCGTGGCCACCGGCGCGCTGCTGCTCTTCATGCGGTCCCCCAGTTTCGCGGAGTCGTTCGACCACTGGATGGCGTCCATCCTGGTGTGGATCAGCCCATGGGCCGGCGTCATGCTCGTGGAGTACTACGTCCTGCGCCGCGGCCGGGTGGATGTGGCGTCCCTGTACGCGCAGGACGGGCCGGCGTGGCGCCCGCGGGCACTGGCCGCGCTGGGTGCGGGCATCGTGGCGGGCTGGTGCTGGCAGTACGGACTGGTCCCCGCCATGCAGGGCCCCCTGGCGCGTGCGCTGGGCGACACCGACTTCTCCTGGCTGTCCGGCGGGCTGGTCGCCGGCGGTCTGCACTACCTCCTGGCGCGCCAGGAGCGCCGCAAGGCCCGCAGCGGCGGCACACCGGCCGCACCGGAAGTCCCCACTGGTGTGTGATCACACATCGACTGCCCCGGAACTGTGGTCGTTCTTCCCTGGATGGCGGCCGGGACCGCCTGATGGAGTACCCGATATGACAGCCACCACCACCAGCGCCGTGACCGTTCCGGCGCGCGGCGTGAAGGCGTTCCCCCTCGCCGCCGGCCAGCACCTGCGGATCACCGACCAGGAAGGCGGGCAGGTCGGAGACCTGTTCGTCTACCGCACCGACGACCCCGGCGAGTACCTGAGCGCCTCCCACACCCGGGCCGCGACCTCCCGCCTCTTCCCCGCCGTCGGCCAGCAGTTCGTCACCAATCTGCGCCGTCCCGTCCTGACCCTCGCCGAGGACACCTCGCCGGGCCGGCACGACATGCTCATCGCCGCCTGCGACGCGGAACGCTACCGGGCGCTGGGGGTGCCCCGGCACGCCTCCTGCGCGCAGAACCTCGTCGACGCGCTGGCCGCCCACGGGATCCACACCGACAGCATCCCCCAACCCGTCAACGTCTTCATGGACGTCCGGGTGGACGCGGACCAACTGGTCCGGCGCCCCGCGTCCACCAGGCCGGGGGATTCCATCACCTTCACCGCCGTCGTCGACTGCCTGGCCGTGCTCTCCGCCTGCCCGCAGGACCTCGCACCGGTGGTCAACGACGGGGACCCCACCCCCCTGTCGGTCACCGTCTTCTCCGACGGCCCCGCCGGCGCCTGACGCCACCTCCCGACATCACCGAACCACCCCAGTACCAAACGGAGTTCCCGCATGAGCGACCACCCGGCCCTGCAACCGGTCCGCCTGGCCGACGCCACCCTGCCCAACCGTCTCGCCGTCGCGCCCATGACGCGCATATCCGCTTCCGGGGACGGCACCCCCACCCCCGACATGGCCGACTACTACGCCGCCTACGCCCGCGGCGGCTTCGGACTGGTCATCACCGAAGGCGTCTACACCGACCCGCACTACAGCCAGGGCTACCTCGACCAGCCCGGCGTCATCACCCCCGCCCACGAGAACGCCTGGCAGTCCATCGCCCACGCCGTGCGCGACGCCGGCGCCCACCCCGTGATGCAGCTCATGCACGCCGGGGCCCTCTCCCAGGGCAACCCGTACAGCGCGCGCACCGCCGGCCCCTCGGCCGTCCGGCCACGAGGACGGATGATGCCCGCCTACGGCGGCTCGGGGCCCTGGCCGGTGCCGCACGCCATGACCGGCGACGACATCGACACCGTCGTGGAAGGCTTCGTCGCGGCCGCGGGCCGCGCCCGCCGCGCGGGATTCACCGGCGTCGAGGTCCACGCCGCCAACGGCTACCTCCTCGACCAGTTCCTCACCGACTACACCAACACCCGCACCGACGACTATGGCGGCACCACCGCCAACCGGATCCGGCTGACCGCCCGGATCATCCGCGAGATCCGCAAGGAGAACGACGACCCCGCGTTCTGGGTCGGCGTACGCCTGTCCGAAGGCAAGGTCAACGACCACCACCACCGGTGGGCCGGCGCCCCCGACGCCGTCACCGTCTTCACCGCGGTCGCCGACGCCGGCGCCACCTACATCCACCTCGCGGGCGAAGGCGCGGGCTGGGCGCAGGGCTCCACCCTGGAAACCGGCGAAACCCTCACTGCCCTGGCCCGCCGCGTCACCGGCCTGCCCGTCATCGCCAACGGCGGCCTGGCGGACCCGGGCCTGGCCGCCCATGTCCTCGACGACGGCCACGCCGACGTGCTCTCCCTCGGCCGCGCCGCGCTCGCCAACCCCGACTACCCTCGCAGACTGGCCGAGGGCCGGCCCATCCACCCCTTCGACCCGGCCATGCTCGACCCGACCGTCACCCTCGCCAACGTCGCCGCCTGGCAGCAGCGGCAGCCCGCCCCCCGGCCCTGACCCCACCCAGCACCGCCCCGCCCTGCGCGCCGGCCCCCCGCCACCGCGCAGGGCGGCTCCGCCCGCAAGGAGCCCAGCCCATGCCCACCACCTCCGCCTGGCACGGCGGCGGCACCGTCGCCGCCCTGACCATCGACGTGGACGCCCACACCCCCGTCCTGGCCCGCGGCCGGCACTACGCCACCCACACCAGCACCATGTCCCACGAGCAGTACGGTCTGGACGTCGGCGTCCCGAGGCTGCTCGCGCTGCTGCGCGAGGAAGAGGTGTCCGCGACGTTCTTCATCCCCGGCTGGGTCGCCGAACACCACCCCCGACTGGCCCCCACCATCCTCGAACACGGCCACGAAGTCGCCCACCACACCTACGCCCACCGCTCGCCGACCGACATGACCGACGCCGAACAGCGCGCGGACTTCACCCGGACCCTGGAGGTCTTCGCCCGGCAAAAGGTCCCCATCGCCGGATACCGGGCGGCGAACTGGCAGGCCAACGCGGCGACCTGCGAACTGGTCGCGGAACATGGCCTGTACGACTCCTCGCTCATGGGCCACGACCGCCCCTACCGCGTCACCACCCCCCGCGGCCAGTTCCTCGAGCTGCCCCCGCACTGGTCGCTCGACGACTGGGAGCAGTACGCGTTCCTGCCCGACCCCCACGTCGGTTCGATCATCCAGGCACCGCACACCGTCCTGACCATGTGGCGCGACGAAGCCGACGCCCACGCCCGCCACCAGGCCCTGTTCATGCTCACCCTCCACCCCTCCCTCACCGGACGCCCGGGCCGGGCCGAAGCGCTCAGGGCCCTGATCACCCACATGCGGGACCGCGGCACACGCTTCGCCCGCTGCGTGGACATAGCCGACGCCGCCGGCGAGGACCCCCAGCTGACCACCCACACCATCACCCCGCCGCCCACCGACGCGTATCGGTGACCCGCTCGTACGGCGCGGGGGATCCGCTCGTACGGCGGCGGCGCGCTCGCACGGGAGAGTGGTGAGTGCCGAGGGCGGGTACGGGCCGCGGGCCGGTCTGATAGACCTTGACAGCGCGCTCCGTGTTGCACTGCGGCCCTCGTACGGCAGACTGCTTGTCGCCCCCCACCGCGACGCACCGCACAGGCGCGGCGCAGCACAGCACGGCCGAGCAGATACGGGACATCGGAGATCATGAGCGCCCCTACCTCAGGATCCGCGGACGGCAGCTCCATTCCTGGCTTTTATCCTGATCCGTCCATCCCTGGCTACATCCGTTACTGGAACGGCGCCGCCTGGGTGCCCGGCACCAGCCAGCCCGCGCCGAGTGACGGCGAGGCCATGCCCGCGCCGCCGCCCGGAGTGACCCACACTCAGGTCACGGCCCCGGTGCCGGACGAGACCGGTCCCATGTTCCTGGACGAGGAGCCCCCGGCCGCGGGGCGGAGCGGAGAGCAGGGGGACGGCGGGCGGGCGCTGCCGGAGCTGCGGCCGCGCGGCGAGATGGACGTACGGGGGGACGCGCGGGGCGGGCGGGGGCCCGAGCCGGTGCCGCCGGCCGCGAACCCGAACTCGGCCCCGAGCCCGGGGGCGGGCGGCGCGGTCCCGGCCGCCATGGACTGGAACGACCCGCAGCGGCTGCACGGCTCCCGGCCGGAGCCCGCCTCGGCCTGGCAGGCCGACGCGTCCCGGCAGTCCGGGTTCGGCGGCGACCAGGACCGTCGCGTCTCCTGGGGCGCGGACCCGGCGGGCGCCGGCGGCCCCGCTTCCGGCGGACCCGCCGGGCCGGGGGTGCCCGATCCGCGCCAGGCCGTGACCGGCCCCGGCTCCGGCGGCCCCGTCGGCGCCGACGCGCCCGCGTCCGCCCAGGCGCTGCCGCCCGCGCGGCGCGCCGCCGAACTGCCCTCGGGGCAGCCGGCCCCCGGCGCGGGCGGCGGTGCGGCCGCGCCCGGCGGCGGGCGTACGACCGGCGGCGACGGCACGATCTCCATCCGCGCGGTCCGGCCCGGCCGGGCCGCCCCCGGGGCGGGCGGCGGCCAGGCGGCGGGTCCCGCGGCGGGCGCGCCGAGCGGCGGCGCACCCACCCGCGACGACGGCACGCTGACGATCCGGGCCCTCGGGCGCGGCGCGGCCAAGCAGGGCGGCGGCGCGGCGGCTCCCGGCCGGCCCGGCGGGGCCGCTCCCGCGCAGGGCGCGGGTGGGCTGCCCCCGCAGGGCGGCGTCCTGCTTCCCGGTGGCCCTCCCCCGCAGGGCGGGCCGGCCGGCGGCCCCGCCGCGCCCCCCGGCGGCGTCCCCGCGCAGGGCGGTGCGCCCGGAGCCCGGCCCCAGCAGCAGCCCCTGCCACCACAACAGCCGCACCCGCAGCCCCAGCAGCAACAACCCCAGCAACAGCCACAACCCCAGCAGCCCCAGCAGCAACAGCCGCAGCCCGGCTGGCAGCAGCAGGTGCGGCAGCTCGCCCAGCAGCCCGGGCCCGGTGCGCCCGGCACGACCCCGGCACCCGGCGCCGCCCCCGGCGGCCCGCCGGAAGGCGTCATCCCGTGGAAGCCCCCCGTCGACAACCCGTTCCTGCGGGCCGCCCAGACCCAAGGCCGGCCGGCCGCCCTCGGCCGGCGCCTCCTGGCCCGGCTCATCGACTCCGCCGTGCTCCTCGGCGTCGTCGGCGCGGCGGCGTACCCGCTGTGGACCAAGGCGAGCGACCACTTCGACGAGAAGGTGGAGCGCGCCAAGCTCACCGGCGAGACCGTCACCGTCTACTGGCTCGACGGCACCACGGGCGCCTACCTCGGCGCGGTGCTCGGCCTGCTGCTCCTCGTCGGCGTGATCTACGAGGCGCTGCCGACCGCCAAGTGGGGCGGCACGCTGGGCAAGAAGCTGTGCGGGCTGCGGGTCCTGGACATCGAGGAGCACGACACCCCCTCGTTCGGCGCCGCGCTGCGCCGCTGGCTGGTGTACGGGGTGCTCGGGCTGCTGGCGGTCGGCGTCCTCAATGTGCTGTGGTGCCTGTTCGACCGCCCGTGGCGGCAGTGCTGGCACGACAAGGCGGCGCGTACCTTCGTGGCGGGTCGCGGCTGAGGGGCCGGGCCGGGCCCGGCCCGCCGGGTCGCGGGCACCGTACGGGGCGCTGACACGTACGGTGCATCCCGGTCGCCCGAACGGAGCGCGCCGGATGCGGCTGCCCCGGCTCCGGGGTCGACTCGGGCCATGAGCACCGACCAGCCGACGCCGGGGCCCGATGATCCCCGGCCCCACGAGCCCCGGGACGGCGAGCCCCGCCCCGGGGAACCCCGGCCGGAGGAGCCCCGGCCGGAGGAGCCGCGGCCCGAGCAGCCGGAGGGCGACCGGTTCGCCGGGCGGCAGCCGCCGCCCTCGTACGGCTCGCCCTACGGCGGCACATACGGCGGCGAGCACGGGGCGGCCGACCCGCTCGCGGGCATGCCCCCGCTCGCGAACCGCGGCCGCCGCCTCGTCGCCCGGATCGTCGACGCGCTGATCATCGGCATCCCGGTGGGCCTGGTGATGGCGGTGCTCGTGGGGGACTACGACCCGGTGAACAACAACAACGAGGCGACCGCCATGACGATCGTCTACGCCCTGGTGTACTTCGTCTACGAGGGGCTGATGCTGACCAAGTACGGCCAGACGGTGGGCAAGAAGGTCATGCGGATCCGCGTCGCCATGCTGGAGAACGGGGAGATCCCGGCCGGCCAGCCGGGCTGGCTGCGCGCCGGCACCTACGCCCTGCCGGAGATCGTGCCGTGCTGCGGCTTCATCTTCTGGCTGGTCAATGTGTTGTGGTGCACCTGGGACCGGCCGTTCCACCAGTGCCTGCACGACAAGGTCGCCAAGACGGTCGTGGTCTCCGTCCCGTCCTGATCCGCCGCCCGGCCCACCGCCCGCCCGACCGACCGCCCGCCCGCCCGCCCCACCGCCCCCGCGCTGTCCGCCGTCCACCGCCTGCTGGTGTAATCGGGGCATGACCCCCGACCAGCTCTCGTACCAGCACGACACCCGCCCCGAAGGAATGCCGCCCCCCGCGACCCCCGGTCAGCGCTTCGCCGCCCGGCTGGTCGACACCCTGATCCTCGGCGTCATCTGGACCGTGGCGCTCACCGCGACCGGCGCGCTCGCCTACGCCTATGACCACCCGGGCGAACAGGACGTGGCCAAGGTGATCCTCGCCCTGGTGATCACCATGGCGGTCTACTTCGTCTACGAGGGCGTGATGCTGGCCCGCAGCGGCCAGACGCTCGGCAAGAAGGCGCTGCGCATCCGGGTGGCGATGCTGTCGGACGGAGATGTGCCGCACGGTCAGGGCTGGGTGCGGGCCGTGGTGTACGTGCTGCCGGGGATGCTGGTCCCGCTGGTGGTGGGCACCGTGTTCTGGCTGGTCAACGTCCTGTGGTGCACCTGGGACCAGCCGCTGCGCCAGTGCCTGCACGACAAGGTGGCCAAGACCGTCGTGGTGGCGGCCTAGCCGGACGAGGACCGAGACCTCAGCCGCGCAGCGAGTGCTCGCTGACCCGCGGCTCCAGCGGCTCGGCATGTGCGTGTGCGGGGGTCCGGGACGCGCGGTTCGTACGGGCCGCCGTCGCCCGGTCGGCGCGGGGGGTGCCGGGCATGGGGACCGTGACGGCGACGAGGAGTCCGAGCACCAGCCCCGCCACGGCGATCACTGCGACCCCGAGGCCCGCGCGCGTCTGGGACAGCAGCAGCATGGCGAAGGTCGACAAGACGACGGTGGCCGAACCGTAGGCGAACTGAGCAGGAGTCGGGCGCGGCATGGCGGGATCCGTCCTCGAGACATCGACTATGCGGGGGGCAGGAGTCGCACGGATGTGCACCGGCAAAATGACTCTACGGTGCTGAATGCCCGAGGGGAAACGCGAGTAAGCGTGACCTGACCCACGGCGCCGTTGCACGGGGGGCGCAGGGGCGCACACAGCCGTGCTCGATTCCAACTGGTGAGATCGGCGGGCCCGTTGGCGTCCGGTATCCGGTAGAGGTGGGCCCGGAAACCTACTTGTCCCCTCTGTCCAAGTCAAGGGCTGTCTTTTCTCCTGCCTCTCCGGTCAAATGTCCCGCACTGGTGTCACTGGGGAGGACTGGAGAAGAGTGAACAGTCAACGGAGGGCCGCCAGAGCGGCCGCCATCGCCACCGTGGTCGCCGCGCTCGGCGCGGCGGCGCTCTCGACGAGTGCGGCCCAGGCGGACGAGGGTTCGTCTACGCGTGTCGAACGCCGCGACCCGGCGCCCGCGAAGACCGATGTCGAGCACGACCTGGCCGGGCCCTACAGCAAGCAGCAGGAGGCTCAGCGCGAGGAGGCGCTGCGCCAGGTCATATCCGGCGACGCGAAGGCCGAACGGCGCGGCGCGTCGCGGGTGGTGAAGCTCGGCAAGGACAAGTACGTCGAGCTGGCCCGGGAGAAGACCGACAAGATCTTCACGATCCTGGTCGAGTTCGGCGACAAGGTGGATGACACCACCATGTACGACCCGGACGGCCCGGACGGCCCGAAGCCGCCGGTCAAGAAGTACGGCGGCCAGCCGGGCCCGGCGCACAACACCATCCCCCAGCCGGACCGGGCCGACGACAACAGCACCGCCTGGCAGAAGGACTACAACCGGCAGCACTTCCAGGACCTCTACTTCTCCGCCGAAAAGGGGAAGGAGTCGCTGAAGAAGTACTACGAGAAGCAGTCCTCGGGCCGCTACTCGGTGGACGGCGAGGTCTCCGACTGGGTCAAAGTCGACTGGAACGAGGCCCGTTACGGCTCCAACTACTGCGGCGACACCAACTGCGCCAACGCCTGGGACCTGATCCGCGACGGCGTGAACCAGTGGGCCAAGGACCAGAAGGCGGCCGGCCGCAGCGACGCCGACATCAAGGCGGACCTGGCGAAGTACGACCAGTGGGACCGCTACGACTTCGACGGCGACGGCAACTTCAACGAGCCCGACGGCTACATCGACCACTTCCAGATCGTCCACGCCGGCGAGGACGAGTCGGCGGGCGGCGGCACCCAGGGCACGGACGCGATCTGGGCCCACCGCTGGTACGCGTACGGTACGAACGCGGGGCAGACCGGCCCGGCCGGGAACAAGGCCGGCGGCGCGCAGATCGGCGACACCGGCATCTGGGTCGGCGACTACACCATGCAGCCGGAGAACGGCGGACTCGGCGTCTTCGCCCATGAGTACGGCCATGACCTGGGCCTGCCGGACGAGTACGACACCACCGGCAAGGGCGAGTCGGCGGTCGCTTTCTGGTCGCTGATGTCCGCCGGCTCCTGGCTGGGCACCGGCGAGGACGCCATCGGCGACCTGCCGGGCGACATGAGCGCCTGGGACAAGCTGCAGCTCGGCTGGCTGGACTACGACACGGCGAAGGCCGGCACCAGGTCCCGGTACACCCTCGGGCCGGCCGAGTACAACACCAAGAACCCGCAGGCGCTGGTGGTCCAGCTGCCCGACAAGGCCGTGACCACCGAGGTCGTCACGCCCGCCGAGGGCTCCAAGCAGTGGTGGAGCGGCATGGGCGACGACCTCAAGAACACCCTGACCCGGTCCGTGGACCTCACCGGCAAGTCCAAGGCGAGCCTGGACCTCAAGGGCTGGTGGGACATCGAGGAGAACTACGACTACCTCTACACCGAGGTGTCCACGGACGGCGGCGCCAACTGGACGCCGGTGGACGGCACGGCGGACGGCAAGGCCATTCCGCGCGACGCCGCCGACAAGCCCGCGCTGACCGGGGCCTCGGGCGCGTACAAGAAGCTGTCCTTCCCGCTCGACGCCTACGCGGGCAAGAAGATCCAGCTCCGCTTCCGCTACCAGACGGACGGCGGCGTCGCCGGGAGGGGCTTCGCGGCCGACGCGATCACCCTCACGGCGGACGGCGCGCCGGTGCTGACCGACGGCGCCGAGGGCGACGACAACGGCTGGACCACGGCCGGCTTCTCGCGCATCGGGGCGTCCTTCAGCAAGGACTACCCGCAGTACTACATCGCCGAGAACCGCCAGTACGTGTCCTACGACAAGACCCTCAAGACCGGCCCGTACAACTTCGGCTGGCTGGGCAGCCGGCCCGACTGGGTCGAGCACTTCCCGTACCAGAACGGCCTGCTGATCTGGCTGTGGGACACCTCGCAGCCGGACAACAACGTCGGCGAGCACCCCGGCTACGGCCAGATCCTGCCCGTCGACGCGCACGCCACCCCGCACACCTGGGCCGACGGCACGCTGATGCGCAACCGCGTCCAGACCTACGACTCGCCCTTCAGCTGGTACCCGACGGACGGCTTCACGCTCCACAAGAACGGTGTGGCCGCGAAGGTCCCGGCGAAGCGGGGCACGCCGGTCTTCGACGATCACAAGGGTACGTACTGGTACGAATCCAACCCGACGGGTGGGGTGCGGGTTGCTGACACCAACACCCGGATCTCCATCCTGAAGGAGTTCCCGGGCACCTCCACGATGACCGTGCAGGTCTCCCGGTCCGCCTCCTAAGATCGACGGATCTGCCATCGTCGCAGGTCACAGCGGTAGCGGCCGTCGCCCTCTAGCGGGCGGCGGCCGTTCGCGTTTAGATGCCCCTACGACCTTTCTTGTTGACACGACGTCTCACGGGGGACATGGACCCATGGCCGATGGAGGATTCACCAAGCTGCCGGGCGGCAGCGTGGTCGTGGCACTGACCCTGCCGCGACCGCTCGGCGAGGGCGGCGTACGGGTGCTGGTGCACGCCGTGAACCGCCAGCGCGCCCTGACCAGGCTGCGCAACCTCGGACTGCGGGCGGTCTACCTGCGGGGGAACAGCGCGCCGCCGACCCCGGACGAGGTGACGGCGGTGCTGCACCACCCGGACGGGCTGGTGTGGCGCACGGCGCCCTACGGGGTGGGGGAGCTGTGGCACCCCATCGCGGCCCTGCTGCGGCCGCCCGCGACGGCGTAGGCCCGGGCCGGCCGATTTGTGGTGAGTATGGGACAGCGACACGCCGATGTCACGGCGCTGTCCCATACTCACCACAAACGAGCGAAACGAGCGGCCCTCAGACCACCGGCTTGCCCGACAGCTCCACGCCCGCCGCGCGCAGCTCCTCCAGGGCCCGCTCCGTGGTGGTCTCGGCGACCCCGGCGGTCAGATCGAGCAGGACGTGCGTCGCGAACCCCTCGCGGCGCGCGTCCAGGGCCGTGGCCCGCACGCAGTGGTCGGTCGCGATACCCACCACGTCCACCTCGGTCACCCCGCGCTCCCGCAGCCAGCGCGCGAGCGGCATGCCGTTCTCGTCGGCCCCCTCGAAGCCGCTGTACGCCGCCGCGTACGCGCCCTTGTCGAAGACCGCGTCGATCGCTCCGGAGGCGACGGCGGGCGCGAAGTTCGGGTGGAAGCCGCTGCCCTCGGTGCCCGCGACGCAGTGCGGCGGCCAGGTGCGTTCGTAGTCGGGGTGGTCCGAGAAGTGGTCCCCCGGGTCGATGTGGTGATCACGGGTGGCGACGACATGGCGGTAACCCGGGGTCGCCTCCCCGATGAGGTCGGTGATGGCGGCGGCGACATCCGCGCCGCCCGCGACCGCGAGGCTGCCGCCCTCGCAGAAGTCGTTCTGGACGTCGACGACGATCAGTGCCCGGTGCATGGCGTGCGCCTTCCGGCTGGAAACAGGTGGGGGACCGGGAAGCGACTCGGCCCGAATCGGTGGCTGTACTGGTGATTCGACGGATGGGGTGGCTGTCACCGAGGGTAGAGACTCGGCCTTCAATGCGGGAGTGGGCGGGGACCGGACGCGGGACCGGTGGGGTCGCGCTCCGGCACGATACGGCGGCCGGGCGCGAATCCGGGCGCACGCGCCGCATCGACCGGTGCGCGCGCCGTCGCCACGCGCCGCGTTGCGCCCTACCGTGCGCCCTTCCCGCGCGCGGCAGCGCGCCGGGCGTGCGGCCGCACTGGGCGCGGGGCCGCGTGGCGCGCGGCCGCCCGGCACGGGGCCATGCCCGGCATGGGGCCGCCGGGTGCTGGGCCGCCGGGTGCGGGGCCGCCGGGCGCGGGGCCATGCCCGGCGGTGGCCTGCCCGACGTGCGGCCGCTCGCCCCCGCTGCCCGAGCCGGCCGCTCGTCCCCTCCTGCCCAGGCCCCCGGCCGCTTGGGCCCGCTGCTAGGGCCCGTCTTGGGGCGCCCT
>NZ_MAXF01000035.1 GCF_001704635.1 Streptomyces sparsogenes | reverse complement strand
ACGCCACGCCCCCTTTGAAGACGGACCCTAGGCCCACCGCTCGGGCACGCCCCCTCGCCACCGCGAGGGCCCCGGGCTCGTCACCCGGCCCCCGCCGCTCGCTCCCGGCGCCCCCCGGCTCCGCCGCGCCAGGGGCGCCGGGGCCGAGGGAGCCGCCGGGGGCCGGTCCGGCCCGGCGGTCAGCCCACCACGTACTCCGTCGGGATGACCGCCTCGCCTCGCGAGAGCTGCGTCGCCGACAGGGGCAGCGCCGACCGCGCCGCCACGTGTCGGTCCCGCGCCGCGTCCAGCGGCTCGCGGGCCACCACCTTCCCTCCGCGCACCAGCTCGACCAGCAGCTGCCGGTCCGCGAGCCCCTCCGGAACCGGGCCGCTGCCGACGACCTCGGCTTCGGCCACGCCGTCCTCGTCCAGCCGCCGCGCGGCCCACTTGCGGCCGCCGATCGAGGTCTTCGCGCCCATGGACTTCTTCGCCACGGGGCGCAGCGGCGCGGCCGGGTCGTCGGAGCCGGCCCGGGCGACCAGCTTGTAGACCATCGAGCAGGTCGGGTGGCCGCTGCCGGTGACCAGCTGGGTGCCGACGCCGTACGCGTCCACGGGCGCGGCCGCGAGCGAGGCGATGGCGTACTCGTCGAGATCGCTGGTGACCACGATCTTGGTCTTCTTGGCGCCCAGCTCGTCGAGCTGGTGGCGCACCCGGTGGGCGAGCAGCAGCAGGTCCCCGGAGTCGATCCGCACCGCCCCCAGCTCGGTGCCCGCGACCTCGACCGCGGTGCGCACCGCCTCGACGACGTCGAAGGTGTCGACCAGGAGGGTGGTGCCGCTGCCGAGCGAGTCGACCTGCGCGGTGAAGGCGTCCCGCTCGGTGTCGTGCAGCAGGGTGAAGGCGTGCGCGCTGGTGCCCACGGTCGGGATCTTGTAGCGGAAGCCGGCGGCCAGGTCGGAGGTGGAGGAGAAGCCGCCGACGTACGCGGCGCGGGCCGAGGCGACGGCGGACAGCTCGTGGGTGCGGCGGGCGCCCATCTCGATCAGCGGGCGGCCGGCGGCGGCGACCGACATCCGGGAGGCCGCGGCGGCGACGGCGGAATCGTGGTTGAGAATGGACAGGATCACCGTCTCCAGCAGGACGGCCTCGCCGAAGCTGCCCTCGACGCGCATGATCGGCGAGCCGGGGAAGTAGACCTCGCCCTCCGGGTAGCCCCAGATGTCGCCGCGGAAGCGGTAGTCGGCGAGCCACTGGAGCGTCGCTTCGTCCACGATCCGCTGGTCGGCGAGGAAGTCGAGCACGCCGCGATCGAAGCGGAAGTTCTCCACGGCGTCCAGCACCCGGCCGGTGCCCGCGACGACGCCGTATCGTCGCCCCTCGGGGAGGCGGCGGGTGAAGACCTCGAAGACCGTGCGGCGGTCGGCGGTGCCGGCGCGCAGGGCGGCCTGCAGCATGGTCAGTTCGTACCGGTCGGTGAACAGCGCTGTCGATGGCACGTCCACCGGCAGTCCGAGGTGAGCGGTGTTCATAGACGATGATGCTACCTCCGCTACTCGTCAAAGTGACGATTTCTGGTGCCGGTTTAGGCGACGGACCATGCCGGGTGGCAGCATGGGAGGTGTGAGTGCGACACCGGTGGAGATCGAACGGCCCCAGTCCAGCGAGGCGCCCTCGGTGGTACCCGAACCCGATGTCCCGTGGGTCACCGTCGTGCACAACGACCCGGTCAACCTCATGAGCTATGTCACGTATGTCTTCCAGACCTACTTCGGCTATTCAAAGGACAAGGCGCACCGACTGATGCTGGACGTCCACCACAAGGGCCGCGCGATCGTGTCGAGCGGCACGCGCGAGGAGATGGAGCGCGACGTGCAGGCGATGCACGGGTACGGACTGTGGGCGACCCTCCAGCAGGACCGCTGATGGCGGGGCACTTCGAGCCGCTGCCCGGCGGCGGGGCCAGGCTGGCCCTGGACGAGGTGGAGATCTCCATCCTGCGCAGCCTGGCCGTGCAGCTGCTGGAGCTGATCGGGCCAGGCGCGGAGCCGGTGGAGGGGCGGGACCCGCTGGACGCGCTGTTCGCCGAGGGACCCACCAAGCCGCCCGCGGATCCGGCGCTGGCCCGGCTCTTCCCGGACGCGTACGGCGGGCCGGACCGGAAGCTGGGGGCCGAGGAGGAGGCCGCGGCGCGCGCCGCCTCGGCCGAGTTCCGCCGCTACACCGAGAACGATCTGCGGGCCCGCAAGCGCGAGGACGCCCTGGCGGTGGTGCGCGGCCTGGACGCCCTCGCGGGGGCGGACGCCGGGGCCGGCCCGGGGGTGCTGGAGCTGTCGCCCGAGCAGTCCCGGCAGTGGCTCGGGGCGCTGAACGACCTGCGGCTGGCCATCGGCACCCGGCTGGAGGTCACCGACGAGGACGACGGCGGCGAGCTGCTGCGGCTGCCGGACAGCGATCCGCGCAAGCCCATGGTGATGGCGTACTTCTGGCTCGGCGGTCTCCAGGAGACCCTCGTCGAGACCCTGATGCCCTGATCGGCGCCCTGATCAGCGATCGGCGCCCTGATCAGTGAGCGGCGTTCTGATCACTGCTCCGGGTGCCGTGGCGGCCGCCCTGGTGCCCCCGCGTTCGCCCATCTGACTGTTCGTTTAGAGGATGCTCAAGTCCGGATAACGATCGCGTCACCATGATGGGGTCTTTTGCTGCTCCGTAGGGCCTTTGTCCGCTTCTTCCTGTGGTGTGCCGCACATCGCCCCGTGTGGATCAGTGTTGCGACCGTGATAAATCTTCACGATCGCCAGCCGCCACAGGAAGAAAGGCGCAGGAACCATGACCTCAGTGCGGGTCGATCGGCCTGGAGACGACGCCGTCGGCAATGGGGCCGCGAGCAACACTTCCGAAGAGGGCTACGAACGGGGCCTCGGCAGTCGCCAGGTCCAGATGATCGCCATCGGCGGAGCCATCGGGGTCGGTCTCTTCATGAAGGCCGGGGCGAACATCGCCAAGGCCGGACCCAGCATCATCCTGATGTACGCCCTCGCCGGCGTGGTCATCTTCTTCATCATGCGGGCGCTCGGTGAGCTGCTCCTGTACCGCCCGGTCACCGGCTCCTTCTCGGAGTACGCCCGCGAGTTCCTCGGCCCGTTCTTCGGCTATGTGACCGGCTGGACGTACTGGCTGTTGTGGGTGGTCACCGGCATGGCCGAGCTCACCGCGGCCGCCATCTACATCCACTACTGGTTCCCGGACATCCCGCAGTGGGTCAGCGCCCTGGTGTTCCTGGTGGTGCTGTTCGGGGTCAACCTGATCTCGGTGAAGATCTTCGGCGAGGTCGAGTTCTGGTTCTCGATGGTCAAGGTCACCGCGATCATCGGCATGATCGTCATCGGCCTCGGCGTGCTCACCCTCGGCTTCTCCCAGGCCGGTGACACCGCCTCCGTCTCCAACCTCTGGTCCCATGGAGGCGTCTTCCCGAGCGGGATCGGCGACAGCCTGATGACCTTGCAGGGCGTGATGTTCGCCTATATCGCCGTCGAGCTGGTCGGCGTCACCGCGGGCGAGTCCGAGAACCCGGAGAAGACCCTGCCCAAGGCGATCAACACCCTGCCCTGGCGCATCCTGCTCTTCTACGTGGGCGCCCTGCTGGTCCTGCTCTCCGTGGTCAAGTGGACCGAGTTCTCGGCGGGCGAGAGCCCCTTCGTCCATGCCTTCTCGGTGATCGGCATCCCCTTCGCCGCGGGCATCGTCAACTTCGTGGTGCTCACCGCGGCCCTGTCGTCCTGCAACTCCGGCATGTACTCGACCGGCCGCATGCTGCGCGACCTGGCCGCGAACGGCGAGGCCCCGCAGGTGTTCGGCAAGCTCAGCGGCCGCAAGACCCCGGCCATCGGCATCACCCTGTCCGTCGCCCTCATGGGCATCGGCGTGGTCCTGAACTACCTGGTCCCGGAGAAGGCCTTCGAGTACGTCACCTCGGTCGCCACCGCGGCGGGCATCTGGTCCTGGTCGATGATCCTGATCAGCCACATCCGCTACCGGAGCGCCGTGCGCGCCGGCCGGCTCCCCGCCTCGTCCTTCCCGGCCCCCGGCGGCGCCGTCTTCAGCTGGGTCGCGCTGGTCTTCCTGCTCTTCGTCACCTGCCTGGTCGCCTACGACAAGGACGCCCGGGTCTCGCTGTACGTCGGCGCGGGCTGGGCCGTGTGCCTGGCCATCGGCTGGGCCGTCCTCAAGAGCCGCTCGCCGCAGGTGGCCGCCGCGGCCCGGGAGCGGGACCAGGTCGCGAAGTAGCGACGGGCTCCCTCTGGGCAGACGGGCTCCGTCTCGGCAGACAGGCTCCGTCTCGGTAGACGGGCTCCGGATCTCACGATCCGGGGCCCGTCTTATTCTTTGGCCATGCTGACCATCACGCAGGCCCTCCATGACCAGATCGTCGCGCACGCCCGCGCCGACCACCCCGACGAGGCGTGCGGCGTGATCGCCGGCCCGGCCGGCAGCGGCCGCCCCGAGCGGTTCATCCCGATGCTCAACGCGGCCCGTTCGCCCACCTTCTACGAGTTCGACTCGACCGATCTGCTCAAGCTCTACCGCGAGATGGACGACCGGGACGAGGAGCCCGTGGTCATCTACCACTCGCACACCGCCACCGAGGCCTACCCCTCCCGCACGGACATCTCCTACGCCAACGAGCCCGGCGCCCACTACGTCCTGGTCTCCACCGCGGAGTGCGGCAACGACGAGGGCCCGGTCCAGTTCCGCTCCTTCCGGATCGTGGACGGAGAGGTCACCGAGGAAGAGGTCGAGGTCGTCGAGGCGTACGGAAACGCGGGCTGAGACGGGACCGAGACGGGGCTGAGACGGGGGCCGGAACGCGGCCTGAAACGGGTACGTGCCATGCCTCCGTCTCGCATCGTGGTCGAAGACCGACCGCATCGCGGGACGCTTCTCGGAGGGCGGGGTCGGGAATCGATACGATGACTCCATGGTTTTCGATGATGTGAGCGACAAGACGCCGGGCATGCTGCTCGTCGCGCGGCTCCACGTCGACCTGTGCCGGCTCGCCAGCGCGATGTGTCCGCGCCGGGCCGCCGCCTGACCGCCGCGGAGTCACGCCCTCCGCCCGCGCGCCGCCGTGCGCACCGCACCTCCCCCCGGACGCCGTCCGGGAGGGCCCTGAAACCCCGCCCTCCGACAGGAGCCCACACATGGCCATCGAGGTCCGCATCCCGACCATCCTCCGCACCTACACCGACGGCCAGAAGGCGGTCGAGGGCAGCGGGAACACGATCGCCGAGCTCTTCGCCGACCTCGAGACCCGGCACGCCGGCATCCAGGACCGCCTGGTCCAGGACGGCGAGCTGCGCCGCTTCGTCAACGTCTACCTGAACGACGAGGACGTGCGCTTCCTCGACGGCGTGACCACCAAGCTCTCCGACGGCGACAGCGTGACCATCCTCCCGGCCGTCGCGGGCGGCGGGGTCTGATGCGGTACGACAGCCCTCTGGCGGCGGTCGGCAACACGCCGCTCGTCAGGCTGCCGCGGCTCTCGCCCTCCGGCGACGTCCGTATCTGGGCGAAGCTGGAGGACCGCAACCCCACCGGCTCGATCAAGGACCGGCCCGCGCTCCACATGATCGAGCAGGCCGAGAAGGACGGCAGGCTGACCCCGGGCTGCACCATCCTGGAGCCGACCTCCGGCAACACCGGCATCTCGCTCGCCATGGCGGCCAAGCTCAAGGGCTACCGCATCGTGTGCGTCATGCCGGAGAACACCAGCGAGGAGCGGCGCCAACTGCTCGCCATGTGGGGCGCGGAGATCATCTCCTCGCCCGCCGCCGGGGGCTCCAACACCGCCGTACGGGTCGCCAAGGAACTGAGCGCCGAGCATCCGGACTGGGTGATGCTCTACCAGTACGGCAACGCCGACAACGCGGGCGCCCACTACGCCACCACCGGCCCGGAGATCCTGGCCGACCTGCCGTCGATCACCCACTTCGTCGCCGGGCTCGGCACCACCGGCACCCTGATGGGCGTCGGCCGCTATCTGCGCGAGCACGTCCCCGGCGTGCAGATCGTCGCCGCCGAGCCCCGCTACGACGACGTCGTCTACGGCCTGCGCAACCTCGACGAGGGCTTCGTCCCCGAGCTGTACGACGAGACCGTGCTGACCAGCCGCTTCTCCGTCGGCTCCGAGGACGCGGTGGCCCGCACCCGGCAACTCCTCGCCGAGGAGGGCATCTTCGCGGGCATCTCGACGGGCGCCGCGCTGCACGCCGCGCTCGGCGTCGCCCGCAAGGCGGTGAAGGCCGGCGAGAGCGCCGACGTGGTCTTCGTGGTCGCCGACGGCGGCTGGAAGTACCTGTCGACCGGCGTCTACACCGCCGCCACCACCGAGGAGGCCATCGAGACGCTGCACGGCCAGCTCTGGGCGTAGCGGGGCGGGTGGGGCGTACCGGGGCCGCCGGGACCGCCGGGGGCCGAGTTCCCGGCCGTCCTGGTGATTCCGCCCACAACGCGGGCCTGTGGAGGAGCGACCAGGGCTTTAGCGCCTTACGCTCGGGGGCACCGCATGACCCCCGCACCCGCCCATGGCCTTCGGCATGGGGACCCCCCGAGGAGGTTCCTGCTTCATGAAGCTCACCGTCGTCGGATGCTCAGGGTCGTTCCCGTCCGCGGAATCGGCCTGCTCGAGCTACCTCGTAGAGGCCGACGGCTTCAGGCTGCTGCTCGACCTGGGCAATGGCGCCCTCGGCGAGCTGCAGCGCCACTGCGGTCTCTACGACCTCGACTCCGTGTTCCTCTCGCATCTGCACCCCGATCACTGCATCGACATGTGCGCGTACTTCGTCGCCCGCTACTACCGGCACGACGGCGGGCGCGCCGAGGCGATCCCGGTCTACGGCCCCGAGGGCACCGAGCGCCGGCTGGTCCGGGCGTATGACGACGTGCCCGACGAGAAGTGCATGCAGGAGGTCTTCGACTTCCGCACGCTGACCCCGGGCACCTTCACCCTCGGCCCCTTCACGATCCGCACCGCCCGGGTCTGCCACCCCGTGGAGGCGTTCGGCTTCCGCATCGAGCACGGCGGGCGTTCACTGGTCTACTCCGGCGACACCGGCCCCTGCGAGGCGCTGGTGGACCTCGCCCGGGGCGCCGACCTGTTCCTGTGCGAGGCGGCGTTCACGCACGGCAAGGAGGACATCCCCGAGCTGCACCTGAACGGGCGGCAGGCGGGGGAGCACGCGCGGCGGGCCGGGGTCGGCACGCTGGTGCTGACGCACATCCCGCCGTGGACGGATCCCCAGATCAACCAGCGGGACGCGCAGGCGGTCTTCGGCGGGCCGGTGGAGCTGGCGAAGGCGGGCGCGGTCTACGAGCTTTGACGGCGGCAGCCGCCGTACCTGACCAGGCCCCGGAACCGCTCGGTTCCGGGGCCTCGGCCTGTGCGACTCCTCAGCCCGGCGCTTCTCGCCCGGCACTCCTGCGCCTGGGACTCCCGAGCCATGGTGGTCTGAACCACTGGCGGAGGTCTCGGCGGCGGACATGGCCGAGCGAACCGGGCTAAACCTGGTTAACGTATGACAACCCGCTCGCCGGTATCGCCCCGGGGATCGCCCAGGGATCGCCCCAGGGCCGAGAAGCGACCCGAGCACCAGGCCGAGACAACAGGAGTGGACATGGCCAGCAAGGCTGAGAAGATCGTCGCCGGGCTCGGCGGTATCGACAACATCATCGAGGTCGAGGGCTGCATCACCCGTCTGCGCACCGAGGTCAAGGACGCCGCCCTCGTCGACGAGGCCCTGCTCAAGGCCGCCGGCGCGCACGGCGTGGTGAAGATGGGCACCGCCGTCCAGGTCGTCATCGGCACCGACGCGGACCCCGTGGCCACCGAGATCGAAGACCTCATGTGAAGCCGCTGACCTGATGTGGCCGGCCTGACCTGAGCCACTGAACCGCCCTCGGCATTGCCGATAGGCTCGACCCATGTCTCGTATCGACGGCCGCACCCCCGACCAGCTCCGCCCCGTGACCATCGAGCGCGGATGGAGCAAGCACGCCGAGGGCTCCGTCCTCGTCTCCTTCGGCGGCACCCGCGTCCTGTGCACGGCCAGCTTCACCGAGGGCGTGCCGCGCTGGCGCAAGGGCGGCGGCGAGGGCTGGGTCACCGCCGAGTACGCCATGCTGCCGCGCGCCACCAACACCCGCGGCGACCGCGAGTCCGTCCGCGGCAAGATCGGCGGCCGTACGCACGAGATCTCCCGCCTCATCGGCCGCTCGCTGCGCGCCGTCATCGACTTCAAGGCCCTCGGCGAGAACACCGTCGTCCTGGACTGCGACGTGCTCCAGGCCGACGGCGGCACCCGCACCGCGGCCATCACCGGTGCGTACGTGGCCCTCGCCGACGCCATCACCTGGGGCCAGGGCAAGAAGCTCATCAAGGCCGGCCGCCAGCCGCTGACCGGGACCGTCTCGGCCGTCAGCGTCGGCATCGTCGGCGGCGTCCCGCTGCTCGACCTGTGCTACGAGGAGGACGTGCGCGCCGAGACCGACATGAACGTCGTCTGCACGGGCGACGGGCGCTTCGTCGAGGTCCAGGGCACGGCCGAGGGCGAGCCCTTCGCGCGCGAGGAGCTCAACGGGCTGCTGGACCTGGCCGTCGCGGGCTGCGGGGAACTGGCCGAGATCCAGCGGGCGGCGCTCGCCGGCGAGCTCTGACCCGCGCCGGGCAGCGCCACCGGGCAACGCCGCCGAGCAACCCTCGGCCGCCTGTTGGCGTGTAGTCAGGTACGGAAACCGGGGGCGGGCGCGCGCGAAGGCGGGCGCCCGCACCGCCACCAGGGGAGGGGACCCGTCCATGGCGCCGCGCCACCACCGCCGTACGACCGCGCTCGCCGCGCTCACCGCCGTCGTCCTCGCCGTGCCGCTCACGGCCGGCTGCGGCGCGGTCGAGAAGGCCATCGACTGCGCGCAGCTCGCCGTGGACATCTCCACCGACGTGGACAACCTCCAGGACGCCGTGACCGGCGCCGCGGTCGACCCGCAGGACGCCGACAACCTGCTCGACGCCCTCGACAAGGACATCGACAAGATCAAGGACAAGACCGACAACGCGGATGTCGGCAAGGCCGTCGACCACCTCCAAACGGCGGTGGACAACGTCCAGACCGCCATCGACAAGGGCCAGGACCCCGACCTCGGCCCCGTCACGGACGCGGCGGGCGAGCTGACCAAGGTCTGCAGCCCCTGACGGCACCGTCGATAATCGACACCCATGAAGCGCCTGATCCTCGCCACCCGCAACACCTACAAGATCACCGAGCTGCGCTCGATCCTGAGCGACGCCGGTCTCGACGTCGAACTCGTGGGCGCCGACGCGTATCCGGAGGCCCCCGACGTCAAGGAGACGGGGGTGACCTTCGCCGAGAACGCCCTCCTCAAGGCCCACGCCCTGGCCCGGGCCACCGGCCACCCCGCCGTCGCCGACGACTCCGGGCTGTGCGTCGACGTCCTCGGCGGCGCCCCCGGCATCTTCTCGGCCCGCTGGTCGGGCCGCCACGGCGACGACCGGGCCAACTTGGAGCTGCTGCTCGCCCAACTCGCCGACGTCCCCGACGAACACCGCGCCGCCCACTTCGAATGCGCGGCCGCCCTCGCCCTCCCCGACGGCACCGAACGCGTCGTCACCGGCCGCCTCCCCGGCACCCTCCGCCGCGACCCCGTCGGCGGCGGGGGCTTCGGCTACGACCCGATCCTCCAGCCCGACGGCGAGACCCGCACCTGCGCCGAGCTGACCCCGGAGGAGAAGAACGCGATCAGCCACCGGGGCAAGGCGTTTCGGGCGCTCGCGCCGGTGGTGCGGGATCTGCTGGGGTGAGTGAGACGAAGGCGCGGCAGCCGTCTGGTGCCGCGCCTTCCGCGGTGGGCCCGGTGGGACTCGAACCCACGACACACCGGACCTAAACCGGCGCCCTCTTGGCCAGCTGGGGTACGGGCCCGCCACGCGTGAGTCTACTGTGTGTCGAATCACTGACGCCAAGGGGCGGTGCGCTGGCGTCCGCGGCCCGAAAATGTCCTGGTCTGACTGTGGCAGGAAGGGCAGAGATATCGCAGGTTCTCGAGGCGGTTGTCCCACCGATCCCCGTTGATGTGGTCGATCTCCAGGACGAGGCGTCGGCCCTGCCAGGTGTCACCCGTCCCGCACTCGCCGCAGACTCGAGGCACGGCACTCTCCGCGAGCGCGCGCCTCAGCTGTGAGCTTTTCGTCCGCGCGGCCCCAGGTTCGAGCTTCCGGAGGATCGCGGCGGCGGACTTGCGATGGGGAGAAAGGCGGCCGCCCTGGTGGCCCTGTCCGATGAAGTGGGCGGTCGAGATCCCGTACGAGGCGATGCTCCGCTGCACCAGAGCACGGCTCGCGCCCCCGTTGGGGAGCTCCAGAGCGCGCAATACCCCGGCCACGCTGTACGACTCGGCGACGGCCCTCAGCAGTTCGTCCCGAGGAAGTGGCCGCTTCGTGCCACGCCGACTCATGCCGCGCCCCGTCGCTTGCGACCGCGGTACGTGTCTGTCACCGCATGGCAGTTGGGGCACAGGAGCCTCAAGTTCTCCGGGCGGTTGTCCCACCAGTTGCCGTTGATGTGGTCGACCTCGTGGCGCAGCGGCTTGCCGTTCCATTCCCGGCCCGTGCCGCACAACGCACACACTTCCGGAACGTCACGATGGATGAGTTCTTTACGCAGCCGTTCGCCGGGGATTCTTCCGTCCGACGGTGAGCCCAGAACCAGACGATCCCTCAAGCGCCTCCTAGGACGTTTGGGGGATGTCGCCGAAAAGTGCGATATGTCGAGGTCGAGGGCGGCGATGCGGCGGCCGATGTGCGCCTGATTGCCGCCCACGGGCCTGATCCCCAGACGGCGGACGACCTCGGCCACGCTGGTGGAACACGCGACGACTTCGCGGAGTCGCGACTCGCTGTGGCGCACCGGCGGCGTGCGGAGATGCGAGGCGTCGATGCCCGCCTCGGCAAATTTGCGGCGGAGGTAGCTTCTGCTGCCGACAGTCGGCTTGCCCCCGGATCGCCGTATGGCTTCATCGATGGTCTTCGAGGTGCGCGCGACTTCCGAGAGCAGCTCGGGCGTATATCTGATGCGCATGGTTCCCCTCCCTGTGCGACCACACGTAGCACCATCGCACTGAGTAACGAACCCGCTGCCCAGAAGTCACGCACAGCGCCCGGTGTCCGAGGCGAGGGACGTCACGACTTGATGAAGTCGAGGATGTCGGCGTTGAGCTGATCCTTGTGGGTGACGTAGAGGCCGTGCCCGGCCGCCGGGTACTCCTTGTAGACGGTGCCGGGGATCAGCGCCGCGGTGCGGCGGCCGGTCAGTTCGGCCGGGGCGGAGAAGTCCGCGTCGCCGTGGATGACCAGGGTCGGGAGGGTGAGCCCGCGCAGGTACTCGCGGTTGTCGGTGTGGAAGACGGTCTGCTGGACCTGGAGCGTGGCCCAGGGGGATGCGGACAGGCACATCCGGATCTTCCAGTCGATCATGGCGGGGGAGGCCTCGGTGCCCAGCTGGGTGGCGAAGTAGGCCTGTGACTGCCGGGTGAGCCACTTGGGGCGGTCGGTGCGGATCGCGGCGAGCGTGGCGTCCAGGGCGGCCTCGGGGGCGCCCTCCGGGTTGTCCTCGGTCTGCTTGAGGAACGGCAGGATGGCGGAGACGAACACGGCGCGGTCGGCGCGGTCCTCGCCGTGGCGGCCGAGGTAGCGGGCCACCTCGGCGCCGCCCAGGGAGTGGGCGACGAAGATCACGTCGTGCAGGTCGAGGTGGTCGAGGAAGGCGGCGAGGTCATCGGCCAGGGTGTCGATGTCGTAGCCGGTGGAGGGGCGGTCGGAGCGCCCGTGGCCGCGCCGGTCGAAGGAGACGCAGCGGAAGCCCTGCTCGACGAAGAAGGGGATCTGGTACTCCCACATCTCGGTGTTGAGCATGGAGCTGGTGACGAAGACGATCGGCCGGCCCTGCCCGTAGTCCTCGTACGCGAGGCGGGTCCCGTCAGTGGTCTCGAAGAACATCTCGGCTCCCTGGTTCATCCTGGTTCAGCGGTTCGTCGCTGCGATGTGATCAGGATGTCCGAGCCGCCGGAAGCGGTCGATTACGCGCCAGGTAATGCCGGAGCGGCGCCGCGGGGTGACCTGACCACCCCGCGGCGCCGGGCGCCGCCCTGGGGGCGGTCGGGTCAGAGGCCCAGATCCTTGATGATCTTGGCGACATGGCCCGTGGCGCGGACGTTGTACAGGGCCCGCTCGACCTTGCCCTGCTCGTCGACGACGACCGTGGAGCGGATCACGCCGGTGACCGTCTTGCCGTACATCTTCTTCTCGCCGAACGCGCCGTACGCCTGGAGGATCTCCTTGTCGGGGTCGCCGAGGAGGGTGACCTTGAGGCTCTCCTTGTCGCGGAACCTGGCCAGCTTCTCGGGCTTGTCGGGGGAGATGCCGACGACGTCGTAGCCGTGCTGGGCGAGGAGGTCGAGGTTGTCGGTGAAGTCGCAGGCCTGCTTGGTGCAGCCGGGGGTGAGGGCGGCCGGGTAGAAGTAGACGATCACCTTGCGGCCCGCGTAGTCGGCGAGCGAGACAGGCTTGCCGTCCGCGTCGGGGAGGGTGAAGGCGGGGGCGGTGTCGCCGGGCTGCAGGCGCTCGCTCATGGTGGGGTCTCCTCGGGGCACGTGTGCGTGGCGCGGGTGTGTACGTACCCGACATTAGCCAGGTTCCCGATCGGGGGTGCTGTGGGGCGGGGGCCAGGGGGAACTGACACACTGTCCATCACCGGATCATCGAGATTGACGGAGGCAGCGCGGTGTCGGAGGCCAGGACCCCTGCGCAGATCGAGGCGGACATCGCCCGCAGGCGGCAGCAGCTCGCCGTGACGCTCGACGAGATCGGGGTGCGGATGCATCCCAAGACGATCGTCGGGGACGCGAAGGCGAAGGCGGCCGCGGCCGTGGACCGGACGGCGGGGCGGGCCTATGTGTCGGTGAACCGCGCCGTCACCGGCGTGCGCGCCCAGTTCGTCTCCGAGGAGGGCGCCCCCCGGCTGGAGCGCATCATTCCGGTGGCGCTCCTGGTGGTGGGGCTCGCCGGGCTGTACGCGGTGTCCTCGCGGCGTCGCCGTCCGTAGCGGGGCGGCGGGAGCGGGGCGGGGCGGCACGGGTGCCCGGGCGGGCTCTGCCCGGGCTGTGCCACCGGCGCGCCGCCCGGCCAGGTACGGTCAAGGGCGTGAGTACGAACACCTCCCATGACAAGCTGCCCATCCGGATGCTGCACGACCGGGTGCTGGTACGAACCGACATCCCGGAGGGCGAGCGGCGCTCGACCGGCGGCATCGTCATTCCGGCGACCGCGGCGGTCGGCAGGCGGCTGGCCTGGGCCGAGGTGGTCGCGGTCGGGCAGAACGTGCGGACCGTGGAGCCGGGCGACCGGGTGCTCTACGACCCCGAGGACCGGGCCGAGGTCGAGGTCCGCGGCGTCGCGTACGTCCTGATGCGGGAGCGCGATCTGCACGCGGTCGCGGCCGAGCGGCTCGAGGGGTCCGAGGACTCCACCGGGCTGTATCTCTAGCCGGTCCCATGTAGCCGGTCCCATGTAGCCGGTCCATGTAGTCGGATGTAGGCGGTCCGCATGCGCGCAGGGTGGTGGCCGGAGCCACCACCCTGCGCGTTTTCTGTCGCCTGTGCTGCTCAGCCGCCCGACTCGGGGCCGCCGGGGCCGCCCGGGTCACCCGGCCCGCCCGGTCCGCCGCCCGGGTCGGCCGTCGTCGGCTGCGAGGTCGGGACGCCCGTCGGCGGGGTGTACGTCGGCTGGGTCGTCGGGGCCGTCGTCGGGGTGAAGGTGGGCTGGGTCGGGTCGGTGGCGGGGTCGGTCGTGGGGTCCTCGCCGGCCGGCGGGGTGGTGGTCTCCGGCGGCGTGGTGACGGCCGGCGGGGTGGTGGTGTCGGCCGGGAGCGTGGGGGCGTCGGCGCCGTCCTCGGAGCTGAGGTCGAACTCGGCCGGGGTGCGTCCCTGGAGCGCGGCGGCGGTGTACGCGGCCCAGATCTCCGTGGGGTAGCCGCCGCCGTTGATGCGGGGCAGGCCGGTCGCCCCGTACAGCGACTTCTGGGCCCCGGTGGCGGAGTCCTGTCCCATCACGGCCACGACCGTCGCCAGGTCCGGGGTGTAGCCGGCGAACCAGGCCGCCTTGTCGTCCTCGGCGGTGCCGGTCTTGCCCGCGGCGGGGCGCTCGGCGGCCTGGGCGGCGGTGGCGGTGCCGCCGTCCACGACGCTCTGCAGGACGGTGGTGGTGGTGTCGGCGGCGGCGCGCGGGACGGCCTGGTCGGTCTTCTTCTTGGGGAGCGCGATCTCCCGGCCGTCCTTGGTGATCTCGGTGATCTTCGAGACCAGGCTGTACGGGGTGTGCCGGCCGTGGTTGGCGAGCGTCGCGTACGCCTCGGTCATGTCCAGCACGCTGGCCGTGGCGGGGCCGAGCGCGATGGAGGGGGAGGCGGTCAGGTCGGGGGTGTCCTTGGGGATGCCGAGGGCGATGGCGGTCTGCTTGACCTTGGCCGGACCGACGTCCTGGGCCATCTGGGCGTAGACGGAGTTCACCGAGTTGTCGGTGGCCGTGGTGACGTCGATGGAGCCGTAGTCGACGTCGTCCTCGTTGGCCGGGGCGTAGCCGGTGGGCCCCTCGGGGCCGACCACCTCGCGCTTGTTGGTGCCGTCGTAGATCGTGTCCGGGGTGATCGGCTCCCCGCCCTGGGTGGTGGAGCCGTTCTCCACGGCGGAGGTGAACACGATCGGCTTGAAGGTGGACCCGACCTGGTAGTCGGTGCGGGTCGCGTTGTTGACGAACTGCTTGGTGTAGTCGATGCCGCCGTAGAGGGCGACCACCTCGCCGGTCTTGGGGTCGATGGAGGCGCCGCCCGCCCGGACGTACTTGTCGACCTTGCGGGAGTCGCTGAGCTTGCTCATCAGCTTCTCGCGCACGGCGGCGACGAAGGCGTCCTGCTTCTTCCGGTCGATGGTGGTGGTGATCCGGTAGCCGCCGCGGGCCAGGGTCTGCTCGTCGATGATGCCGTTCTTGGTGAGGTACGCCTCGACGGCCTCGACCAGGTAGCCGCGCTGCCCGGACATGCCCGACTGGACGGTGACCTTGCCGGGCATCGGGAAGGTCATCCGGTCGCGGGCGGCCTTGCTCAGCCAGTCCTTCTTGACCATGCCGTCCAGGACGTAGTTCCAGCGGGCCAGCGCCCGGTCCTTGTTCTGCGGGTGGGTGACTACGTCGTAGGCGTTGGGGGCGTTGAGCAGGGTCGCGAGGTAGGCGCCCTCGCCGAGGTCGAGGTCCTTGGCGTTCTTGCCGTAGTAGGCCTGGGCGGCGGCCTGGATGCCGTACGCGTTGCGTCCGAAGTAGCTGGTGTTCAGGTAGCCCTCGAGGATGTCGTCCTTGCTCACCTCCCGGTCCAGCTTGATCGAGATGAAGAACTCCTTCACCTTGCGGGAGACGGTCTGCTCCTGGTCCAGGTAGTAGTTCTTCACGTACTGCTGGGTGATGGTGGAGCCGGACTGCTTGCCCTTGCCGGTGGCGGTGTTCCACGCGGCGCGGACCATGGCCTCGGGGTTGATGGCCGACTCGGAGTAGAAGTCCCGGTCCTCGGCCGCGAGCACCGCGTGCTGGGTGGTCTTGGGGACCTGGCTGAGCGGCACGTACTCCCGGTTGACCTTGCCCTCGCGGGCCAGCGGGGTGCCGTCGGAGTAGAGGAAGACATTGCTCTGGGCGACGGCGATGTCCTTGGCCGCGGGGATGTCGACGAGCAGGTAGCCGGTCACCAGGCCGCCGGCGACGAGCAGCACGATCATCAGGAAGCCGCCGAGCACCATCCGCCAGGTGGGCAGCAGCCGGCGCCAGCCGGTGCGCTTGGGACGGCCCTTCCTGCCCTTGGGGCGGGCGGGCTCGGCATCGCCGTGGTCGCTGGTGTCGTTGGTGCCGGTGACGTCTGCGCCGCCCATGCCGCCGTCGATCAGTTGGGGCTCGTCGCTCATGTCCTTTGAGACTCCTAGACCGCCGTCGAGGGTTGTGCCGCGGCGGAATCGTGCACGGTCGGGCGGTTGGCCTGGTACGCCCCATAAAACACTGTCGCATCATCCGTTCCGGACCAAAGCCGTGGCCCACACCTGTGACAGCTCTGTGACCGGCGGAATGGACGATGCCGCACCCGCCATCCGGGTGGTCTTCCACGCCCCGGCCGGGTGAATAATGCCTGGCTCTCCCTCCCACGGCGCGGCTAAGCTCCAGGGC
This sequence comes from Streptomyces sparsogenes, assembly GCF_001704635.1. Classification (GTDB taxonomy): domain Bacteria; phylum Actinomycetota; class Actinomycetes; order Streptomycetales; family Streptomycetaceae; genus Streptomyces; species Streptomyces sparsogenes. The sequence goes on along the minus strand of NZ_MAXF01000035.1, from coordinate 58,175 downwards.
TTTGGCGCCGGGCGGGGGGAGAGGGGCTGTCCCATGCGGCTGTACGCGGCCGTCACGATGAGCGGCTTCAGACGCTACGCGACGTACCGGGTCGCCACCGCGGCCGGGATCTTCACCAACACGGTCTTCGGCTGCATCGTCGCCTACACCTATATGGCCCTGTGGGACCAGCGGCCGCACCTGGGCGGCTACGACCTCTCCCAGGCCCTGACCTTCGTGTGGATCGGCCAGGCGCTGCTGGCGGCCGTGGCGCTGCTGGGCGGGGGCTTCCAGGAGGAGTTGCAGGAGCGGATCCGCTCGGGGGACATCGCGGTCGACCTCTACCGACCGGTGGACCTTCAGCTGTGGTGGCTGGCCGGGGACCTGGGCCGGGCCCTGTTCCAGCTCCTGGGGCGCGGGATCGCGCCGATGGTGCTGGGCTCGCTGGTCTTCGAGCTGACGCTGCCCCGCTCCGCGCTGACCTGGGTGTGGTTCCTGCTGTCGGTCGCCCTCGCGGTGTGCGTGGGCTTCGCGGTGCGCTACCTGGTCGCGCTCAGCGCCTTCTGGCTGCTCGACGCCTCGGGGATCTCGATGATGAGTGGGCTGCTGTGTCTCTTCTTCTCCGGCATGATCCTTCCGCTGAACGTCTTCCCGGGGGAGCTGGGCGAGGTGGCGCGGACGCTGCCGTGGGCGGCGATGCTGCAGGTGCCCGCCGATGTCTTCCTCGGGGAGCACCGCGGGCTCGGGCTGGTGCGGGCCTTCGCCTTCCAGGCGGGGTGGGCGGCCGTGCTGCTCGCGGCGGGGCGGGTGCTGCAGTCGGTCGCCACACGGAAGGTGGTCGTGCAGGGTGGCTGAATCGCTTCGCTCCCGCGCGTACCACGGGGTGCGCGCCTATCTGCTGATCGTCGGGATGTGGGTGCGCTCCACGATGGCGTACCGCACCTCGTTCCTGATCATGACGGTCGGGAACTTCGCGGCGACCGGGCTGGACTTCGTCGTGATCGCGCTGATGTTCTCGCACGTCGGCACGCTCGGCGGCTTCACCCTGCCCGAGGTGGCCTTCCTGTACGGCACCACCAGCACCGCCTTCGGTCTCGCGGACCTGATCCTGGGCAGCATGGACCGGGTCGGCCGCCGGGTCAGGGACGGCACGATGGACACGCTGCTGGTGCGGCCCGTCCCGATCCTCGCCCAGGTGGCCGCCGACCGCTTCGCGCTGCGCAGGCTGGGCCGGATCAGCCAGGGGCTGCTGCTGCTCGTCTGGTCGCTGGTCCGGCTGGACATCGACTGGACGGTCGACCGGGTGCTGCTGGTGCCGGTGATGCTGCTGAGCGGGGGCGCGATCTTCGGGGCGGTCTTCGTGGCCGGCGGGGCCTTCCAGTTCTGGGCCAACGACGCCTCCGAGGTGCAGAACTCCTTCACCTACGGCGGCAACACCCTGTTGCAGTACCCGCCGACGGTCTTCGGGCGGGAGGTGCTGCGCGGTGTCACCTTCGTGATCCCGCTGGCCTTCGTCAACTGGCTGCCCGCGCTGCACATCCTGCGCCGGGACAACCCGCTGGGCCTGCCGGGCCAGGTGGGCTTCGCCGCCCCCCTGGTCGCGCTCGGCTGCTGCCTGCTGGCCGGGCTGCTCTGGCGGCGGGGGCTGCGGTCGTATCGGAGCACGGGGAGCTGAGAGAGGCTGTGAGAGGGGTTGAGGGGAGCCGGGATGGACGGGTGCGCGGACGACGACTTCATCGAGCTCGACGGGGTCGAGAAGGTGTTCCAGGTGCGGCGCCGGGCCGGGCTGCTGCGCCGCGAGCGGCGCGAGGTGCGCGCCGTGGACGGCATCAGCTTCCGGGTGCCGCGCGGGGAGATGGTCGGCTACATCGGGCCCAACGGCGCCGGGAAGTCCACCACGATCAAGATGCTCACCGGGATCCTGGTGCCCAGCGGCGGCCGGCTGCGGGTGGCCGGGATCGACCCGTCGCGCGAGCGCACCCGGCTGGCGCGGCGCATCGGCGTGGTCTTCGGGCAGCGCACGACCCTGTGGTGGGACCTGCCGCTGCGCGACTCGTACGCGCTGGTGCGGCGGATGTACCGGATCCCCGACGGCCGGTACCGCGAGAACCTGGACCGGTGCGTGGAACTCCTGGACCTCGGCGCGCTGCTCGAGGTGCCGGTCCGTCAGCTCTCCCTTGGCCAGCGGATGCGCGGCGACATCGCGGCCGCCCTGCTGCACGACCCCGAGGTGCTCTACCTCGACGAGCCGACGATCGGGCTCGACGTGGTCAGCAAGGCGAAGGTGCGGGAGTTCCTGCGCGAGGTGAACGCCGAGCAGGGCACGACCGTGCTGCTGACCACCCATGACCTGACCGACATCGAGCAGCTGTGCGAGCGGGTGATGGTCATCGACCATGGGCGGCTGGTGTACGACGGCGGGCTGGCGGGGCTGCACGCGGTGGGGGAGAGCGAGCGGACGCTCGTCGTCGACCTGGAGCGGGAGCTGCCGCCGATCGAGATCCCGGGCTGCCGGACGGTGCGGGTCGAAGGGCCGCGGCAGTGGCTCGCGTTCCCGGCCGGGAGCAGCGCCGCGCCGCTCGTGGCGGCGGTGGCCGACGGATATCCGCTGGTCGACCTGTCGGTGCGGGAGCCCGATATCGAGGACGTCATCGCCCGGATGCTGTACCCGGCGGGGAAGACTGACGTGGCCTCGGGGCCCGGCCCGACTAGTCTGTCCGTATGACGAGCGGTGCATCCTCGGGGGACATGGCGCCCCGACCCCAGGCCGGGTCGCAGATGCGGGCCTCGGACGCCGAGCGCGAGCGGATCGCCGAGGCGCTCAGGGAGGGCGTCGCCGAAGGACGTCTCACCATGGAGGAGTTCGAGGAGCGCCTGGACGCGGCGTACCGGGCCCGGACCCACGCCGAACTCGAACCGCTCGTACGGGACCTCCCGGTGCCCGGCCGCCCGTCCGCCGCCGATCCCGCGCCCGCGGCCGAGGACGGCTGGACGGGGCGGGTCGGCTCCACCCCGACCTCCCGGACCGGGATCGCGGTCATGAGCGGCTTCCAGCGCAAGGGCCGCTGGACCGTCCCGCGCCGCTTCACCTCCTTCGTCTTCTGGGGCGGCGGCGAGATCGATCTGCGCGAGGCCCGCTTCGAGGACCGCGACACGGTGATCCGCTGCTTCGCGATCATGGGCGGTATCCAGGTGACCGCCCCGCCGGACCTCGATGTCCACGTCGGCGGCGTCGGCATCCTGGGCGCCTTCGACCACAGCGGGTCCGGCGAGGGCTCGCCGGGCTCCCCCCGGGTGACCGTCACCGGCCTCGCCCTGTTCGGGGGCGTGGCCGTGGAGCGCAAGCTGCGCAAGGAGGAGCGCCGGCGCATCAAGGAGGACCGCAAGCGGTTCCTGGCCGAGCGCCACGAGGAGCGGCGGGAGCTGCGGGCCGAGCGGCGCGAGCGGCGGAGGTCCCTGGACAGGCGCTGGTCGGACGACTAGAAGCCGGGAGCGGATCCCGCCGGTGCGGATCGCACGGGGTTCGGATCGCACGGGGTTCGGATCGCACGGGGTTCGGATCGCACGGGGGCGGATCCCGCCCCGGCCGGCTACAACTCGGCCGCCGCGCCGCCCCTGAGGTCGTCCAGGTCGAGTGCCCGCGCCATCGCCCGGTAGCCGTCGTCGCTGGGGTGGAGGTGGTCGCCCGAGTCGTACGAGGGGCGCAGCCGCAGCGGGGAGACCGGGTCGCGCAGCGCCTGGTCGAAGTCGACCACGGCGTCGAAGACCTCGCCCGCCCGGATCCGCGTGTTGACCTGCTGGCGCACGGCCTCCAGCCGCGGGGTGTAGCCGCGGTGGCCGTAGAAGGGCGCCAGGGTGGCACCGACGACGCGCAGCCCGCGCGCGTGGGCCTGCTCGGTCAGCCGCCGCAGCCCCCTGACGATCGCGTCCGCGTCGGTCTGGTGCGGGGGGCGCAGTATGTCGTTGACGCCCAGCTCGACGACGACGGCCTTGACGCCCGTACGGGAGAGCACGTCGCGCTCGAAGCGGGACAGGGCGCTGGGGTTGTTCGGCGGCACCTGGGTGCCGTCGGTCAGCACGCGGTTGCCGCTGATGCCCGAGTTGAGCACGCTGTAGCGGGGGGCGCCGGGCTCGGTGCGCAGCCGCTCGGCGAGGAAGTCGGTCCAGCGGTGGTTGGCCCCGGCGGTGGAGGTGATGCCGTCGGTGATGGAGTCGCCGATGACGGCGACGGCGCCGTGGGCCTCCGTGCTCCACACGTCCACGGCCGTCAGATAGCGCCAGTACGGGCTCTGCTCGGTGTAGGCCGCCCCCGCGGTGTCCTCCGTACGGTCACCGCGCGCCAGGTAGGAGGTCTGGCGGGCGTGCGGGTGGTAGGTCACCGAGCCGGAGGCGCGCGGGGTGTAGGTGGTCACCAGCAGGTCGGCGGCCTCCGGGATGTCCAGCCGCACCGGGTCGCTGGTGGCGGCCTGGCCGGGCGGGATGGTCACCCACGAGCGCTCGCCGAAGGTGAGACGGCGCATGGTGCCCGCGGCGGCGGTCGGGTTGCTGGGCGCGGCCGCCAGGGCGAGTGAGGCGTGGGTGATCGTCAGCGGGCGGGCGCTGTAGAGGTTGGAGAGCTGGATGCGCGCCTGGCTGCCGCCGACACTGGTGTGGACGACGTTCCTTATCGACATACCGGCGTAGCCCCGCAGCGTGTTGGGCTCGGCCGCGGCGGCGGACGTGGACCAGGTGCCCACCCAGGTGCCGGCCGAGGCCGGGGCGGCGGAGCCGCCGGGCTTGCGGGCGGCGGCGTCGAGGCTGCCGTCGCTGTTGCCGACTCCGACGAATATCGCGGTCGAGATGAGGACCACCACCGCCGCCAGCGCAGCGAGCACGGCATAAGCCGTGCGTCTGGGCATGGGGGGCACACTCATGGACGGGTGTCTCCTCGGGCAGACGGAGCCTGGGTTTCCCAACCCTGGGCTTCCGAAAGTGGACGATAACTGCGAGAGATCAGCCGCGCCGATGCGGTCCGGTCGGTTCACCATGATCCCATGGCCCCGGCCGCGTCCGCCCGTCGGCCTGCCCCCGGCGTACGGGGCCGCTCGCCCACTCAGACGATGGGAACCGCCCGTACGTTCCACTCCATGGGCGACTGACATAGGAAAGAGACAATGACCGAGGGGACGGCTCGACCGGGTGGAGCGAATGGACCGGATGGACCGGATGACGACGGGTGAGTCGGGAGCGCCGCCGTCCGCGGCCTTCTCCTTCGACAGCCCCCTGGACGTGGAGAAGCGCCGCGGCGTGCGCCGCATGAAGACCATCGCGACGGCGCTGCTGCTGGCCGTCGCCGTGGTGTACGCGCTGGCCACCTGGGCGCGGTCGGCCGGCGCGGGCGGCTGGGCCGGTTACGCGGCCGCGGCCGCCGAGGCCGGCATGGTCGGCGCCCTGGCCGACTGGTTCGCGGTGACCGCGCTGTTCCGGCGGCCCATGGGGCTGCCGATCCCGCACACCGCGATCATCCCCACCAAGAAGGACCAGCTGGGCGTGAGCCTCGGCGAGTTCGTCGGCGAGAACTTCCTGTCCGGCGACGTGGTGCGGCAGCGGCTGAGGACCGTCGGCATCGGCAGCCGGCTGGGCACCTGGCTGGCCGAACCCGCCCACGCCGACCGGGTGACGGCCGAACTGGCGACGGCGCTGCGCGGCGCGTTGAGGGTGCTGCGCGACTCCGACGTACAGGCCGTGGTGGGCGAGGCGATCACCCGGCGCGCCGACGCGCAGGAGATCGCACCGGGCCTGGGCAAGATGCTGGAGCGAATTGTCGCGGACGGCGGACACCGCCGGGTCGTGGACCTGGTGTGCCTGCGCGCCCACGACTGGCTCGTCGAGCACAACGAGTCGGTGATGGAGGCGGTGGCGGGCGGCGCGCCCGGCTGGACGCCGCGGTTCGTCGACAAGAAGGTCGGCGAGCGGGTCTACAAGGAACTGCTCCGGTTCGTCAGCGAGATGCGCGACATGCCGGCCCACCCGGCGCGCGGGGCCCTGGACCGCTTCCTCACCGACTTCGCGGGCGACCTTCAGTCCGATACCGACACCCGCACGCGCGTGGAGCGCCTGAAGACCGAGGTGCTGGGGCGGGGCGAGGTGCAGGACCTGATCGCCTCGGCGTGGGCCTCCGTACGGGCGATGATCGTCGCGGCGGCGGAGGACGAGCGCAGCGAGCTGCGGCTGCGGGCGCGGGCGGCGATCCTCTCCCTCGGCGCACGGCTGGCCACGGAGGAGCGGCTGCGGGCGAAGGTCGACGGATGGCTGGAGGACGCGGCGGTGTACGTGGTCACCACCTACCGGGACGAGATCACTTCGCTGATCACCGAGACCGTGGCGGGCTGGGACGCGGAGCACACCTCGCGGAAGATCGAGGCGCACATCGGGCGGGACCTCCAGTTCATCCGGATCAACGGCACGGTCGTCGGCGCGCTGGCCGGGCTGGTGATCTACACGGTCTCGCGGCTGCTGGGGGCGTAGGGGGTGTGCCGGCCCGGCGTTGCTCTGGCGAGCGCGTGGCTCTGGAGAGTGCGGGCCGCAGGGCCTATGGTGCCCCGACCGGAGGGAGGTCGGCGTGCGGCGGCAGCGGTTACCGGTGGTCGTACGGGGGCGGCGCGCGCGGCGGGCGGTCCTGGCGCGGGTCCTGTGGACCGGCGCGGAGCTCGTCGTCACCCTCGGTCTGGTCATGCTGCTCTTCGTCGTCCACCAGCTGTGGTGGACCAACCGGCAGGCGCGGGAGGGCGCCGAGCGGGAAGTGGCCGCCCTGGAGCGGGAGTGGCGCGCCGGGGGCGGGGACGGGGACGGCTCGGCGGGGGAACGGCCCGGCGGTGACTCGTCGGGGGCCTCGCCCGGCGCCTCCGCTCCGGACTCCGGCCGCGCCGGGACCCGTACCTCCCCCGCGGCCGCCGGACCCCGGAGCCCGAGCCGGGACCAGACCTACGCCGTGCTGCGCATCCCCCGCATCGGGCTGACCGCCCCCGTGGCCGAGGGCATCAGCAGGGCGGGGGTGCTCAACAAGGGCTACGTGGGCCACTACCCGAAGACCGCGCAGCCCGGCCAGGCGGGCAACTTCGCGCTCGCGGGCCACCGCAACACGCACGGCGAGCCGTTCCGCCACCTCGACGAGGTGCGCCCCGGCGACACGATCCGGGTCGAGGTGGCCGACGCCCGCTACACGTATGTCGTCGAGCGGACCCTGGCGCGCACCTCGCCCTCCGACGGCACGGTCGTCGCGGCGGTGCCGCACAGTTCCCGGCATCCGCGCTACCGCTACACCGAGCCGGGCTACTACATCACGCTGACGACCTGCACCCCGGAGTACACCTCCCGGTACCGGCTGGTGGTGTGGGGCAGGCTGAAGGCGGCCGAGCCGCGCGCTGTCGGTGGCGGCGGCTAGACTCTTTTTCGAACTCAAGTAGCGGGCGGAGCAGGGGAATCGCGGGGGGAGGGGGAGTCCGATGGTCCATCGCGTGGAAGTGCTGCGGGCGCACCTCGGCGTGCTCCTGTTCCTGCTGACGGGATCGCTCCTCACCCACACCGGCCTGATCAGCGCCGTCGCCCTCGCCGCGACCGCCGCGCTCGCGGCCGCGCTGCTGACCTGCGCGCTGCTGGCCGCCCGCTGTCTCGCCCCGCTTCCGCCGGGGCGAATACGCACCGCGATACGGGACAGGGAGCGCCGCACGGCGTTCCTGGCCCAGCGGGATCCCGACGCCTCCGGCCGGCCGCGGCCGCGAGCGCCGGGCCGTCGCCTGCCGACGGCCGCGTAGGGGCTCTTCTCCCGCATCCCGCGACCCGCATTCGGGCGAAACCCGTATCCGGGCGCGTCCCGAGTCGGGGCGCGTCCCGTATCCGGGCGCAACCCGCATCCGGGCCCTGAAGCCCGCGCGGCTCGTCACGCCGACTCACCGGATCCCACCGATTCCGGCACCGCGTTCCGGCACGCGTTCCGGCACCACGACGAGACCCCGTGGAGGGCTTTCCCATGTCCGTTTTCGCCTCGCTGGGCACCCTGCTGGCCTGGCTCGCCGACCGTCTCGCCCCGCTGTTCGGGGCGTCCGCGACGGCCGCCGCGATCGTCCTGTTCACGCTGTGCGTGCGCGCCGCGCTCCATCCGCTCGCCCGCGCGGCCGTGCGCGGCGAGAAGGCGCGGGCCGCGCTCGCGCCCAAGATGGCGGAGCTGAGCCGCCGTCACAAGGGCGATCCGGAGCGGCTGCGGCGCGCCGTGGCCGAGCTGTACGAGAAGGAGTCGGCCTCGCCGCTGGCGGGCTGTCTGCCGACGCTCCTCCAGCTCCCCGTCTTCTTCGTGATGTACCACCTGTTCTCCACCGGCAGCGGAGCCGGTGACCTGCTGGAGCACACCCTGGCGGGCGCCCCGCTGGGCGGCCGGTGGGGCGGCGACCCGACCCCGCCCCACGGCCCGGTCTACCTGGCCCTGTTCGCGCTGATCGCGGCGGTCGCCGCCTGGACGTACCGCCGCGCCGTCAAGGCGGCCGGGGACCGGCCGGCCGCCCCCGGGGTCCCGGCCGGCGCGGCCAGGCTGCTGCCCCTGCTGTCGTTCGGCACGCTCGTCACCGCGGCCGTGGTGCCGCTCGCGGCCGGGCTGTACCTGGCGACCAGCACGACCTGGACCGCGGTCGAGCGGGCGCTGCTGCACCGTCAGGGCCCCGACGAGAAGGCGGCCGCGAAGGGCGAGGAGCGAGACGTGAAGGCCAAGAAGGGAGCCCAAGGGGCCGGCCGGTCCAGTAGGTGAACGGAGTCTTGCGGAGTGGACGTGGCTCTTGGAGGATCGCCAGCCAGGGAGCGCCCCTTCGACCCTTCGATCTACGGGAGTCATCAGGATGAAGCTGCTGCGTGTCGGACCGGCGGGGGCCGAGCGCCCGGCGGTGCTCGACGAGACGGGCACCCCGCGCGATCTGTCGGGCCTGGTCGAGGACATCGACGGGACCCTGCTCGCCGATGAGGCGGCGCTCGCCCGGATCCGCGAGGCGGCCGCCTCCGGGGAGCTGCCCGCGCTGGACGCCGGCTCCCGTATCGGCCCGCCCCTGGGCCGTATCGGCAAGATCGTGTGCATCGGGCTGAACTACCACGACCACGCCACGGAGACCGGCGCGGCGATCCCCGAGGAGCCGATCCTCTTCATGAAGGCCCCGGACACGGTCGTCGGCCCCGATGACACGGTCCTGGTGCCGCGCGGCAGCGTGAAGACCGACTGGGAGGTGGAGCTGGCCGTCGTCATCGGGCGGACGGCCCGCTACCTGGAGTCCGACGAGGAGGCCCTCGCCGCGGTCGCGGGCTACGCCGTCGCCCACGACGTCTCGGAGCGGGCGTTCCAGATCGAGCGCGGCGGCCAGTGGGACAAGGGCAAGAACTGCGAGACGTTCAACCCCCTCGGCCCCTGGCTGGTGACCGCCGACGAGGTCCCCGACCCCCAGGCGCTGGCCCTGAGGCTGTGGGTCAACGGCGAGCTGAAGCAGGACGGCACCACGGCGGACCAGATCTTCCCGGTGGCCCAGGTGGTCCGCTACCTCAGCCAGTTCATGACCCTCTACCCGGGTGACGTCATCAACACCGGCACCCCGGCGGGCGTGGCCTTGGGACGGCCCGAACCCAAGCCGTATCTGCGGGCCGGGGACGTCGTCGAGCTGGAGATCGACGGGCTGGGGCGGCAGCGGCAGGAGCTCAAGGGAGCGTGACCGTGCGGCCCTCCGCGGCCGAGGTGCGGGCCGCCTCCAGGACGCGGAGGGCGGCCGCGGCCTCGGCGGCGGTGACCGGCGGGGCGCCGCCGGTCCGCAGGGCGGTGGCGACGGCCCGGTAGTACGCGGGGTAGTCGCCCGGGAGGGTGGGCACGGGCTCGCCGCCGCCGGTCAGGGGGGACTCCCCGGCGCCCAGCCGGCCCCAGGCGGCCTCGGGCTCGGTGCCCCAGGGGGCGCCGCCGTCGGTGCCGGGGCGCAGGCCCTCGCGGAGGGCGGACTCCTGGGGGTCGAGGCCGTACTTCACATAGCCCGCCTGGCTGCCCAGGACCCGGAAGCGCGGGCCGAGCTGGGCGGCGGTCGCGCTCATCCACAGGTGGGAGCGGACGCCGCCGGCGTGGGTGAGGGCGACGAAGGTGTCGTCGTCGGTGCGGGCGCCGGGGCGGCGGACGTCGACCTCGGCGTAGACGGAGGTGACCGGGCCGAAGAGGGTGAGGGCCTGGTCGACGAGGTGGCTGCCCAGGTCGTACAGCAGCCCGCCGATCTCGGCCGGGTCGCCGGACTCGCGCCAGCCGCCCTTGAGCTGGGGGCGCCACCGCTCGAAGCGGGACTCGAAGCGCCGCACGTCGCCGAGCGCGCCCTCGGCGATCAGCCGGCGGAGCGTGCGGAAGTCGTTGTCCCAGCGGCGGTTCTGGAAGACGCTCAGCAGCAGCCCGCGGCGCTCGGCCAGCGCGGCCAGGTCCTCGGCCTCGGCGGCGGTCGCGGCGAGCGGCTTGTCGACGACGACCGGCAGCCCGGCCTCCAGGGCGGCGTGCGCGAGGGGCACGTGGGTGCGGTTGGGGGAGGCGACGACGACCAGGTCCAGCTCGTCGGCGCGCGCCCACAGCTCGTCCGCGGAGGCGGCGAGGCGCACCCCGGGGTACTCCTCGGCGGCCTGCCGCTGCCGCTCGGGGCTGGAGGTGACCACGGTGTCCAGGACGAGGCCGTCCGTGGCGGCGACCAGGGGGGCGTGGAAGACCGAGCCCGCCAGGCCGAAGCCGATCAGGGCGACGCGTGCGGGGGTGGAACCAGGGGTGCCGGTGTCAGCCAGGGAAGCCATGGGGCCACTTTGACAACAGTGTTGCGGAAGCGCAAGCGGCGGCCACAATGGTGGCGTGAACAGTGGCCTGAACAGCGGCGTGCCCGGAGCCAACCTGTCCGCCCTGCGCGGCCACAACGCGGCGCTCGTCCTCGGCCTGCTGCGGGACGCGGGCGAGGGCGGGGTCAGCCGCCTGGAACTGGCCGCCCAGACCGGGCTGACCCCGCAGGCCGTCAGCAAGATCACGGCCCGGCTGCGGGCGGACGGGCTGGCCGCCGAGGCGGGCCACCGGGCGTCCACCGGAGGCAAGCCGCGCACGGTCCTGCGGCTGGTCCCCGGCGCGCGCCGGGCGGTCGGGCTGCACCTGGACCGCGACGAGCTGACCGCCGTCCTCGTCGACCTCGCAGGCACCACCCTCGGCCGGCGCACGGTCCCCTTCGACTTCGGCGCCGGGGCGGCGAAGGCGCTCGCCGTGGCCGGGCGCGAGGTCGAGGCGCTGCTCGCCGAGGCGGGCGGCGGCCGCGACGGGCTGCTGGGGGCCGGGGTGGCCGCGCCCGGGCCGCTCGACCACGGGTCCGGGGTGCTGCGCCGGGTCACCGGCCTCCCCCGCTGGGACGGCTTTCCGCTGCGGGACGCGCTCGGCGAGCGGCTCGGCCTGCCCGTCGTCCTCGACAAGGACACCAACGCCGCCGCCCTGGGGCTCACCGTCGGCCGCGCCCGGCGGCCCGCCGGGTCGTTCGCCTATCTCCACCTCGGCACCGGCCTGGGCGCCGGGCTCGTCCTGGGCGGGGCCGTCCACCGGGGAGCCCGCACCGACGCGGGGGAGTTCGGGCACCAGGTGATCCAGCTGGACGGGCCGCCCTGCGGCTGCGGCAACCGGGGCTGCCTGGAAGCGCTGTGCCTGGCCGCCGTCGCGGACGGCGATCCGGCCCGGGCGGCGCGCCTGCTCGGCGTCGGCGCCGCCAACCTCGTACGGCTGCTGGACATCGACCGGGTGCTGCTCGGCGGCCGGGTCGTGCTGGCCGACCCCGAGCCGTACGCCCGCGGCGTGGCCGCCACGCTGGCCGCGGACGCGGCGCGGGCCGGCGGGCGCGCGGTCCCGGTGGACGTGGTCGGGCGGGGCGGCCAGGCGGTGGCGGAGGGCGCGGCGCAGCTGGTGCTGGCACCGCTGTTCGCGGTGGGGTGAGGGCCGCCGACGGGCTGACGACACGACGAGCCGAAGAGCCGATCGGGTGAGGATCCGATGGGCCGATCGGGTGAATTCCGACCGCCGGTTGTGGGCCTTCGGCACACCCGGCCGCGTGTCGGCCGCCCGGGCGTGGAAGGCAACAGGGCACCCGGGAAAACACGGCAGCAGAGGTCGCCCATGCGCTCGCCCTCCACCCTCGTCGTCCGAGCCGCCAAGTCCACCGCCGTCCTCGCGCTCGCGCCGGTCCTGTGGTGCGGCCCCGCCGCGCACGCCCTCCCGCACGCCCCCGCGGCCGAGCCCGGGTCGGTGCCCTCCTGCGGGCGGCGCGGCAGCTCGGAGTTCCCGATCGACGCCCGGCTGTACGGCGGGCCGAAGCGGTACGCGCCCGGCGGCGGCTGGCGCGCCTGGCACCTGGAGCTGCGCAACACCACGCGCGCCGAGTGCCGCGCCATCCACCCCATCGCGATCCTCGTCGACCGCGGGCGCGCCCTGCGGCCGAGCCACATCCGGATGGAGTTCCTCGACCCGTACGGCGAGAACCCCGACGGCGGCACCTGGCGGCCCGTGTCCTTCGAGACCACCGACGAGCACGAGAACATCGGGGTCTTCGGCGACCCCTTCCCGGGCTTCACGGTGCCCGCGCGCGGGCGCGTGGAGGTCGCGGTGCGGACCCGCTTCACCGACTCCGCGCCCACCGGGCCCGTGACCGCGAACGTCATCACGATGCAGCGCCGCGCGGACGACGGGGACTGGGTCGGCCAGTCCGACGACTACGACTTCCGCGTCGAGCGCGCCGGGGAGGCGGGGACGGACCCGGACGAGCGCGCGGACGAGAACGCGGCGGCGGGGGACGGCAGGGTGACGGGGGAGACGGGGGAGACGGGGACGCCTCGTACGGAGGGGACCTCCACCGGCGAGCCCCCCACCAGCGCGCCCAGCCCCGACGGGACCGGTCGCGCGGCCCGTCCCGAGAGCCCCGGCGGCTCCGGCAAGGAGGCGGCCGCCCGCGGCGAGGACGGCGACCAGGAGGCCAGGCCGCCGGAACTCGCCGCGACCGGCCGGGACGCGGTGCTCCTCGGGCTCGCCGCCGTCAGCGGCGCGCTCGTCCTCACCGGGGCCGCCCTGGTGGCCATGTCCCGGCGCCTGCGGCGGTGAGGGGAGGGGAGGCGGGGGCGAGGAAGGAGCCGTTACTGTCCGGGCCCGGGGGGCTGCTCGCCCCGCCGGCGCAGCTCTTCGTCCAGCTTCTCCGCCTCGCGCCGGGGCTGGTCGGTGGCGCCCTTGCCGCCCTTGGGCGCGGCGTGCCGCGCGCGGCTCTGGCGCTTGCCGAGCGCTTCCTTGAGCTTGTCCTTGAGGCTCATCTGAATCTCCTTCGCGGGGAAGTCCCGGGGGACCCGGGGGACGCGGAGGCTTCGCTCTCGATGCGGAAGCGACCTTCCATGACCAGGATCGGACGCCCGTCCTGGTCTGTCGCGCTGGAGCACCCGGCGCGGGACCGCCGCGGTTCGGGCCCGGAGCGGCTGACTACGCTTGGTGCGTCGGCCGCGCCCGTGAGGCGCGGCCGGTGTCCCCCTCAGGCGTTATTGGTGCACGGCAGGAGAGTCCGCAATGGCAGAGCGCAAGCCGATCGAGTCCTGGCTCACCGATATGGACGGGGTGCTGATGCACGAGGGCATCCCGGTGCCCGGGGCCGACGCCTTCATCAAGCGGCTGCGCGAGTCCGGCAAGCCCTTCCTCGTCCTCACCAACAACTCCATCTACACCCCGCGCGACCTCCACGCCCGGCTGTCCCGGATAGGCCTGGACGTGCCGGTCGCCAACATCTGGACGTCCGCGCTGGCCACCGCGCAGTTCCTGGACGACCAGCGGCCGGGCGGCACGGCGTATGTCATCGGCGAGGCGGGCCTCACCACGGCCCTGCACGACATCGGCTACGTCCTCACCGACGTGGAGCCGGACTACGTGGTCCTCGGCGAGACCCGTACGTACAGCTTCGAGGCGCTTACCAAGGCCATCCGTCTGATCAACAACGGCGCGCGCTTCATCGCGACCAACCCCGACGAGACCGGGCCCTCGGCGGAGGGCGCGCTGCCCGCCACCGGCTCGGTGGCCGCGCTGATCACCAAGGCGACGGGGGCCGAGCCGTACTTCGTCGGCAAGCCGAACCCCCTGATGATGCGCGCCGGGCTGAACGCCATCGGCGCGCACTCCGAGACCAGCGCGATGATCGGCGACCGCATGGACACCGATGTGCTGGCGGGTCTCGAGGCGGGCATGGAGACCTTCCTGGTGCTCACCGGGGTCACCCGGCCCGAGGAGGTCGACCGGCACCCCTTCCGGCCCTCCACGGTCGTGAACTCCATCGCGGACCTGGTGGAGCGGGTCTGACTCCGGCACCGGCCGGCGGCGTCTGACCCGTACGGAGCAGCCGGGAGCCGCAGCGGATGCGGCTCCCGGCGGCGCGCGTGAGCCTCGGTGGTGTCAGGAGGTTCACCATGCGCCCGCTCGCCCTCACGCTCCGTACGGCCGCCTGCGCGGCGGCGGTGGTCCTGGCCGCCGCCGGCCCCGCCGGCGCGGACCAGGAGGACGCCGCCCCCGCACGCCACGCCCCGGCGCACGCACACCACGCCCCCGTGCACCGCGCCCACTCGGGCACCGCGCCGGCCGACGCCGCGACGCGCGACGACTTCGGCGGGGCCGAGGCGTACGGACTGGCGCTCTCCGGGGGCACGGCGATGGCCGTCGCCGGGCTCGCGGTGCGCCGCCGCCGTCGCCCGGCCGGACCGGCGGCGGGCTGACGGCGGTGTCCGGGAAGGGCTCCGGCCGGGTGGGCCGGCCGATCGCCGGGGTGATCTGGGCGGCGCTGCTGCTCGGGCTGTGGGTGTGGGGCCACGACGCCGTGGAGGGACTGGGCGGCGCGGTGCCGATGACGGGGGACGTGGCGGCGGTGGGGCGCCCCCCGACGCATCCGCTGCCGCGCGCCCACCGCCCCCTGCCCGCCGTGCCCTCCGCGCGGCCGCGGGGCGTGGTCGTCGAGTCGGTGGGGCTCGCGGCCCCGGTGGTCGCGGGTGCGGAGAGGGGCCGCTACGGGGCCGGGGGCTGGCACTGCGCCGGGGCGCGGCCGGGTGCCTCCGGGGCGTCGGTGCTGGTCGGGCCGGCCGACGGCGGGGTCCTTCGCCGCCTCGGCGGGGTCAGGCGGGGGGACGCGGTGCGGGTGTTCCGGGCGGACGGGACGGTCGCCGAGTTCACCGTCGAGGACGTCGCGCTGGTGACCGCCGAGCGTCTCGACGCCCGGCGGGTGTACGGGGCGCGGGCCCGGGGACGGGCGGAGCTGCGGCTGGTCGCGGGCGGCGGGCCGGGCGGCGCGCGGGTGGTCGTGTCGGCGTATCTGACCGGGAGCCGGCGCGTCTGACCCCCGCGCTTTCCCCGCGCATCCCCCCGCGCATCCGACCGGGCCGGGCCCTGAGGCGGGGTGAGCCGTGCCCACCCCGCCTCGGGGCCGGGGGATCACACGGCGCTGGGGACCGGGTCGGGCCGGTGCCCCGCCGCCCGGCGCTCGCGCAGCGCGCGCAGGCCGAGCGCGCCGAACGTGGCGCCCAGGACCGCCCACAGCACGGCGTGGGAGGCGAGCGAGAGCATCCGGAAGTCCCACAGCAGCGTGCCCTCGACGGGCACCGGGTCGGGGTTGTCGGGAAGGGCGAACAGGGCGAGGAGCACCGCGACGAGGGTCCCGGCGACCGCCGTCTGGCAGACGGCGGGGGCGCGGCCCGCCGCCGTCAGCCGGGTGTGCACCTGCCAGGCGAGCACCATGCCGAGGGCGCCGATCACCACCGCGGCGACCCACATCAGCTGGCGGTCGCCGACCGTGCCCGCGTCGCCGACCCCCGGGGGGTTGGCCGGATAGCGCAGGCCCGGCAGCAGCGAGAGCCCGGCGAAGCCCGCCGCGGCGAGCGCGATCGCGCGGGGCCAGGGCCGGGCGGAGGCGTCGGACCGGCGGTGGACGAGCGCGTGCGCGACCGCGAAGAAGACGCCGAGCGCCAGCCCGACGACCACCGCGGTGACGACGAGGCCGAAGTGCTGGGTGCCGCGGGAGAACAGCTCCTCGTGGTGCTTGACCGCCGCGGCCGCGGCGGCGTGCGAGTGCTCGCCCTCCTGGCGTCTCTCCTCCAGCCGGATGGCACGGTCCATCAGGGGCTCGGCCAGCAGCAGGGAGAACAGCCCGGCGGCGAGGCCCGCGAGGCCGCCCGCCGCCAGTCCGCGCCGGAGCAGGGGAAGTACGGGGACGTGGCCGTCTGCCATGGGTGCCGGACCCGGTCAGTGGCAGGGGGCACCGAAGAGGTGCCGGCCGTCGTGCGAGAACTCGTGCAGGTAGTCGCCGGTCGCCGAGATCAGCGAGCCGTTGTCGATGAAGACCGCGTACAGCGCGATGAGCGCCAGGACGACCGCGCCCGCCGCGATCAGCCAGTCGCGGGTGCGGACGGTGGCGGCCGAGACGGCCGCGGGGTCGGTGTGCCGCGCAGTGTGCAGGGACATCCGCTCTTGCCTCCTTGTGGGGTTTCCACGCCCCTCGCAGGAAGGAGGACGACGGGCCAGTTCCTGACTCCCGGAAGCGCGGCGCGCCCGCGCGCGCTGACTTCCGGTCACAGTGGCGGGACCGTCCCGGATTCGCACCGGGTTCCTGTGTGCCGTCGCCTCGATATATGGACTTGTCGCATCGGAGAGTCCCAGTCGGATGAGTGCCTGTCAACCGGGCGAAATCGCGCGAAGGGCTGTGGACAACCGCACCGGGGTCGGTCTGGTGTGCAAGCATGGTTTCCGCCGGTCTTGAGGGTTTCGGCCGGTCTTGTCCTACCCGGGGCTTGAGGGGTGAGCCCCGGAGCGTGCACCCAAGGGGGAGTGGATGTACGGGAGTCACACCGGCCGCCGGCGTGGGGCCGTGCGCGGCGGGACAGTCCGGGCGCGCGGCGGGGCGGCCCGGGGCGGGGCCGTGGTGGGGGCGCTGCTGTCACTCCTGGCGCTCTCCGGCTGCTTCGGCTCGTCGTCCTCCGACCGCGAGGAGGAGGCGATCGCCGCCGCCAAGCCCGCTCAGCGCCCCCGGAATGTCATGCCGTACTGGGTCAACCCGGACGGCAGCGCCGCCCGGCAGGTCGCCGCGTACCGCAGGAAGGGGAAGGACGAGGAGGCGCGGCTGATACAGCGGATCGCCGAGCAGCCGGTCGCCGAGTGGCTGGGAGTGGACGACCCGGAGGGCCAGGCGCGCGGGTTCACCCAGGCCGCCGCCGCGGAGGAGCGGGACGCGCTGCTGGTCTTCTACAACATCCCGCACCGCGACTGCGGGCAGTACTCCAAGGGCGGCGCCGCCGACGGCGACGCGTACCGCGCCTGGCTGGACAAGGCGGTCAGGGGCATCGGCGACCGGGCCACCACGGTGATCCTGGAGCCCGACGCGCTGCCGCACGCGGTGGACGGCTGCACGCCCAAGCGGTTCCTCGAGGAGCGGTACGACCTGCTGACCGGGGCCGTGGACAAGCTCAAGGGCCTGCCCCGCACCAAGGTCTACCTGGACGCGGGGAATCCGCACTGGATCAAGGACCCGCGCCGGATGGCCGAGCCGCTCAGGCGCGCGGGGCTGAGGAAAGCCGACGGCTTCGCGCTCAACATCGCCAACTACCAGACCACCGGGGACAACAAGGTCTACGGCAAGAAGCTCTCCGCCCTGGTCGGCGGCAAGCCCTTCGTGATCGACACCAGCCGCAACGGCAAGGGCCCGGTGCCCGGCAAGGAGGACCCGGAGGCCTGGTGCAACCCCAAGGGGCGGGCGCTGGGCGAGACGCCGACGGTCCGCACGGGCGATCCGGCGGTCGCGGCCTATCTGTGGATCAAGCGTCCGGGCGAGTCGGACGGCACCTGCAAGGGCGGCCCCCAGGCCGGCCGGTGGTGGCCGCGGTACGCGCTCGACCTCGCCCGTAACGCCACATAGCGCCGCAGGACCCCGACAGCCCGACACCCCGACAGCCGGGCTGTCGGGGTGTCCGGACGGCTGCCGCCGTCAGTGCTTGGCGGCGCCCCGGGAGGCGGGCACCTTCACCCAGACCGCCTTGGAGGGGATCCCCCGATCGTCCACCACCGTGAGCATGTACCACCCCGGCGGGACCAGCGACGGGTCCTCCGGGATCCTGACGCCGACGCTGTCCCCGCTGGTGATGAAGTCCACCGCGATGGACCGCTGCTCGACATTGGTCACATGCGTGAAGGAGCCGGGGCGGATCAGCCGCACCCGCTGGATCGCCGAGGCGTTCCGGGCCCGGTAGGTGGCCGTCGCCCCGCGCCTGAGGGTCCGGGGAGCGCCGTCGGCCAGCGCGGGCCGTGCGCCGCGGAACAGGTACGGCGGGGTGTACAGGTCGATCTGCTGCTGGAACCTGCCCGGCTTGGTGTTGGCGTCGTCGCTGAACAGCGAGTCGGAGCCGAAGGTCATCACCCGGCCGTCGGGCAGCAGCAGTGCCCCGGAGTGGTAGTTGCGGCCCACCAGCGGGTCGGCCACGCCGCGCGAGGTGCCGGTCCTGGCGTCGTAGATCTCCGCCCGCAGCACATTGCTGCCGCCGCGCCCCCGGTAGTCGCCCGAGCCGTTGGTGGTCAGGACGGTGTCGTCGGGGAGGATGACGCTGCTGGGGTAGCGGACCTTCGCGTACAGCTTCGGCCCGTCGCGGAAGCGCGGCCGGTCCTCGTGCAGGTCCACGATGCGGGTCTTCGCGGTGGACTCGGGGTCCTCGCCGACGCCCCCGCCGCCGAGCACCATGTAGCGCTGCTCCTGGGCCGGGGGCAGCAGCACGGACATCGAGGTCTCCAGGACGTCCGGGTCGCTGATGCCGGGCACGGTCTTGAACACGTTGGTCTTCAGGTCCCAGACGCCGGGGGTGCGGCCCTTGTCGTCGGGGCCGTATCCGGCGTTGGAGCCGGTGTAGAAGATCCGGCCGCCGTCGGTGAGGAAGAGCGCCGGGTAGGTGGGGAAGAACCGCTGCTTGCGCAGGTACTTCCAGGTGTTGGTCCGGGGGTTGTAGATCTCGTTCTTCCCCGGTACGACCTGGCCGATCTCGTCCAGGCCGGAGACCGAGAGCACCCGGCCGTCCTGGAGGGTGGTCAGGGTCGGGTACCAGCGGGCCTCGTGCATCGGGTCGACCGGGATGTACCGCTCGGCGACGGGGTCGAACTCATAGGCGTCCTTGATGCCCTGGAAGTCCTTCTTGTCGAAGGACAGCTTCTGCGCGATGCCGTAGAAGTTCCGCCGGTCCTTCCCCCGCAGCCCGTGGATCCGGTAGTTGTCCTCGGTGCCGGTCTGGTACCGCTTCCCCTTGCGCAGCGCCTCGACATAGACCCGGACGGTGCTGGCGGTCACGGTGACCTTGCCGGTCTTGCGGTTCTTGGTCTTCTTAGCGCGCGGGACCAGGACCGGGTCCTTGGACTCGAAGGTCTTGCCGTTCTTCCTGCCGGTGAAGCGGGTGCCCGCCGGGAACGTCTTGGGCTTGTCCGGGTTCTCGTTGTGGACGAACATCAGGCCGCCGGCCTTCTCCACATCGCCCTTGAGCTTCTCGTAGCGCTGGGTGCCGCCCGCCACCAGCAGCTTTCCGTCCGGCAGCTGGGTGTGTCCGGCGCAGAAGAGGTCCTCGGGCGTCGGGATGTTCCGGTACGTGTTCTTCTCGGGGTCCCACAGGACGCTCCGGAAGGACTTGGCGGCGAAGTTCCTGGCGTTGTTCCCGGAGCCCGCGACCAGGAGCACCTTGCCGGTGTGCAGCAGGGCGGCGTGGATCGTGTTGATCCGGTACTCCTCGGGGACGTTCACCACGTCCCAGTGGCCGTTCCTGGCCTTGTACTCCGGCTGGTTGATCTCGTAGTGGTGGTACTTGTCCGAGCTGAAGCGGTAGAGGGCCGGTCCGTTCATTCCGGCCAGCACGAGCACGGCCGCCGCACCGATCCCGAAGCGGCGGGTGCGGCGACTCGGTCGGTACTTCACGTCTTATCGTCCCCCAAGGTAGGGCAAGTGATGTCCAAACGGTCATCGCTGGACGACTGTGGCTCAAGTGGGAGGAAGAGGCGAGCGACCCGCCGAAGGCGGCCGGGAAGAAGCCGAAGACGGCCGGGAAGAAGCCCAAGAGGGCCGGGGAGAAGGGGGCCGGGCGCCGGGTCAGTCGTGGTGGGGGGAGCGCAGCCGCTCCCGGATGTCGCCGAAGTGATCGCGGACGGCGGCCTCGGCCCGTACGACATCGCCGGTGCGGACCGCCTCCAGGATCTCCCGGTGCTGGCGGCAGGTGACCTTGGGGTCGGCGTGCAGATCCACCAGATCGGTGCGCACCCGGTGGAAGGCGTCCCAGAACGCCTCCAGCACCTCGCTGAGCAGCAGATTGTCCAGGCCGCGGTGGAGGGCGGCGTGGAAGGCCCGGTCCGTCTCGGCGCGCACCGCGCCCTCGGCGGCCTCCGCCTCCATCCGCTCGACCAGGGCGTCCAGCTCGGCCAGGTCGGCCGGGGGTATGCGCCCGGCCAGCCGCGCGATCAGCCCGGTCTCCACCGCCTCGCGCAGCTCCAGCAGTTGCAGCAGGCTGTCCTCGCCGCGGTAGTGGCCGGCGACGGTGCGGAAGAGCAGCCCCTCGATCATCGGCGCCATCGACATGGGCCCGACGTAGGTGCCGAAGCCGTGCCGGATCTCCACGATGCCCATGGCCTGGAGCCCCTTGAGGGCCTCGCGTACGGAGTTGCGGCTGACGCCGAGCAGCTCCATCAGCTCGGTCTCGGTCGGCAGCGGGGCGCCGGACGGCAGCCGCTGGTCGATGATCAGGCGCTTGATGCGCTCCTGAATGTCGCTCGCCATGCCGCGAGTGCGCGCCGCCACAGCCACCTCCGATCGGGCCAGCTTAGCGCCAAAACGCGACAGGGGTTTCTCGGCGAACCGAGAAACCCCTGGTCAGTGGCGTAAGCCAAGTGCGCCGCCAGGGACTCGAACCCCGGACCCGCTGATTAAGAGTCAGCTGCTCTAACCAACTGAGCTAGCGGCGCCTGCTGACGGATGAATCCTACCCGACCTTCAGGGGTGCTCCTGACCAGGCGGCCCGGCCGGGTCCCGGGGCGGTTCGCGGCTCCCGGGGGCGCTTCATTGGTATGGACAACTCAAGGGATTGGTATGGACATGACCATGAAAGTCCGGCTAGTCTGCGGCTTGGTCTAGACCGCACTGCACTCGGCTCACCGAAGCACTCCCCCACGTCTTCAGGAGCGAAGCATGCGCAAGAAGATCAGCGCCGCCCTCATCGGCATCGGGCTCGCGGCGGTTTCCGTCCTCACCACCAGCGGCAGCGCCTCGAGCCACGGCTACACCGACTCGCCCATCAGCCGCCAGAAGCTGTGTGCCAACGGCACCGTGGCCAACTGCGGCGAGATCCAGTGGGAGCCGCAGAGCGTCGAGGGCCCCAAGGGCTTCCCCTCCGGCGGCCCGGCCGACGGAACCCTCTGCGCCGGCGGCAACAGCCGGTTCGCCCAGCTGGACGACCCGCGCGGCGGGCAGTGGCCGGCCACCAAGGTCAGCGCCGGGCAGAGCTACACGTTCAACTGGCGCTTCACCGCCGCGCACGCCACCACGGACTTCAGGTACTACATCACCAAGAACGGCTGGAACCCCAGCCAGAAGCTGACCCGCGCGAGCCTGGAGACCACGCCGTTCCTCACCGTCCCGTACAACGGCCAGCGGCCGCCGAGCACCTTCTCGCACACCGGCAAGATGCCCAGCGGGAAGACCGGCCGCCACCTGATCCTCGCCGTGTGGACGGTCGCCGACACCCCCAATGCCTTCTACGCGTGCTCGGACGTGCAGTTCTGAAGCGCCGAACGGTCTGAGCGGTCTGAAGGGCGGGGCCCGGTCCGTCGGACCGGGCCCCGCGACCTCTTCCGGGGCGTGCTCCGCGCGGGCTCACCCGTCTGACGAGCCCGCCTTCACACCACGGACGAAGGCGGCCCAGACGGCCGGGGCGGCGCCGATGACCGCGCTCGGGTCGTCGCTCTCGCGCAGCCGGACCAGGCCGCCCCACGAGGCGACCTCGACGCACTGGCCCTCGCCCACGGAGTACGAGGACTTGCGCCAGCGCGGGTACGGGTTCGGGTTCGGGGACGGGTCATGCGGGTTCTCGGGCGCTTGGGAGGTGTTCACGGTGTGGGGCCCTCTTTCCTACGAGACCGGCGATGAGGGCCTTCGTCTCATCCGGCGACAGCGCGCTGTCGACGATGTGGCCGAAGGCGTCGGCGAAGACGTTGACGTCGTCGGCTCCTTCGACGTAAACCGGGCCGCGCAGGTTCTCCTGGGTGACCACGTCCGGCATCGGGCCGGGGAACCCCACGAGCGTGAAGGCCCCCGCGTCCCCCGGGTTGGGCGCGGCGTCGATCGGCATCACCTGAAGCGTGACCGTGGGCCAGTCCGCGACGTCCAGCAGCCGCAGCAACTGCTCGGTCATGATGGCCGGACGGCCGGAGAAGCGCCGGTGCAGGGCCGCCTCGTGGATCACGGCCCACAGCCGCAGCGGGGCGCGCGGGCGGGTCAGCACCGCCTGGCGGGCCAGCCGCACCTCGGCGAGCGCGGCGACCTCGGCCGGGCTGCGGGCGACCGCGTTGGCCGCGATCGTCTCCCGCGCGTAGTCGGGCGTCTGGAGCAGGCCGGGGACGACCAGCGGGGCGTAGTCGCGGACGGACTCGGCGTCGCTCTCCAGCGAGATGTAGTCCGCGTACGCGGGGGCGACCACGCCGCGGTAGGTCTGCCACCAGCCCCGCTTCCCGGCGTCCTTGGCCAGCCCCTCCAGCGCGGCGCGCACCTCCGCGTCGCTGATCGCGTAGGCCTCGAGCAGGGCGGCGACCTCCGTGGCGCGGATCGTCGCGTTCGCGTTCTCTATCCGGGACAGCTTCGGCGCGCTCCAGTGCCGGGCGCCGGCACGCCCCCGCTGGGCCGCGTTCAGCGCCTCGGCCGCCGCGTCCAACGTCATCCCCGCTTCGGTACGCAGCTTCCGCAGAGTGGACCCCAGCCGCCTGCGCCGCACGGTGGGCACCGGGTGGTAGGTCATGTCGCCAGTCTGACGTATCGCCAACTACGACGACCAGGCGGCATATGCCAGTCTTGGGCGACCGGGTCGAAACATTGCGAGTGGCACGCCAATGGGACAGGATCGCCTGTGCGACACGGCAGCGCGCCGTGCCTTGGAGGGCCCTGGACGACATGGCAGAGAACTTTCCGCAGGGGGCGCCTCCCAGCAGTAGCTGGGGGAGATACGAGCTGCGCCTGCGCGTCCATCCGCAGACGCTCGCGGACGTACGGCGCGTGGTGGGCGCGCGGCTGCGCCAGTGGGGCCGCGAGGAGTTGATCACCGCAGCGGCCATGTGCGTCACCGAGCTGCTGTCCAACGTCCACAAGCACGCCGCCTCGCCCGACTGCGTACTCGTCCTCGAGAACCGTCCGTACGGGATACGCGCCGCCGTCAGCGACACCGAGCCCTCGCTGCCGGTGGTCAAGGAGCCCGACTTCCTCTCCGAGAGCGGGCGCGGGATGTTCCTGCTCAGCAAGACGGCCGACGAGTGGGGGACCGACCTCAACCCCACCGGGAAGACGGTCTGGTTCACCCTTCGCGCGGAATCAGTCGGTCCGTGAGCCGTCGCCCGGTAGCGTGCGATGCGGCGATGGTCTGCGAACCGGGGAGGGGCCGATGGATCCGCTGACGGCGGGTGCGCTGATCGCGGCGGTCAACGCGGCGGTGTCGGGGGCGGGGGGAGAGGCGGGCCGGCGGGCGCTGGACGGGCTGAGCGCGCTGACCCGCAGGGTGCTGCGGCGGGGTGCGTCCGACCCGGGCGCGGACCCGGCCGGCGATCCGGGGGCGGATCCGGGCGTGGACCCGGCTGCCGACCCGACGGCCGATGCCGAGCCTGTGACGATTCCGTACGACGACCCCGAGCGGCTGCGCCGGCTGGCCGAGCTGCTGGTCGAACGGGCCCGCCAGGACCCGGAGTTGGGACGCGATCTCGCGGCCTGGCTCAACCGGTACGGAGCACCGGCCGAAGAGCACGGCACCGTCCACAATTCCGTCTCGGACGGCGCGCGGATCACCGGCCCGGTGATTCAGGGCCGGGATTTCCACGGCCCGATCAGCTTCGGCCCCCAGTGATCCCGTGTTCCCCGTGCACCCCCCGGACGGGGGTGAGCGTGCGTCCGGTTGCCCGGTGGCAGCAACCGGACAGGGGTACGCGCCGGAGGTTGCCCACGGTGGCGTGGCGGCTGCGCTGGGTGCCGGGTTGCCGACCGGTCGGCGCGGACACGTGCAACTTGCTGACAGACGGCGTGTCGCTCCGCGCGTACGGCGCCGGGGTACGCTCTGACACGCCGCCGTTTGCCAACTCTTTACCTCACGCCCCGCGTTGACGTCGTCGCTGTGTGCGAATTACTGTCGTCGGCGGAATTACATAGCATTTACACCTGATCTCGTCGCGCGACAAGGAATTCTCGAACCAGGCGGGTATTTCGAAAACTGGTCACCTTCGCCCTCCAGGGGAAGTCATGGTTGGTCTTGCGAGGACGTCCGAGCCGTCACCCGAGCACGGGACGGCCGGGGCCGCGGGCTTCGACCATGTGGAGCGGGCGCTGGTCGCGGCGCACGACCTGATCGAGTCCGTGGTGACCCGGCACCGCCAGGACCGGGCCCGGCAGTGGTGGACGCGGACCGGGCCCGGCCGTCCGTCGGCCGCCGAGGCCGCCGACCGGCTCATCGCCGGCGCCGAGCGGACCGTGGCCGTCGTGCTGTCCGGAGACCCCGAGCAGGAGGACGCCGTCTGCTCGGCGCTCGCCCGCCCGCCCGGCCCCGGCCGCGCGGGCGTCGCCGTCCGGCTGCTGTGCCTGCCCCGGGCCCTGGCCGGCCCGCGGGTGCGCGCGCTGGCCCGTACCGACCCGCGCTGCGAGGCGCGGGCGGCCGAGGGCGGGCTGCCCGAGGTGCTGCTCGTCGACGGCCGGCTCGCGTACGTACGGCCGGAGGCGGGCCGGGCCGGACCGCCGGCCTCCCTGGTGGCGGACGCGGCCACGGTGCAGGCGCTGGACCTGATGTTCGCCGGGGCGTGGGGGAACGCCGCGGCGCTCGCCGAGCCACCGCGCCCGGCCGGGCGGCTGTGCACCGACTCCGCGCGGCGGATCCTGGAGTGTCTGCGGGCCGGGGTCACCGACGAGGTGGCGGCGCGCGACCTCAAGGTGTCGCTGCGCACCTACCGCCGCTATGTCGCGGAGATCATGCGCGAGCTGGGCGCGCACTCCCGCTTCCAGGCGGGGGCGCGGGCGGTGGAGGCGGGGCTGCTGCCGGGCGGCCCCTGACGGCACTCGAGACCCTGACCATGTCGCGAGGCGGGACGACGAAGCGATGACGAAGCCATGACGGATCGGACGGCGCGGGCCACGGGGAGAACCACCGGGAGGGCCACGGGGTGGGTGGGGGAGCGGGCGGCGGCGCGGGCCCCCGGCCGGACCGCGGCGCGGCTCACCGAGCGCAGACGCCCGGAAACCCCGCCCGACCGCCCCGCCGCCCCCCGGTCCGGCGGCCAGGAGCCGGCCGGTGCGGCCGGGGACGCCCTGGACCGCACCCTGCGGGAGGTGCGCACCCTCCTGGAGTCCACCGTCCACGAACACCGGGCCCGGCGGTCCCGGGACGCGCTGTTCACCGAGGTGGGGGTGGCGGACGCCGCCTTCCTCGCCGCCGCCGAACAGGTCGTCGGCCGGGCCGTGCGCAGCGTCGACGCCGCCTTCCCGGAGCCCACGCCCCGGCTGGCGGCCGACCACGCGGCCCTCCACGCCCTGGTCTCGGGCGTCGGTGACACCGGCGGAGCCGACCCCGTCGAGGTGCGGGTGCTGCGCACCCGGCCCCTGGCCGAGGCCGGCCCCGCGCTCGGGCCGGGCGGCGGCCTCGGGGCGCGCCCCCCGGAGATCCGGATCGCGGCGGTGCCGCTGCCCACGGCGGTGATCGCCGACGGCCGGACCGCCCTGGTGTGCACGGACACGGCCGAGGGGCGGCAGGCCTCCCTGGTGCGCGACCCGGCCGTCGTGGCCACCCTGCACGGCCTGTTCGGCAACATCTGGCGCACCGCCGCGCCCGCCGCCCGCCCGCTGGACTTCGGCAACCGCGCCCGCACCGAGATGGTGCGGCGGGTGCTGCGGCGGCTGGGGGACGGGGTCACGGACGAGGCCGCCGCCCGTGAGCTGGCGATC
This sequence comes from Streptomyces sparsogenes, assembly GCF_001704635.1. Lineage (GTDB taxonomy): Bacteria > Actinomycetota > Actinomycetes > Streptomycetales > Streptomycetaceae > Streptomyces > Streptomyces sparsogenes. The sequence goes on along the minus strand of NZ_MAXF01000035.1, from coordinate 31,956 downwards.
TCGGTGCGCACCTACCGCCGATACGTGACCGGAATCCTGGAGCTCCTCGAGGTGAACTCGCGTTTTCAGGCCGGGGTGCGCGCGTGTGAGCTAGGCATCCTCGACCGTTTCTCCACCGGCTCGTGAAGTCGGACCCGAGGGGCGCCAAGATCCTCCGGATGACGGCGTGATTTCCTTTTTCCCGATCGCATTGTGATCCTGAGCGGCCTGGCGATAGGTTGCACGCGGGCGTGCCGGAGATCCGGCAACAGCCGGTAATACAAGGGGATTTGGGGATGACGCAGGGGCGCGGAAGGGGTGCGACCGCCACGGCGGGCGCCAGTGGCGGACCGGGGACGGCCCCGCCGCATTCACCCCGGCCCGGACAGGTACGAAAGTCCGGGGAGAACGGTGGAAAGACAGCGCACACGGGCCGCGGAAGTCAAAGCCCCAAGGGGGCGCAAGGGCGCCGAGTTCGGAGGAACGCGGCCGGATCGGTGTACCGCGGGGTGCTCCCGCCGCTCGTATTCGGGCTGGCCCTGCTCATCGTGTGGGACCTCGCCGTCCGGACCGGCGCGGTGGACACGTTCTATCTCCCGGCGCCGTTCGACATCGCGAGACATTTCGTCGACGAGCTGCTGCACGGCGATCTGCTCCGGTACACCAAGCAGACGGTGTGGGAGGCGCTCGCGGGCAGCGGCATGGGGCTCGGGGTGGCCCTGCCGCTGGGCTATCTGATCGCCCGCAGCGACCTCGCGGCCTCGGCGCTCCAGCCGTACCTGGCCGCGTCGCAGGCGGTGCCCGCGGTGGCGCTGGCCCCGCTGTTCGCGCTCTGGTTCGGCTACGGGCTGCTGCCCTTCGCCATGCTGTGCGCGCTGCTGGTCTTCTTCCCCATCCTGGTGAACACCGTGCTGGGCCTGCGCTCGCTGGACCCCGATGTGATGGGGGCGGCGCGCGTGGACGGCGTGGGGTGGTGGGGGATGCTGTGGTACATCGAGCTGCCGCTCGCGCTGCCCAGCATCCTCACGGGGGTGCGCAACGGCTTCACCCTGTCCATCACCGGCGCGGTGGTCGGCGAGTTCGTCATGGGCGGCGAGGGGCTCGGACAGCTCCTGTCGGTCCAGCGGCAGGAGGCCGACACCATCGGGCTCTTCTCGACGCTCGTCATGCTCGCACTTCTCGCCGCTTGCTTCTATGGCGTGATCCGCCTGGTGGAGCGGCTCGTACAGCGCTGACCGACACCTTCCACTCACTGAGGAGAAGTACGTGCGTTTGGTAAGGACGTCCACGAGGCACACCCGGAGACACCAGGTCACGGGGGCGGCTCTCGCGTCGGTGGTGGCCGTGGCCACCCTGACCTCGTGCGCCGAGAAGCCGGAGGACGCGGGGGGCAAGGGCGGAGACAAGATCACGGTCGGGCTGACCTACACGCCCAACATCCAGTTCGCCCCGTTCTACGTGGCGGCCGAGAAGGGCTACTACGAGGACGCCGGGCTGAACGTCGACCTGCGCCACCACGGCGCCGCCGAGGACCTCTTCGGCGCCCTGAAGTCGGGCAAGGAAGACGTGGTCTACGCGGGCGGGGACGAGATGCTCCAGGCCCGCGCCAAGAATGTCCCCCTCGTGGACATCGCCACCTTTTATCAGAAATACCCGGTGGGTCTCATCGTCCCCAAGGAATCCGACATCAAGAAGCCCACGGACCTGAAGGGCCGCACGATCGGTACCCCGGGCCCGTATGGGGAGACCTATTTCGGCCTGCTGGCGCTGCTGAAAGAAGGCGGCCTGTCCGTCAAGGACGCCAACGTGAAGAACATCGGCTTCACCCAGCAGGCGGCGCTGACCGGCAAAAAGGTCGAAGGCGTGATGGGTTACCTGAACAATGACGCCGTCGCCTTCGAAGAAGCCGGCCAGGAGGTCCGCGCCCTTACCCTCGACGGAGGCGACAAGGGAGACCCGCTGGTCGGCGTCGGAATCGGCGTCCAGGAGAAGACGCTGAAAAAGCGCGGCGACGACATGAAGAAGTTCGTCGACGCCTCTCTGCGCGGACTTCAGTACGCCATCGACCACCCCGAGGACACCGTCAAGCTGAGTGAGAAATACGTCCCCGGGCTGAAGGACGCCAAGCGGCAGAAGAACGCGCTCGCGGTGCTCAAGGCCACCACGCCCATGATGCAGAACGACGCGGGCGAGCTGGGCACCAATGACGCGCAGAGCTGGAGCCGCATGGCCGACTTCATGTACGACCAGGGCCTGCTGGAGAAGACGGTCACCCCGGAAGAGGCGTACTCCAACGACTACCTGCCCAAGTCGTAGCGGGCTTCGGCCGTAGCCGACCTCAACCCGGCCTCACGCGCGCCCGGGCGGCGGGGCTCATCCGCCCGCCGCCCGGCGGTGCAGCGCGCCCGCCACCGCGAACGCCGCCGCCGCGCCCACCGCGAGCGCGACCCAGCTGCCCGTGGCCGAGGCGTGCGCGAGCACCAGCAGCCCGAGCGGCGGCCCGGAGGCCGTGCCCAGGTTCCACGCCAGCGACGCCAGGGCGCTCGCCCGGCCCACGGCCGCCTCGCCCGACCAGCGCAGCAGCAGCGGGTAGAAGGCCGAGGAGTACATCAGCTCGCCCGCCGCGAACACCACCGCGAAGGCCAGCAGCAGCCCGTACCGGACCACGGACGAGAGCGTGTCCCCGGCCAGTACGGCGCCGAGACCGCAGCCGAACGCCGCCACCCACAGCACCGGGCCGGCGGCCAGCGCCACCGTCTCCGGCAGCCGCTCCAGCCGCCGCCGCAGTAGCGGCTGCAACGCCACCAGCGCGAACGAGTTGGCCGCCACCACCGCGGACACCCATCCCAGCGTGACGCCCATGTGGTCGTGCAGCAGCAGCGGCACGGTGGCCTCGATCTGGGTGAAGCCGACGATCGCGAACAGCGCCTGGGCCAGTACGAGCAGCGCCATCGGGCGGCCGCGCAGCAGCGTCCGGTACGTCGGCCCGCCGGCCTCCTCGCTCTTCTCGCCGCCCCGCGCGGCCTCGCCCCTGGGCCGCAGGGCCCAGATCACCGCCATCAGCGGGACCGCGGCCGCCGCGTTGGCCACATACAGCCAGCGCAGCGTCCCGACCGGGGCCTGTGCCCCGGTCAGCGCCAGCCCGGCGACGACCGAGCCGGCCCCGATGCCCACGTTGTTCACGATGTGCCGGACGGAGAAGGCCGTACGCCGCCCGCTCTCCGGGACCGCGGCGTCCACGACGCCCACGATCGACGCGTAGAACAGGCCGAAGCCCACCCCGACGCACGCGCCCGACAGCAGCACCAGGGCCACCTGGCCGGCCGGGGCCAGCATCCCGTACCCCACCGCCAGCGCCGCGGCCCCCAGCGCGCCCACCCGGTGCGGCCCCGCCCGGTCCGCCAGCGGCCCGCCGAACAGCGCGGCCGCGAAGCTGGCCGCCGCCATCGCGATGAAGTAGCCGCCCGCGGCCCGGGAGCCGAGCCCGAGCAGCTCGCTGACGTAGATGGCGGTGAACGGGAAGCACAGGCCGTTGCCGAGGGTGGACAGCAGCAGACAGCCCATGAGCAGGCGGAAGCGCCGCCCCAGCGCCTCCCGGGGCGGCGCGGCGTCAGCCGTCAAGAAGCCCGCCCGGCGCCCAGCGCCTCGCGCACCTTGAGCAGCTCCTCCACCTGCCGCAGGTCGTACGGCGCGGCCAGGGACAGCACCACGTGGACCGCGCCGGCCTCGGCGAAGCCCTCCACGAGCGGCAGCTGGTCCGGGTTGACCATGACCGTACGGGCCACCTCGCCCGGGTCGCGGCCCACGCGCTCGCACCACTGGTCCAGCACGCCGTTCAGCTCGCGGAAGTCGGCGACCGGGTCCTCGGATGCCCAGCCGTACCAGTTCCACCAGTCGGCCTCGCGGGCCACCAGCTCCAGGGTGCGCCGCCGCCCGGCCCCGCCGATCAGCAGGGGGAGCGGTCCCGCGGGCCCCGGGTTGAGCTTGCCCAGCCGCTCCTTGACCGCCGTGATCGCCGCTTCGAACGCGTCCAGGCGCGCGGCCGGGCCCGGGAACGGGATGCCGTACTCCAGGTGCTCCGCCTCGAACCACCCGGCGCCGAGCCCCAGGACCAGCCGCCCCCCGCTGAGCTGGTCGACGGTGCGGGCCATGTCGGCGAGCACATGCGGATTGCGGAACGCGGTGCAGCTCACCAGCGGGCCGATGGTGGCCCGGCTGGTCTCCACCGCCATCGCGGACAGCAGCGACCAGCACTCGTAGTGGCGGCCCGCCGGGTCGCCGTGGTGCGGCAGGAAGTGGTCCCAGGTCCAGATCGAGTCGACGCCCATGTCGTCGGCCTCGCGCCAGGCGGTGCGCAGTTGGTTGAGGTCGGTGTGCTGGGGGTGCAGCTGCACACCGACGTGCAGGGTGGTGTCGTGCGGGGACACGGTGGTCCTCTTTCCGTCTCTCGGGAGTGGTGGAAACGCGGTGGGAAATGCCGCCCGCGCGGCTACGGCGTCACGACGACCCGGTACACGGGCGTCTCCGCGGCCTGCTTCAGCGCCTTCTCGACCTCGTCCAGCGCGTACCGCGCGGTGACCAGCGTCTCCAGCCGCCCGTTCAGCGCGCCCCCGCGCAGCAGCTCCGCCGCCGCCCGCCAGTCCTCCGGCTCATGGCTGAAGGAGCCGGTGACCGTCAGCTGGCGGCGGTGCACCTCGTAGCCGGGCAGCTCGGCCGGCGGCCCGTCGGAGCCGCCGTACAGCACGATCCGGCCGCCGTCCGCCACCGCGGCCAGCGCCAGGGCGATGGACTCCCGGGACGCGATGGTCACGAACACCACGTCCGCCTGGGGGAGTTGCCCGATGTCCCCGGGCGCGACGGCCGTGTCCGCCCCCGCCGCCGCGATGGCGGCGAGCCGCTGCTCGTCCTGCTCCACCACGGCCACGCTGCGCGCCTGGAGCTGCTTGGTCACGGCCAGGTGCAGATGGCCCATGTACCCGGCGCCGATCACCGTGACCCGGTCCCCGGCCCGGAAGCCACCCCGCCGCAGCGAGTGCACCACGCAGGCCAGCGGCTCGCCCATCGCGGCCACCGCCGGGTCGGTGTCGCCCACCGACCACACGCGCGAGGCGTGCACCTTGATGTAGTCGGCCAGCCCCTCGCCCATGGTGATCGCGCCGTCCTCGCGCACGTTCCCCTGGAGCGCCACGCAGATCGCCGACTGCCCGGCCCGGCAACTGCGGCAGGTGCCGCAGCGGGGCAGCCCGTCGATGGTCACCAGCGACCCGACCTCCGGCATGTCCTCAAGCCCGGCGGCCTTCTCGCCCACCCGCTCCACCCACCCGGCGATCTCATGACCGGCGGCGGAGGGGTAGACGGGCATGCGCCCGGCGTACAGGTTGGCCTCCATGGTGCACACCCCGCACGCGGCGATGCGTACCAGCACCTCCGAGTCGCCCACGTCCGGCACAGGTATCTCTCTGACGTCCACCTCGCCTGCCGCGGTGATGACTGCTGTACGCATGGGAACTGCCTTCCGAATTACGGTTGTTGTGCCCGGAGGCTATGCCTGGGGCACGGACGGAGGCAAGGAAAAGATCACAGAATCGGCCCCCGGTGAGGGGGCCGTTCGCTTGCCGGTTGGGGTGCGGATCAGGTGGCGGGGAACCTCCGATACCTAAAGGCTTTAGGCAGATACTGTATGGTTGTAGGCAAGAAGGAGAGTGGTTATGGTGAGAGCAGGGCTGACTCCGGAGCGGCTGACCCTGGCGGGAGCGGAACTGGCCGACGAGGTCGGTTTCGACCAGGTGACCGTCTCGGCGCTCGCCCGGCGGTTCGACGTCAAGGTCGCGAGCCTGTACTCGCACCTGAAGAACTCCCAGGAACTCAAGACCAGGATCGCCCTGTTCGCCCTGGAGGAGCTCGCCGACCGGGTCGCCGACAGCCTGGCCGGGCGCGCGGGCAAGGACGCCCTGGCCGCCTTCGCGGACGCCTACCGGGACTACGCCCGGGAGCACCCCGGTCGCTACGCCGCCGCGCGGCTCCGGCTCGACCCCGAGACGGCGGCCGCCAGCGCGGGGGTGCGGCACGCCCAGATGACGCGGGCGATCCTGCGCGGCTACGACCTGACGGAGCCGGACCAGACGCACGCGGTGCGGATGCTGGGCAGCGTCTTCCACGGCTACGTGAGCCTGGAGCTGGCGGGAGGGTTCGAGCACAGCGCCCCCGACGCGCGGGAATCCTGGGCCTGGATCGTGGATTCGCTCGACGCTCTGCTGCGGAACCGGGCCACCCCCTCGCACACATGAACAATCCGGGACCACCGATCAACAGGTTGAGGCAATGAGCACCGAACACGACTGGATCACCACACCCGTCACCGTGCGTCTCCTGCGCGGTTTCCTCGATGTGGAGGCGACCGCGCACGGTCTGCTGCCGCATCGGCTGCCCGCCCGGGCGCGCCGGCAGATCCCCGACGACCAACTGGCCGTGGCCGAGGCCCAGCCCTCCGGGGTGCGGTTGGCCTTCCGTACCCGGGCCACCGCGATCGAACTGGACACGCTGCCCACCAAGCGGGTCTACCGGGGTTTCCCGGCCCCGCCGGACGGTGTGTACGACCTGTTGGTCGACGGCCGTCTCACGGCCCAGGCCACGGTGGCCGGCGGCAATGTGCGCACGATCACCGACATGTTCACCCAGACCTCCGAGCTGTCGGAGGGGCCCGCCGGCACCGCCCGGTTCGCCGATCTCCCGGCAGGCGACAAGGACGTCGAGATCTGGCTCCCGCACACGGAGATCACCGAGTTGATCGCCCTGCGCACCGATGCCCCCGTCGAGCCCGCGCCGGACAGCGGCCGCAGGGTGTGGCTGCACCACGGGAGCTCCATCAGCCACGGCTCGAACGCCGCCCACCCGACGGCCATCTGGCCGGCCCTGGCAGCCGCCGAGGGCGGAGTGGAGCTGGTCAACATGGGGTTCGGCGGCAGCGCGCTGCTCGACCCGTTCACCGCCCGCGCGATGCGTGACACGCCCGCGGACCTGATCAGCGTCAAGGTCGGCATCAATGTCGTCAACGCCGACGTGATGCGGCTGCGCGCCTTCGGACCGGCGGTCCACGGCTTCCTCGACACCATCCGCGAGGGGCATCCGACGACACCGCTGCTGGTCGTGTCGCCCATCCTGTGCCCCGTGCAGGAGGACACGCCGGGCCCGCTCGCACCCGACTTCGACGGTGGCACCCTGCGGTTCAAGGCGACGGGCGATCCGGCCGAGCGGGCGGCCGGGCGCCTGACCCTCAATGTCATCCGTGACGAGCTGGCCCGGATCGTCGGGCAGCGGGCGGCCGACGACCCGAACCTGTACTACCTCGACGGCCGTGAGCTGTACGGCGAGGGGGACCACGCGGAATTCCCGCTGCCCGACGGGCTCCACCCCGATCAGGCGGGACACCGCCGCATCGGCGAGAACTTCGGGCGGCTCGCGTTCGGCGACGGCGGCCCCTTCGCCACCGCGAGCGGCTGACCGGACCGCCGTGTTCGACTCGCCCGACTTCGATGTGGCGCCGTACGCCGGCGTTGACATGGCGATGTACGTACGGCGTGACTACTGCAGTTGGGACGACGCCCGCTGGCGATCGCTGCTCGTGCAGTGTTTCGTGCACGCACCGGCGGTCGAGCACCTGGTGTTACCCGGAACCCGCGACCTGCATCTCGTGCTGTGCACGGCCGGACAAGCGGTCATGCGGATCGGCTCCGGAGGGTCGTCGGTCAAGCGCCGCTGGACGGCCGGGCGGCTGGAACTCATGGTGCCGGGCCGGTCGACCGTACGCAGCTACGCGGCGACATCGCCCCTGTCCACGGTCCAGGTGCACCTCCCGCGGGCTGTCATCGAACGGACCGCGGCTCAGCTCGGCGGCCGGGAGCCCGACTTCGAGGCGGTGTCCGCCGGACTGGGCACGGGCGACCCGTTGGTCGAACACCTCGTACGGTCGCTGCCGGCCCAGCGGGAGGCGGGTGACCTGTATGCCGAGTCCGCCGCGGCGTTCCTCGCGATCCACCTGTTGTCCCGGGGCGCGGAACCACGCGTACCGGGCAGGGAGCACGCCGCCGTCCGCAAAGGCGCGGCCATCATGCGGGAGCGCCTGGCCGAGCCGCTCACCCTCGCCGACATCGCGTCCGAAGTGCACCTGAGCGTCTACCACTTCGTCCGCGTCTTCCGAAACGCCACCGGCGAGACGCCCCATCGGTTTCTCACCCGTCTCCGCATCGAACGGGCACAACGACTGCTGTCGGAGACCACCCTCACGGTCGAGCAGATCGCCCAGCGGTGCGGCTTCAGCGGTCCCGGCCCCTTGTCGGCGGCGTTCCTGCGTCATGTCGGTGTCCGGCCGTCGGTCTACCGCAAGATCTGATCGCCAGGTGGGCAATCCGGCGCATGTCCTCGTACGGCCTCGCCGTCCTACGTTCGGGGGATGACGTTCACCTATTCCGTGACGGCGCACTCGGGAGCGAACCCCGAAGTCGTGTACTCAGCGCTGGTTCGCGCGGGCACGTGGCCCCTGTGGTCGCCGATCGACGCCGCTGAGGTCGAGGTCGGCGATCCGGGCGATCCACAGCAGGCCGGAGACACCAGGATCTTCCGTACCGGGCGGGCCGTCTCGCACGAGAGGATCGTCGAGCTGGTCACCGACAGGCGGTTCGTCTACGAGAACGTGAACGGGCCGTTCCGTTTCTATCGGGGTTCCGTCGAACTGGCCCAGCCACGCGAAGGCGGCACGGACATCGTCTGGTCGGCACGGTTCGCGCCCAAGCTTCCCCTGTCCGGGCCCCTTTGGCGGTGGTACCTGACCCGTTTCATGCGGCGCATGGTGGAAGGGCTCGCCAGGTACGCGGAGGACGGATGACAACGGCCCCTCGGCGAGGCGGATGCGAGGGGCCGCGCGCTTGCGGGTGGTGGTGCGGGTCAGGTGGCGGGGAACTCCCCGCGCCTGACGGCGGTGACGAAGGAGGACCAGGCGGTGGTGGGGAAGACGACCGCCGGGCCCTGGGGGGTCTTGGAGTCCCGGACGGGGATCACACCGGAGAGGACGAAGGTGGGGGAGAACTCCAGGCACTGCCCCCCGTTGGACCCGCTGTACGACGACTTGACCCACTCGGCGGCGGTGGGATCGATGTCTGCGCTCATAAGGCGTACTCCTTGTACAGATCCTTGACTAGAGCAAGCGAATCATCCGGGGGTAGAGCGTGCGCCCGCAGCCGTTCATAGTGATGCATCGCGTCCGCCACGGTCGCCCCCTTGTCGTACAGCTTGCCCCCTTGAGGCCCGTCCGAGTAAAGCACTTCAGAGCCGGAGTCGAACACGAGTAGCGTGAACGGCGACACGTGCGCGGCTGCCGCCCCAGCCGCGTAGGTGATCACCTGGAGGTCGATGTCAGGGCTGTCAGCCGAGGCGATCAAGTGCTGTAGCTGGGCCGCCATGACGGCGGGCCCGCCTACGACGGTTCGGAGACACGCCTCGTGAAGGACCACCCACAGGGTGGGCGGATTCTCTCGTTCCATCACTTCGCGACGCCTGATGCGGGCATCGACCTTGCCCTTGATGACGTCGGCGCGTGCATGCGGGTACCCGGCACGGAAGATCGCGTGGGCGTATGCCTCCGTCTGCAAGATGCCCATAATGCTGTGAACCGAGTAGTCGTAGATGTGGGCGGCCTTCTTCTCCTGTTCGAGGTAGGGGACGAACCGGCTCGGATGGTCGCCCTCGTCGATCCGCTTCAACATGCCCTCGAAGAGGCCATTCGTCCCGAAGGCCAGGTCGCACCCCTTGGCGAACCTCATGCTGGGCATCTGCTTCCCGGCTTCCACCAGGCTGACATACGCATCGGAGTAGCCCGTGACCTTGCCCAGGTGTTTCTGCGTGAGCTTGCGTCCGAGGCGGACGCGCTTCACATCTGACCCGAAGCGCTGGAGGGGATTCAAGTTCTCTGGGGGGCTGGTCTCATCCAACGCTGTGACCTCCGACTTTGGTGATCTGGCGCAGCCCCGCAAGGGGGAGCGGATCTAAATTTGTCCGCTTAAGTCGGCCCAGCATACCGGAAGTTGTGTTGTCCTAGTGATCGGTTGACTACGCCTGGTGTGCATCCGAGACGGTCAACTGCCCCACCAACGGCCACACGCAAGACCCCCGCGACCGCATGCACCGCGGTCCGGGGGCGTGGCCCTCAACCCCAGGAGGTTGATGAGCATGGCCCACGTTATCGCGTGGATCTTGGAAGCGCTGCTACGTCTGCTGCTGCCGCCGTCAGGCCGCCACCGCGCGGCCGACTCGGCCGCCGCCACCCCGCTCCCGCACCTCCCGACGCCGCCGCGCCTCGCACCCACACCCCACGCACCCGCACGTCCCATGGCAGCCGCCGGGCTACCGGACCACGGCCACGGAGTGGCCATGGTCCGCCCGTACGTCGTCGCGCACGAGCGCGCCGAGCGGCGGCTGCGGCGGCTGCGGCGGCAGCGGCGGCGGACGTTGTGGCTGGCCGTGCACGGCATCGACATCGGCCCGCGTGTCATCCACGGCGTGAGGGTGGTGGCGTAGGTGGCCACTCCGGCAACGCCCCCGCCGCCCCAGGGCCAGGACGACGGACCGCAGGAGGACGGCGACGATCGCCCCACCCTCGAAGAACTCCGGCAACGCTCCGCCGCCCTGAGCGAACTGATCGCCCGGCATCTGGCACGGAGGCCGAAATGAGCAGGGCGGCCCGCACCCCGCATATCCTCGCGATCGGCATGGTGGTCTACGACCGGCATTACGACATGCCCGCCACGATCACCGACTTCGTGGGGCCGTTCGTCTGCCTCACCCGCCCCACCGGCCTCACCTGGCGCTCGCCCCAGGCATCCGTGCGCCCGGCCACCGCGTACGAGCGGCGGCAGCTGCGGGCCATCGCGCGGCTTCACGCCGAGCGCCAGAGGGGCACCGGCCCCGCGTAGACACGCGAATACTCGTCGGACTGGACGGTCACCCATGCCCCACGGCCCCTGGCACGCCGAATGGACGTTCATCAGCGAGGCGGGCGTCACCACCGGGACCGCGCGCACGCCCCGGTACGCCGACCTCCGCACAGCCGTGTTCAAAGCCGCCGACAAGTCGTTGCGGGATCCGGGCCACGAAGGGGCCGCCGCGCGGGGCGAGCCCTGGAAGCTCCTGGTCGGGGTCCTGTACTCGGAGGCCATGCTGTGTGCCGACGAAGTCGGCACATGGCGGTACGTGAGCCCGGACGGCTGGGCGCGCGTGACCATCCGGTTCAGGCCGTAGCCGCCAACGAGTCCTGGTGTCAGCCCTGTTCGGCGGGTTGCCCCGGGGCGGTGGGGCGGCGGAAGGTCCACCAGATGACCGCGGCGCCGACGAGGGCCACCGCGGCGCCGACCACGGCCGCGACATGCATGGCGTGGACGAAGCCCTGGTCGGCGAAGTCGGCCAGCCGGGGGAGGGAGAGCCGCTGGGCGAGGAGGCGGGTGGCCTCGGGGGACTCCTCGGCGGCGGCGGCCGAGTCGGCGGGCAGGTCGCTCAGCCTGGGGGTGATCTCGTCCCGGTAGACCCCGGCCAGGACGGAGCCGAGGACCGCGACCCCCAGGACGCCGCCGATCTGCCGCATCGAGTTGTTGACGGCGGAGCCGGCGCCGGTGCGGTCGGGGGGGAGGACGGACATGATGGCCTCGGTGGTGGGGGCGATCGCGGCGCCCATGCCCAGGCCCTGGAGGACGAGGAAGACCCAGAACAGGCCGAGCCCGGTGTGCTCGTCGAGGAAGACGTAGCCGAAGAAGCCCGCCGTGGCGATCAGCATGGCGCAGGTCACCACGGACCGGACGCCGTGGCGCCGGACCAGCCGGGCCGACAGCGGGGCGCCGAGCAGCACGCCGAGGGCCACGGGGGCGATGGACAGGCCGCACTCGAGCGGGGTCTGACGGTGCACGCCCTGGAGATAGAAGCTGGTGTAGTACATCGAGCCGTTGACGCCGAAGAACGTGAGCATGATGGCGACACTGGCGCCGGTGAACCGGACGTCGCGGAAGAGCCGTACGTCGAATCCGGGACTCGACACGCGTAGTTCGATCACGACGAAGACGATGACCAGGACCGCGCCGCCGGCGAGCGAGCCGAGCACGGCGGGGCCGCTCCAGTCGCCCCGGTGGCCGCCCTCGATGACGCCCCAGACGACGGCGAACAGGCCGGCGGTGGAGAACAGCACGCCGAGCGGGTCGAACTTCTTGCGGACCTTGGTGACCACGCCGGGGAGGTAGAGGAACGAGCCCACCGCGCACAGCACCACGATCGGCACGTTGACCAGGAAGACCGACCCCCACCAGAAGTGGTCGAGGAGCGCGCCGCTGAGCATCGGGCCGGTGGCGATGGCGATGCCGCTGGAGCCGGACCAGATGGCGATGGCCGTGGCGCGGTGCCGCTCGTCGAAGACCTGGGCGATGAGCGCGAGCGTCGCGGGCATGATCAGCGCGCTGCCCAGGCCCATCACGCCCCGGGCGACGATGAGTTCGTCGGCGGAGCCGGCGTAGGCGGCCCAGACCGAGGCGGCGCCGAAGACGAGCATGCCGGTGAGCAGCAGCCGGCGGTGGCCGTAGCGGTCGGCGAGCACCCCGCCGGTGAACAGCAGCACCGCGAAGACCAGCGTGTAGGAACTGATGCTCCACTGGAGCTGGTTGGGGCTGGCGCCGAGGCCCTCGTCCGGGTCGGCCAGGGTCTTCAGCGCGACGTTGAGCACGGTGTTGTCCAGCCACACCGCCAGTTGGGACAGGACGAGCACCGACAGGGCCAGCCACTGGCGGCCGGTGGGCGACCCGGGCGGGTCGGCCGCCGCGGCGGCGGTCGTCGCGGTGTTCTGTGCAGCCATGTGTGCGGCGCCTTTCGGGACCCGAGGGTGAGAGAGGGTCCGCCGTCGTACGGCAAGGGACTCGTGCTGGCTTCAGGCGAAGTTATCAATGGGGGGCGGAAGCCGCAGCCTCTTGGGCACATGGGCAAGGCTTATCTCGGCCTGACCGAAGCCTGACTTAAGCCATGCTTGAAGCCCGGCTCGAGCCGGACTCGGTCCTGGTGGGTGGCATTTTCCTGCCGAAGATTGAGCATATATACCCCCTGGGGTATCCCTTGCGGTAAGGGCGCGCCCTCGTTACTGTGCCGAAAAGGGGATCCGGGGGGTGTCCTTTGAGCCATTTTCGAATTCAACCAGATGACGTGGCGCCCATTGATGGAATAGCGGGGGAACTGGGCGTGAGGGGGGCGATTCGGGCGGAGCCGCAGACCGGGCCGGACCACTTGGAAGAGACCCTCGGGGAGGCGTTACGCCTGCTCGAGTCCGCCGTGCACCACCACCGGCGCGCCACGCTCGCCTGTGTGACGGCCGACCTGCCCGTGGACGGCGAGGCGGTGGCCGGATGGGTGGCCCGGCTGGTGCTGCGGGCCGAGGAAGACGTGATCTGGGCGCTCCCGGAGCTGGCCTCCGACGACCACGCCAAGCTGACCGCCCAGACCCTCGCCCAGCTCCTCGATAAGGGCGTCAGGGTGCGGCTGTTGTGCCCGCACCCGGTGATCCGGGGCGCGCGCTGGCAGCGGAGCATGGGCGAGCTGGGGGCGGGCCTGGAGGTCCGGATGTCCGGCGCGGTGTCCCAGGAGCTGGTCGTGGTGGACGGCGCGGCGGTCATCGCCCCCGACGCGGCGCCCGGGGAGCCGGGCGGGTCCCGCGCCTCGATGATCCAGAACTCGACCGTGGCCGACATGCTGCACCGGCTGCTGAGCGGCATGTGGGACGCGGCGCAGCGCCCCATGCGGCCGCTGTCCTTCGAGGGCGGGGCGCGGGGGCGGGTGCTGCGCGAGGTCCTGATCCTGATGGCCGAGGGCTACAAGGACGACGCGGCGGCCAGGAAGCTCGGCCTTTCGGTGCGTACGTACCGGCGCTATGTGGCCGACATCATGCGGGACCTGAGGGTGGAGTCCCGGTTCCAGGCCGGGGTGCGGGCCGCGCGCGCGGGGCTCATGGAGGGCTATCCCGACTGACGGGCGCCGGCCCGGCTTTATGGCCTGAATCGCACGGCCAGAAGCGCATTGCCCAGGCCCGGTACGAGCGCTGGCAACTTGCTGCCGATTAACCGGGCGCAACACCTGGGGCCGGGCCGGGTGCGGCAGCTATATGACAGCCGGGGTTACCAACGGGTCGCCTGGGCCGGGCCCATGACAGGTAGTGGACTCGGGGGTTGTCGCGCTCTGGAACCGGCGATTAGCGTCATGGGAACGTTCCTCGCTTTGCCCATGCCCAAAAATGGAGGTGTGCGGTAATGGCCGCCATCGTCGAAGAGCGCCAGGAAACAATCAAGGAAATCGTGACGGATATCCTTGAGATAGATCCGGACGAGGTCACCGAGACCAGCCTCTTCAAGGAAGAACACGACGCGGATTCACTGCGCGCCATCGAGATTCTGGCGGCCCTGGAAAAGGAGTTCAACGTCGTCATCGCGCAGTCGGAACTCAGTCGCATGGTCAACCTCGAGGGCGTCTACACGGTCGTCTCCGAAGCGGCCGGCTGGTAACGAATCCGTGGCGGACTCAAGCGAAGGCAGGGCGATATGCAGGGTGAGGCGGCCCGCAGGGTCGTGATAACGGGCCTCGGCACGGTGTCCGCCATCGGCGTCGGCACCGCCGAGTTCCTCGCCGGGCTGCGGTCCGGCAAGAGCGCCGCGAAGCCGATCACCGCTTTCGACACCGAGGGGTTCGACCACACCACGGCGTGCGAGATCACCGACTTCGACCCCGGCCAGTGGATCCACCACCTCGATCCGCGCACTCTCGGGCGGGCCGCCCAGTTCTCCGTATCGGCGGCCCGGATGGCGCTGGCCGACGCCGGACTGACCGACCACGACCTGCGGGACGTCGCGACCCTGATCTCCGTCGGCACCACCGACGGGGAGTCCAGGGACCTCGACCACCTGGTCGAGGTGGAGGTCGACCAGGGCCCCGAGCAGATGGACCCCGTCGTCGCCCGACGCGTCCCGGCGGGCCGGCTCTCGGCCGCCATCGCCCAGGAACTCGGCCTCACCCGGGTGGAGGCGGTCACCCTCCCCACCGCCTGCGCGGCGGGCAACTACGCGATCGGCTACGGCTTCGACGCGATACGCGGCGGAGATGTGGACTTCGCCCTGTGCGGCGGCGCCGACGCCCTGTGCCGCAAGACCTTCACCGGTTTCTATCGGCTGGGCACCATCGCCCCCGAGCGCTGCCAGCCTTTCGACATCGACCGCAGGGGAATCCTCACCGGCGAGGGCGCGGGCATTTTGCTGATGGAGAGCCTGGAATCGGCGCTCGCCCGCGGTGCCCGTATCTACGCGGAAGTCCTCGGATACGGCCTCAACTGCGATGCGCACCACCCCGTGGCCCCGCATCAGGACAGCGTCGCCCAATGCATGCGTATCGCCCTCGACAATGCCGAAGTCAAGCCGGAGGAAGTCGACTTCATCTCCGCGCACGGCACCGGCACCAAGGCCAACGACGTGACCGAGGCGCGCGCCATCCGCCAGGTCTTCGGCGACGACAACCCGCCCCGCACCGTGTCCGTCAAGTCGATGATCGGCCACACCATGGGAGCCGCCAGCGCGCTCGCCGCGATCGCCTGCTCCCTCGCGCTCACCGAGGGCTTCATCCCGCCGACCATCAACCACGTCAGGACCGACCCCGAGTGCGGCCTCGACGTCGTGCCCAACGAGGCCATCGCCGCCGATGTGAAGGTCGTGCAGAACAACGGGCTGGCCTTCGGCGGCAACAACGCCGTCGTGATCTTCGGCAAGCGCGACGCGGACTGGTCATGAGTCAGCTGGTGACCGGCGCCGGTGCCGTGGCGAGCGTGGGCGAGGGCGTCGACGAGGTCTTCCGGGCGCTGTGCGCGGGCACCAGCGGACTCAGCGAACTGCGCGGCTTCGACCGGGACCGGTACCGGGCGCGCCACGCGTACGAGATCGACGACCGCCCCGCCGAGGGCGGCGACATCCCCGGCCGCGCCACCGCGTGGCTGCTGCGGGCCGTCGCCGAAGCCGCCGCCCAGGCCGGGCTGGGCGACGACCTGAGCCGGGTGCCGGTCCTGGTCGGCACCGGCCTGCGGGAGCTGCGCTCGGCCGAACTGGCGTGGTGCGACGGCGTGCCCCTCGACCCGGGCCGGCTGCACTTCGGCCCCGCGCTGCGGGCCCGCTTCGGCGCCGAGCGCAGCTACACCTTCTCCGGCGCCTGTTCGGCCTCCCTCTACGCGCTCGCCCTCGCCGCCGACCTGCTGGCCACCGGCGCCGAGGACACTGTCGTGGTGGCCGGGGTCGACACCCTCACCGAGAGCATGTACGGGCTCCTGGACCGGGTGCACGCCGAGCCGCCCGAATGCGTCCGGCCCTTCGACCGCGCGCGCCGCGGGGTGCTGATGGGCGAGGGCGCGGCGGCGGTGGTGCTGCGACGGGAAGAGAGTCAGGAAGAGAGCCGGGAAGCGAGTCGGGAAGAGAGCGCTGTCAGCGGTGCGGTCCTGGGGCGGCTGCGGGCCGTCAGCATGAACTGCGACGCGCGCCATGTCACCGCCCCCGACCCCGACGGGATCGCCGAGGCGGTGCGCGAGGCACAGTGGCGGGCGGGCGTCGCGCCGGGCGACATCGACCTGGTGCTGCTGCACGGCACCGGCACGCTGCTCAACGACGAGGCGGAGGCGGCGGCCATCGCCGAGGTCTTCGGCCGCGACGCCGGGGCGCCCCTGATGACCGCCATCAAGTCCATGACCGGCCACACCTCGGGCGGCTCCGGGCTGCTCAGCCTGATCGTGGCGCTCCGGGCGCTGTCCTCGGGGCAGGTCCCCCCGACCCTGGGGCTGACCGACCCGGTGGCGGAGGCGGCCGACTTCCGGTTCGTACGGGAGCGGGTGGAGGGCGCCGAGCTGCGCCTCGCGCAGATAGACGCCTTCGGGTTCGGGGGCGTCAACGCGGTGGCGATCGTGGAGCGGGCGGGCGCGGCGGCCGGGGCGGCCGGGGCGGGTGCGACAGGCGTGGCGGCCGGGGCGGACGGGAGGGCCGGAACATGACCCCCCGGATATCCGCGACCCTTCCGACGGTGGTCGTCACCGGCGTCGGGCTGGCCCTGCCGGGCGCCGACACGCCCCGGGAGCTGCTGCGCGCCGCGCCCAGCCGGCCGTACGAGCCGTTCGAGCCGTTCGACACCGGCGCCCGCATCGGCCGCCGCGGCCACCGCTACAAGGACCGCGCGACCCGGCTGGCGCTGTGCGCCGCGCTCGACGCGCTGCGGGACGCCGCCCTGATCCCCGGCGACAGCGAGGAGCTGACCGTGCCGGGCGGGACGGTGGGCGTCGTCGCCAGCTCCAACCTGGGCAACCTCGACACGGCCTGTCTCACCGCCGCCGCCATCGCCAAGGAGTCGACCGCCGCCCTCAGCCCCATGGGCCTGCCGAACGCCTCCAGCAATGTGATCGCCTCCTGGGCGGCCATCCGCTTCGGCCTGCGCGGGCCGAACCTGATGCTGTGCAACGGCGCCACCTCAGGCCTGGACGCCGTGCACTGGGCCGCCACGCTGGTGACCGCCGGGCGGGTGCGCCGCGCGCTGGTGATCGGCGTCGAGACGTGCAACCCGGTGGTCGAGGGGCTGCTGAACAGCCCGGCGGGGGACCCGGCTCAGGACCCGGCCGGGGAGACGCATGGGGACCCGGCCGGGGAGACGCCTGGGGGCCCGGCCGGGGGGACGGCCGGGGGCCCGGGAGGGGAGCCGCTGTTGGACGGCGCCGCCGCGCTCGTCGTCGAGGGCGCCGCCTGGGCGCGCGACCGCGGCGCCGAGCCCGTGGCCGCTCTGGGCCGCTACGAACGCCGGGCCGGGCTCGCCGAGTGCGTCCGGGCGCTGCTGCCCGAGGACCGCGCGCCCGGCGTCTGGTTCACCCCCGGGACCTCCCCCGGGCCCCGGGCCGCCGGGGCGGGGATGCTCCCCGGCACCGTCCCGCGGTACGACCTGACCGCCGCCTTCGGCCGCGCCTCCGGCGCGCTGGGCGTGCTCCAGTGCGCCGCCGCGGTCGGCTGGCTGGGCGAGGCCGGGGCCGGCGCGGGGGACGCGCTGGTCACCAGCGGCGACGACCCCGCGGACGCCGTGGCCGCCCTGCTGCTCCGTCCCCCCGGGCGGCCCGCGGCCAGCCCCCGGCAACCGGGCGGAGCCGCCGCGTGAACCCCCCGTACGCCGAGGAGCCGCCCATAGCCGTACGGCGGATCCGCCCGGCCGTCGCCTCCGCGGCCTCGGCCTCCGCCGACGGCGCTCCCGCGCGGATGCTGCTGCTGCACGGGCTGGCCGGTGGCGCCTCCGTGTGGGAGGGCCTGGGCGCGCTCGCCGACCCGGCGTGCGAGCTGTGGGCCGCCGACCTGCCCTGGAACGGCTTCGCGCTGCCCAGGTGGTGGGGCCGGCCGCCCGCCCACTGGGTGGAGCGGGCCGTGGCCGCCGTGCCCGGGGGACCCGATGTGGTCGTCGGCCACTCCTTCGGCGCGAACGCGCTGCTCGCCTGGCTGGCGGAGACGGAGACGGAGACGGAGGCGGAAACGGAGGCGGAGGCAGGGGCGGGGGCGGGGGAGGCCGCGCGTCGCCCCCTCGGGGCCGTCCTCGTCTCCCCCTTCTACCGGCCGCGCGAGGACGACTTCGACTGGGCCACGCTCTCGTACTACGTCAACCAGTTCGACCGGATGCTGGAAGAGGGCCTGCGGGTCGGTGCCGGCGACCGGCTGCCGCCCGAACTGCGCCACCAGATGGCGCTGAAGGTCCGCGACTGCGTCGGCCCGTACGGCTGGCTGAGCTTCTTCACGATGTATCTGGACACCCCGCGGCTGCCCGTCGAGGATCTGCGGACCCCGTTCCTGATCGTCGCCGGGGAGCGGGACGAGGCCGCCCCGGCGGCCGAGGCCGAGCGGCTCGCACGGGCGCTGCCCCACGCCGACCTGCGCGTCCTCACCGGCGCCGGCCACTTCCCGATGGTCGAGCGCGCGGCGGAGTTCTCGGACGCGGTGGGCGGCTTCCTGGGGCGTGTCCGCGACGCCGCGCGCCCGGCGGGACCCCGCGCGCCCGGCCCCCGCACCACCGCCGCCCGGTGCCCCCGGCCGGGCGACCCCCCTTCCCTCGATGGAGTACATCTGATGACAGCTGCGGTCGAGCCGACGTTGACCAAGGCCCTGCTCGCCGACACCACCACGGTGCGGCTGCGCCCCCGCTACGAGGGCTCCAACATCTGCACCTGGATCGGCTTCAAGCACGTCAACTACCTCGTGGAAGAGGCCGTGCTGATCCACTTCGCGCACTGCGGCATGCCGGCCCGGCTGCTGTACGAGGAGTACGGCCTGGGCCTGGACGTCGTCGGCCTGGACAGCCGCATCCTGCACGCGTTCCACCTGGACGACGAGGCCGAGGCGGAGGTGGTGCCGGACACCTCGCCCGACGACGACACCCTCGGCTTCAAGGTGACCCTCCGGGTCGACCGCGGCGGCTCCACCCTCAAGGCCGTCACCTCCAAGGTGCGGGTGTCGCTGCGTACGGACACCTATCTGGGGCTGCCCACCGAGATCCCCGGGGAGCTGACCCGCTTCACCGTCGGCCGGCTCGGCGCCCACGGGGAAGGAGCGGCGGGGGCGGCCCGGGCGGCGGCGGACGCGGCACCGACTGCGGACGCCGCACCGGCGGCGGGCGGGGACGAGGCGGCGGTGCTGGCCGCCCTGACCGAGGGCCGCAACGCCCACGCCTGGAAGTGGAACATCTCCTACCCCTCCTGCCACTTCACCGAGCGCCTCCAGATGGACGGCTATCTGCGGCTCATGGAGGAGGCCAAGGACCGCTTCGTGCGGGACCGGGGCATCTCCATCAAGACGCTGCTCGACGAGCGCCAGTGGATCCCCGTCGTGCCGCACTCGGTGATCGACATCGTCGACGAGGCGCTGATGGAGGAGGACCTCTACACGGTCTACACCGTGGAGGAGATCTACAAGAACTTCACCTACACCTCCCGCATGGACTGTTACGTGGTCCGCGACGGCAGGCTCGCCCTCACCGCGACCGGCCGGATCGTGCACGGCTACGCGCTGATCGAGAACCGCCGCGACTGGCACCTGGTCCCCTTCGACCGGCGGGTGCTGGACGCGCTCGGCGGGAAGCCGGACGGCAGCTGATGGACGGGGGCGTACTGGTCACCGGCCTGGGCGCGGTGAGCTGCGTGGGCTCGGGCGTGGACGCCCTGTGGCGGGGCATGCGCGCCGCGCGCAGCGCGCCGGTGCGGGTGCCCGACCCGCTGGCGCGCATGGACCACCCGCACATGTATCTGGTGCCCGAGGCCGAGGTGCCGGGCGGGCCCGAGGTGCCGGCCGGGCCCGACGGCCGGGCCCGAGGTGCCGGCCGGGCCCGAGGAGCCGGGCGGGCTGCCGCTGGGCCGCGCGTCCCGGCTGGCCGTCGGGGCGGCGCGGGAGGCGGTGGCGGACGCGGGGCTCACCGGCCTGGCCGGGGTAGACCCGCGCCGGGTGGCCGTCGCGGTCAGCAGCGGCATGGGCGACTCCGACCTGCACGAGCGGCGGCGCGCGGGCGGGCCGGCGGGGCCCGACCGGTGGGCGCCCGTCTTCCCGGTCGCCTCGGCGGTCGGCGCCTGGCTGGGCGCCCAGGGGGCCAACACCTGCCTCAGCAACGCCTGCGCGGCCAGCGGCTACGCGCTGTCCCTCGCCGCCGACCTGATCCGCTCGGGGGAGGCGGACGTGGTGGTGGCCGGCGGCAGCGAGGCGTACTCGCGGGTGGGGCTGGCCTGCTTCAACCGGCTGGGCGCGATCGACCCCGAGCGGTGCCGCCCGTTCGCCGCCGACCGGCGCGGGACGGTCTTCGGGGAGGGCGCCGCCGTCCTCGTCCTCGAATCGGCGGAGCACGCGCGCCGGCGGGGCGTGAAGACGGTGTACGCGCGCCTGGCGGGCACCGGTTGGAGCTGCGACGCCCACCACGCGACCGCGCCCGAGCCCGGCGGCGCGCAGATCGAGCGCGCGATGCGCGAGGCCCTGCGGGAGGCGGGGGCGCTCCCGGACCCGGGGACGGCGGGGGCGGCTACGGGGCCCGGGGCGGTCCCGGGCGGCGCCGAGGCGGGGCGGCTCGGGTTCGTCGTGCCGCACGGCACCGGGACCGAGCTGAACGACGTGGTGGAGGTCAGGACGCTGGCCGCGGTGCTCGGCGCGGCGGCCCCGCTCACCCCGCTCTACAGCCTCAAGGCGCTCCTCGGCCACACCGGCGGCGCGGCGGGCGCGTTCGCGGCGCTGGCCGCCGCGCTGGTGCTGCACCACGGGACGCTCCCGCCGAACGTGCCGGTGGGCGCCCTGGACCCGGAGTGCGAGGCGCCGCTGCCCACCGCGCCCACCCCCGTGACCGCCCCCTACGGCCTGGTCAACGCCTACGCGTTCGGGGGCAACAACGTCTCGCTGGTGCTCCAGGGGGCGGCGGCGTGAACCCAGGCGTGAATCTGGTGGTGTCGGGCGTCGGGACGGTGCGCGCCGAGGGCTTCGACTTCAGGACCGCGCTCGGCCCGCGCGGCTACAAGTACCTGCCCCCCGCCTCCCAGTTCTTCCTCGCCGCCGCCAAACGGGCCCTGGCCGACGCTGGTCCGCGGAGCCTGGAGGCGGTCGACCCGGAGCGCCGCGCCGCCGCGGTCGGCACCAACAGCGCGGCCGCCTCGCTGCACGACGCGATGGACCGTACGGTCATCGAGACCGGCGCCGCCGAGCTGAGCCCGGCCACCGCGCCGTACTTCTCGATCAACCTCTTCGGCAGCCGGCTGGCCACCGAGCACCATCTCAAGGGCTTCAACCTCACCTTCACCAGCCCCCGGGTCGCCGGTCTCGAAGCGCTCCAGAACGGCGGGCGCGCCCTCGCCGCCGGCCGGGCCCGCCGGCTGCTGGCCGGGGCCACCGAGCAGGCGCTGGCCGAGGGAGAGCCGGGGGCGGACACCTCCGAGGCCGGGGCGGTCGCCCTGGTGCTGGAGCCGGCGGCGGCCGTCGCGGCCCGGGGCGGGCGGGCGTACGGCACGGTGGCGGTCCGCTCGTTCTTCCTGCCGCCCGCCCTGGCCGCCTCCGAGGGCGGCGCGGAGCGCGCCCGGGCGCTG
Organism: Streptomyces sparsogenes; assembly: GCF_001704635.1. Taxonomy (GTDB): domain Bacteria; phylum Actinomycetota; class Actinomycetes; order Streptomycetales; family Streptomycetaceae; genus Streptomyces; species Streptomyces sparsogenes. The sequence continues at coordinate 9,818 of NZ_MAXF01000035.1, read as the reverse complement.
ATCGAGGATGCGCTCGACGCCCTCGGCCACCCGGCCGGGTCGCCCGCGCCGGACGGCCCGCCGCCGGTCACGGCCGTGCTGGACGGCTCCCCGGTGGGCCGGGCGGTGGCGGCGGCGCTGGGGGAGCGGACCGAGCACGTGCCCGCGGGCGCCGGCTGCCTGGAGCCGGTGGCGCGGGTCGCCGCCGCCCTGGCGGGCGGGGCGGGCCCGGCCCGGGTGGTGGTCACCGCGGCGGCGGAGGGGAACGCCGCGGTGTGCCTGGTCACCCCGGCCGGCCGAGCAGGGACACAGGCCGCGGCACAAGCCGCGGCACGGTCCGAGACGCGAGCCGAGCGAGAAGCCGCAGCACAGTCCGAGACGCGAGCCGGAACGCGAGCCGCAGCACGAGCCGAGCGACAAGCCGCAGCACGAGCGGAAGAAGGCGGAGGGTGAACGGCTGATGATCACTTCACTCGAGGGTTCCTGGTGCCTGATCCTGGGCGCCTCCAGCGGCATGGGCCTGGCCACCGCCCACGAGCTGGCGCGCGAGGGCGTCAACATCCTGGGCGTCCACTTCGACACCACCGACGGGCAGGAGAAGGCCGCCGTCGCGCGCGAGGAGATGCGCACCCACGGCGTCCAGGCGCACTTCTTCAACGCCAACGCCGCCTCCGGCAGAACCCGGGAGGAGCTGCTGCCGCGGTTCGCCGAGCTGACCGGCGGGGCGGGCGTGAGGATCCTGGTCCACTCGCTCGCCTTCGGCACCCTGCTGCCCTTCGTGGCACCCGAGACCGAGCAGGGCGTGACCTCCCGCCAGATGAACATGACGCTCGACGTCATGGCGCACTCCCTCGTCTACTGGACGCAGGACCTGTTCACCGCCGGGCTGCTGCGCGAGGGCGCGAAGGTGTACGCGATGACCAGCGGGGGCGGCGCCCGGGTCATGCCCAGCTACGGCGCCGTCTCCGCCGCCAAGGCCGCCCTGGAGTCCCATGTGCGCCAGCTCGCCCTGGAGCTCGCCCCCTCCGGCATCGCCGTCAACGCGCTGCGCGCCGGGGTGACGCCGACCCCGTCCATGGAGCGCATCCCCGACAGCGACCGGCTCGCCAGGCACGCGCGCGGGCTCAACCCGCACCGCAGGCTGACCCGGCCGGAGGACGTGGCGGAGGCCATCTCGCTGCTCTCGCGCACCGACTCGTCCTGGATCACCGGCAATGTGATCGGGGTCGACGGCGGCGAGAACCTGACCTTCACCCCCAACGACCCGACCTGACCTGCCCCTGCCTGATCCGACCTGCCTGATCCGACCCGGCCCGACCCGGCCTGTCCGCCCGATGTGACCCGACCGCACGCCGAGGACCGACGATGACCACTCCAGACACCGGCGACGCACCGCCGCGGCGCCCGGCCGGCGCCCTGGCCGCCCCCGCCGCGCCGCTGCTGGGCATCGCCGGTGCGGCCAAGCACGCGTACCAGCTCTACCACCCCCCGCTGCCCACCGGGCGCGCCCGCACACCCGCCGACCGGGGCCTGCCGACGCGCCACAAGACCGTGGTGGCCTCGTACGACGGCGTGCCGCTGCGCGCGTGGGTGGTGCCGGGCGCCGGGCCGCACACCGTCGTCGTCTGCCACGGCATGGGCCGCACCAGGTCCATGACGCTCGGCCACATCCGGCTGCTCCACCGGGCGGGCCACCACGTCGTCGCGTACGACCTGCGCAACCACGGCGACAGCGGCGCCGACCGGGCGCTCACCCGCATGGGCGAGCGCTACACCAGCGACCTGCGGGACGTGGTGTACGCGACCGCCGCCGACCCCGAGCTGCGCGGCGGTGCCCTCGCCCTGTTCGGCTTCTCCTTCTCGACCTGGCCCGCCCTCCAGGTGGTGCCGCGCTCCCGGGTGCCGGTGGCCGCGGTGATCGCGGACAGCGGCCCGGCGTACGACGTCCCGGCGGGGCTGCGCCACTTCGCCGCGCTGCGCGGGCAGGCCCTGCCCCGGTGGCTGCGCGGGCCGCGCACCCTCGCCGCCCACCGGCGCGCCTTCGCGTTCTTCGCGCTGCGGATGCTGAGCCTCACCGACTGGCCACCGGACCTGTCGGGGTGCGACACCCGGCTGATGTTCATCGGCAGCGCCCTCGACTCGTTCGTGGACCCCGCCACCGTCGAGCGGACCGCCCGCCACTACCCGGGCGCCCAGTACTGGACGGCGGCCGGCGCCCCGCACATGAGGGGGCTGCGGTTCGACGCGGCGGAGTACGAGAAACGGGTCCTCGGCTTCCTGGCCGAGGCGTTCGAGGCGTTCGAGGCGTCCGAGGTGTCCGGGGTGCCGGACGCTTCCGTAGTGTCCGACGCGTCCGGGGCGTCCGGCGGGGCGGGGGCCGTATGACCGACCACCTGCTCGTCGAGAGCGGCGGGCCCGAGTCCGGGGCCGCCTGCGAGCGGTTCGCCGGCGACGCGCTGCGGCTGCTCCAGGACGGCCACCACGTGGTGCTGTTCCTCGTCGAGAACGGGGTGACCGCCGCGCTGCCCGGCGCCTCCCAGGGCGTCGCGGCCTTCCTCCGGAGCGGCGGCGAGCTGTGGGTGGACACCTTCTCGGCCGCCCAGCGCGCCCTGGTGGCCGGCGATCTGCTGCCCGGCTCCCGCATGGCGGACATGGACGAGGTGGCGGACCGGCTGCTCGCCCCCGGCTCGCGGGCGGTGTGGCACTGATGGCCTGGACACCGCCGCGCACCGAGGTCCTGTTACAGCTCTCCGGGGCCCCGCACCAGACCGAACTGGTCGGCTCGGCCCTGCGGCTGACCACCTCGCTGCTGGACAGGGGCGCGCGGGTGCAGGTGTGGGCCTGCGGCGACGCCACCCGCCTGACCTGGGCGGGCCTGGGCGACACCAAGCCGCGCAACTACGCCGACTGGGACCGGGAGTACCCCTCCGCCCCCCGGATCGTGCGCGAGCTGCTGACCGACCACCCGGACCGCCTCCACTGGTACGTGTGCGCCTTCTGCTCCGAGGAGCGGGGCACCGCCGACCAGATCCCGCAGGTCCGCAGGCGGCCCCTGTTCAAGTTCGCCGAGCACGTGGCGGCCGCCGACAAGTGTCTGACGCTGGGGGTGTGCTGACCGTGTCCGAGGCGACGGCCCGCTGGCTGGTGATGATCGAACGCGCCTACCGGGGCGCGGTCGAGCGGCAGTTCGCCGATGTGCTGCCCCTGGTCGTCGAGCTGCACCGGCAGAGCGGCGGCACCGATCTCGCCCTGCGCGGCCTCGCCGCCAGCTACGCCCTGGACACCGACTACGAACCGGCCCTGCGCATCGGCCGGCGCACCCTGGACACCCTCACCGACCCGCGCGCCACGCTGCGCGAGACCCTCGCCGCGGGCGTGGCCGTGCTGGTCGAGGAGCCCGACCTGACCGCGCTCGGCCGCACCGCCGCGGACCGGCTGCTGCCCGGCGTACGCGTCATCGAGGGGGGCGGACTGGCCGCCCGCTGGCCCTCGTACGAACAGGTGTGGTTCCTGTGACCGGCCCCCGGCGCGCCGGCGCGCCCGCCGCGCACACCCCAGCCTCCACCCCTACCGAAGGAGTACACGGATCCATGGTCTACGCCACCGCCACCGGCGGCCCGGTCATCTCCGCCTGGGCCGCCGTATCTCCGCTGGGCCTGCACGGGGCGGACTTCTCCACCGGGCTGCGCTCGGGACGCAGGGCCGCTGGGCCACTGGACCCCGAGGAGTGGTCCGTGCCCTTCCAGGAGGCCTGCCTGGTGCCCGACTTCCACATCAAGCAGATCCTCGGCCGCAAGGGCACCCGCTCCATGGACCGGGCCACCGGGCTGGCGGTCACCGCCCTCGGCCGGCTGCTCACCGACGGGGACGCGGCCGGCGAACGCCTCCCCGGCGTCGGCGAGGACACCGGCGTGGCGCTGGGCACCAGCACCGGAAGTGCCCAGTCCATCATGGACTTCACCCGCGACTCCCTGGTCAGCGAGCGCCCCTTCTTCGTGGACCCGGCCCGCTTCCCCAACACCGTCATGAACCGCGCGGCCGGGCAGTCCGCCATCTGGCACGGGCTCAAGGGCCCCAACACCACCGTCGCCGGCGGCCGCGCCACCGGGCTGCTCACCCTCCAGTACGCGCTGCGCCTGCAACGCGCCGGGCGGGCCGGCACCGTGCTGTGCGGGGCCGTCGAGGAGTTCTCCTCCGCCCGCGCCTGGCTGGAGTGGCACGCCCGCGCCGACGGCGACACCGCGGCCGTGCTCGGCGAGGGCGCGGCGGTGTGGCTGCTGGAGCCGGAGGAGTCCGCGCGCGAGCACGGCCGGGGCGGCCTGGTCGATGTCGCGGGTGTCGAGTTCGGCTTCGCCGCCGACCCGGAGCGGGCCCGCACGGTGCTGGCCGAGGTGGTCCGGCGGCTGCTGGACCGTACGGGCACGGAGGCCGGGCGGCTGTGGGCGGTGGCCGACTCGCAGGCGCCCGGCGCGGAGGGGGAGGCGGAGCGCGCCGCCCTCGCCGAGGTCCTCGGCGGCCATGAGCCGCTGCGGGTCTCCGCCGCCGACTCCATCGGGGACACGTACGCCGCCTCGGCGGCCTTCCAGATCGCCGCCGTACTGGCGCTCGCCGAGCGGCGGGAGGCGGCCCCCGGCAGCCCGGCCCTGGTCACCTCGGTCGACCGGGACGGCGTGGTCGGCGCGGCCCTCCTGCGGACCCGGCCGCACGCGACGACGCAACCGTGAGGACCACCGTGAGGAGCTGGCTGAGATGACGAACGAGACCACGGAGAAACCGGAGCGGGACGGCGACCCGGCGGAGCCGCGCACCGCGCTGGTGTTCCCCGGGCAGGGAGCCCAGAAGCAGGGCATGGGCGAGGCCTGGCGCGAGACCGAGTCCTGGCCGCTGGTCGCCGGGATCTCCGAGTACACCGGCGTCGACGTCGAGGACCTGCTGCTGAAGGCCGACGACGAGACAATGCGCCGCACCGACCTGGCCCAGATCGCCGTGTTCACCACCGAGGTGCTCGCCCACCGCGAGGCGGCCGCCGCCGGTGTGCTGGGCGAGGTGGCCGCCTGCGCGGGGCACAGCCTGGGCGAGTACACGGCGCTGTACGCCTCGGGGGCGCTCTCGCTCGCCGACACTGCCCGCCTGGTCGCCGCCCGTGGCCGGGCCATGCGCGCGTGCGCCGAGAAGTCGCCCGGCACCATGGCCGCGGTGGTCCGCCTCGACGAGGAGACCGTGGAGGAGCTGGCCGCGCGGACCCGCGAGGCGGGCGAGGAGCTGTGGGTCGCGAACATCAACGCGCCCGGCGCCATCGTGGTCTCGGGCACCGCCGACGGCGTGGCCCGGCTCGGCGAGTCGGCCGTGGAGAGCGGCGGCAAGGTGATTCCGCTCGCGGTCGGCGGCGCCTTCCACAGCCCGCGCATGGCGGACGCGGCGGCCGAGCTGAAGGCGGCGCTGGCCGCCGTGGAGTTCGCCGCCGAGCACATGCCCGTCGTCGCCAACGTGGACGCCCGCCCCCACACCGGCGGCGACGGATGGCGGGACCTGGAACTGCGCCAGCTCACCAGCCCGATCCGCTGGGACGCTTGCGTGCGCACCCTGGCCGAGGAGCTGGGCTGCGCCCGGTTCGTGGAACTCGGCCCCGGCCGCCAGCTGACGGGGATGATCCGCCGCATCGCCACGGGCGCGGTGACCGTCCCGGTCGACTCCTCCGCCACCCTCACCAAGCTGACCGCCGAAACCCCCTGAACAACGCCGAGAACGCCGAGAAGCTTCAGAACGCCGAAAACCCCGAAAACCCCGAGAACGCCAGAACGCTCAGAACCGCGAGGAGAACCCGCATGGCCGACACCGCCGCCGCCCTGGACCTGGAGGAGCTGCGCGCCTTCGTCGCCGACGTCCTCGACGTCGAGGAGGAGGACGTCACCGACGACGCCGACTTCGTCAAGGAGCTGGGCGTCGACTCGCTCATGGCCCTGGAGGTCATGGTCGTCCTGGAGAAGAAGTACTCCGTGAAGCTGCGGGAGCAGGAGATGAAGGAGATCACCTGCCTGCGGAACGTCCATGACCTGCTGGCCTCGAAGCTGGGGAAATGAGGTGACGGCGACGGCGTGCGGCCCGGTCGACGGCGCGGTCGAGGTCGTCGACCCCGGATCCCCGGGCAAGCGCCCGGCCCGGACCGCGGTCCGCATCGACGCCACGGAACGGGTGTTCGCCGGGCACTTCCCCGGCTTCCCCGTCCTCCCCGGCATGTGTGTCGTGGAGTGCGCCCACCGCGGCGCCCTGGCCACCCTCCCCGAACCGGGCGAGGCCTGGGCGCTGATGGCCGTCGAGTCCTCCCGGTTCACCGGCCCGGTCCTCCCCGGCGACCTGCTGACCTGCGAGATCACCTGGTCGCGCGAGGACGGGGCCTGGCGCTGCCGGGTGGCCGCGGCCACCCCGCGCGGGCCCGCCGCGCTCGTACGGCTGCGCTACGCCCGCGACGGCGGGCCGCGGCCGGCCCCCGAGGCCCCCAGAGGCTTCCAGACCCCCGGTGCGCCTTCGGCCCCGCCCGGGAATCCGGCACACCGGGTGGCGATCACGGCGAGCGCGCTCAAGCGGCTGCTGCCGCACCGCTATCCGATGCTGCTGGTCGACCGGGTCACCGAGCTGGTGCCGGGCGAGCGGGCGACCGGCTGGAAGGCGGTCAGCGGCAATGAGCCCTGGTACGAGGGGCTGCCGGACAAGGCCACCGACCAGGACCACCACTACCCGTGGACGGTCCTGGTCGAGTCCTGGTGCCAGGTCGCCGCGGTGCTGGCGACCCGCGACCGGCCGAATCCGGATGTGCTCAGCGGCCAGGTGATGCTCCTGGGCGGCATCACCGACGCCCGGCCGGCCCGCCCGGTCGCCCCCGGCGACCTGGTCGAACACCGCGCACGGCTGACCCGCCGGGTGGGCGACACCTTCGTCTTCGAGGGCGAGAGCCGGGCCGGGGGCGAGGCCGTCCTGACGGTCGGCCGCATGGTGATGACGACGCGTCCGGCCGCCGACCTGACGGCCGCGGCGCCTGCCGGAGGTGAGTGACCGGATGACCGACCCCGTGAACCGCGTCGCCCTGGTCTCCGGCGGCTCGCGCGGCATCGGCCGCGCCACCGTGCTGCGGCTGGCCCGGGACGGCTTCGACGTCGCGTTCTGCTACCGGTCCTGCCCCGACGCCGCGCACGCCCTGGAGAAGGAGGCGGAGCAGCTCGGCGGCGGGCGGGTCGTCGGCAGGCGGGCGGACGTCTCGGACGCCGACTCGGTGCGTGAGCTGGTCGCCTTCACCGAGGAGCGGCTGGGCCCCATCGACGTCGCGGTCACCTCGGCGGGCATCACCCGGGACAATCCGCTGCTGCTGATGAAGGACGAGGAGTGGCGGCAGGTGATGGACGTCAACCTGGACGGCACGTTCCACCTGTGCCGCTCGGTGGTCTTCGGGATGATGAAGCGCAAAACCGGCTGCATCGTGAACATCTCGTCGGTGGCCGGAGTCCACGGACACGCCACGCAGAGCAATTACGCGGCGTCCAAGGCGGGGATCATCGGATTCACCAAGTCGCTCGCCAAGGAGGTCGGCCGCTACGGCATCCGGGCCAATGCGGTGGCGCCCGGATTCATCGACACCGACATGACCGCCACGCTGTCGGAGAGCGTGCGGAAGCAGATGTCGGGAAGCATTCCGCTCGGCCGCTTCGGCCGCCCGGAGGAGGTCGCCGACATGGTGGCCTTCCTGGTCGGAGCGGAGTATGTGACGGGAGCGGTGTTCGAGATCGACGGCGGCATCGTGATCTGAGCCGGCCGGAGGAAAAACCGGACGGGAACGGAAAGGGGGACCGGCGATGGCCCGGGAGCGCGGCAGGGTGGCACGCTTCTATTTCAATTTCCGCAGTCCGTACAGCTGGATCGCCTACCGTGACCTGATGGACCGCTATCCGGATGTCGCACAGGCGGTGGAATGGCGCCCGTGGTGGGAACCGGACGCGGACGGCGAGCGCCTGATGAACGAGCACGGCGAGACCTTCCCGTACACCCCCATGTCCCGGGAGAAGCACCTCTACATCCTCCAGGACGTACGGCGCCTCGCCCGCGCCCGCGGGCTGGACATCCGCTGGCCGGTGGACCAGGACCCGGTGTGGGAGGTGCCCCACCTGGCGTACTTCCCGGCGCTGGACGCCGGGCTCGGCCCGCGGTACATCGAGCGCGTCTACCGGGCCCGCTGGCAGGAGGGCCGCGACATCTGCGACCCGGCGGTGATCGCCGGCGTCGCGGAGGAGCTGGGGCTGCCGGCCGACCGGCTGGCGGGGGCGGCCGGGGACCGGGAGTTGCGCGAGGGGCGGGGGCTGGCGGCGCTGCTCGCCCTGGGCCGGGACGGGGCGTTCGGCGTCCCGTTCTTCCGCCACGGCTACGACCGGTTCTGGGGGGTGGACCGGCTGCCCGCGTTCGTCGAGTCCGTCCGCGCCGGGCCGCGCGGGGGCGCGCCGGCCCCGCCGCCGCCCGGCCCGGACCTCGCCGCCGCCCGCTCCGCGGACCACGGCCACGCCGGGGGCTGCGGCTGACCCCGCACGACCCGGATCGCACACGAAACCGAGACGAGACAGCTCTGACTCCCGACGGACACCCCACCCCTCCCCGGAGGACGCAGATGCCCGAGCCACGGCAGAAGCCGGTACGGAACTCCGCGCTGAGATCCCGCGCCCTGTCGGTCGCGGCGCTGCCGCTGGCCCCCTTGTACGGGGCCTGGCTGGCGTACCGGGCCTTCCATCCGCGCCGCCGGGCGCCGCACGAGTCCCCGCGGGACCACGGGTTGCCCGGCACGGAGCTGAGGATCCCCTTCGCCGCCCGGAAGTACATCCACGCCTGGCTGTGCCCCGGGTCGGAGCGGAAGGTGGTGGTCCTCGGGCACAGCATGGGGACGGACAAGACGCGCAGCCTCGGCCACGCCAAGTTCCTGCACGACGCGGGCTACACCGTCTGCCTGTTCGACCACCGCAACCACGGGGCCAGCAGCGTCGACCGGGCGGTGCTCGGCCTCGGCGACCGGTTCGCCAGCGACATCACCGCCGTCGTCTCCCATCTGCGGGGCGGCCTGGGCTACGGCCCGGCCCGGATCGCCGTCTACGGCTTCACCTTCTCCTGCTTCTCGTCCATGTGGGCGCTGACGCACGAGGGCTTCTCCGTGGACGCGCTGGTCTGCGACAGCGGCCCCGGCCACGACGTGCCCCCGCTGCTGCGCAAGTCCCTGGAGGCCGGGATGTTCCCGCTGCCGGGGCTGCTCGGCGGGGAGCCGTCCCGGTCGGTGGTCACCGGGGTCATGTGTGCGCTGGGGCCCGCCATGGTCCGCGCGCAGTGGCCGCCGCCCACGACGGGGAAGTTCGCCGAGATACCGCTGCTGTTCATGTCGGGGGAGCGGGACGACATCGTGCCGCCCTCCTCGGTGGACGCGCTCGCGGAGCGCTATGACCAGGCCGAGACGCATGTCCTGCCGAACGCCGGACACCTGCTCGGCCTCGAGACCGATCCCGAGGCATACGCGAATGTCGTACTGGATTTCCTCAAGCGGGCCCTGGGGTAGCCACCGACCGTCCGGGACGGACGGTTCTTCTGACAGAGGGAAGAGAGAGCATGAAAAAGGTGCTCATCGCCAATCGTGGCGAAATCGCGGTCCGCGTTGCCCGTGCCTGTCGGGATGCCGGGATCGCGAGTGTTGCGGTCTATGCCGATCCGGACCGGGACGCGGTGCATGTGCGCGCGGCCGACGAAGCCTACGCGCTGGGCGGTGACACACCAGCGGCCAGCTACCTCGACCAGGCCAAGGTCCTGGCCGCCGCCGCCGA
>NZ_MAXF01000034.1 GCF_001704635.1 Streptomyces sparsogenes | reverse complement strand
ATCACCGCACCGCCGGCGCCGTCATCTGCGACATCAAAGACTGACGACACCACGGACCGACGACACCAAAGGCTGACGACACCAAAGACTGTCGGCATCAAGGGCGGGCGGCATCCACGCGCCTGACTGTTCGGCGGCCCGCCGGGCCCCTGTTCCACCGGCCGAACCGGATACGGGGGCCCGGTAATTCGTATGGCATCTTCGTGCCACGGGTCTGGGGCGCGAAGCCCACGTGGCAGACCATGGAGCCTGTGATTCCGCCCCAGCGGCATCACCGGTGAACGTGGTCTCCCCCGCGTAACGGGGGCGGGGGAGGCCACGTTCCCGTGCCCGGATCCGGCGCGGGGCCTGCCCGAGCGGGCATCACCCCTTCAGGGTCCGCTCCAGGAACTCCAGGACCGTCTCCGCGTAGCGCTCCGGATGGGTCTTGACGCCCTGCAGATGTCCGGTGTCCGGCAGCGTGTGCACCTCCGCCCGGGGATACCGCTCCGCCAGCGCCCGTACCCCCGCCGCCGGGATCATGGTGTCGCTCTCGCCGGCCAGGATGAGCATGGGCGTGGTCTCGTACGCGCCCCGCACCGCGGGCGGCCACTGCACCCGCAGCATCGCCACGGCCATCGACGACGCGACCTTCTCCAGCACCTTCCGGGACGGACCCTCGCGCAGCGGGCCGGGGACCGGCAGCCCGTCGGCGGCGACGAAGTTGCGGAACAGCGGCCGCAGTTCCAGCGACGGGCCGCTGTCGAGGACCAGCGCGTCGACCGGGCGCTCCCCGTCCCTCCTCAGCATGTAGAAGGAGGGGAAGGTGGAGATGGAGAAGCCGTACACGGCGATCCGTGCCGAGGCGTACTCGTCCATCCCGCGCAGGTGGTTCACCACGGCTGCCACGTCGTCGGTGTGCCGGTCGCTCATGCCCCAGCACGCCCGGTCCGCGCCGCTCTTGCCATGGTTGCGGTGGTCGAACATCGCGACCGTGTAGCCCGCCTGACCGAGCAGCCGGGCCTGGGCGAGGCTCGCGGACTTGCTCAGGCCCAGGCCGTGGCCGAGCACCACCACCCGGCCGGGGTCGCCCGGGCACAGCCACACATGCAGCCGACGCCGCCCGCCGCTCACCGGCACGGACACGTCCGTGCTGGTCAGACCCACGTCCGCGGGCTTCTTGTGGTGCGGTCTGCGGGGCGGGTGGTAGATGAAGTACGAGAGGAAGGCGCCGTACAGCGGAGCCACCGGGAGGGCCAGCGCGGAAGCCGTCTTCGCCCAGATCCCCGTCGCCATGTCGCAAACCTCCATTACGGAAAGTGCCCGGACTGTGCGCGATCGTAGTGGCGCCCTCCGCCGGGCGGACCGGCCCGGAGCCAACGTGTCCTAATTCACCGGGTGCCTTCCGTGCGCCAACCCCTGCCGCGGGCAAGGATGTTGGAGCCGCCCCGGCGCGGGGCGGGTCAGGAGCGGCGCTGCGGGGGGAGAGCGGAATCGTGTCGTACACAGGCTCTGAGCCGGCCGTGGGCGGGGTGGCGGAGGAGGCGTGGGGCCCGGTCCGGGACCTGCCCCGGCCGGCGGACCGGCCCTCCGGGGCCGAGGTGGCCGTATGGCTGCTGCGGATCCCGCCGGCCGCCGCTGCCGCCGCCGAGCGCGCCGGGATGCTGGACGCCCGGGAGCGCGAGCGGGCCACCCGGTTCCGCGACGACACCCTGCGGGAGCGCTATGTGACCTCCCATGTGGGGCTGCGGGTGCTCCTCGGCGCGTATCTGGGGATCGCCCCCGGCGAGGTCGAACTCGTCCGCGAGACGTGCGGCATGCCCGACTGCGACAAGCCGCACGGCCGCCCCGCCGTGGCGGGCGGGGAGCGGCTGCGGTTCTCCCTCTCGCACGCCGAGGACGCCGCGCTGTACGCCTTCGCCGACGCCCCCGTCGGCGCCGACATCGAGGCCCACAACGAGCGGCGCGACGGCACGGTGGTGAGCGGCCTGGCCCGGCAGCTCCACCCCGACGAGCAGGCGGCGATCGAGGCGCTGCCCGAATCGCGGCGCGCGGAGGCGTTCCTCGGCTGCTGGGTGCGCAAGGAGGCGTATCTCAAGGGCATCGGCACCGGCCTGCCCGGCGGCCTGAGGACCCACCACGTCGGCCTGGCCGACCACCTCGCCCCGCCCGGCTCCACCACCCCGCCCGGCTGGTCCCTCGCCGACGTGCCCGCCCCGCCCGGCTACGCCGCCGCCGTCGCGCTGCGCACCGACGGCGCGTCAGCGGCGCGCCCGGTGCTCGGCGCGCTGCGCCTGGGCTGAGCCCCGGGGTCACTTCAGATACGCCAGAACGGCGAGGACCCGCCGGTTGTCGTCGTCCGAGACCGGCAGGTCCAGTTTGGCGAAGATGTTGGAGGTGTGCTTGATGACGGCCCGCTCGGTGATCACCAGCCGCTCGGCGATCGCGGCGTTGGAGCGGCCCTCGGCCATGATGCCGAGGACCTCCCGCTCCCGGGCGGTCAGCCGGGCCAGGGGGTCGGCGGCGGAGGAGGAGGTGCCGGCGAACAGCCGGGCGATGACCTCGGGGTCCATGGCGGTGCCCCCGGCGGCCACCCGGCGGACCGCGTCGACGAACTCGTCCGGGTCGAACACGCGGTCCTTGAGCAGATAGCCGATGCCGCCGGTGCCGTCGGCCAGCAGCTCCTTGGCGTAGAGCTGCTCCACGTACTGGGAGAGGACCAGGACCGGGAGGCCGGGGATCCGGCGGCGGGCCTCCAGAGCGGCCTGAAGGCCCTCGTCGGTGAACGTCGGGGGGAGTCGTACATCGACGACTGCCACGTCCGGACGTTTCTCGACGAGGGCCTGAAGGAGGTCGGGGCCGGTGTCCACAGCGGCGACGATCTCGAAGTCGTATGCCTCCAGAAGCCTGACCAACCCGTCCCTCAAGAGGAAGAGGTCTTCGGCGAGGACAACACGCACGGCAGCTCCATGGTCAGTGTCGTCGGACCGCCCGTCGGGCTGGTCACGGCAAGGACACCGTCGAAAGTAGCAAGCCGGCGCTCCATGCCGCGCAGTCCCGTGCCGCGGGAGGGGTCCGCGCCGCCCACCCCGTCGTCGCTGACCTGGGCGCGCAGCCGGCCGGTCTCGTACCACAGTTCGACCGTGACCCGCTGGGCCTCGCCGTGCTTGGCCGCGTTGGTCAGCGCCTCGGAGATCGCGAAGTACATGGCGGACTCGACCGGGGCCTCGGGGCGGCCGGGCAGCTCGGCGTTGACCTCGACCTCCAGCGGGCTGTCCATGCCCAGGGCGCGGACGGCGTCGGCCAGGCCGCGGTCGGCGAGCACCGGCGGGTGGATGCCGCGGACCAGGTCGCGCAGCTCGTTCAGGGCGGTGGCGGAGGCCTGGCGGGTGTCGGCGAGGATGGCGCGGGCCGCCTCCGGGTCCTTGGCCAGCAGCCGCTCGGCCACGCCCAGGTTCATGCCCATCGCGACCAGCCGGGCCTGGGCGCCGTCGTGCAGGTCCCGCTCGATGCGGCGCAGCTCGGCGGCCGAGGTGTTGACCGCGTCGGTGCGGGTCTCGGTGAGGTGGCGGACCTGGCGCGACATCTCGGTGGGGGCCAGCAGCGACTTGGCGAGCAGAGCGTGCAGCCGGATCAGGTGCGGGCCCGCGGCCAGGCCGCCCAGGATGATCGGGACGCCGAGGGCCGCGGCCATCAGGGCGGAACCGTCGCTGGTCACCTTGATCATCGCGTACCAGTTGTTGCCGCCCCCGTCCGCGATGTCCTCCCAGACCAGCGGCATGATCAGGCCGAAGACCCCCCAGCCGACCAGCGCCAGCGGCAGCACCGCGATGGCCAGCCCGACCACCGGGCTGACCAGCGTCCAGGCCAGGTCACGCCAGGTCGCCGGGTCGGTGAGGATCCACTGGTTGCGCTGCATCAAGCCCTTGAAGCCCGGCTCGGGAGCGGGCTGCGGCCGGTACGGGTCCTCGATCTCCACCCCCGACCACTGCCCGGCCAGCCGCCGGGTGATCGCCGTGGTCCCCCGCAGGGCCACCGCGAGGGCGGGCACCAGGAACACCCCGATGCCGACCCCCAGCAGCGAGATCGCGGTCACCATCAGGCAGAAGAGCAGCACCTCCCACGGGGCGAGCGCGGCCAGCGCCAGCCCGCGGCCCATGGCGCGCACCCCCCGGACGGGCCAGGGGCCGCTGCCGCCGGCCTGCCGTCCGCCGGTCCTCTCGTCGCTCATGACGCTCATCTCGTAACCCCCTCCTCGGTGCGGCCCTTCCGCCGCTGTGTGCCCTTCAGTCTGCCGTGGTGCGCCCGCCCCGGCACTGGACCCGGGTGGCGTTTCGGGGGGTGTAGTCAGGTCCCCCACAAGACGCCACCCAGGGCCCTCGGCCTACCGCCGCGCCGCGCGTTGACTTGTCGTCATACGAGAAATGTCCCCCGCGTCCCTCTGTGAGTGAAGGAGCCGGTAAATGAGTGCTCGACGCAGCGCTACCGCGGCGGTGTCCCTGCTGCTCGCCGTCCTCATGACCGTGCTGGGGACGGCCGCCTCGGCCTCCGCCGCGCCCGGCACGCCACGGCCCCGGAACCTCACCGCCCTGATCGACTCCATCGTCGAGAGGCAACTGGAGGACTACCGGATCCCCGGCGCCGCGGTGGTCGTGGTCTCCGGCGGGCGGCAGGTGCTGGCCAAGGGGTACGGCGTGGCCGACATCGACCGCGGCACCCGGGTGGACGCCCGCCGTACGGGGTTCTTCATGGGCTCGGACGCCAAGGTGTTCACCGCCATGGCGGTGCTCCAGCAGGTCGAGCGGGGGAAGCTCGACCTGCGGGCCGACGTCAACCGGTATCTCACCCGCCACAAGGCGGCCTTCACCATCAAGGACACCTACCCCGGGCGGCCGGTCACCGTACGCGACCTGCTGACGCACACCGCCGGGTTCGACAACAGCATCATCGGCCGCGCCACCGCCCACCCCGAGGACGCCGAGCGGCTCGGCGAGAGCCTGGCCGAACACCAGCCGAAGCGGGTGCGCCCGCCCGGCAAGGTCTCCAGCTACGACAACTACGGGGTGGCCCTGGCCGGCTACCTGGTCGAGCTGGTCTCCGGCGAGCCCTTCGCCGGGTACCTGCACCGCCACGTCCTGCGGCCGCTCGGCATGACCCGCACCTCATTCGCCCAGCCCCACCCCGCCGCCATCGCCACCGAACGGGCCGGCGGCTACCGCCCCGACGGCAAGCGGCAGGTCACCGCCGAGGGCCAGTACGGCGCGTGGACCCCGACCGGCGCCGCGGCCGTCACCACCGCCACCGACATGGGCCGGCTGATGCTCGCCCAGCTCGCCGGCGGCAGCCTCGACGGCCACCGGGTGCTCGGGGCGACACTGACCCGGGCCATGCAGCGGCGCCAGTTCGCCAACGACCCGCGCCTGCCCGGCATCGGCTACATCCTCGAACAGCGCGACCGGGACGGCCACCGCATGCTCGTCAAGGACGGCGACATCCCCGGCTTCCACGACAACCTCGCGCTGCTCCCCGACCGGGACACCGGCGTCTACGTGGCCTACAACGGCGACGGCGAGGACGGCCGCGCCTCCTGGGCCGGCCAGGAACTCGTCAACCTCGTCGCCGACCACACCTACGGCACCCCGCGCCGCGCCGCCGTCACCCGCCCCGGCGAGACCGGCGAGTTCACCGGCTTCTACCGCTCCACCCGCACCAGCCACTCCGACCTCACCCGGGCCGCCGCCCTGACCAGCTCCGTACGGGTCACCAGCGGACCGGACTCCACCCTCACCACCACCGGCCCGCTCAGCCGCGACCCGGGCGTCACCGAGCAGCACTGGGTGCGCGTCGGCGACGGCCTCTTCCAGGAGAAGGGCGGCCAGGAACGCCTCGCCTTCAAGGACGGCAAGCTCTTCCTGGCCTCCGACCCCACCGTCGCCTACGAGCGGCTGCCCTGGTACGAGTCCCCGGTGCTGCACCAGCAGCTCCTCCTCGGCTCCCTCGGCGTCCTCCTGCTGTCCGTCACCGCCTGGACCCTCGGCGCCCTCGTCTCCCTCCGCCGCGGCTCCGCCTCCGCCGCCCCGGCCGGTGCCCGGCTCGCCCGACTGCTCGCCTGGACCACCGGCGTCCTGCTGACCGTCGCCACCGGCTGCTTCGCCCTCCTGGTCGCCGACCCCAACTCCCTCAACCAGAGCGTCTTCCTCGGCGACTCGCCCATGCTCAAGCTCGTCCCCGTCCTGGTGAAGGCGGCCCTGGGCACCACGGCGGCGGTCCTGGTGTGCGCCGTCATCGCCTGGTGGCGCCGCTGGTGGGGCTGGGCGGCCAGGCTCCACTACAGCGCGGTGGCGCTCGCCGCGGTGCTCTTCCTGGCGGTCGCGGGCAACTACCACCTGGTGAGCTGACGCCCGCCCGTCCTTCCGGCGACGGCCTGCCGGTTCAAGGTTCGCGCAAGCTTTGGGCACGGTTCGACCGACAGGCTCATGCACCACTGACAGGCTCATGCACCACCGACCAAGGGGAGACGCCCATGAGCATCGGAGCAAAGATCGCCACGACTTTCGCGGGAAGCGTCCTGGCCCTGAGCGCGGCGGTTGCTCCCGCCGTCGCCTCGCCGTCGGCGTCAGCCGCCGCGCCGGCCGGTACGGCGGCCGGCCCGGTGCAGGGCGCCTGGCTCACCGTGCCGCCCGGCACGGCGGCCGGAGTGACCGCCGACACCCCGATGTGCTGCTGAGGGCGCCCGATGGCCGCACGGGAGGGGCCGGCGGGGCAGAGGGCCCCGCCGGCCCCTCCCGGGCGCGCCGCCGGCCCCTCCCGGGCGCGCCGGAGACCGCGTCAGGCCGGGCCGGAGACCGCGTCAGGGCCGGACGGGCTTGCCGCGTCCGCCACGCCTAGGCTGTGTCCCATGTCAGACGCCGTTGACGCCCTCATACGTGACCTCTCGGACCGGGACCGCGAGGTACGGAGGGCCGCCGAGGACGGCCTGGTCGCGCTCGGAGCGCGGAGCGTCGACCGGCTCCTGCCGTACGTCCGCGACGAGCGACGGGACAGCCCGAGGTTCGGTGCCGAGTCCGTCCTGAAGCGGCTGGGCGACCAGGCGCTGCCCCGCCTCCGGGAGATCCGGCGCCACGGCCCCGGGCACCTGCGCGGCAAGGCCCTGGAGTCGCTGGTCGAGCTGGGCGGCGCGGAGGCGCTCGACGACGCCGACCGGCGCGCCGTGGAACGCCTGGTGCGCATCAAGCTCCTGGACGAGGGCCGGGTGGAACTCCCCCTGGACGCCGGCCGCTGGCTGGCCTTCCCGGCCGACCGGCTCGACGACGCCGTATCCGCTCTCGGGCTGCACGACCTCCGGCCCGCCACCGTCGTGACGGGCGTGGAGGCCGCCACCCGGGCCGCCGACTCCCTCGAGTTCGAGGATTCCCGGGGCGAGAAGCAGACCGCCTACCGGGTCTTCATCACCCCGGAGTTCGACAACTGGCGCGGGGACCCGCCGACCGGCAAGTGGCGCCTCGTGTGGGGGAACGCGTTCGTGGACGAATGCGACGGATTCCTCCTGGCCGACAGGCTCAGCGAGCGGTGCGGGGAGGCGCACTTCTACGTCATCGACCCCTACCACTCCGGCTCGTTGTGGTACGTCGCCCGTGACGGCCGCAGGGTGCGCAGCTACGGCACCTACGACTACCCGGAGTTCAGGGGCGAGCCGCTGCCCTTCGAGGTGAGCTACATCGAAGACGCGGCGAACGGCATCGACGAGGAATACGCCGAGGGCGTGTCCGACGCGGGCATCGCGGCCGACCACCTCTCCGTCGAACCCGGCCCCATGCCCATCGAGGACACCCACGGCCACGGCTGGCTCGCCACCACCCACCCCGACGCCCCCAACGCGCGTTTCAAGGGCGCCCTGCCGATCTAGGGACCGCGCCTGGCGAGGGGGTGATGGGGGTGATGCCGCCTCAGCCGGGGAAGGCGCGGGCGAACCCGGCCAGGTTCCGCGGGCAGGTCCAGATCTCCCGCGTCATCCGGCCCTCGAACCAGGACTGAGCCCCCTCCTCGTCGGGCCAGTTCTCCTCGTCGGCCGGCGCCGCGTCATGGTCGGCGTCCCGCTCCGGGTGGGCCAGCATCTCCAGGACGTACCGGAAGTTGTCCAGGTCGGCGCCGGACACGTCGTCACACGGATGCGCCTCATGCGCACAGGACGCCTGCCCCAGGGTGCGCTCGACCGCGCCCATCGCCTCCAGCACCCGCGCCTCGGCCGCCGCGTCCGGGCGGGCGTAGATCACATACGGGCCTGTCAGCACCAGCCCGAGCGTCCACAGCGCCGTGTCCGGCCCGTCGGCCGCCACGCTCGCCTCCAGATTCCTCGCGCACCTCAGCACCATGGCCGGCGCGTCGCCGAGGTAGAAGCCGTGGCGGATCTCGTCCCACTCGTCGATCAGGTCGTCCCACTCGGCGGGGGTGGCCGTCTCCAGGTCGCTCATGATCCGAGGATGACATGGGGGTCCGACACCGAGGCGGCGGGGTGCGGCGGGGTGCCGCCACCACCCGGGAGTGGCCGGCCCGGAACCCACCCGTCAGCGCGCCGGTCCCGGAACCGGCCCCCTTTCGTGGCCAGGGAGAGCCCGTCCACAGGGCCGTCGCTGATCCCCGGTACGTCGAAGGATGTACGCGCATCTCATCTACGGACACGAGGTCCGCGGCCGAAACGGAACCGAGACTGGCAGAAGCACGGCGGAAGATCACCAGCTCAGCCAGGACGGACGAATGACGAGGCAGCACCCGGGCGGGAAGACCGCCCTTTCCCGATCCAGCGCCCTGGCCAGGGCTCTCCTCGGCGGCCTGTTCATGGCCGCCGCGCTCGGCGTCGGCACGGCCGCGGGCTCGGTCGCCGCGGAAAGGATCGGCCTCACCGGCACGGCGGCCCGGCTGGTCCCGGCCGCTCTGGTCAGCGCACTGGCGATCGGCCCCGTAACCCTGGTGTTACGGCGGCGTCGAACCCGGCTCAACGCCCTGGGTTTCGGCGGCGTCGGCGCCGCCCTGCGGGCGTTTTCCGTCGGGGTGGGCGTGACGTTGGTGTCGGCGGTGCTCGTCATCGGAGCGGGGACGGCTGGGGGCCTGCTGCGCTGGTCGCGTCCGGACCCCGTGCCGCTCATCGGCTTTCTCGCGTCCAACGCGGTGATCGCGCTCCTGCTGGAGGCCCTGCCCGAGGAAACCACGCTGCGCGGTTACACCTGGACCGCCTTGCGCGGGCGGTTCGGCGGCGCCGCCTCGGCACTCGGCACGACGGCCGTCTTTCTGCTCGTGCCGGGCGCGTCGACGGTGGCGTACGCCGCGACCGCGCGCCTGACCGGCGCCGAACCCGCCCCCATCGGCATCGTGCCACCGGGGCAGGACGCCGCCTCCTACCTGATCCTGCTCCCGGTCTTCGGACTGACCCTCGTCGCGGCCCGGACGGCGGTCGGCCAGGCCCCGCTCTGGGCCTCCATCGGCACCCATCTGACCTTTCTCACCGTCAACCGCGTCACCCTGGAGGGCGACCGGCGCGGCGCCGGCTGGTCGGCGAGCCAGACGACGCCCGACGCGGTACTGCTCGTGCCCGCCTATCTCCTGGTCGCCGCCGTGGTGTTCCTGCTGTACCGGCGCACGAGCCGAGCCTGACCCGATCGTCGGTGCGTCGCCGCCATTGAATGACGCGTCCTGAGCGATTCCCCTTTCCTGCGAACGGGCGGCGGGCGACAATACATATCAAGGAGGGACCACAGGACGGTTCCGCCAGTTGGACGGGGGACACATGCTTTTCATTGTTTCCATGGTGGTCGCATGCGCGGCCGTGGTCGGAGTGTGCTTGGCCGTACTGCGGCGCCGAGGCGGTTCGGGGGAGCGCGGGGCGCTGGAGCGTGCGGCGGCGGACCAGGGACTCGCGCGGGGGCTGAGCGCCGCGAACGCCACGAGGCAGAACGTGGGGCCCTACGGGTCCTGAATCCCCGGCCGCAGCCCGTCAACTGCTCCTCCGCCCGAGTCGGCGGCCCGAGTCGTCAGCCCCTTAGCGGACCTTGGTGAAGAAGGCGCGCATGTCGGCGGCCATGGCGTCGGGCTGGTCCATGGCCAGGAAGTGGTGACCGCCCGGGTTGTCCGTGGGCCAGTGGGCGATGGTGTTGTGCCGCTCGGCGAGCCGCCGGATCCCGGGAGCACCGCTGTAGACGCCGGTCGGCACCGCCTTCTGGCCCTCCGGCCAGCCGAAGCCCGTGCTGTCGTACATGGGCCAGGAGGAGGAGCCGAAGGTGTCGGTGAACCAGTAGAGGGTCGTGTTGGTGAGGATCAGATCGCGGTCGATCAGCTCCTCCGGGAGCTTGTCGGCGACGGTGAACTCCTTGAACTTCTGGATCATCCAGGCCAGCGCGGCGACGGGGGAGTCGTGCCAGCCGTACGCGAAGGTCTGGGGGGCGGCGCGGAGCAGGGCGTGGTGGGGGACGCCGTTCGTCCAGTCCGCCTGCTGGAGCTGTTCGAAGGCCGCACGCTCCTCCTCGTTCAGCTCGGGGACGTCGGCTTCGGTGGGAATGCCGAGCCCGGCGGTGATGTACACGCCGACGACGTGATCGGGTGCCGCCTTGGCCACCTCGGGGGCGACGTACGCGCCGAGGTCCCCGCCCTGGGTGCCGTAGCGGTCGTAGCCGAGCCGGTCCATCAACCGCGCCCAGAGACGGGCCACCCGGGCCACGTTCCAGCCGGTTTCGCGCGGCGGCGCGGAGAAGCCGAAGCCGGGCACCGACGGGACGACCACATGGAACGCCTGGGACGGGTCGCCGCCGTGCGAGCGGGGATCGGAGAGGCGGCCGATGAGTTCGGCGAACTCGACGAAGGAGTTCGGCCAGCCGTGGGTGAGGATCAGCGGCAGGGCGTCGGGCTCCGGCGAGCGGACATGCAGGAAGTGGATGTCCTGGCCGTCGATCTCGGTCATGAACTGGGGGAATTCGTTCAGCCGCGCCTCCTGCCGGCGCCAGTCGTAGCCATCCCGCCAGTAGTCGGCCAGCTCCTTGAGGTGGGCCAGGGGCACGCCCCGGCTCCAGCCCTCGCCGGGCAGCTGCCTCGGCCAGCGGGTGCGGGCCAGCCGCTCGCGCAGATCGTCCAGGTCGGACTGGGGGATGTCGATACGGAAGGGGCGGAGTTCATCGCTCATGCGGCGACTGTAGGAGCCATCCAGGCCGGATCCTGACCTAGATGGCCCGGCATGATGGACGCCATGAGCACCCCTTCCGCCCGGCTCTTGTCCTTGTTGTCGTTGTTGCAGACCCCGCGCGAGTGGCCCGGCAGCGAGCTGGCGGACCGTCTGGCGGTCAGCCCCCGCACGGTCCGCCGGGACATCGACCGGCTGCGTGAGCTGGGATACCCGGTGGAGGCGAGCATGGGGGCCGCCGGGGGATACCGGCTCGCCGCGGGCAAGGCCATGCCGCCGCTGCTGCTGGACGACGAGGAGGCCGTGGCCCTCGCGGTCGCGCTCAGCACGGCGGTCGGCAACCCGGTGAGCGGTATCGAGCAGGCGTCCCTGCGCGCCCTGGCCAAATTGGAGCAGGTGCTGCCGTCCCGGCTGCGACACCGGGTCGGCGCCTTCCGGACCGCCACGGAATCGCTGGCCACCGAGAGCCCCTCGGCCGTCGACCCGCACGACCTCGCCGTGACCGCCGCGGCCGTGGCCGGCGGTGAACGGCTCCGGTTCGCCTACCGGGCCGGGGACGGCAGCCGGAGCAGCCGGCTGGTCGAGCCGCACCGACTGGTGCTGGCGGGGCGCCGCTGGTACCTGCTGGCGTACGACAACGAACGCGACGACTGGCGGATCTTCCGCGCCGACCGGATGACCCGCCTCCAGCCCACCGGCATACGCGTCCCGCCCCGCGAACTGCCCGAGAAGGACGCGGCCGCCTTCGTCACCCGCACCATGTACTCCCTCGCCCCCACCTACGAGGTACGCGCCACCGTGCGCCTCCCCGCCGCCCGGGTCGCGGAGCGGCTCGGCGCCGCGCCGGAGGAGGTGCGGCCGATCGACGAGAACAGCTGCGAGCTGCACGGGCGCGCCGACACGCTGGAGTGGCTGGCGTCCCGGCTGCTCATGCTGGGCTGTGAGTTCGAGGTCCATGACCCCCCGGAACTACGCGATCACCTGCGCACGATCGGGGGCCGCGCCCTCCGGGCCGCCGGAGACGGGGCGGGCGGAAACGGGGCGGCCGGACACCGGGCGGCCGGAGCCCCGCCGGCCGGAGGTCCGGCGGCCTGAACCCCGCCGGCCGGAGCCTCGGCGGCCGGGCGCCCGGACTGAGCGACCCACAACGTCCGGGACACCCGCGCCCTCAGCGGTGCCCCCAGCGTCGCCCAGGTGCGCCACCGACCCGTGAGCTACACATCCGAGCCCGTGAGCTACAGATCCGAGAGGGACGCCGAGCGCTCCCCTCCGCCGGTCGCGACGGGGCGCGTAGAGCGGGGGCGCGGCGCGAGAAGGCGACGCCCGGTGACCAGCGCGGCCAGGCCGGCCGCGGAGCCGGCGAGCGGGACCAGCAGCCCGGCCGCGGCGCCGTGCGCGTCGATGGCCCGGCCCGCGGCGGCGGAGCCCATGGCCAGGCCGAGACCGATCGCCCCCGTCAGCCAGGTGAACGCCTCGGTGGCCGCCCCCCTCGGCACCAGTTGCTCCACGAGGGTGTAGGCGGAGATCAGGGTGGGCGCGATGGCGAGGCCACAGCACAAGCCGGCCACGGCGAGGGCCGTCAGCGAGGGCATCGCCCAGAGCGTGGCGCAGCCGACGGCCAGCAGGGCGAAGGAGAACAGCATCCGGTGCGCGACCGACCGCTTCCAGCGCACCATGCCGTAGCCGACGCCGGCGCCCATGCTGCCGCAGGCGAACAGCCCGTAGACCACGCCACTGAGCCCCGCGTGCCCGGCCGCCTGCGCGGCGGCGGTCATGGACACCTGGAGCCCGCCGAAAACCGAGCCCACCCCGAGCAGCGAGCCGGCCAGCAGCCGCACGCCGGGGTAGGCGAGCGCGGGAGCCTGGCGGGTCCGCTCGCGGCGGCGCACCGGCGGCGCGCTGCCGCGCCGGGCCGCGAAGAGCAGGCCACCGACAACGGTCAGCGCCGCCTCGGCGACCAGCCCGGCCGCGGGGTCGACCCCCGTGCCGAGCGCCGTCGCCAGGACCGGCCCGACGACGAAGGTGAACTCGTCCGTCACCGACTCGAACGCGAAGGCGGTGGCGAGCGCGGCGGGCGGCCCCTCCCGCAGGGCATGCACCCAGCGGGCCCGCACCATGGCCCCGATCTGCGGCACGGACGCCCCGGCCGCGACCGCCGCGGCGAAGAGCGCCCAGGCAGGGGCCGCACCGAGGGCGAGCCCGACCAGCGCCGCCACGGCGACCCCGTGCACCCCGACGACCGGCACCAGCACGGCCGCCTGCCCGTACCGATCGGCCAGCCGCCCGATCCGCGGACCGGCCAGGGCCTGGGCCACGGCGGCCACGGCGGCCACGGTGCCGGCGAGGCCGTAGGAGTGCGTGGTGCCGGCGATCAGCAGCACGATGCCGAGCCCGAGCATGGCGTAGGGCAACCGCGCGACGAACGCGGGGACGAGGAAGGCCCGGGCGCCGGGGGTGCGCAGCACCGCGCCGTAGCCGACGCGGACAGGATTGGAAGACGCGGCCTTGGTGGGGCGCCCCATCGAGTACTTACTTTCCGCCGCCTGGTAGCGCCGCGGGGCCCGTCCCCGCCGAACGCCGAGGGTCGTCCGCTGTTGCCACAACCGGGGTAGATACCGCGCGGTGAACCGCGGCCGCCGATCGGTCGGGCCGACCCTGCATCAGGCAGATGTCGCCTGGTCTGGTGAACGGCCACCACTATAGCGGCCCGGCCGCGCCGACACGCTGGCCTGAGTTGTGGTGAGTATGGGACAGCGACACGCCGTGGCGTCGGCGTGTCGCTGTCCCATACTCACCACAAAGTGCCCGCCATCGGTTTCAGGGCCAGCCTGCACGGGCGGGCACCGGGTTGTCCGGGGCGTCCAACCAGATTCGTTCGCCGTGCCTGTCCACGGTCAGCCCGAAGCGGTCGAAGCCGGGTCGGCCCTCCTCCTCCCACCACCGGTAGGCCGCTTCCGCCTCGTCCCAGAGCCGGCGGGGGCCCGACTGCCACACGCGGGCAGGTGCCCCGTCGCGGAACTGCACACACGCCCAGGACCGGTCGGTGAGCCCGTAGAACCACACCGGGCGAGCCCCGTCCTCCTTCTCGGCGACGACGTGTCGGCAGTCGCGGACCAGGAGGCTCAGCGCGAAGCGTTGCGGGCTGAAGCGCCCGGCCACGAACTGGGCTTCCGTGATCGTGGTGGACGACTCGTCGCCGTCGGCCACGCTGCCGGGGACGTAGTCGGTGTGCACCATGGGCGGAAGGCGCTGCGCCCGGAGCTTCATGAACTCCACCGGCCCCGTGAAGGTGCCTGACGCGCTGCGCCCGTCGGCGGCGACGATCAGTCGGGCCACGGCGTCCCCGTTGTCGTAGTGCGTGCCCCAGGGGGCGACGATGATCCCGTGCGATCTGCACTGCCGCACCCAGGAGAACGGGATCGACCGGAGCCCGCAGGTTGCGATGATCCGGTCGTACGGTGCCGCGTCGGGGCAGCCCTGGAGACCGTCCCCGTGGACCACGCGCACGGGTGTGCCGAAGCGGTCGAGACTCGCTCTCGCTGCGGCCGCCACGGCCGCGTCCACCTCCACCGTCACGACGTTCTCCGCGCCCAGCCGGTGAGCCAGCAGCGCGGCGTTCCAGCCGGTGCCCGTGCCAATCTCCAGCACCCTGTGACCGACCCGTACGTCCAGGTCCCGGAGCATGGAGAACACGACGCTCGGCATCGAAGCGGAGCTGGTGGACACCTGGCCCGGTTCCGTACCCGAGTGTTTTCCGTCGTCCCATTGCGTGACGATGGGCGCGTCGGAGTCCGCGTACCTCAGCCATCCGGCCGGGTCATCTGCCTTGTTGACGGCGGTGCTTCGCCCCGTGCTCATGTCGAACGGCCACATCAGGTCGGGCAGAAACGCGGAGCGGGGTACGGCGTGGAACGCGGATGCCCAGTCCGGGGAGAGGACACCGGCTGACATGAGGACGCGCCCCAGCTCGGCACGGCTGGGGCGCTCCTGGTGTGCGTTTGGGGTCACGGGGCGGTGACCTCGTGCGTCTTGGGCGGGTTGGGGACGCCGGGGCCACCGTCCGGAGTTGGTGGCTGGTGGGGGCCGGGGTAGGGCTGGCCCGGCAGTTTGTCCCCGTTGCCGCCGTCAGCGGCTGTGGTGATCTGCGACCTCATCGTTTGCTCCTTCATTCTGTTTTACGGGATCCATTTGGGCCACTGGCCCGACGAGCACACCACGCACGGGACCTTGGTCGTGCCCCCGCACGTCACGCACCCCGCGAGTCCGCCGCAGCCGGGGCAGGTGACCTCGCCCCAGCCCGCGCAATAGCCGCAGTACCACGTGTGCCCGTTGGCGTCCGTCCAGGCCGGGAGGGACCGACCTGGACAGCTCTGTCGCGGGCCGCCGGTCACGGGCCGGACGTGGTCGAACCCCGGAGGCGCGGGCGTTCCCGTTTCTCCGACTTCTCCGGGCAGGGGATCCCGGTGCGCTCCTCGCAGCGGCAGGGGCGGAACCAGAGGGGGTCGAGGGCCGCTCGGACGTCTTCGGCGGTGGCTTGGGGGAGGAGTACGGTCCGGGCGCGCCTGGTGTGGGTCCCTCTCCTGACGGCGTCGGCGAGAGCCCGCGCGGCCTCCGGCCGGATGCCGCTGATGTGCACCAGGCCCCGGGATGACGCTCCGCCCACGGCCGACCAGCCGATGCTCAGCGGTTCGATACCGGCGAGGGCCAACGCGGACCGGAGTTCGGCGGCGGCCCGCTCGGCGTTCGTCGTGGCTCCGTCGAGGCCGGTCACCGGCCGGCCCCCGCCCGTGCGGGGGTGAAGGGCGGGATGTATGGCGGCGCCGGGTCGATGCCCCGCATGAGGGGGATGGTCCACTCGACCGGGATCCGGGGCAGTCGCAGGCGTGTCTGCTCTGCGTACGACACGGGGCGCGGCAGGGGGGCGGGGGCGGTGGTGCGCGGCGGAGGGGGAGTGGGGCGTGGCTGTGGTTCGGGGGTGGCGGTTCGGGGGCCGAACAGGGCCTTTTTCACTCGTCCGAGTGATCGTGATACGAATTGCATTGTCGTTCTGCTCCAGTCAGATCGGCCATGCCCCCGGGCCGCTGCAACGGTCGCGGGGGTCCTGTATGTCTAGTCAACGCCTCGCGGGTGGGCAGGACTTGCACACTTCTTGCACACCGACCCTGCGTCAGGCGGTCGGGAGTGGGACCATGGGAAACATGAACGGCGCGAATGTTCCCGGACCCGGCGCCAACATCGCGGCGCTCCGTAAAGATCGCGGGCTGAGCCAGGTCGCACTGGCCCGCCGGGCAGGTGTGTCCGTCTCCCTCCTCAGAAAAATCGAAGTGGGGGACCGAGCCTTAACGCAGAGCGTAGCCGCATCGCTGGCCCGGGCGATGGGCCTGACCCTTGATGAAGTACTGGGCCGGACACCGGAAGCGGACCTGTCCGATCTGAGTTACGCCATTCGCCAATTTGACCTCTCCGGAGAACCGCCCCGGGAACCGGCGAGGTTGGCACTCGAGGTGGACAGCCTCAACCGGCATCGGTGGAACAGCGAACTGGCCGAGGTGTCAGCGAAGCTTCCGCCCTTGCTGGTGAAGGTGACCAACCAAGCGCACGCGACAGGCCGTCCGAGCGACTGGACACTTGTCGCCGACGTCTACAGCGTGGTCTATTGGCTTGCCGCCCGGCACCGGTGGATGCACTTGGCGGAGCTGGCCACGATGAAGCAGCGCCTGGCCGCTGAACGGGCGGATCCGATCGCGGCCATTGTGGCGGCGCGGGACGATGCCGGTACGTTCTTGAATTCGGGCGACTTCGCCGGAGGACTGGCCATTGTCGACCGTGCCATCGTACGGGCGGAATCCTCTCTCCGAGGGCGCGAGCGGGCCTTTGGGCTGGGCCTCCTGCATCTTCGCGGGCTGACCTTGGCCGGGCGCTTGAGGGACAAGCAGACCACGAACCAGCACATCGCGGCCGCGTGGCGTACGGCGGAGGAATTCCCGGAGGACGTCGCCGAGCACGGAATCCACTTCGGCCAGGAGAATACGGCCACGCACGTCATCTCCACCGCTTCCGACATGGAGCGCCATCGAGAAGCCCTCGACACGGCAGAGGACCTGATTCGCGCGGGGCTGACGCTTCCGGCTACCCGCGTGGGTCCGCTGTACATGAATATCGGACGCTCGCAATTGGCCCTGGGGGACCGGGACGGCACTCTGGAGTCTCTGGAGAAGGCATGGACCGTGGCACCCGAAATGGCTGCCGTCCATCCGACCAGCCGGGAACTCACACGGGTGCTGACGTCCCTGCACAAGCGCAGCAATCCGCGCCTGACCAGGCTTGCGAAGCGGGCCGGAATCGCGATGTGAGGCAGCAGCTCCGCTGCTATACCTTCGGGCGCATGGCTGATGAAGAGTTCAGGCATCCGCGGCTGGCCGCGATCTACGATCCGCTCGATCCCGACCGCAGTGACCTGGACGCCTACCTCGACCTCGCGGAGGGGCTCGGGGCGAGGCGGGTGCTGGACATCGGCTGCGGGACGGGCGTGTTCGCGCTGTTGCTGGCCGACCGTGGGGTCGAGGTCGTGGGTGTTGACCCGGCCGAGGCGTCGCTCGACGTGGCGCGGGGCAAGCCGGGCAGTGAGCGGGTGCGGTGGATCTGCGGGGATGCCACCGCGTTGCCGCCGCTGCGGGTGGATCTCGCCACCATGACGGCGAACGTCGCCCAGCAGATCGTCGACCCGGGGGCATGGCAGGGGACGCTGCGGGGCGCCTATGAGGCGCTGCGGCCGGGTGGGCACCTGGTGTTCGAGACGCGGGACCCCGCGAAGCGGGCCTGGGAGGAGTGGAACCGCGAGGATTCCTACCGGGTCACGGAGATACCGGGCGTGGGCGCGGTGGCGAGCTGGGTGGAGGTGACTGAGGTCGCCGGGCCCTTGGTGTCGTTCCGGTGGCATTACGTGTTCGCGGCGGATGGTGAGGTGTTGACGGCCGAGTCGACCCTGCGGTTCCGGGAGCGGGGGGAGGTCGAGGCGGACTTGGTCGCGCAGGGTTTCACGCTGCTGGAGGTGCGCGACGCGCCGGATCGGCCGGGGAAGGAGTTCGTCTTCGTTGCCGTTCGGCCAGAGGCGTGATTCACTCGGCGTGACCTCAACCGGCAGAAGGAAACCCACGAGTGGATCTCCCGCGCTCCATCGTCATCAGCGAACACAGTCATCGCATCCACAACCCGTTCACCAGCGAGAAACTCGCCACCCTGGGCCAGGCGTTGCGCCTGGAGCCGGGGACGCGGATGCTCGATCTGGCCAGCGGATCGGGGGAGATGCTGTGCACCTGGGCCCGTGATCACGGGATCACGGGGATCGGGGTGGACATCAGCACGGTGTTCGTCGACAAGGCGCGGGCGCGGGCCGCCGAGTTGGGGGTCGCCGAGCGGGTGGTGTTCGTGCACGGCGACGCGTCGGGGTATGTGGCCGAGGAGCCGGTGGACCTGGTGTCGTGTGTGGGCGCCACCTGGATCGGTGGTGGCGTGCCGGGCACGGTGGAGCTGTTGCGGAAGAGTCTGCGGCCGGGCGGCATGATGCTGATCGGTGAGCCGTACTGGCGGCTGGAGCCGCCGGACCAGCGGACCGTCGAGGCCTGCCATGCCCGGAGCAAGGAGGAGTTCCTGCCGCTGGCCGGGCTGATCGAGCTGTTCGGTGGGCTCGGTTACGACGTGGTGGAGATGGTGCTGGCCGACCAGGACAGCTGGGACCGGTACCGGGCGGCGCAGTGGTTGAACATCCGCCGCTGGCTGGACCGCCATCCCGAGGACGAACTGGCCGCCGAGCTGCGGTCCGAGCTGTCCACCGCCCCGGCACGCTACGCCCGGTACGAGCGCGAGTATCTCGGCTGGGGCGTGTTCGCGCTCATGCCCCGCTGACTGCGTGTCGCGATCCGAGACGCTCATTGCAGCCCGACCGATCGTTCGGTTAGTGTCGCCCCGCGTTCGTTCCCAGCGATGAGGTGGCACATGATCCCGCAGGATGCGGCCGGTGGCGCGACCGGCGACGACGACCTACTCGCCCGAGTCGCCGATGTGATCCGGCGGCTGGCACTCGACGAGAAGCTCAAGGAGCGTGTGCCGTCCGACCCGATGCTCGGCCCCCTGGCGCGGCGCATCGCCCGCCGGTACGTGGCCGGTGAGACGGTGGCCGAAGCGCTGGCGGCCGTCGCCGCGATCAACGGGCGCGGACATCGCTCCACCGTGGACTACATGGGCGAGAGCTGCCGGGACGCCGCGCGCGCCGACGCCGCGACGGACGTGTTCCTGGACGTGAGCGAGCGCCTGGCCGGGGGCGGGCACGACTCCTCCGTCTCGCTCGACCTGTCCCACATCGGGCTCGCCGTGGACGCCGGGTTGGCGCTGCGCAACGCCCGGCGGATCGCCGAGGCGACGGCCGCCGCCGGCCAGGAAATGATCATCTCGGCGGAGGGATCGGACCGCACCGACGCGGTCCTCGACGTCCACGGCGCGCTGTGCGAGGAGTTCGACCACATCGGGGTCACCGTGCAGGCGCGGCTGCACAGGACCGCCGACGACATGCCTGTCCTGCTGCGCCGCCTCGGGCGGATCCGGCTGGTCAAGGGGTCGTTCTTCGAGCCCGAGACGATCGCCCACCGGCGGGGCAGCCGCGAGCTGCGCGAGGCGTATCTGAGCTGTGCCCGGGCCCTGGTCGACGCCGGCCACTCGTGTTCCTTCGCCACCCATGACTGGGACCTGTTCGGCGAACTGGAGTCGATGGTGGCCGGCGGCGCCCACGACCCGGCCGCGCCGTGGGAGTTCGAGACCCTGCTGGGCCTGGGGACCGATCGGGTCGCCGCCATGCGGGAGAAGGGGCACCCCACCCGGGAGTACGTCGTCTACGGCACCGAGTGGTGGCTGTATGTGTGCAACCGGATCGCGGAGGACCCCCAACGGCTCTTCCACGCCGTCGCCGACGCGGCGGGTCGGTAGGGCCGACGCCGCGGGCCGGTGGGAACCGGCCCGCGGAGTGGTCAGCCCGTCTGGTCGATGACCTCGTGGAGGTACCGCATCGCGAGCTTCTCGGCGTCCCGGCGGCGTTCGATCGGCGCCGCCGCCCCGGCCTCGTCGAGCCACCGCCGGTAGAGCTCGACGACGGCGAGGAGCGCCCGGCCGGCGTCCTGTCGGTCGTAACCGCACAGGGTGGCCTGAAGCTCTCGGGCCTCATCCGGTGCGAGGGATTCCAGGTGGCGCACGCCGCGGGGGATCGCGCCCACCCGGCGGGCGGCCAGGGGGCCGAGCACGGCCTCGCGCAGGTAATTGAGGAAGCTGATCACCTCGAACAGTTCACCGCGGCCGAGTTTGGTCGCGCCGTAGTGCACCCAGATCCAGAACCGGTCCTCGATCCACTGGAGATCGAGCGACGGGGTGGCCGGCGGACGCTCCGCGAGCGCGGCGGCCAGGTGGCCGTCCCGGTCCCACAGGATGTCCGGGTCCTCCACGCGCTCCGCGAAGTCGGAGGCGCGCACGAACTTGAAGTCGACATGCAGCAGGGGCGGCCCGACCAGCGTGATGATCAGGCGGGGCTCGCCGACGTGTTCCCCCGTGAACCCGGCCACCAGCGGAACCCATGAGCCGATCAGCGTCAGCCGTTCCTTCATGACCGAGTCGAAGGCCTCGTCGTCGACGGCCACGATCAGGTCCACATCGGAGTAGGCGTCGGCGTATCCCCCCGCGAGCGACCCCGCGACGGCGACACCGGCCACTCGCGCGTCCTGCCGGATCCGGGGAAGTGTCTCGTCGAGGAACCGGCTGTGGAGGGAGGGGGCGGCGGCGTCCATGGCATCCCTTTCCGGTGGGAACAAAGTCTTGCAACGTACCACGCCGGCAGGACGGATGCTCGAGTCTCATGCCCGGGGTCCGGCAGCGCGCTGTCCGCCGGACCCCGGCCGTCAAAGACACCCGCCCGTCACAGGCCCGCCGCCGCGCGCAGCTTCGCCGCGCGGTCGGTGCGCTCCCAGGTGAACTCGGGGCGGCCGAAGTGGCCGTAGGCGGCGGTCCGGGCGTAGCCGGGGCGGAGCAGGTCGAGGTCGCGGATGATGGCGGCGGGGCGGAGGTCGAACACCTCGGCGATGGCGTCGGTGACGCGGTGGACGGCCACCCGGGCGGTGCCGAAGGTCTCCACGAAGAGGCTGACCGGCTCGGCCTTCCCGATGGCGTACGCGACCTGCACCTCGCAGCGGTCCGCGAGGCCCGCGGCGACCACGTTCTTGGCGACCCAGCGCATGGCGTACGCGGCGCTGCGGTCCACCTTGGAGGGGTCCTTGCCGGAGAACGCGCCACCGCCATGGCGGGCCACGCCCCCGTACGTGTCCACGATGATCTTGCGGCCGGTCAGGCCCGCGTCGGCCATCGGGCCACCCTGCTCGAACCGGCCGGTCGGGTTGACCAGCAGCCGTACGTCGTCGGTGGCCAGCCGGATGCCCTCGGCGCGCAGCGCCTCCAGCTCCGGCTCGACGACACGCGCGCGGATGTCGGGGGTGAGCAGCCCGGCGAGGTCCACATCGGCGGCGTGCTGGCTGGAGATGACGACGGTGTCGAGCCGTACGGGCTTGCTGCCCCGGTACTCGACGGTCACCTGGGTCTTGCCGTCGGGGCGCAGATACGGCACGGTGCCGTCCTTGCGGACGGCGGTCAGCCGGCGGGCCAGCCGGTGGGCCAGGGTGATCGGGAGGGGCATCAGCTCCGGCGTTTCATCGCACGCGTAGCCGAACATCAGCCCTTGGTCGCCCGCGCCCTGGCGGTCGAGGTCATCCACGACCTCGCCGGGGCCGGGTGTGCCGGAGCCGTCGCGGACCTCGTACGCCTGGTCGACGCCCCGCGCGATGTCCGGCGACTGGGCGCCGAGGGACACCGAGACGCCGCAGGTGGCGCCGTCGAAGCCCATGGTGGAGCGGTCGTAGCCGATGTCGAGGACGCAAGCGCGCACCAGGGCCGCGATGTCGATGTTCCGGGCGGTGGTGGCGATCTCGCCCGCGATGTGCACCTGGCCGGTGGTCAGGAGCGTCTCCACGGCGACCCGGGCGCGGGGGTCCTGGGCGAGCAGGGCGTCCAGGATCGTGTCGCTGATCTGGTCGGCCATCTTGTCGGGGTGGCCTTCGGTCACCGATTCGGAGGTGAAGAGGCGTGTGGGCATGGTGTGTTCTCCCTTGCGTGGGTGCCGCGAAGTGCTCCCCGGCGCGCGGGGCCGCGCCGGGGAGCGGGGGAGGTGGCTTACGGAGGCGGCCTGTTCGGGCGGGCGGACGGGCGGGCGGTCAGGAGCGGCGGGCGAGCAGCACCCGGTGCATCGGGGTGTCGAGCAGGCCGACCCGGCGCAGCCCCGCGTCCGCCAGCCACTGGTCGTAGTCGTGCACGGTGAAGGCGTCGCCGCCACCGGTGGCCAGCATGGAGGCGGCGAACAGCCGGAAGAACTTGTTCTGCACCGAGCCCTCGCCGCGGTCCTCGTCGACGATGTGGTCGGCGATCGCGATCACCCCGTCCTCCGTCAGCCCCTTGGTGGCCTTCAGCAGCAGCTCGCGCGCCGACTCGGGGGTCTGGAGGTGGAAGATGTTGACGAACAGCGCCAGGTCGGTGCCGCTGCCCCAGTCCTCGCTCCAGAAGTCCACGACCTCGCCCCGGAACCGCTCGGCGACCCCGAGCTGGGTGGCCTGCCGGGCGGCGATCGGGATGATCCGCTCGGCGTCCAGTCCGCGGGCGGTCAGCTCCGGGAACTCGCGCAGCAGCAGGTGGCTGTAGATGCCGGTGCCGCAGCCGACGTCCAGCAGATTCGCGGAGCGGCCGGTGGTCCAGCCCAGGTCGCGCAGGGCGCCGGCCAGCGCCCGGGTGATCGGCGGCGCCCAGAAGTTGATGCCGCGGACCAGTGAGGTGTAGTCCTCCTCCGATATCTGGTTGAGCTGCTGTGCGCCGTCGGCGGCGCGGGCGCCGGAGCGTACGTTGTCGGCGAGGTGGCGCCAGGCGTTCCAGGCGACGTTGCGGTCGTGGCCGATCTTCCCGGCGAGGCTGAAGAGCCCGTGGGGCGCGAACACGCCGTGCAGCTCGGCTGGCAGCGTGTAGACGGCCTGGCCGTCGTCCCCTCTGGTGCGCTGGACGACGTCGTACGCGTACAGGCCGTCCAGCAGGACGCGGGTGGCCCGCAGATCGGTGTCGAGGATCTCGGCGAGCTGGGCGGCGGTGGCCGGGCCGACGGCCAGGGCGGCGAAGGCGCCGAGGTCCTGGGCGGCCTCGATGACGCCTGGCGCCCACATGCCGATCAGGTGCTCGTACAGCCGGTGGGCGGCCCGGACCTCGCCGTCCAGGGCCTCGGGGAAGGCGGTGGTGTCGACGAGCGGGGTGAGGTTGGCGGACGCGGTGGTGGCGGGGATGGTCATGAGGCCGGCTCCTTGGTGAGTCGCGGGGCGGGGACGGGTCTGTGGTGGGCTGGGCCGTGGTGGACGAGGCTGTGGTGGACGGCCCCGTCGTGGGCGAGGCTGTGGTGGGCGGGGACCGGGGGCGGGGCCGGGCGGTGCGGGCCGTGGTGGGCCGGGGCCCTGCGGTGCGGGCCGCGGCGGGCCGTGGGCGGCGGGGGCGTCAAAGCACGATCCCGCCGTCGATTTGCAGCACGGACCCGGTGATGTACGCGGCTTTGTCGGAGGCCAGGAAGGACACGGCCTCCGCGACCTCCTCCGCGGTGCCGAACCGGCCCAGCGGGACGGCCGCGACGGCGCGGTCCCGCTGGTCGCCGCTGAGGGCGCCGGTCATGTCCGTCTCGATCATTCCGGGGGCCACCGCGTTGGCGCGGATGCCGTACCGGCCGACCTCCTTGGCCAGCGCCCGGGTCATGGCGACCATCCCGGCCTTGGAGGCCGAGTAGTTGCCCTGCCCTGGGTTGCCGTAGAGCCCGGACACCGACGAGAGCGTGATGATCGAGCCGGCCTTGCGCTTGACCATCGGGAACAGCACGGCCCGGCAGACGTTGGACGCGCCGTCCAGGTTGGTGGTGAGCACCGCCCGCCAGTCCTGGTCGGACATCATCAGCATCGGCTTGTCGCGGGTGATGCCCGCGCTGGCCACGGCGACGGCGATGGGGCCGAGCTGGCGCTCGGTGCGCGTCACCCAGGCGCGTACGGCCTCGCCGTCGGCGATGTCCAGGCGCTCGGCGAGCGAGCCGGCCCCCAGCTCGGCGAGTTCCTTGCCGAGCTGCCGGGCCGACTCCTCGTCGGAGCGGTAGCAGAAGCTGATCGCGTAGCCGTCCTGGGCCAGCCGCAGCGCGGCCGCCCGGCCGATGCCCCGGGACCCGCCGCTGACCAGCGCGACCGGCTGGGCCACGGAGGTCGCGGAGGTCGCGGAGGCATCGGAGGCTGAAGGGGCCGCGGGGGTCGCAGAGGCCGTGGGGGTCCCAGGGGCCGCTGACGCCCCGGAGGTCGCGGACGCCGCAGGGGTCCCAGGGCCCCCGGGAGTCGCGGGCCTCGCGGGGCTCATCGGGCACCGCCCAGCAGCCGCAGCACCCCGCAGGCCACCAGGCCCTCGCGGTCCACCGAGGTGACCACGGCGGCCCGGCCGGCCGAGGCCGGGTCGGCGGACGCCGCGACCAGGACCGCGGCGAGCTGGAAGGCGGCCTGGGCCGAGGCGGTGTCGCCGATCAGCTCGTGGCACACCGCCCGGCCGGCGGCCTGCTGCCCGAACACCTCGGTCAGCAGGGCCCGTTCGGCCTCTCCCGCCGCGCCGGTCAGCCCGCCCCCGGCCGCCGCCCACACCTCGTCCGGGGTGACACCGGACTCGGCGAGGGCGTGGCGCACGCTCTCCCGCAGCGTGCCGGGCAGATCGCCGGTGACGTCCACCCGTACGTCGATCGCCAGGAGTTCGGCGAGCGCCGGCCGGTCCTCGGGGAGGGTGTCGGCGGGTTCGAGCAGCAGCATCGCGCAGCCCTCCCCGAGCGGCGCGCCCTGCTCCTCGTCCGCGCCCCGGCTGTGGCGCTCCAGCCAGGAACGGGCCCCGGAGTACTCCTCCACCGCCCCCACCAGCGCCCGCTCGGCCCGGCCCGCGGCCAGCAGCCGGCGGGCGTAGGCGAGGGCGAGCAGCGCGGCCGGACGGCCGCCGGCCAGGGTGGTGTTGGGGCCCTTGAGGCCGAAGCGGATGGCGCTGGCCCCGGCCGGGCTGTTCATCAGGGTGTTCGGCATCAGCTGCGCCGGCACGTCGTACGGCTTGTCGCCGACGAACGAGGCACGGCTGAAGTTCTGCTGGCTGGCCGCGCTGCCCAGGGTGGTGCCCAGGACGAGCGCGGTGCCGGTCCCCCGGGTCACCGGGTGTTCGTCGGCCTCGGCCTCCTCGAACAGCTCGCGTACGGCGGTGACCGCGAGCCCCATGGCCCGGTCCATGGTGCGGGTGCCGGCCCGGCCGAGGATCTGCCGGATGTCGAAGCCGGGCACCAGGCAGGCGGCGGCGTCGGGCGTCTGCCAGGCCGCCGGGTCCGGCACGGCCGCGGTGGGGCGCCGCGCGGCGATCCCCTCCGCGTACGCGGCGCGGCCCAGGCCGTACGGGGAGACGGCCGACCAGGCGGTGATGACGGCGCGGTCGGTGCGGGGGCGGCCCCGGGCCTCGGTGGTGACCTCCTTGGCGGGTACGGGGGTCATCGCTGGTCCTCCTCGTAGCGGCCGAGGACGACGGAGGCGTTGTTGCCGCCGAAGGCCAGGCCGTTGTTGACCACGATCCGCAGCGGCGCCTCGACGGCGTGGTTGGGCACGCAGTCGACGCCGCACTCGGGATCGGTGGAGCGGTGGTTGACGGTGGGCGGGATGAAGCCGTGGGCCAGGGCGAGGGCCGAGGCCGCGGCGCCCAGGGCGCTGGCCGCGCCCATGGAGTGGCCGAGCATGGACTTCAGGGCCACGGTGCGCGGCGGCCGGTCGCCGAACACCTCGCGGATCGCGCGGGTCTCGGTGATGTCGTTGGTCCTGGTGCCGGTGCCGTGCGCGGACACCAGATCCACCTCCTCCGGCTTGATCCCGGCGTCGGCGAGCGCGAGGCCTATGCAGCGGGCGACGCTCTCCTGGTCGGGGGCGGTCGGGTGGTGGGCGTCGCAGTTGAGGCCGTAGCCCAGCAGCTCGGCGTAGATCCGGGCGCCGCGCGCCAGCGCCGACTCCAGGGGCTCCAGCAGCAGGACGCCGGCGCCCTCGGCGGTCAGCAGCCCCTCCCGCTCGGCGTCGAACGGCCGGCAGCGGTCGGAGGCGACCAGGCCGAGCCGGGAGAAGCCGGCGAAGGTACGGCGGGCCAGCGCGTCCGACCCGCCGACCAGCGCGTAGTCCGCCTCGCCGGAGCGTACGGCGTCGAAGCCGTCGCCGATGGCGTAGTTGCCCGCCGCGCAGGCGGTGCCGAGCACGGACGGCACCGCCCGCGGCAGCCGCAGCTCACGGACGACGGCGAGCGCCAGCCGGTGGGCGGGCAGCCGCCGCACCGCGGTGGGCGCCAGGTGTTCCGGGCCGCCCGCGGCCAGTTCGGCCTCGACGAGCTGGTCCAGCTCCCTGGCCTCGCCGTCGGTGGTGCCGAGGGTGACCAGGCCGCGCCGGCCGCGCAGCTCCGCCAGGTCCAGCCCCGCGTCCCGGACCGCCAGCCGGGTGGCGGCGACGGAGAACTGGCTGGCCCGGCCCAGCTCTTCGAGCGGGGTGTGGCGGATCCACTCGGCCGGGTCGAAGTCCCGGACCTCGTGGGCGAGTTGGCGGCGGAAGCCGGTGGCGTCGAAGAGGGTGATCTCTCCGGCGCCGCACCGGCCTTCGCGCAGCCCGCGGGTGAACTCGGTGACACCATTGCCGATGCTGGACAGGACGCCGAGTCCGGTCAGCACCACTCGCCGGCCGGTCATCGCGATTCGGCCCGGGAGAGCACCTCGAGGACCGCCTCGAAGTGGATCATGTTCTGGAGTTCGTCCTGCTCGATGGTGACGCCGAAGGCCACCTCCAGGGCGGACAGCATCTCGATCGCGCACAGCGAGTCGGCCCCGTACTCGTCCACGAACAGCCCGGTGCGGGTCAGCTCCTCGCCCTCCAGGTCGAGGGAGTTGGCGAGGATCTCACGGACCTTGTCCTCGGCCGCGGTGTCGATGGTGATGGCGCTCATTGCGAATTCCTCCGTCGGAAAGTGATGTGCGGTGGGTGGGGGGTTGGGTGGTGCCCTCGGGCGGACCGGCCCGGGCGGGGCCGGTCCGCGTGGGTGGGGTGTGTGCCGGTCGGGTGTGTGTCGGCGGGATGTGCTTCGGTTGGATCTGTGTCGGTTGGATGTGCTTCGGTCGGGTGTCGCGGGCTAGGCCGTCTCGATCAGGCTCTTCGGGCGCAGATCGGTCCAGGTGCGCTCGACATACGCCAGGGCCTCCTCACGGCTGGTCTCGGCGAGTACCGCCGTCCAGCCGGCCGGGACCTCGGCGAAGGCGGGCCACAGGGAGTGCTGGCCCTCGTGGTTGACCAGGACCAGAAAGGTTCCGGTCTCGTCGTCGAAAGGGTTTGTCATATCCGGTTGATGTCCTCTCTCGCTCTCCTCTTTCTGACATGGGCATCCCTCGGGAGAAATTCACCATTCTCTTAGGGAAGTCTCTTCGGGAAGTCTTCTCGGCTCAGTCGCCGAGCGCTTCGGAAATGAATTTCGCGATATGGGCGGCGGGTTGCGGGGCCAGCATTCCGTCGTGGTCGGCGTCCACCTCGTGGCGGACGATCGCGCCGTCGATGTGCGCCGCCCAGCGGGCCTCGGTCGGGGCGGATTCGGCGAGTCCGCGGGTGGCCGCGAAGAAGAGCAGATCTCCGTGGTAGCGGCCCGGCCGGTGGGCCGAGCCCAGCTCGCTGAAGTGACGGATCACCCCGAGGAGATGGCCGAGCCGCGCCTCGTCGAGCTCGGCGAGGGGATTGCCGTCCCGGGCCAGCAGCGCCAGCACCCCGGCCGCGTCCGGCTTTCCGCCGTCCTCGGCGCCGCCCCGCGGGTCAAGCCCGCAGCGCAGCAGGATCTGGGCCAGCAGCGCCTGGTCGCTCAGGTCCTCGCCGGGGTCGCGCTCCGCCGCCGGGAAGCCGTCCAGGTTTGCCAGCAGCGCCACTTCGCGCCCCTGCTCCTGCAATTGGACGGCCATTTCATGGGCGACCAGCGCTCCGAAAGACCACCCGACAATATGGTACGGCCCGTCGGGTTGTATTTCCAGCATGCTCCGGATGTAATCCGCGGCCATTTCCCGTACGGAGCCGGGCTGCTGGGCCGGGGACACGATTCCGCCCGCCTGGAATCCGTACACGGGGAATTCGGTGAGCGCGCCGGCCAGCTCCAGGAACGGCCAGGAGAGCCCGACCCCGCCGTGCACACAGAACAGCGGCGGCCGCGTCCCCGCCCCCGTCCCCACGGCGCGGATCGGCAGCACCCGGGCGAAGGCGTCGGCCACGTCCGGCGCCGACCCGGCCGCGGTGGCCGCCGTGGCCAGGCCCGCCACCGTCCGGTGCAGGAACACATCGGCGGGGGAGAGCCCGACGCCCAGCTCGCGGGCGCGGGCGACCAGGCGGATGGAGCGGATGGAGTCGCCGCCCAGCTCGAAGAAGCTGTCCTCGGCGCCGACCCGGTCCAGCCCCAGCACCTCGGCGAAGGCCTGACACAACGTCTGCTCCAGCGGGGTGCGCGGCCCACGACCGGTGGCCGCGCGGGGCAGCCCAGGGGCCGGCAGGGCCTTGCGGTCCACCTTCGCGTTGGGCGTCAGCGGCATCCGCTCCAGTTCGGTGAGGAACGCCGGGACCATGTAGTCGGGCACCGCGGCCGCCAGATGGGCCCGCAGCTCCGCCAGGTCGATCCCCGGCTCGCCGCGCGGCACGATGTACCCGGCCAGCCGTGGCTCGCCCGGCGCGCCGGGCGTGTCATGGCGTACCACCACCGCGGCCTGCGCCACCCGTGGATGGCTCAGCAGCGTGGCCTCGATCTCGCCCGGCTCGATGCGGAAGCCGCGCACCTTGACCTGGTGGTCGGCCCGGCCCAGGTAGTCCAGGGAGCCGTCCGGCCGCCGCCGCACCAGGTCGCCGGTGCGGTACATCCGGGCGCCGGGCACCGGGGAGTGGGGGTCGGCGACGAACCGTCCCGCGGTCAGCCCCGGCCGGTCGTGGTAGCCGCGCGCCGGGGACGCCCCGCCGAGGTACAGCTCGCCGGTCACCCCGGCCGGCACCGGCCGCAGCGCCGCGTCCAGGAGCCCGGTTGC
>NZ_MAXF01000033.1 GCF_001704635.1 Streptomyces sparsogenes | reverse complement strand
CTCGATCTCGCCCGGCTCGATGCGGAAGCCGCGCACCTTGACCTGGTGGTCGGCCCGGCCCAGGTAGTCCAGGGAGCCGTCCGGCCGCCGCCGCACCAGGTCGCCGGTGCGGTACATCCGGGCGCCGGGCACCGGGGAGTGGGGGTCGGCGACGAACCGTCCCGCGGTCAGCCCCGGCCGGTCGTGGTAGCCGCGCGCCGGGGACGCCCCGCCGAGGTACAGCTCGCCGGTCACCCCGGCCGGCACCGGCCGCAGCGCCGCGTCCAGGACATACGCCCGGTTGCCGGCCAGCGGGCGGCCGATGGGCGGGGTGCCGGTGCCGTCCAGCTCGGCGGCGGTGGACCAGATGGTGGTCTCCGTCGGCCCGTACAGATTGGTCACCTTGCGCGCCGCCCCGCGCAGCGCGGTGGCCAGGTCCTGGCTGATCGCCTCGCCGCCGGTCAGCGCGTGCACCTCGCGCAGCGCCCCCGGGTGCGAGGCGACCAGGGCGTGCCACAACGTCGGGGTGGCTTGCATGACGGTGGCGCGGCTCTCGACCAGCAGCGCGGCCAGCTCCCGCGGGTCCCGCACGGTGGCGGGCGGGGCGAGCACCAGCGTGGCGCCGGACAGCAGCGGGACGAACAGCTCCAGGTTGGCGATGTCGAAGCCGAAGGTGGTCACCGACACCAGCCGGTCGTCCGCGCCCAGGCCGAGCAGGAGCGAGGTGGCGGCCAGGAAGTTGGCGAAGGCGCCGTGCGGGACGACCACCCCCTTGGGGCGGCCGGTGGAGCCCGAGGTGTAGATCACGTACGCGGCGTGGCCCGGAGCCGGCGCCGGGCGCTCGTGCGGCCGCAGGTTCCCGGCCGGGAGGGCGGCCACCTCCGCCGCCGACTCCGGGTCGTCCAGCAGCAGACGGGGCACCACGTCCGGGCCCGGCAGCGCCCGCGCCGCCTCCCGGCCGGTGAGGGCGAGCACCGGCCGGGCGTCCCGCACCATGTGGCCGATCCGGTCCGCCGGGTAGGCCGGGTCGAGGGGCAGATACGCGGCGCCCGACTTGAGCACCGCCAGCGCCGCCACGACCATCTCGGGGGAGCGCGGCAGGGCGACGGCGACCAGCCGGTCGGGGCCCGCGCCCCGGGCGAGCAGGGCGCGCGCCAGCCGGTTGGCCCGCTCGTTCAGCTCCCGGTAGCCGATCCGCCGTCCCTCGTGGAGCAGCGCGGTACGGTCCGGGGCCGCGGCCGCGCGCGCCTCGAACCGCGCGTACAGCTGCGGATGCGCGGGATGGGCGGGCGCGCCGTTCCACTCCACCAGCAGCCGCTCCCGCTCGCCCGGCAGCAGCGCGTCCGTCTCGCCGAGCCTGGTGTCGGGGGCTGCGGTGAGCCGGTCCAGCAGATGGGCCAGCCGGGCGGCCAGGACGCGCGCGCTCTCCTCGGTGAACAGGTCGGCGCTGTACTCCAGACGCCCGGCGATCCCGCCCGGCTCCCCGGACCCGGTCCGCGCCTCGGCCAGGTCGAAGGCCAGGTCGAAGCGGGCGCGGCCGGTGCGGGCCGTGCCGACCGTGCCGGTGAGGCCCGGCAGCTCCAGCGTGGCCGCCGCGTTGTTCTGGAACGCCAGCATCGTCTGGAACAGCGCGTGGCGGGCCATCGAGCGGGCCGGGGACAGGGCGTCCACCAGCCGCTCGAACGGCAGGTCCTGGTGGGCGAAGGCGGCCAGCGCCGCCCCGCGCACCCGGCCCACCAGCTCGCGGAAGGTCGGGTCGCCGGACAGGTCGCCGCGCAGCACAAGGGTGTTGACGAAGAAGCCGACCAGGTCGTCCAGCGCGTCGTCGGTGCGGCCGGCCACCGGGGTGCCGATGGGGATGTCCTCCCCGGCGCCCAGCTTGGACAGCATGGTGGCCAGCGCCGCCTGCACCACCATGAACAGGCTCGCCCCGCACTCCCTGGCCAGCGCGGCGGCGCGGGCGTGGGTGGCGGCCGGGACGGTGAACTCCACCGTGCCGCCCCGGTAGGAGGGCAGCGCGGGGCGCGGGAAGTCGGTGGGCAGCTCCAGCTCGTCCGGCAGTCCGTCCAGCGTCCGCTTCCAGAACTCCAGCTGCCGGGCGGCCAGGGACTCGGGGTCGCTCTCGTCGCCCAGCAGCTCGCGCTGCCACAGCGCGTAGTCCGCGTACTGGACCGGCAGGGGGCTCCACGCGGGCTCCTCGCCGCGCAGCCGGGCCGCGTAGGCGCGGCTCAGGTCCCGGGCCAGCGGGGCGTTGGACCAGCCGTCGCCCGCGATGTGGTGGATGACCGTGACCAGGACGTGTTCCCGCTTCCCGAGGGCGAACAGCGCGGCCCTGATGGGGATGTCGCGCGACAGGTCGAAGCCCCGGGAGGCGAACTCGGTGACCGCGTCCTCCAGTTCGTCCCCGCCGATGTGGCGCACCGGCAGGGTGATCCGCGCCCGGCGGCGGATCCGCTGGTACGGGCCGTCGGCCGACTCGGGGAACACCGTGCGCAGCGCCTCGTGGCGCGCCACCACGTCGCCGAGCGCGGCGCGCAGCGCGGGCCGGTCCAGCGTGCCGGTGAGCCGCAGTGTCCACGGCAGGTTGTAGGTGCCGGACGGGCCCTCGAGCCGGCCCAGGAACCACATGCGCCGCTGGGCGGACGACAGCGGCAGCCGCCCCCGGCGCCGTGCCGCGGTCAGCGGCGGCCGGGCGGCGTCCGCGCCCGTCAGCCGGGCGGCGAGCGCGGCCGGGGTCGCCGCCTCGAAGACCGTACGCAGGGGGACCTCCACGTCCAGCAGCGACCGCACCCGGCTGATCAGCCGGGTGGCGAGCAGCGAGTGTCCGCCGAGGTCGAAGAAGTCCTCGTCGATGGAGACCCGTTCCAGGCCGAGCACCTCGGCGAAGGCCTGGCACAGCAGCTCCTCGCGCGGGGTGCGCGGGCCGCGCCCGGCCGAGGTGGCGATCTCGGGGGCGGGCAGCGCCTTGCGGTCCACCTTGCCGTTGGGGGTCAGGGGCAGGGCGTCGAGCAGCACGAACGCGGACGGCACCATGTAGTCCGGCAGCCGCTCGGCGACCGAGGCCCGCGCCGCCGCCACATCCGCCGCCCCGGCCAGATAGCCCACCAGCCGGCCCTCGCCCCGGGTGTCCTTCGCGACGTTCACCACCGCGTCGGTGACCCCGGGCACGGTGCGCAGCACGGCCTCGATCTCGCCCAGCTCGATGCGATGCCCGCGGATCTTGACCTGGTGGTCGCGCCGCTCCAGGAACTCCAGGCTCCCGTCGGCCCGCCGCACCACCCGGTCGCCGGTGCGGTAC
>NZ_MAXF01000032.1 GCF_001704635.1 Streptomyces sparsogenes | reverse complement strand
GGCCCGCCCCGCCGCACCACCCGGTCGCCGGTGCGGTACATCCGGGCGCCGGGCACCGGCGAGTACGGGTCGGCGACGAACACGGCGGAGGTGCGCCGCGGGTCGCGCAGATAGCCGCGGCCCACCCCGGTCCCGCCGACGTACAGCTCGCCCGGCACCCCGGCGGGCACCGGCCGCAGCCCGTCGTCGAGCACGTACAGGCCGGTGTTGCGCACCGCCGACCCGATCGGCGCCCGCACCCCGGGCACCTCGCCGGCGTCCCGGATCACGGCGTGGGTGACATCGTCCGAGCACTCGGTGGGCCCGTACGCGTTGACCAGCGGAATGCCGGGGAAGCAGCCGAACCAGCGGCGGCACAGCTCGGCCGGCAGCGCCTCGCCGGTGACCACCAGCCGGCGCAGCCGCGTCAGGTCCGGCACCGGCGCGCCCGCGTCCCAGCTGTCGAGGGCCGCCCGCAGCAGCGAGGGCACGACCTCCAGGATGGTGATCCGCTCCGGGCCGACCATCCCGAACAGCTCCGCCGGGTCGGCCGCCGTCCGCTTGGACACCACCCGCAACAGACCGCCCACGACCAGCGGGGACAGCATCTGCCACACCGAGATGTCGAAGGTGACGGGCGCGTTGTGCACCACCGTGTCGCACGCGGTCAGGTCCAGGTCCGCCACCTTCGCCAGCAGGTGGTTGACCATGCCACGGCGGTGGACCATCGCGCCCTTGGGGCGGCCGGTGGAGCCGGAGGTGAAGATGACGTACGCCAGGTCGTCGCCCGCCCCGGCCACGGGCGCGAGGTCGTCGGGCGCGTCGCGGTGTCCGTTCACCGTCAGCACGGGGAGCCCCGCGCCCACCTGCGAGGCGAGTTCCGCGTGTTCGGCGTCGGTCAGCAGCAGCGCCACCCCCGCGTCGGCGACCAGCGCGGCCGTACGGGCCATCGGCGCCGTCACGTCCAGCGGCACCCACGCCGCGCCCGCGCCCAGCGTGCCGAGCACCGCCGTCACGAAGCGGGCCCCGGGCGCGGCGAGCACGCCCACCAGGGCGCCCGGGCCGATGCCGCGGCCGGTCAGCTCCCGGGTCAGGGCGCTGCTCCGGCCCACCAGCTCCTCGTAGTTCAGGGTCTCCCGGCCGTCGGTGACGGCCGGTGCCTCCGCCTGCTCGTGGGCCAGCGCCCGCACCCGCTCGACCACGTCCGCGAACGGGTCCTCGGGCGCCGGGTCGGCGGGCAGGTCCAGGACCCGCTCGCGCTCGCCGGGCAGCAGCGCGTCCAGTTGCCCGAAGGGCCGGTCGGGGTGGTCGAGCAGGGTGCGCAGCAGCCCCGTGAGACGGTCCATGACCGCGGCCGCCTCCTCGGCGGGGTACAGGTCGGGCGCGTAGCCGAGGTCCAGCCGCAGCCGCTCGCCGGGCAGCGCCATCAGGCTCAGCGGGTAGTGCGTGGCGTCCTTGGCCGCGAGATCGGTGACGCGCAGCCCGGGCGCGGGCTGCTCCATCCGCGCCGGGTCGAGCGGGTAGTTCTCGAAGACCAGGACGGTGTCGAACAGCTCCCCGGCGCCGGCGGTCTGCTGGATGCGGGTGAGGCTCAGGTGCTGGTGGGGCAGCAGACCGGTCTGCCGCTCCTGGAGCGTGGTGAGGATCTCGGCGAAGGAGCGCGCCGGGTCCAGGTCCACCCGCACCGGCAGGGTGTTGATGAACAGACCGACCATCG
The DNA here is from genome assembly GCF_001704635.1 of Streptomyces sparsogenes. Lineage (GTDB taxonomy): Bacteria > Actinomycetota > Actinomycetes > Streptomycetales > Streptomycetaceae > Streptomyces > Streptomyces sparsogenes. The sequence goes on along the minus strand of NZ_MAXF01000032.1, from coordinate 53,498 downwards.
TCTCCACACCGGGCAGCCCCGGCGGCCGGCCCGAGACCGTGCCGCCGAACACCACGTCGCGCAGCCCGGTGAGGGTGGAGAGGGTGGCCGCCCAGGCGCCCTGCACCACGGTGTTCAGGGTCAGGCCGCGGCCGCGCGCCCAGGCGGTCAGCTCGGCGGTGAACGCCGCGGGCAGCTCCACGGCGTGGTGTGCGGGCAGGCCCGCCGCCCGCCCGGTCGCCGCCGGGGCCACCAGCGTGGGCTCGTCGAGCCCCGCCAGCGCCTCGCGCCACGCCTCCTCGGCCGCGGCCCGGTCCTGCCCGGCCAGGTGCGCCAGATACGACTTGTACGGGGTGGCGGGGGTGAGGCTCCCGGCGGCGTCCCCGCCGTACAGCACGAACAGCTCGCGCACGATCAGCGGCATGGACCAGCCGTCGAAGAGCATCTGGTGCGCGGTCAGCACCACGCGGTGGGCGCCTCCGCCCAGGTCCATCACGATGAACCGCAGCAGTGGCGGGCGGCGGACGTCGAACCGGCGCACCCGGTCCTCGTCGGTCAGGCGCCGCGCCTCGTCGGCCCGCTCCCCGGGCGCCAGGCCGCTGAGGTCGGTCTCGGTCCACGGAACCTCGACGGCGCGCGGGATCAGCTGCACCGGGTCGCCGTTCCCGCGGTAGCGGAAGGCCGCCCGCAGGTTCGGGTGGCGCCGCAGCAGGGCGCCGGCCGCGGCCTTGAGGCGGGCCGCCTCCAGCGGGCCCTCGAGGTCCAGGACCAGCTGGACGGCGTACACGTCCAGCTCGGCCTGGTGCTCGTACACCGCGTGGAAGAGCAGCCCTTCCTGGAGCGGGGTCAGCGGCAGGACGTCCTGGAAGTTGGACCGCCTGGCGGTCGGTCTCGCCGGCCGGAGCGCGGTTCCGCCCGCTGGCTGCATAGGATTTCCGCTCATAGGGACCACTCATCCATCTCGTCTTCGAACTCGTCGATCTCGGCCTGGCTCAGCTCCACCAGGTCGACATCGGAAGGGGTGTGCCCGCCCGAATCCGGGCTCTGGGCGTGCAGGGCCAGGGCCGCCAGCGCGCGGAACCAGGCCTCGGCGATGTGCCGCGCGTCGTCCTCCGGCAGGAGGTCCGCCGCGAAGGTCCAGGCGGCGACCAGCCGGGGCCCGTCCGGGCCGTCCTCGGTCAGGGCGTTGAGCCCGAGCACGTGCGGCAGCGGCAGGTCCGGGTCCGTGCCGGCCGCCACCAGCGCCGACTCCGGCGTGACGGACCAGTCCTCGGCCACCGGGGCGGGCAGCCGCCCCAGGTAGTTGAAGCCCAGCTGCGGCGGGTCCGCGGCGACCAGCTCGGGCGCGGTGTCCGGGGCCAGCCGGCGCAGCAGCCCGTGGCCCAGGCCGTGGTCGGGGAGGGCCCGCAGCTGCTCCTTGACCGCCTTGAGGACGAGACCGGCGGCGGGCCCGCCCGACCAGGCCTCGGCCCAGTCGACTGCGCCCAGATCGAGGCGCACCGGGCAGGTGGTGGTGAACCAGCCGACGGTCCGGCTCAGGTCCACCCCCGCCGTGAACTCCTCGCGCCCGTGGCCCTCCAGCTCCACCAGCACCGCCGAGCTGTCCTCGCCCCTGCGCCGCCTCCAGTCGGCCACCGCGAGCGCGAGCCCGGCCAGCAGCACGTCGTTGGCCTCGGTGTGGAAGGCGGCCGGGACCTCGGTCAGCAGCGCCGCCGTGGTGGCGGTGTCCAGGGACATCCGCAGGGTGCGGGCGGTGGCCGTGGTGTCCCGGGCCCGGTCGAGCCGGCGGCCGCCCAGCGGCGGATCGGGGGTGGCCACCACCTCGCGCCAGTACGGCAGTTCCGCACCGCGCCGCACCGTGCGCGCCTCGGCCGCCAGCAGGCCGGACCAGTGGCGCAGCGAGGTGCCCACCGGTTGCAGCGCCACCGGGGTGCGGTGGGTGACCGCCTCGTACGCCTGGGCCAGGTCGGGCAGCAGGATCCGCCAGGACACCCCGTCCACGACCAGGTGGTGCATGGTCAGCAGCAGCCGCCCGGGGCGGCCCGGGCCCGCGTCGAACCACACCGCCTGGACCATGACGCCCTCGCGCGGGTCGAGCCGGGACTGGGCGGCGGCGGCCGAGCCGGTCACCGCCTCGGCCCAGGACTCCTCGGGCAGCGAGGCCACCCCGACGCGGGTGAGCAGCTCCTTGGCGCGCACCGCGCCCGGCTCGGCGATCCGCAGCGACCACGCCCCGGCGGTGTCCTCCAGGCGGGTCCGCAGCGCGTCGTGGTGGTCGAGCAGGGCTTGCAGCGCGGCGGCCAGGGTGGCCTGGCTGGCGCCGGCCGGGGTGCGGACCACCACCGCCTGGTGGAACCCGGCGAACTCGGCCCCCTGGGAAAGCTCCTGGAGCCACAGCCCGATCGGGGTGGGCGCCAGGGTGCCGACCCCGTCGTCCGTGCCGAGCACCACCTGTTCGGTGGCGGGCTTGGCGGCGGCCGCGAGCGCGGCGGGGGTGCGGTGGGTGAACACGTCCTGCGCGGTGATCAGCAGCCCGGCCTTGCGCGCCCGGCCCACCAGCTGGATCGAGACGATCGAGTCGCCGCCCAGGTCGAAGAAGCTGTCGTCGGCGCCCACCCGCTCCAGGCCCAGCACATCGGCGAAGACCTGGCACAGCGTCTCCTCCTGCGCCGTGACCGGCGCCCGGCCGGTGGCGCGGGCGGTGAAGTCGGGCGCGGGCAGCGCCGCGCGGTCCAGCTTCCCGTTGCCGGTCAGCGGCAGCGCGTCCAGCGTGACGAACGCGGCGGGCACCATGTAGTCCGGGAGCCGCCCGGCCAGCCGCTCCCGCAGCAGCGCCGCGTCGGGCGCCTCCTCGCCGGCCGGTACGACATAGCCGACCAGGCGCTTCTCCCCGGGCCGGTCGGAGCGCACGACCACCGCGGCCTGGGCCACACCCGGGTCCGCGAGCAGGGCGCTCTCGATCTCCCCGGGCTCGATCCGGAAGCCGCGCAGCTTGACCTGGTCGTCGGAGCGGCCGACGTAGTCCAGCGTCCCGTCGGGCAGCCAGCGCACCAGGTCCCCGGTGCGGTACATCCGCGCGCCCGGCTCCCCGTACGGGTCGGCGACGAACCGCTCGGCGGTCAGCCGCGCCCGGCCCAGATAGCCGCGGGCCAGCCCGGCGCCCGACACGTACAGCTCCCCGGTGACCCCGGGCGGCACCGGCCGCAGCGCCGCGTCCAGCACCCGGACCCGGGTGCCGGCCAGCGGGCGGCCGACCGGCGGCTTCACGGCCCCGGCGAGCGGCTCGCTGACGGTGGCGCACACGGTGGTCTCGGTCGGCCCGTACGCGTTGATCATCCGGCGCCCGGCCGACCACCGCTCTACCAGCTCCGGCGGGCAGGCCTCGCCCGCCGTGATGACCGTGATCCCCTCCGGCATGGGCAGTTCCTCCGGCCAGGCGGAGAGCACGGTCGGCGGCAGGCAGACCACGTCGATCCCGGCCTCGGCGATCAGCGCCGCGAGCGGCTCGCCCGGCGCCCGGTCCCGCTCGTCCGCCAGCACCAGCACCGCGCCGGTCAGCAGCGAGGTGCACACCTCCCACGCGGCCGCGTCGAAGCTGAACGAGGCGAACTGCAGCACCCGGGTGCCCTCCCGCACCCCGAACGGCTCGCCCTGCGCGGCCAGCACCGCCACATTGGCGTGCGGCACGACCACGCCCTTGGGGCGGCCGGTGGAGCCCGAGGTGTAGATGACGTACGCCGGGTGCTGCGGCGCGAGCGGCCGCAGCCGGTCGGCGTCCGCCGGGGCGTGCGCGGGCGCGGCGGCCAGCCGGGCGGCCGTCTCCGGCGCGTCCAGGGCGAGAATCCCCTCCGAGCGCTGGAACGCCTCCGCCCGCTCCACCGTGGTGAGCACCGCCGCCGGCCGGGCGTCCGCGATCACATAGTCCACGCGGTCCTGCGGATACGCCGGGTCCACCGGCAGATACGCCGCCCCCGCCTTGAGCACCCCGACCACCGCGACCACCGCCTCGGCGGTGCGCGGCAGCACCAGCGCCACGGTGTCCTCCGGGCCCACACCGAGCGAGATCAGATGGTGCGCGAGCCGGTTGGACCGCTCGTCCAGCTCCCCGTACGTGACCGGGCCCGTGCCCGTGGCCAGCAGCGCCGTGCGGCCCGGGTCCCGCGCCACCCGGGCGGCGAACAGCTCGGGGAGCGTGGCCGCCCCGGGTGCCTTGGCGTCGCGGCCGGACCACGCGCCGAGGATGCGCGCGGACTCCTCGGGCAGCAGGGCGTCCAGCCGGCTCAGCGGCCGGTCCGGCTCGGCCGTGGCCTTGCGCAACAGCTCCACCAGGCGCTCGGCGAGCGTCGCCGCGCTCGCCTCCGTGAACAGGTCCGCGCTGTACTCCAGCTGCCCGGCGATGCCCCCGGGCGCGCCCTCGGGGCCGTCCTCCTCGGTCAGCTCGAAGGCCAGGTCGAAGCGGGCGGTGCCGGTGGGCACCGGGGCCATGGTGGTGGTCAGGCCCGGCAGCCCGAAGTCGGCGGGCGCGGTGTTCTGGAAGGCCAGCATCACCTGGAACAACGGCTGCCGCGACAGCGAGCGGGCGGGGCTCACGGCATCCACCAGCGCCTCGAACGGCACGTCCTGGTGGTCGAAGGCCGCCAGGTCCGCGGCGCGCGCCCGCCCCACCAGCTCCCGGAAGGTCGGATCGCCGGACACGTCGGTGCGCAGCACCAGGGTGTTGACGAGGAAGCCCACCAGGCCCTCGAGCGCCGTCTCGCCGCGCCCCGCCACGGGCGTGCCCAGCGGGATGTCCTCCCCGGCGCCCAGCTTGGCCAGCAGCGCCGCCAGCGCGGCCTGCAACACCATGAACACGCTGGCCCCCGTGGACCGCGCCAGCCCCGTGACCGCCGCGCGCAGCTCGGGCTCCAGGCGGAAGTCCACGGTGCCGCCCCGGTAGGAGGGCAGCGCGGGGCGCGGGAAGTCGGTGGGCAGCTCCAGCTCGTCCGGCAGGCCCGCCAGCGCCTCGCGCCAGAAGGCGAGCTGCCGCGCGGCCAGGGACTCCGGGTCCTTCTCGTCGCCGAGCAGCTCCCGCTGCCACAGCGTGTAGTCGGCGTACTGGACCGGCAGCGGACGGTACGCGGGCGCCCGGCCGCGCAGCCGGGCCGCGTACGCCTCGCGGAGGTCCTGCGCGAGCGGCAGCACCGACCAGCCGTCACCGGCGATGTGGTGCAGCACGACGAGCAGTACGTGTTCCTCCCCCCCTGTCACGGCTCGGTTCGCCTCCGGGGCGCCAAAGCCGCTGTCGACGGTCGACCGTGCTCGGCCCCTCGTTCCTCGGGGCCTGTGCGCGCTCTCCCTTTCGACAGCGTCGCGCCCCTTCGGCTCACTCGCCGGGTCGAGCCTGAACAGCTCGGCCCGCAGCGGCAGTTCGGCGCTCAGGTCGAAGGGGCGTGCCGCCCGCTCGGCCAGCAGCGGCGCCAGCCCGTCCTCGGTGGCCGCCGTGACCGGCAGGCCGGGCCTGGCCACCTCGGGGGCCAGCACGACCTGCGTGGCGCGCCCGTCCGCCTCGGGGAAGACCGTCCGCAGGCTCTCGTGGCGGGCGACCACGTCGGCCAGCGCCTCGGCGAGCGCGGCGGTGTCCAGCTCGCCGGACAGCCGCAGGGCCCGGGGCAGGTGGTAGGTCGCGCCGCGGTTGTCGAGGTGGCCGAGGAACCACAGCCGCTGCTGGGCGAAGGACAGCGGCAGCTCGGCCGGGCGGTCCACCGCGACGAGCGGGGGCCGCGCCCGTGCGGCGCCGTCCAGCGAGGCGGCGAGCCGCTCGACGGTGGGCGCGTCGAACAGGGCCTTGATGGGCAGTTCGATGCCGAGCAGCACCCGCAGCCGGCTGACCACCTTGGTGGCGAGCAGCGAGTGGCCGCCGAGGCCGAAGAAGTCGTCGTCGATCGACACCCGCTCCACGTTCAGCACATCGGCGAACAGCTGGCACAGCACCTCCTCGCGCGGGTTGCGCGGCGCGCGGCCCGAGCCCGCCGCGGCGGCGGCGAAGTCCGGCTCCGGCAGCGCCTTGCGGTCCACCTTGCCGTTGACCGTCAGCGGCAGGGCGTCCAGCACCACGAACGCCGCGGGCACCATGTAGTCGGGCAGCGCGCCGGCCACCCGGTCCCGCGCGGCCACCACATCGGCCGGGCCGGACAGGAAGGCCGCCAGCCGGGAGTTGCCCTCGCGGTCCACGGCCACGGTCACCACGGCGTCGACGACGCCGGGCACCTCGCGCAGCACGGCCTCGATCTCGCCCAGCTCGATGCGATGGCCGCGGATCTTGACCTGGTGGTCGACGCGCTCCAGGAACTCCAGCTGCCCGTCCGGCCGGTGCACCACCCGGTCGCCGGTGCGGTACATCCGCGCGCCGGGCACCGGCGAGTACGGGTCGGCGACGAACACCAGCGCGGTGCGGCGCGAGTCGTCCAGATAGCCGCGGCCGACGCCGAACCCCCCGACGTACAGCTCGCCCGGCACCCCGGCGGGCACCGGGCGCAGCCCGTCGCCGAGGACGTACAGGCTGGTGTTGCGCACCGCCGAGCCGATCGGCGCCCGCACCGGGCCCAGGTCGTCCTCGGAGCGGATGAAGGCGTGGGTCACATCGTCCGAGCACTCGGTCGGCCCGTACGCGTTGACCAGCGGAATCCCGGGATAGTACGCGAGCCAGCGGCGGCACAGGTCCACCGGCAGGGTCTCCCCGGTGACCACCAGGTGGCGCAGCGCGGCCAGCTCCGGCCGGGCCGCCCCCGCGTCCCACTCGTCCAGCGCCACCCGCAGCAGCGAGGGCACCACTTCCAGCACGGTGATCCGCTCGGCGTCGGCCAGGCCGAACAGCGCCTGCGGGTCGCCCGCCACCTCGCGGGACACCACCCGGGTGCGGCCGCCCACGACGAGCGCGGACAACATCTGCCAGATGGAGATGTCGAAGGTCACCGGCGCGTTGTGGACCACCGAGTCGTCGGCGGTCAGATCCAGGTCCTCGACCTTGGCGAGGAGGTGGTTGACCATGCCGTGGCGGTGGACCATCGCGCCCTTGGGACGGCCGGTGGAGCCCGAGGTGAAGATCACGTAAGCCAGGTCGTCGCCCTGGCCCGCCACCGGTGGAAGATCCGCCGCGGCATTCCCGGAGCCCTCCGCGCCACCGCTTCCGGCTCCGCCACCCAGCTGGATCACCCGCGGCCACTTGCCGCACGCGGCAAGCACCTGGTGGGCGAACTCCTCCTGGTCCGCGCCGAACAGCAGCGCCCCCGCGCCGCTGTCGGCCAGCAGGGAGGCCCCCCGGGCCACCGGGGCCCGTACGTCCAGCGGCACCCACGCCGCCCCCGCGCCCAGCACCCCGAGCACCGCGGTCACGAAGGCCGCGCCGGGCCCCGCGGCCAGCGCGACCAGCGAACCGGTGGTGAGCCCGGCGCCGGTCAGGGTGCGGGAGAGGGCGTCGGCGCGGGCGACCAGCTCGGCGTAGCTCAGCCGGTTGGCGCCGTCGTCCACGGCCGTGGCGTGCGGGGTCAGCCCGGCGAGTTCCCGTACCCGCTCGACCACGTCGGTGAAGCCGCCGGTGCGTGTCGTGGCGTTCCAGTCGACCAGCAGCCGCCGGCGCTCGGCGGGCAGGGTGACGTCGACCCGGCCCAGCGGCAGGTCGTCGGCGCCGTGTGCGAAGGCCTCGATGGCGGCGAGCAGCCGGTCCTGGTGGGCGGTCAGCTCGGCGTCGGTGTACAGGCTGGGGTTGGCGTCCAGGCGGACCGTCCAGCCGTCGCCCGGCGTGTCCAGGTAGACGATCTGCAGATCGGGCACCGGGCCGGTGGACAGGTTGTGCAGCCGGCCCGTGCACCCCTCGCCGAAGGCGTAGTCCGCCCCGGACTCCAGCACATTGACCGTGGGCCCGAAGGTGGCGTCCGCCTCGCCGGTGAAGCCCAGCTCGCGCCGCAGCTCGTCGCCGCGGTACCGCTGGTGGCGCACGGTGGCCCGCAGCTCGGCCGCGGTGTGCCGCAGCAGCTCGTCGCGGGTCATCGAGGGGCGCACGCTCAGGGCGAGCGGCAGGAAGTTGGCGCGCATCCCGGGCACGGCCCGGGCGGTGGCCCCCGTCCTGGCGGGCACCGGGAGGGTCAGCAGCACCTCCCCGTCGCCACTGGCCCGGGCGGCCCACGCGGCGGTGGCCGCGATCAGCGTCGTGGGCCAGGTGACCCGCGCCGCCCAGGCCAGCTCGCCCAGCCGCGCCACGGTGGACCCGGGCAGCGGGGCGGTGCGGCGCAGGGTGTGGCGGGCGGCCGCCGGGCGCCGCCGGGACAGCCGGGTCGGCTCCGGGGCGGTGTCGAACCGCCCGGACCAGAAGCGCGCGTCGCGGGCGTGGGCCGGGGAGGCGTGGTACGCCTGCTCGTCGGCGAGCAGCTCGGCCAGCGGCGGCAGGGCGCCCGTTTCCGGTCCGTCGTCGCGGGCGTTCCCGGGTTCGTTCGCGTACAGCACGGTCAGCCGCTGGTAGAACACCGCGCGGCTGAAGCCGTCCATCTGGATGTGGTTGGCGCGGGCGTACAGCCGCACCCGACGCGGTCCCAGCAGGTGCAGCTCGCTGTGGAACGCGTCGCCGCCCAGGGAGGAGGGCAGCCGCAGGTCCTCGCGCATCCGGTGGCGGGAGGCGGCGTCGGGGTCGGTGGCGGCGCGGAAGTCCCGTACCGCGAGCGTCCGTTCGCCCAGCGGGTGGATGGTCTGCACGGGCTCGCCGTCGCGCTCGGTGAACCGGGCCCGGACACACTCGGTCTCGTGGATCAGCCGCCACCAGGCGCGCTCGAGCCGCGCCAGGTCCAGCGGGCCGTCCAGGTCGAGGTGGTCGGCCATGGTGAACACGGGGTTGCCGGGGTCGAGCTGCTGCGCGTACCACATCTCCCGTTGCGCACCGGAGAGCGGCAGTTCGAAAAGGGCGGTCTCTCTCATCGTCAGTGCACTCCTGAAGTGACGGCGCCCGGACGGGGAGCCGGCTCAAGCGCGTCCAGGCCGTAGACGTCCTGGACCCAGGTGGGCCGGTAGATGGTGTCCAGGTAGCGGTCGCCGAGATCGGGCGAGATGGCCACGGCGGTGACGTCCTGGCCGGGTCGGTGCTCGGCCAGCCACGTGACGGCGCCGTTGACGACGGTGCCCGTGGAGCCGCCGAACAGAAAGCCGCCGCGGGCCAGGGTGTGACAGGTGCGGATGGTGTCGATCTCGGGGACCAGCACCATGTCGTCGATGTACCGCTGGTCGAACAGGGCGGGCCGGACACCGGCGCCCAGGCCGGGGACCATCCGGGGGCCGGCCGGCGCGCCGAAGGTGACCGAGCCGACGCTGTCGATGCCGACGACCGTGACGGGGGAGTTCGGCTGCTCCTTGAAGTAGCGCGCGCAGCCCATCAGCGTGCCCGTGGTGCCCGCTCCGACGAACAGCACGTCCAGGTCGGGAAACTGCTTTTCGATGGCGGGCGCGGTGGTGCGGTAGTGCGCCTTCCAGTTGTTCTGGTTGGCGTGCTGGTTGAGCCAGACGTAACGCGGGTCCGTGCTGCAAAGGCCCCGTACGAAATCGAGGCGCGCCCCCAGAAACCCGCCGGTGGCGGACGGTTCGGTGATGACGTGCACCTCACTGCCCAGCGATTCGATGACCTGCCGCGTGGACAGGTTGGTCCGTGAGTCCACCACGCAGATGAACCGGTAGCCCTTGGCCGCGGCGATCACGCTGAGCGCCATACCGAGGTTTCCCGAAGAGGACTCGACCAGGATCGTTTCGGGGCCCAGGAGCCCGCCGCGTTCCGCTGCCTCGATCATGGACGCGGCGGCCTTGAGCTTCACCGATCCGGCGAAGTTGAATCCCTCGCACTTCAGGTAGAGCGGATAACCGAACATCTCCCGCAGGTCCACGAAGAGGTCCTCCTCGTTGAACTCCTGCGGCGTCGTGATGATGGGCACGAGACCTTCCCCCTGATCGCCGTATCGCCGTATCGCCGCTAGTCCCAGCCCACGTCCTGCTTGCCGGCCGCGATGTCCCAGCCGACGTCGGGGTCCTGGCCCGCGCCCCGGTCCCACCCGACCCCGGGAGAGGCGACGACGTTGTCCCAGCCGACCTCCGGAACGGAGGCCGCCGCTCTGTCCCAGCCGACGCCCTGCGCGCCCGAGGCGGTCGCGAGAATGACGGCTCCGAAAGCGAGCGAGATGAAGGCGTTCATGCGGGCCGGGGAGTGGGCCGGGGAGTGGGCCGGGGAGTGATTGGCGGCAGCCATGAGTATTCCCTTTTCTCTGGGGAGTGGTTACTCTCGAGTCGTCGGAACCGAGAATTCCAGAATGGGTTTCGAATTCTCGTCCGGTGATAAGAGTCTGTACCGCCCGTAGACCCGGTGTCATGTGTTCACGCTGTCAGGGTCCTGCGATGGCCGGAGAATGCCAGAGGGGATTTGGGAATTCCCTAGGCTTCGCCTCGACGGCCTTCCCACTCCCAGCCGCGGAGTTCATCCTGAGCGAGCAGACGGTCCACGATACGGACCGCGGTGGCCTCGGCCCGCTCCGCGGAAGTGGCGCACAGAAAGAGGACGGTGCCGGCACCCTCGAGATCGGTCTCGGCGTAGACGTGCTCCAGGCCGTCCTCCGGTTCGGCGGCGGCGTACACCAAAGCTCGTAGCTGCCCTGCGTCCACGATGGTACGGCCGCGCACCATGCGTCCCATGACGATGTACATGGCCACCTCTCACGGCTCGATGCCTGGCTGCCGAAGAACTGGTGAATTACTCAACTGCTGCCCGGACGGGCCCCGTTCGTGCCGTAACATGCGAGAGAATGATGATCGGGACGTACGGGTGGGTTTCGATCACGCGCGGGGGCGCGGGGGGCGAGGGGGTACACACGTGCTGGAGATCCTCGGTGTCAGTTCCGCGGCCGAGAGCGTCTACCGAGCCATGCTGGGCAAGCCCGAACTCGGCGTATCGGGGCTGGCCGCGCAGCTCGGCTGGAGTGAGGAGCAGGTCAGGGGCGCCCTGGACGAACTGGCCAGGCTCTCCCTGGTGCGCCAGTCGGACCAGCGGCCCGGCGGGCTCTTATTGGTCAATCCGGAGATCAGCCTGGTGTCCCTGCTGGCCCGCCAGGAGGTCGAACTGACCCAGCGGCAGCAGGAGATCACCTCCGGCCGGCTCGCGATCAGCAAGATCGTCGCCGAGTACGTCGACTCCGTCCAGAACCGGCGCCGCGTGGACGTCGAGGAGCTGAACGGCATCGACATGGTCCGGGTCCGGCTCGAGGAGCTGGCCCATGACTGCACCTCCGAGATCATGGAGTTCACCACCGGCGGGGGGCAGTCGGCCGAGTCCCGGCAGGCCAGCAAGCCGATCGACCAGGCCCTCCTGGAGCGCGGTGTGCACATGCGCTGCGTCTATCTGGAGAGCGTGATCAACCACCCCCAGACGGTGTCCTACCTGGACTGGCTCACCCAGCTCGGCTGCCGGGTCCGGGTGGCCCCCTCGCTGCCGCTGCGCATGGTCGTCTTCGACCGGCGGGCCGCCGTGGTGCCCAGCAACCCCGACAACACCGCGGTCGGGGCGCTGCTGCTGCGTGGCTCGGGGCTGGTCTCCGCCCTGTGCGCGCTGTTCGAGCACATCTGGGAAGACGCCCCGCCCTTCGGCGCCACCCGGCGGCGCGACGAGGACACCGGCCTCACCAGCCAGGCCCGCGCCGTGCTGAGCCTGCTGGCCCAGGGCCACACCGACGAGGTGGTGGCCCGCAAGATGGGCATCTCGGTGCGGACCGCCCGCCGGATCACCGCGGAACTGATGACCCAGCTCGGCGCCCGCAGCCGGTTCCAGGCCGGTGTGATCGCCGGCGAGCGCGGCTGGCTGCAAGGCAGCGTGGACGGGTCTGCGGTACCGGACTGACCGGCGGCGGCCCGCCATGGTCAGCGCGCGGCTGCCGTGCGGAAGGTCCGCAGGGCCACCGGGATCAGTACGGCGATCAGCGCGGCCACCGTGATGACCGAGACCAGCACCGGATGCTGCATCGGCAGGCTGCCGCCACTGGAGGCGGGCGCGTTGCCCCACAGCACCCGGCAGGCCTCGGACACCGAGCTGACCGGGTTCCACTCCACCACCGTGCGCAGCCAGCCGGGCAGGCCGGACAGCGGCATGAAGGAGTTGGACATGAACGAGAGGATGACCAGCGTCAGCGCCGAGATGCCGTTGATGGCCTCCATGTTGCGCAGCACCATCCCCAGCAGCGCGCCGAGCCACAGCATCGCGTAGGCGAAGGCCAGCAGCAGCGCGAAGCCGCCCGCCACGGACAGCACACCGGCGTCGGTGCGCCAGCCGACCAGCAGGCCGATGCCCGCCACCGCCACCATGCTGACCGCCGCCGGGACGAGGTCGGCCGCGGTGTGGCTGACCAGCACCGAGGAGCGGGCCATCGGCAGCGAGCGGAACCGGTCGATCAGGCCCTTGCCCAGGTCGGAGGCCACGCCGAGCGCGGTGATGCCGACACAGGTGAGCCCGATCTGGGCGAACACCCCGGCCATGACGTAGTCGTGGTATTCGACACCGCCGCTGTCCTTGATCGTGATAACACTGGCGAACAGATAGCCGAGGATCACCACCATGGCCACCGGGGTCAGGGCCACCGCGATGAGCTTCTCCGGTGTTCTGCGCAGATGCCTCAGATGCCGGCCGGTCAGGGCCAGCACGTCCCCGATCCCGGCCGACCCGCCCGCGCCCGCCCGGGGCCGGGCCGCCGATGCCGTCACGCCGCTCATGAGCCGTCCTCCGCGGTGGTGGTCTTGTTGTTCTCGCCGGTGAGGTGAAAGAACACGTCGTCGAGCGAGGGCCGGCGCAGCGCGAAGTCGACGACATCTGCCCCGCTGCCCTCCAGCGCCGTGGCGGCGGCCGCGATGGCGCCCATCCTGTCCGCCAGTTGGACGGAAATCCGGTGGCCCGTCTCGTCCACGGTGGGGCTGGCCACGGCCACCGGGCCCAGCGCGGCGAGCGCCGCGGGCAGGTCCCCGGCGGTGGCGACGGCCACCTCCAGCCATTCCTCGCCGACCTTCTGCTTGAGCTCGTCCGGGGTGCCCTCGGCGAGGGTGCGGCCGGCCGCGAACACCATGATCTGATCGGCGAGGTAGTCCGCCTCCTCCAGGTACTGCGTGGTCAGCAGCACGGTCACCCCCTGGGCGACCTGCTCGCGGACCATCTGCCACAGCACCATCCGGCTGGACGGGTCGAGGCCGGTCGTCGGCTCGTCCAGGAACAGCACGGCCGGCGAGGCGATCAGACAGGCCGCCAGGTCCAGCCGGCGCCGCATCCCGCCCGAGTAGGTGCGCACCGGGCGGTCCGCGGCCCCGGTCAGCTCGAACGCGGTCAGCAGCTCGTCCGCCCGCTGCCGGGCCCGCCGGCGGCCGAGCCGCAGCAGCGTGCCCAGCAGGACCAGGTTCTCCCGGCCGGTGAGCAGCTCGTCCACCGCCGCGTACTGGCCCGCCAGGCCGATCCGCCGCCGCACCTCGCGCGGTTCGCGTACGACGTCGAAGCCCGCGACCCGGGCGCTGCCGGAGTCCGGCTCCAGCAGCGTGGCCAGCACCCGGACGGTGGTCGTCTTGCCGGCGCCGTTGTGGCCCAGCAGCCCGAGCACCGTTCCGGCCCGTACCTCGAGATCCACTCCCGCGAGCGCCTGGTGGTTTCCGTAACGCTTTCCAAGATTCTCTGCCGCGATGGCGATATCCACGAATCCCCCTCTCCCAGCCTTCCCTTTCGATGGAATTCCGAATTCCCTTCGAAACGTTCCCTTCGAAACGTGGGAGTTCGGGTATTGATCTGCTGGGAAATGTAGCAGCGGAATCGCACGCCCGGTGCCCGATATGTCCGGATCCGGGTGGCAGTACTCTGCAGCCGCAGCTTGCTGCAAGCTCCACCGGCTCCATGGCCTCTGATCAGCGCCTAGCGTTTTCAACAATCCCCCACGGCCTCCGCGGCTACGGGGCAAACGCCGCTGACCGCAGGAGAGGTAATGGCACGTCATCGAAATTTCGCCGCCGCGCTCGGTGACTGGAGCGCCCGCCACCGGAAGACCGCCGTCTTCGGCTGGATCGTCCTGGTCGTCCTGGTCACCGTCGTGGGCGGCGCCGCGGGACAGAAGACCCTGACCAACGCGGACTACGGCACCGGCGACTCCGGCCGGGCCGAGCGCATCCTCCAGGACGCCGACCTGGCACCGCTCGCCGCGGAGCTGGTCCTGGTGCACAGCGACAAACTCACCGCCGACGACGCCGAGTTCCGGGGCGCCGTCACCGCCACGGTGAACGCCATCAAGGCGACCGGCCTGGTCACCAACCTCCACGACCCGAACACCACACCCGTGGTCTCCGAGGACAAGCACTCCGCGCTCATCCAGTACGACGTCAAGGGCGACCCGGACACCGCGGCCGACCGCATCCAGCCCGTCATCGACGCCGTCGAGAAGACCGACAAGGCCCAGGCCTCGGTGACACTCGGCCAGTACGGCGCCGCCACCGGCCTCAAGGGCATCAACGACAGCCTCGGCGAGGACTTCGCCCGGGCCGAGATGACCGCCCTGCCGGTCGCCCTCGGCATCCTGCTGGTCGTCTTCGGCGCCTTCGTGGCCGCCGTGCTGCCGGTGCTGCTCGCCGCCACCGCCTGCGTGGGCGCCATGGGCCTGCTGGCCCTGACCAGCCAGGTGGTGCCGGTCGACGGCATGACCAGCTCCGTGATGTTCCTCATGGGCCTGGCCGTCGGCGTCGACTACTGCCTGTTCTACCTGCGCCGCGAGCGGGAGGAGCGCGCCGCGGGACGCGACCGGGACACCGCCCTGCACATCGCCGCCGCCACCTCCGGACACTCGGTGCTGATCTCCGGCATCACCGTGGTGGTCGCCATGGCCGGCATGTTCCTGTCCGGGCTGACCGTGTTCAAGGGCTTCGCCTTCGCCACCATCGAGGTCGTCCTGATCGCGGTGCTCGGCTCCATGACCGTCCTGCCCGCCATGATGGCCATGCTCGGCGACAAGGTCGAGAAGGGCCGCATCCCGTTCATCGGCCGCCGCCGCCAGGCCCGCGCCGCGGCCGCCGCGACCGGCGCCGGCCGCCGCAACAACGCCCTGCTGCGCGGGGTGCTCGCCAGGCCCGGGGTGTTCGCCCTGCTGGGCGCCGCCCTGCTGCTGGCCCTCGCCGCCCCCGCCCTGGGCATGAAGACCGAGAAGCTCGGCACCGACAAGCTGCTCCCCGCCGACAACCCGATGGTGTCCGTCTCGGAACGGATCGGAAAGGAGTTCCCCGGCGCGCCCGCCCCGGCCGGCGTGGTGGTCGAGTCCGACGACATCGACTCGCCCAAGGTCACCCAGGCCATCGCCGACTTCAAGAAGGCGGCGCTCGCCTCCGGGCAGACCGGCAAGCAGATCGACGTCACGGTCCACGCCAAGCAGAACATCGCCGAGATCAGCGTCCCGCTGGTCGGCAACGGCAGCGACGCCACCTCCAAGAAGGCCCTCGGGGAACTGCGCTCCACCCTGATCCCCGACACCCTGGGCAAGGTCTCCGGCACCACCGCCCTGGTCCGCGGTGACCTGGCCTTCTCCGAGGACTACAACGACCAGCTCAAGAGCAGCATCGTCCCGGTCTTCGCCTTCGTGATGGGCGTGACCTTCCTGCTGATGCTGGTGTCCTTCCGGTCCCCGGTCATCGCGCTGACCTCGATCGTCCTCAACCTGCTGTCGGTGGGCGCCGCGTACGGCGTGATGACCGCCGTCTTCCAGCACGGCTGGGGCGCCTCCCTGGTCGGCACCGAGGCCCCGGGCGCCCTGGAGTCCTGGATGCCGCTGTTCGTCTTCGTGGTCCTCTTCGGCCTCTCGATGGACTACCACGTGTTCGTGGTCTCCCGGATCCGCGAGGCCTACGACCGCGGGGCCACCACCCGCGACGCCATCGCCCACGGCATCCGCTCCACCGCCGGGGTGGTCACCAGCGCCGGCCTGATCATGGTGGCGGTGTTCGCGGTCTTCGGCACCCTCGCCATGCAGGACTTCAAGCAGCTGGGCGTGGGCCTGGCGGTGGCCGTCCTGCTCGACGCCACCGTCGTCCGGGCGATCCTGCTGCCCTCCGTGATGGCCCTGCTGGGCAAGGCCAACTGGGCCGCCCCCGGCTTCCTCCGCAAGTCCCGCCCCGCCGGGACACACCAGGCGGGCCCGGGCAACGTGGCGGCCCGGGAAACGCAGGGCGTGCCGGTCACCTACTGACCACCCACCTGACCACCCACGAGCCCGACACAGACAGAACACCGGAATGCAGAACGACGGACGGGCGGTGGCCGGCCACGCGTCGGCCCCGCCCGCCATGTCACCACCGCAACCAGCCCGCCAACGACCGGAAGGGAAACCCGTGTTCGAGTTCAGCGTGATCGGCGGCAGAACGGCCCGCGACATCATCGGCCGCAGCCGCCGGGAGATCGTGCGGGAGGTGAGGGAGACCTATCTGACCCACGACGAGGGCGACTCCGTCAACCCGGACAGCTACTTCCTGCGCTTCCCCGACAAGCCCGACGCCCGCATCATCGCCCTTCCCGCCTACCTGGGCGGCAAGCACGATGTCGCCGGCATCAAGTGGATCGGCAGCTTCCCGGGCAACATCAGCCACGGCATCCCCCGCGCCTCCGCCGCCCTGCTCCTCAACGACTACGCCACCGGCTACCCGTTCGCCCTCCTCGAAGCCTCCCAGATCAGCGCCGCCCGCACCGCGGCCTCCGCCGTCCTCGCCGCCGAACAGCTCACCGGCGGCCGCACCGCCCGCCGGCTCACGGTGGTCGGGGCGGGCATCATCGCCCGCAACATCCTCGAGTTCTTCGCCGCCCAGGAATGGTCCGTCGACACCCTCGTCGTCCACGACCAGCACCCCGAGTACGGCCGGGCCCTCGCCGGCTACGCCACCGACTCCCTCGGCTACCGCGCCGAGACCACCGACGACCTGCGCACCGCCCTGGACGTGGCCGACGTGGTCGTCCTGGCCACCACCGCCGGCGAGCCCTACATCCTCGACCCGCGCGCCTTCGCCCCCGGGCAGGTGGTCCTCAACATCTCCCTGCGCGACATCGGCCCCGAGATCGTCCACGACTCGTACAACATCGTCGACGACATCGACCACTGCCTCAAGGCCAACACCTCACCCCACCTGGCCGAGCAGAAGTACGGCAACCGCGACTTCATCACCGGCACTCTCGCCCAGCACATCCGCGGCGAGGTCACCACGCGCCCCGACAAGCCCGTGATCTTCTCGCCCTTCGGCCTCGGCGTGCTCGACCTCGCGGTCGGCGCCCACGTCTACCGCGCCGCCACCGAGGCGGGCGAGGCCATCGCCATCGACGACTTCTTCGGCGAGACCACCCGCTGGTAGCCCCGCCGCCCGGCCACCCGGGAACTCCGCCACCGGCCGCCCGGATCAGTTCACCGCCACCCAGGAGTAACGGTGTTCGGGGCGGCCGGTGTCGCCGTATTTGAGGCTGAGGCTGATCCGCCCCGCGTGTTCCAGGTACTTGAGATAGCGCTGCGCGGTGGAGCGGCTGATCCCCGTGCGCTCGGCGACCTCGTGGGCGGAGAGCGGACGGTCGGCCTGGCCCAGGGCGCGGCGGATGAGGTCGACCGTCGGCGCGGAGTGGCCCTTGGGGAGCGCGGAGCGGGCGGTGGCGTCGGCGGTCCGGAAGGCGCCGAAGATCCGGTCCACCCGCTCCTGGCCCGTCTCACCGCGCCCGCCGACCCCCTCGAGCGTATGGCGCAGCGTCGTATAGCCGTCGAGCTTGACGCGCAGCCCCGCGAAGTTGAACGGCTTGACCAGGTACTGCAACGCGCCGTACCGCATGGCGGCCTGGACGGTGGCGACATCGCAGGCCGCCGTCACCATGATCACATCCGCGTGGTGGCCGAGCTGCCGCATCCGCCGGACCAGGGTCAGCCCGGTCTCGTCGGGCAGGTAGTGGTCGAGCAGGACGAGGTCGACATGGGTGCGTTCCAGGGTCGCCAGGGCCTGGGCGGCGGTATGGGCGCGGGCGGCGACCCGGAAGCCGGGCACCTGGGCCACATACGCGGAGTTGATCTCTGCGACGTGGAAGTCGTCGTCCACGACGAGGACGTCGATCATCGTGACTCTCCCGCTGTGGTGAGCTGCTGGACGGGGATGTGGTCCGCGCGCGTGTCGCCGCCCGGGGCCGGGCCCGGGGCGGTGGTCAGGCCCGGGGCGGTGGTCAGGTCCGGGGCGGTGGTCAGATCCGGGGCCGAGGTCAGGTCCGGGTCCGGGGTCAGATCCGGGTCCGGGGTGCGGGCTCCGTCGGTACGGGCTGGGTCCGGATCGAGTGCCTCGGGCAGGATGACGGTGAACACCGCGCCCCCGCCCGCCCGGGCGGTGACCCGGGCCATCCCGCCGTACCGCTCGGCGAGCCGCCGCACCAGGGCCAGACCGATGCCCCGGCCGCGCGGGGACGGCGCCGAGGACGAGGGGGCCCGCTTGGTGGACCAGCCCTCGGCGAAAATCTGTTCGCGCATCCCGGGCGGCACGCCCGGGCCGTTGTCGCTGACGCGCAGCACGGCCGTGGTGCCCTCGGCGCGCAGCTCGACCTCGATGAACGGGTCGGGGCGGGGCGGTGAGGCCACGGCGTCCAGCGCGT
The DNA here is from genome assembly GCF_001704635.1 of Streptomyces sparsogenes. GTDB lineage: Bacteria > Actinomycetota > Actinomycetes > Streptomycetales > Streptomycetaceae > Streptomyces > Streptomyces sparsogenes. The sequence goes on along the minus strand of NZ_MAXF01000032.1, from coordinate 34,861 downwards.
TGTCGACCAGGTTGCCGAGCACGGTCACCAGATCGCGCGGGTCGACCACCCGCTCGGTCAGCAGGGTCTGGGGCGACACGCGCAGGGACGCCCCGCGCTCCGCCACGATGGCGGCCTTCCCGACGAGCAGCGCCGAGAGCAGCGGGTCGCGCACCCGCTCGGAGATCTGCTCGGCGGAGGCCCGATGGGTGTCGGTGAGCCCGGAGATGAATTCCGCCGCCCGCTGGTGGAGCCCGAGTTCGAGCAGTCCGAGCAGGGTGTGCAGCCGGTTGGCGTGTTCGTGGTCCTGGGCGCGCAGGGCGTCCAGGAGTCCGCGGGTGGAGTCCAGCTCCCGGCCCAGCAGCTCCAGTTCGGTGCGGTCGCGCAGCGTCGCCACCGCGCCGCCGTCCTTGGTCGGCATCCGGTTGGCCACCAGGACCCGGCCGCCGCTGACGGTCAGCAGATCCGCCCCGTCGGCCCGTCCCGCCAGCACCTCCGTGGTACGGCCCGGGGGCAGCGCCTCCTCCAGGGTGCGGCCGGTGGCGTCCGCGCCGACGCCGAGCAGCCGCCGCGCCTCGTCGTTGATCAGGCGGATCCGGCCCTCCCGGTCGAAGGCGACCACGCCCTCGCGGATGCCGTGCAGCATGGCCTCGCGCTCGTCGAGCAGCGCCGAGATGTCGGCGAACGCGATCCCATGCGTACGGCGGTGCAGGCTGCGTGAGACGCCGATCGCGGCCAGCACGCCCACGCCGAGCGCCAGGCCCGCGTACCGCAGCAGCCGGGGCACGGTGGCGAGCAACTGGTCGCGGACGCTGCCGTAGCCGATGCCGACCGACACCGCGCCGACGATCTTCCCGTCGGCGGTGCGCAGCGGCACCTTGGCGCGGGCCGAGCGGCCCAGGGTGCCGACGTCGATCTGCATGATCTGCTGTCCGGAGAGCGCTGCCCCCGGGTCGGTGGAGACGTGTTCGCCGATGCGCGCGGTGGTGGTGTGCGACCAGCGCACCCCACGCCGGTCCAGCACCACCACGTACAGCGCCCCGGTGGCCCGGCGGATCCGCTCGGCCTTCCGCTGCACCGGCCCCCGCGCGCTCGGCGCGGTGGTCAGCAGATCGTGGGCGAGGTCGGGGTCGGCGGCGGTGGCCTGGGCGATGGAGAGCGCCTTGTGCATGGCCTGGTCGTCGATCTCGGAGCTGAGCGGGGCGAGGAAGAGCCCGGTGGCGAGCACCATCACCCCGGCGGTGAGGGTCAGCTGCACGGCCAGCACCTGGGCGGAGACACGTCTGGGCCAGCGGATCCGCACCTCGGTCACCCCTGTCTCCAGGCCCTCCGCGCAAGCGGTATGAGCTATTCCGTTTACCTCGCTGCCATCGCACGGTAAGGGTGCTCCGCGCCGGTTGCCCAGGGTCCGTAGCGGATTCGTTGCCGTAGCGCGAGCTAAACGAGCAGAACGGGGTTTGCGCGCACAAGAGCGCGTTGTGCCCTTAAGGCTGCCGGTGTGGTCCGCTCCACTCCTAGCCTCCTCGGCCATGAGCAGACACACCGGCCCTGCCATCGAGTTGCGGGGCACGAGCAAGGTGTTCCGGACGCCGTCCGGGGGCCTCCACACCGCCGTCAGGGATCTGGACCTGACCGTCGGGCGGGGCGAGTTCGTCGCCGTGGTCGGCCCCACCGGATGCGGGAAGTCCACGACACTCACCCTCGTCAGCGGACTGGAGGAGCCCACCGAGGGCGATGTGCTGGTGGCCGGCGAGCCGGTCCGCGGCATCGGGTCCAAGGTCGGCTTCGTCTTCCAGCAGGACGCGGTCTTCCCCTGGCGCAGCGTGCTGTCCAACGTGATGGCCGGCCCCCGCTTCCGCGGCGTGCCGAAGGCGGAGGCCAAGGAGCGGGCGCGGGAGTGGCTGGCCCGGGTCGGGCTCTCGTCCTTCGAGGACCGCTATCCGCACCAGCTGTCGGGCGGCCAGCGCAAGCGCGTCGCGCTCGCCGCCACCTTCGTCAACGACCCCGAGATCCTCCTCATGGACGAGCCGTTCTCGGCGCTCGACGTGCAGACCCGGGCGCTGATGTCCGACGAACTGCTCGAACTGTGGTCCGGGACCGGAGCCTCCGTCGTCTTCGTCACCCACGACCTGGAGGAGTCCATCGCCCTCGCCGACAAGGTCGTGGTCATGACCGCCGGCCCGGCCACCGTCAAGGAAGTGTTCGAGATCGACCTGCCGAGGCCCCGCAAGGTCGAGTCGGTGCGGCTCGACCCCCGGTTCATCGAGATCTACCGCGAGATCTGGGCCTCGCTCGGCGAAGAGGTGCGGATCACCCGCGAGAGAGGAGCCTCGCATGCCTGAGGCCACGGCAGCCGCCACCCCCGTCAAGCAGGGCATCGGCAAGCACGGCATCGGCAAGGAAGGGCCCACCGACCGTACGACCGCCAGGGCACGGGCCGCCCGCAAACGCGCGATCCTCGTGCAGTCCACCCGCGCGCTGGTGCTGGTCGCGGTCCTGGGGCTGTGGGAGTGGTCCGCCCGTACCTCGGTCATCGACCCGTTCAACTTCTCGATGCCCTCGAAGGTCTGGGACCAGCTGAAGGAGTGGATCCTGCACGGCACCGCGCAGGGCCCGCTGTGGGAACAGGTCTGGGCCACGCTCCAGGAAGCGCTCATCGGCTGGGCCATCGGCGTGGCCGCGGGCGTCGTCCTCGGCATCGGCCTCGGCCGGGCCCGCTTCCTCGCCGACGTGTTCGGCCCCTACATCAAGGTGCTCAACGCGCTGCCCCGGATCGTCCTCGCCCCGATCTTCCTCATCTGGTTCGGCCTCGGACCGGCCTCGAAGGTCGCCTCGGCGGTCGTGCTGGTCTTCTTCCCCGTCTTCTTCAACGCCTTCCAGGGCGCCCGGGAGGTCGACCGCAATCTGGTGGCCAACTCCCGCATCCTCGGCGCGAGCAACCGCCAGGTCACGCTGCAGGTCGTGATCCCCGCCGCCACCTCGTGGATCTTCACCAGCCTGCACGTCAGCTTCGGCTTCGCGCTGATCGGCGCGATCGTCGGCGAGTACATCGGCGCCACGAAGGGGATCGGGCTGCTGGTCGCCACCTCGCAGTCCACGTTCAACGCGGCCGGGGTGTACGCGGCGATGGTGATCCTCGCCGTCGTGGCCCTGCTGGCCGAGGGCCTGCTGACCTTCCTGGAGAGGCGGCTCTTCCGCTGGAAGCCGGCCCAGCCCGGCGCCGACGGCTGACGTACCCCTCTCTCTCCCCTCCGTTTTCCCCTCTCCCAAGGACGTGACATGCGCAGCTATGCCAAGATCTCCGCGGCGGCCGTCGCCGCGGCGCTCACCCTGACCACCCTCACCGCCTGCGGCAGCGACGCCTCCGGCGGGGACGGCAAGGACGGCAAGGTCAAGATCATGGTGGGTGGCCTGGACAAGGTCATCTACCTGCCCGCGATGCTCACCCAGCGGCTCGGCTACTTCAAGGACGAGGGCCTCGACGTCCAGCTCCTCACCGAGCCCGCCGGTGTCCAGGCCGAAACCTCACTGGTGGCCGGCGAGGTGCAGGGCGCGGTCGGCTTCTACGACCACACGCTGGACCTCCAGGTCAAGGGCAAGCAGGTGGAGTCCGTCGTGCAGTTCTCCCACGCCCCCGGCGAGGTCGAGATCGTCTCCAACAAGGCCGCGGGCGAGATCGCCTCGCCCAAGGACTTCAAGGGCAAGAAGCTCGGCGTCACCGGCCTCGGCTCCTCCACCGACTTCCTCACCAAGTACCTGGCCGTCAACAGCGGGGTAGAGACCAGCGAGTTCACCCCGGTCGCGGTCGGGGCGGGCCAGACCTTCATCGCGGCCCTGAAGCAGGGCTCGATCCAGGGCGGCATGACCACCGACCCCACCGTCGCCCAGATCATGGACCAGAAGCTCGGCAAGATCCTCCTCGACATGCGCACCCCCGAGGGCTCCAAGGCCGCCCTCGGCGGCCCGTACCCCTCCTCCAGCCTCTACATGAACACGTCCTGGGTGAACAGCCACAAGGACACGGTCCAGAAGCTGGCCAACGCGTTCGTGAAGACCCTCAAGTGGATGTCCACCCACACCCCCGAGGAAATCGCCGCCAAGATGCCCGCCGACTACGCCCAGGGCGGCAAGGAGCTGTACGCCCAGGCGATCAAGTCCACCCTGCCGATGTTCACCAAGGACGGCGTCATGCCGGCGGACGGCCCGGCGACCGTGGAGCGCGTCCTGAAGTCCTTCAACCCGAACCTGAAGAACGCCAAGGTCGACCTCGGCAAGACCTACACCACGGAGTTCGTGAAGAAGGCGGGCTGACACCGGGCCTCAGCGGACGTAGGCCTTCAGGATGTCCGTGTCGAGCGTGATGCCGACCGGCTTGGGGATCACGACCTGCTCCCCGAAGGGTGCCCGGTGGATGTCGAGGTAGCAGCCGCTCTTCGGGTCGGGGTTGGTGTGGACGATGACCGCGCAGGCGTCACGGTCCACGAGGAGGTAGACGGGGATGCCCGCGGCCGCATAGGCAGCGGGCTTCTCTACGCGGTCGCGGCGGTCGGTGTCATAGTCGTACGACGTGACCTCGACGGTCATCAGGACCCCGTCTGGGTCGGCCCACTCACCGTGCCCTGCGAAGTGCGCGATGGGCGCCAGCGAGCCATCCGGACGTGCCCGGCCCTTGCGGTACTCCCCGACCTTCAGCCCCTGCGACGTATGCAGGTCGAGCTCCGGACGACTCTGCATGCACTGCCTGAGCAGCCACATGATGATCGTCTCGTGATCCCCGTCGGCCACGCATTTCTCCCCGATCCGTCCGTTGATGAACTCCAACCTGACGGATTCGCGCGACGTAGAGGCCAACTCCTCGAAGGCCTCAAGCAGCGTGTAAGACGTGCGCTCGGTCATAACCGTCATGTTGCCCCGCTTTCCTGGAGGAGGCCAGTCTTTCCGGATGTATGCGCGACGGAGGCGCGTTCCGTGGCGGATCACTCCTGTGAGTGATTGTCCGATATCACGTGGTGACGTCTCGCGCGGGTTGGACCCTCTGGCGGTCCGCGGCGTCGAACAACGCCAGGGAGCGTGCCCCGGGCCGGACTGCCTGGCCCAAACAGTGCAGGAGGGAGTCCTCCAACCCCCCCACCGCTTCGGCGATCTCCTCCGCTACGTCCCGCGCTATCTCTTCCGTCACGTCGTCCACGGAAGCGTGAGGTCCGAGCTTGCTCACCGCCGCGGCCGCGCGGGCCGGGGTCAGGAGTACGGAGGCGTGGACCAGAAGCCAGGCGGGAACCCCGGCCGCCCCCTGCGGCGGTGCCAGATAGGGGCGTGAGCCGTCGAAGCGCTCGTCCTCGGCGAAGGCCTTCTGCTTCACCTTGGCCACCGGCCGCCCGCCGGCGCCCGAAGAACCCGACTCCCGCCATTCCCCGTCCGGCTTGAGGACATAGCCCTCGGCGAGATTGCCGGCCAGCTCGGGAAGCCCGAAGAGGGCGGGCACCCTGGTGGGAAAGGCGCAGGGCAGGTCCTGGAGCGTGTTCAGCGGGCCCCGTCCGAGAGCGGGAACGCAGACGAGACCGGCAGCGGCGGCCGCGGCGCGCAGAGCCCGGTCGGAGATCCAGCAGCGGCCTTCCGCGGTCTCGACCGAGGCGTCGAACAGCAGCCAGCGCAGGTCCGGCGCGTACCACACGCCGGTCTGCACCGGCTCGACGCCGGGAACAGCGAGGACATCCGGGTGCGGGTAGCGCCCGCCGGCCAGTTCACCGTAGACCGTCACCACCGCGGCATCACCCCACTCGGCCCGCAGCCTCGAGGCGAACCGAGCCGCCGCCACCGACACCGCCGGCCAGATCCTGCTGACGCCGAAGAAACCGTCCAGCCCGTCATCTCCCAGCAGCTCACGCCGCTTCGCCGGGCGGACCCCCGTGCCCTCGCAGACCACCGCGAAGTGCGCTCCGTGCACTTTCTCCAGGGCGACCCACCCCCGCACCCCGGGCACGCCGAGCCGCCCCCTCGACGAGATCTTGGGATACGGCCTGAGCGCAGAGCCTTCAGACGCGATGTCGGACATGAACAGGCATAATCGCCGTGCGCCAGGCCTGAGGCAACAGAGATTCATCGCGTGGCCGAAAACGCGACCAGGGTTTCTCGGAGAACCGAGAAACCCCAGGTCAATGGCGTCAGAGCCAAGGTGCGCCGCCAGGGACTCGAACCCCGGACCCGCTGATTAAGAGTCAGCTGCTCTAACCAACTGAGCTAGCGGCGCCTGCTGACGTCGTAAATACTACCTGCTCCCCAGGGGTGCTTCCGACCAGGTGCTCCCGACCCCGAGGACCACAGGGCATCCCCTAGATCGTGAGGGACAGCAGCACCCGGGCCGCCTCCCGGTTCAGGGTGGACGCGGCCTGGCGCAGTCGGTGGGCGTGCTCCAGGGGGAGGGAGAGGGCGAGGCTGCCGACCGAGCGGCCCGCGGTGATGGGGACGGCGGCGCAGACCGTGCCGACCGCGTATTCCTGGAGGTCGAGGACCGGGACGGTGGCGGGCTGGGCCTCCAGCTTGCGGAAGAGGACCTTCTCGTTGGTGGTCGTGCGGGAGGTGAGCCGCACGGTCTTGTGGCGGGAGAAGTGGTCGCGGCGGCCGTCGTGGTCGAGCTGGGTGAGCAGGCACTTGCCGATCGCCATGGCGTGGGCCGCGGAGCGGAAGTCGACCCATTCGTTGACCTTGGGGGTGCGCGGGCTGTCGGCGTACTGGGTGATCCGGACCTCGCCGTCTATGTAGCGGCTGAGGTAGACCGCCGCGCCGACCGAGTCGCGCAGGGCGGCGAGCGACTTCTGGAGCTGGTGCTCGACCGCGGTACGGCGGCCGGTGCCGGAGGAGCCGAGCAGGGCGAGCGCGGGGCCGCCGACGTAGGCCCCGTCCCCGATCTGTTCCACATAGCCCTCGCGGCGCAGCATCCGCAGCAGCTGGGCGAGGTGCACCGGGGGCAGGCCGGTCTCGCGGGCGAGGCCGGCGTCGGTCACGCCGTCGGTGTGGTGGGAGACGACTTCGAGGACCCGGAGGGCGTGTCGCACCGAGTGGAACGGCGCGGTCGACTCGGGCTTGAGCGCCACGGTTTCCCCCCTGGCAGGTTGTGACCGCTTGCGTCGGCGCCGTCGCCGCAGGTCGTGGCCATGGGATCACCCACGGCAGCCTCGAGCGGCGCGGCCTCGTACCACGATAGCCGCCAAGCGGGCGATTCGGAGCGGGGGTTGGGCATATTGCCGGGCGGGCGGGGGGCCGCTCAGCAGCGCCGCACTACTCTGACATATGCCAGCGGCATGCCCTGTGAAGGGTCTCCCCGCGACCCGCCGCCCTATCCGGCTCTCCCCCCGCGGCCCGCCGCCCCATCCGCTCCGGCGCCCGCTACAGCACGGCGCTCAGGAACTCGCGAGTGCGCTCGTGCTCCGGCTCGCTGAAGATCTTCTCCGGCGGCCCGGCCTCGATGACCCGGCCCGAGTCGAACATGAACACCTCGTCGGAGATGTCCCGGGCGAAGCTCATCTCATGGGTCACGCAGAGCATCGTGATGTCCGTGGTGTGAGCGATGTCACGCAGCACGTCCAGCACCCCGGCCACCAGCTCCGGGTCGAGCGCCGAGGTCACCTCGTCGAGCAGCATCACCTGCGGCCGCATCGCCAGCGCCCGCGCGATCGCCACCCGCTGCTGCTGCCCGCCGGACAGCTGCGTCGGGTACGCGTCGCACTTGTCGCCGAGCCCGACCAGGTCGAGCAGCTCGCGCGCCCGCTCCTCGGCCTCGTCCTTGCTCAGGCCCAGGACGTGCACCGGGGCCTCGGTGATGTTCCGCAGCACCCGCATGTTGGGGAAGAGGTTGAACTGCTGGAAGACCATCCCGATCTTCTTGCGCACCTCGCGGGTGTGCTTCTCGCCCGCCTCGACCAGCTTGCCGCCGCGGTCCTCGTGGGTGAGGTAGTCGCCGTCGACCTTGATCGTGCCCTGGTCCGGCTTGATCAGCGTCATCAGCAGCCGCAGGATCGTGGTCTTGCCGGACCCGGAGGGACCGATGAGGGTCACATGCTTCCCGGAGGACACCGAGAAGTCGAGGTCGTCGAGGACCGTGTTCTCGCCGAAGCGCTTGGTCACCCGGTCGAAGCGGATCAGTTCGCTGCCGTCCACGGCAGGGTTGGTGTGCGGGGTTTCAGTGGCCAAGGCGACGCTCCAGGGCTCGCATGAGTAGGGATGCCGGATAGGCGATGAGGATGAAGGCGATGCCGACCATCGTGTAGGGCTCGATGTACTCGAAGGACGAGGCGCCGTGCGCCCGCGCCTTCTGGAGCATGTCGACGACCCCGATGAGCGCCAGCATCGGCGAGTCCTTGAGCATCGCGATCACGTAGTTGCCGAGGGCCGGCACGACCCGGCGGATCGCCTGCGGCAGGATCACCGCGATCCAGGTGCGGCCGCGCGAGAGGCTGAGCGCGGTGGCCGCCTCCCACTGCCCCCTGGGCACGCCGTCGATGCCGGCCCGGTACACCTCGGCGGTGTACGTCGAGTAGTGCAGACCGAGCGCGATCACGCCGGTGGTCAGCGCGGAGAACTTGATGTCCCAGGTCGGCAGCACGTAGTAGAAGAAGAACAGCTGGACCAGCAGCGGCGTGTTGCGGATGAACTCCACCACCGCGGCCACCGGCCAGCGTACGAAGCGGGTCGGCGAGCGGAAGGCCAGCGCCCACACCAGCCCCAGGGCGAAGGCCAGCACCGAGCCCAGGGCGGTCGCCTCCAGGGTGATCAGCAGCCCGTCGCCCAGCTCGGGGAGGAAGTCCTTCGCGACGTCCCAGTCCCAGTTCACTGGGCACCTCCCGCGGTGATCAGGTCGGAGGACTGCTCGGTCTTCCGGGCGCCGGACGGCTTCCTGGTCAGGGCCGGCCCCTTGGCGCGCTTGTCGGGCGCCTGCCCGAGGCCCGCCTTGGCGCGCCGCTCGAGCAGCCGCATCAGCCGGGTGAGCACGAAGGCCAGCACGAAGTACATGACGAGGATGATCGAGTAGATCTCCAGGCTGTCCCCGGTCGCCAGCCGCGAGAGCTGGGCGGCGAAGGTGGTGTCGGCCACGCTCACCGCGGAGACCAGGGCGGTGCCCTTGAGCAGCTCGATCAGAAGGTTATTGAACGGCGGAATCATCTCGGGGATCGCCTGGGGCAGGATCACCCGCCGCATCCGCTGCGCGGGCGTGAAGCTGAGCGCGATCGCCGCCTCACGCTGCGCGGGCGGCACCGCGGCGACCGCGCCGCGCACGATCTCGGAGCCGTACGCGCCGTAGGTCAGGCCCAGGGCGAGCACCGCCGCCCACATCGGCACCAGCTGGAAGCCGAAGCCCAGAGGCATCACGAAGAACAGCCAGAACATCAGCACCAGGGCCGAGGTGCCGCGGAAGACCTCGACGTAGAAGCCCGTCAGAAAGCGGACGATCCACAGCCTGGAGGTACGGGCGATGCCGACCCCGAAGGCGACGACGGCGGCGAAGAGCGCGCTGTAGAGGGTGAGCTGGATGGTGATCCAGAACCCCGGAAGGAGCCATTTCTCCCACAGTCCGGCTGTCATCGACACAGCTCCTTGGCGGTCAGATCGGTCATTTCGGCCTTGGTGAAGCCGAACGGCCGCACGATGCGCAGGAGTTCGCCGCTCTTCTTCATCTTGTGCAGCTCGACATTGAAGGCGTCCCGGAGCCTGGTCTCCTCCGGGCGGAAGGCGAAGCCGCCCGCGCCGATGTCCGGCTTTCCGTCGAGCATCGCCTGGAACGGCTCGGTCATCTCGGCCCGGCGGCCCCCGCTCTGCCGGACCACGTTGCGCACCGTCACCGCCGTACCCGCGAAGGCGTCCGCGCGGCCCTGCTCGACCGCGAGCAGCCCGGCGAGCTGGTCCGGGAGCACCATGATGTCGTGCTCCTTCACCCCGGCGTTGACCGCGTAGCCGATCTGGGCGTACGCGGAGCCGCTGGCGAGCTTGGCCCCCGTCTTGACGATGTCCTCGTAGTTGTGGAGGTTCTTGGGATTGCCCTTGCGCACGATGAACGCGTCACGGACGCGGTAGTCGGGATCCGAGAAGATCACCTGCTGACAGCGGTCCGGGTTGATGTACATGCCGGCGGAGACCACGTCGAACTGCTGCGAGCGCAGCCCCGGAATCAGCGAGGCGAACTCGGTCGGAACCGGCTGGACGCGTGCCACCCCCAGCCGCTTGAAGATCACCCTCGCGATTTCCGGCGCCTCGCCGGTGAAGTCGCCGTTCTTGTCGATGTACCCGAACGGGATCTCGCCCGCGATGCCCAGGCGCACCGTGCCCTGCGACCGCAGGCGCTCCAGCAGGTTTCCCCCGTCCTTGGCGTCGGCGCTGGACACCCGGCTGCAACCCGTGGCGCCCAGCAGACCCATGGCCGCCCCGCCCGCCAGAAGCGCGCGGCGGTTCAGCCGTCTTCCGCTGATGTCCTTGTGTGTCCGTCGTGGTGGAGCCATGGGCGCGCAGCTACCCGAGTGCTCGGAATATATGCAGATCTTTTTCGGCCCTTTGGCGGTCGGCCGCGCTGGGTAGGGGCTCCCGGCAACAGGTCCCGAACCGAGCGGGAGGAATGTCATGGCTGACCGGTTTATCGAGGTGTCGCTTGCAAAAAGGGGCGTGACCTGCACGGCGAAACTCCTCGACGACCGTGCGCCCATCACCTGTGACGCGGTGTGGAACGCGCTGCCCCTGGGCGGTGACGTCTACCACGCCAAGTACGCGCGCAACGAGATCTACGCGCTGCTGCCCCCCTTCGCCCCCGAGGAGCCGCCCCTGGAGAACCCGACCATCACCCCCATCCCCGGTGACCTGTGCTACTTCAGCTTCACCGACACCCAGTTGGGCACCGCCTCCTACGGCTATGAGCAGGAGGCCAAGCACCAGGGGCAGCGGCGGGTCGTCGACCTCGCGCTCTTCTACGAGCGCAACAACCTGCTGATCAACGGCGACGCCGGATGGGTGCCGGGCATCGTCTGGGGCTCGGTCGTCGACGGGCTCGACCGGATGGCCGACGCCTGCCAGGACCTGTGGCGGGCCGGGGCGCTGGGGGAGACGCTGAACTTCCGCCGGGCGTAGCGCGGGCACGGGTGAACGGCGGTCGGCCCCCGGCCGACCGCCGTCCCCTCCTCCGCCGTCAGCGGACCGCCGACGGGGCCGCCCTCGTCACCCGGCCGCCGTAGCCCCTGGCGCCGTCAGCCGGTCATCGTCGCCCCTGGTGCCCTCAGCCGGCCGCCGTCGCCCCCGTCCCGGTTGCCCGTGGTCCGGTCGCCCCCGTCCCGGTCGCGTCCGGCGCGGGCGGCCTGACGCCGTCCGCCAGCCCCGCCTCGTAGAGCGCGTGCGCCGCCCGCAGCACCACCGCGTCCGCGTGGCGGGCGGCGACCAGCTGCACCCCGATCGGCAGCCCCTCGCCGGACAGCCCGCAGGGCACGCTCGCCGCGGGCTGCTGGGTCATGTTGAAGGGGTAGGTGAAGGGCGTCCAGCCGGTCCACCGGGTGTGGCCCGACCCCTTGGGCACCTCCACACCCGCCTCGAAGGCGGTGATCGGCATGGTCGGGGTGACCAGCAGGTCGTACGCGGAGTGGAACCGCCCCATGGCGTGCCCCAGCGCCATGCGCACATCGACGGCGCTCAGATAGTCCAGCGCGCTGTACGAGGCGCCCTGGGCGCAGATCTCGCGCAGCCCGGGGTCCAGCAGCTCCCACTTCTCCTGCCCGAGCGGCTGCACCACCCGCGCCGCCCCGCTGAACCACAGCGTGTGGAACGCCTCGACCGGGTCCTCGATGCCCGGGTCGATCTCCTCCACGGACGCGCCCAAGGCGGCCAGCAGGTCCACCGCCCGCCGCACCGCCGCCGCCACCTCCGGGTCGACGGACGCTGTCCCGCCGAGCGCCGGGCTGTAGGCGACCCGCAGCCCGGCCACCCCGCCCCCGTCCGCCGTGACCGCCTCGCGGAAGCCGCCCTCGGGCGGCGCGAGCTGGGACCAGTCGCGCCAGTCCGGGCCGGAGATCACATCCATCATGAGGGCCGCGTCGGCCGCGTCCCGCGTCATCGGCCCCACATGCGCGAGCGTCCCGAACGCGCTCGCCGGGTACAGCGGAACCCTTCCATAGGTGGGTTTCAACGCGAAGATGCCGCAGAAGGACGCGGGAATGCGCACCGAACCGCCGCCGTCCGTCCCCAGGCTCAGCGGCCCCGCGCCCAGCGCCACCGCGGCCGCGCTGCCCCCGCTGGAGCCGCCCGCGGTGCGCCGCGGGTCGTACGGGTTGCCGGTCACCCCGTACACCGGGCTGTCCGTGACGCCCTTCCAGCCGAACTCCGGGGTCGTGGTCTTCCCGAGGAACACCGCGCCGTGCTCCCGCAGCCGGGCCACCGAGGGCGCGTCCTCGTCCCACGCCTGGCCGTCGGCCGCGACGGTCAGCGAGCCGCGCAGCGTGGGGCCGCCGCGCTGGAGCAGGATGTCCTTGACCGACACCGGCACCCCGTCGACCAGGCCGGCGGGTTCGCCGCGCCGCCACCGCCCGGCCGACTCCTCGGCCTGCCGCAGCGCCGCCTCCGCGTCCACCCGGCTGAACGCGTTGACCTCTGGCTGGATCTGCTCCACCCGCTCCAGCGCGGCGCGGGTCGCCTCGACGGGGGACAGCTCGCCCGAGGCGTACCGTTCGAGGAGTTGAACAGCTGTCAGATCGTGGATGTCGGTCATCCACCTCTCCTTTCAATCGACCGGTACGTACCCCAGGCGCTTGTCGACCACGTTGAGCAGCGGTTCGCCCGCTTCCCAGCGGTCGTAGTTGTCCTGGAACTGCTCGGCGAGCCGGTCTCGCCAGCCGACCGTGTCGCCGCTCATATGGGGCGAGACGAACAGCCCCGGCACGTCCCACAGAGGGTCGTCGGCGGCCAGCGGCTCGTGCTCGAACACATCCAGCGCCGCGCCGCCGATCCGCCGCGCGACCAGGGCCGCGACCAGGTCGTCCTGTACGACCAGCGGCCCGCGCCCCACGTTGACGAACAGGGCGGTGGACTTCATCCGGGCGAAGGCCTCCCGCCCGAACATGCCGCGCGTGCCGTCGGTCAGCGGCGCCGCGCAGATCACCCAGTCGGCCTCCGGGAGCAGCCCGTTCAGCTCGTCGCCGCCGCGCACGCCCTCGCGCGCCGTACGCCCCACCAGGTCGACGGCGATGCCGAGGGCCTCCAGGGTGCGGCCGATGGCGCGTCCGATCGGGCCCGCGCCGACGACGACCGCGCGAGTCCCGGCCAGCCGCACCGTCTCGCGATGGCGCCAGCGGCGCTGCCGCTGGAGCTCCCAACTTCCGAAGAAGTCCTTGGCCTTGGCGGCGACCAGGCCCGCGACGTACTCGGCGATGGGCTGCTCGAAGACGCCCCGGGCGTTCGTCAGGATCGCGTCGGACGCGATCAGTTCGGGGCACATCAGCCGGTCCACACCGGCGCTGGCCGCGTGGACCCAGCGCGGGCGGGGGCCGTCGCCGGGCCAGGCGGCGCGTACCGCCTCGGAGGTGAAATTCCACACCAGCAGGACGTCGGCGGCGGGGAGCAGTTCGGGCAGGGAGGCCTCGTCGCACACGAGGACCCGGGCCCGGCCGGCCAGCCGGTCGAGGCGAACGGGCGGGTCGTCACCGAAGACGACCACAGTGCTTTCGGACATAGGCGGGAAACCGTTTCGAAACGTAGGTCCGCTTGGCTGTTGAGGGTGTCGGGGAAGTCACCTCAGAGCGAGGATTGACCACGCTAGGCAGCGGAAACTACCGTCGTCAACAACGGAATCGTTCCGGGGTCTCTGTCCCGACGTCCCGGCATTCAGGCCGGCTCTTTCCCTCTGGCCAATGGTCCAGCCCTCCGTTTCGTATTGGGGCTCGATATGGACGTCTCTTTTCTGGGTGGCCCGCAGCCGCAGCGCGGTGTGGGCGTCGTAGCACCATTCGATTTCGCACTCGACCGCGAGTTGTGGCGCTGGGTGCCCGATGAGGTCTCCCTGCATCTGACCCGCACCCCGTTCGTCCCGGTCGAGGTGAGTCTCGACCTGGCGCGGCTCGTCAGCGAGCACGAGACCCTGCACGACGCGGTGCGCGCCCTGTGCGCCGTCGCGCCCGAGGTGGTCGCGTACGCCTGCACGTCGGGCAGCTTCGTCGGCGGCGTCGCCGGGGAGCGGGCGATGTGCGCGGCGATGACGCAGGCGGGCGAGGTCCCCTCGCTCACCACGTCCGGGGCGCTGCTCGAGGCGCTGCGGGAGATCGGCGCCCGGCGCATCGCCGTGGTGACGCCCTACACCAAGTCGGTGACCGACTCCCTGGAGGAGTACCTGGGCGAGGCCGGGATCACCGTGACCGGGCGGGCGTACCTCGGGCTGACCCGGCACATCTGGAAGGTGCCCTACCGCGATGTGGTCGACATGGCGCGGCAGGCGGTGGTCGGCGCCGCCGACGCGCTCTTCATCAGCTGCACCAACCTCCCCACGTACGACGTGATCCCGCAGTTGGAGGCCGAGCTGCGGATGCCCGTCCTCTCCGCGAACCAGGTGACGATGTGGGCGGCGCTGCGGGCGATCGGCGAGCGCGCGGTCGGTCCGTACCAGGCCCTCCTGGACCCGGCGGCGCGCTCCGGCCCGGCGGGGATGGCCGGCCCGGCGGGGCTGGCCGGGCTGGCGGGGTTCGCGGCGGGCGATCCGGTCGCGGGGCCGGTGGAGCCCGTGGTGATCCCGTCCACCCCGCTGACCGACCCCGCGCAGCCGGTGCCCATGCCGGAGCAGGTGCCCATGCCGGAGCCCGAGGCCGCTCTGGCCGGGTCGCCGCAGGGGCCGGACGGGGAACCGGCCGACGGCCTCGACCCGGCGTTCGGCTCCGGGATGGGGGATGCCCCGTATCTGGACGACTCCGGAGGCGCTCCGCCCGCGGTGTGACGGAACGGATCGGGCGGCCGCGGTGTATGAGAAGTGACAGGCGACGGGGCGGCGCTCGCGGGGGCCGCCGGAGGGAGGCAGAGATGGTGGACGTGACGGGGCCGGCCGGGGCGACGGCGCCGGAGCCGGTGGTGCGGGCGGCGCCGGGCGAGGTGCCGGCCACCCCGGCCACCTCCTTGGACACCACCCCCGACACGGTGGGCTTCCTCTACCCGGGATATTCCGCCGAGGACGACTATCCGCGGCTGGAGGGCATCCTCGGCGCCGGCGTCCGGCTCCCCCTGGTGCACACCGACATCGGCGAGGACGCCCATCGGGTGGACGCCCTGCTGGAGATGGGCTCGGCCGCCCGGCTCGCCGCCGGTGTGGCGGAGCTGAGGGCGCGCGGCGCCCAGGCCGTGGTCTGGGCCTGCACCAGCGCCAGCTTCGTCTTCGGCTGGGAAGGCGCCGGCGAGCAGGTGCGCGAGCTGTCGGCGACGGCGGGGCTGCCCGCCTCCAGCACCTCCTTCGCCTTCGCCCACGCGGTGCGGGCGCTCGGCGCCGAGCGGGTCGCCATTGCCGCGACCTATCCGGAGGACGTCGCGGACCACTTCAGGGCCTTCCTCAAGGCGGCGGGCGCGGAAGTCGTCGCGATGCGCGGCAGCGGCATCATCACCGCCGCCGAGGTCGGCACCTGGGGCCGGGAAGAGGTGCTGCACCTGGCGCGCGCGGGCGACCATCCCGACGCCCAGGCGGTGCTTCTGCCGGACACCGCCCTGCACACCGCTGCCTGGATACCCGACCTGGAGGAGGCCCTGGGCAAGCCGGTGCTCACGGCCAACCAGGTCACCGTCTGGGAGGGGCTGCGGCTGCTCGGCCGGGAGGTGCCGTCCGACCGGCTCGGGGCGCTCTTCCGCCCGGCGGCAGCCCCACGGGAATAACGGGAGCCCCCGGGAACAAGAGGTCCTGGGAACAAGCGGTCCCGGGAATAAAGCGGAGCCGTTCTCCGGTTGGCGTTCTGCGGTGCGGCGTGACCTACGCGGCCGCGCAGACGGAGCGACCAGGGAGGCGGGCCACCGTGGCCGACCAGCAGGGCGAGCAGAACCGGCGGCAGGACGAGCAGGGCGATCAAGCCGGGCGCCCCGACCGGGGCGGGCACCCCGGGCAGGACGGGGGCGGTGCCCGGCCCGGCGGGGGCGGGCCGGGGGACCACGGCCTGCATGCCGCGCCCAGGGGGAGCGCCCCCATCCCGCTGTCGGTGCTGGACCTGGCGACCGTCGGCAGCGGGCTGACCGCCGCGCAGGCCCTGCGGACCACGGTCGAGCTCGCCAGGCTCACCGAGCGGCGGGGCTTCCACCGGTTCTGGGTGGCCGAGCACCACTCCATGCCCGGCGTCGCCAGCTCCTCCCCGGCGGTGATCCTGGCCCACCTGGCGGCGCACACCGAGCGCATCCGGCTCGGCTCCGGCGGGGTCATGCTGCCCAACCACGCCCCGCTGGTGATCGCCGAGCAGTTCGGGACCCTGGAGGCGCTGGCCCCCGGGCGGGTGGACCTGGGGCTGGGGCGGGCGCCGGGGACCGACGGGGCCACGGCCGCCGCGCTGCGCCGCACCGACCGGCTGAACGAGGGGGCGGACGACTTCCCGCAGCAGCTCGCCGAGCTGCTCCGGTTCCTCGACGACGACTTCCCGGACGGCCACCGCTACGCGCGCATCCACGCCGTCCCCGGGCCGGTGCAGGGCACGGTGCCCGGCGGGGTGCAGTCCGCCGACCGGCCCTCGGTGTGGCTGCTGGGGTCCAGCGGCTTCAGCGCCAGGCTGGCCGGGGCGCTCGGCCTCCCGTTCTCCTTCGCCCACCACTTCTCGGCCGCCAACACCCTCCCCGCGCTCGACCTCTACCGCCAGTCCTTCCGCCCGTCCGCCGTCCTCGACCGGCCGTACGCCTCGATCGGCGTCTCGGCGTTCGCCGCCGAGGACGAGAAGGAGGCCCGGCGCCAGGTCCTCACCGGGGCGCTGGCCATGGTCCGGCTGCGCACCGGGCGGCCGGGCCTGGTGCCGACCCCCGAGGAGGCGGAGGCGCACCGGTTCAACGCGATCGAGGAGGACTTCGTGAGCGGCTGGCTGACGAACGTGGTGTACGGCACCCCGGACGAGGTGCGGGAGGGTCTGGACGCGCTGATCAAGCGGACCGGCGTGGACGAGATCAAGATAACGTCCAACGCCCATGGCCCCGAGGCCAGGCTGCGTTCGTACGAGCTGATCGCCGACGCCTACGACCTGCCGACGGCGACAGCCTGACGCTGCCCCGTTGAGCCCCCGGTGAGCGTCCGCCGGGGGCGCGCTCTACGGGGCGCCGCTCGCCGCCGGGTGGCCGCCGATCATGGCGGAGACGCGGTCCGGCGGCACCGGGCGGGAGTAGAACCAGCCTTGCCCGGTGTCACAGCCGATCCGGGCCAGCCGCTCCGCCTGCTCGGCGCTCTCCACGCACTCGGCGGTCACCGTCAGGCCGAGCCGGTGCGCCAGCTCCACGAGGGCCTGGACGATCGTTTCATCGGCCGGGTTGGGGTGTTCCTCCGCGCGGAAGCCCTGGACGAACGACCCGTCCAGCTTGAGCGTGGAGACGGGGAGCCGGCTCAGATAGGCGAGGTTGGAGTAGCCGGTGCCGAAGTCGTCGATGGCGATGGCCACGCCCATCTCGCTGAGCCGCAGCAGCGCCTGCAGCGGCCGCCCCGCCGAGCCCATCACCGCGGACTCGGTCAGCTCCAACTGGAGCAGCTCCGGCGGCAGTCCGGTCTCGGCGAGGATCGAGGCCACGTCCGCGACCAGGTCGGAGTCCCAGACCTGGCGGACCGCCACATTGACGCTGACGATCAGCGGGTTGCGGGGGTGGGCGAGCTGCCAGGCGCGGGCCTGCCGGCAGGCCGTCCGCAGCACCCACCGCCCCAGCGGGACGATCGCGCCGTTCTCCTCCGCCAGTGAGATGAACCGATTCGGCGACAGTCTGCCGAATCTCGGGTGATCCCAGCGCACCAGCGCCTCGACGCCCTTCACCGCGCCGTCCACCAGCCCGACCAGCGGCTGGTAGTCGAGCACGAACTCCTCCCGCTCGACCGCCGGACGCAGCGTGCTGGACAGCGCCTGCCTGGTCATGCGGTGGGCGTTGCGCTCGGGGTCGAAGAGCGTCCAGCGCGCCTTGCCGTCCTCCTTGGCCCAGTACAGCGTGGTGTCGGCGGCCTGCATCAGCCAGGTGGTGTGGGTGCCCGCGGCGGGCCGCTCCACCACGCCGATGCTGGCCGACACCGACAGCCGCTGCCCGCCCACCTCGAACGGCCGCTGGAGCGCCGCGAGGACGGACCTGGCCAGCTCGCACAGCTGCTCGGTGCCGGTGGAGTCCCGCACCAGCAGGGCGAACTCGTCGCCGCCGAGCCGCGCCACCAGATGGCCCCCGGGCGCGGCGCACTCGGTGAGACGCTGGGCCACCGCCCCGAGGAGCCGGTCGCCGACGCGGTGGCCGAGCGTGTCGTTGATCGCCTTGAAGCCGTCGAGGTCCAGATAGCAGAGCCCGATCCGCCCGGTGCCGCCCTGGTCGTACGCGGCGGACTCCAGGGCGGCGGCCAGCCGTTCGAAGAAGAGGTTGCGGTTGGGCAGCCGGGTCACCGGGTCGTGCATCTGCAGATGGCGCAGCCGCACCTGCAGATCGCGCCGGTCGCTGATGTCGGCCATCGACAGCAGCATGCCGCAGCTGTCCGGCACCGGCTCGACGGTGATCTCGGCCCACAGGAAGTGGCCGTCACTGTGTCTCAGCCGCCGGGTGCAGCACAGCCGCTCGCGGTGGCCGTGCAGCACTTCGCGGTACTCGCTCCAGGCGCGCGGATCCTCCCTCAGGTCCGCGAGGTCCGCGGCGCTGCGCGCGATCAGCCCGGCCGGCTCGGCGCCCAGCAGCGAGCCGAGCGCCGGATTGGCGTCGAGCACCGTGCCCTCGCGGTCGATGACGGCCATGGCGAGCCGCGCCGCGTTGAACGCGGCCCGGTAGTCGCTCGGCACGGTGCCGGGCGGGCTGCCCGGCACCCCGGCCGGCACCCCGGCCGACACTTCGCCCGCCACTTCGCCCGGCCCACCACTGGCCATCCCGTCACGTTCCGTGATCGTCGGCAGCGTCGCGCCGGGCGCGCGGCCCTGCCCGTCAAGGGATCCGCTCACCGCTCGCTCCCGCGTGGGGCTCGTCTCGTACAGGTCTGTCGTACACGTCTTGTGCATGTCTCACACCGGGTGCCGGACGGGCCGTGAATGCCCGCCTGAATAGGGAGTCCCCGCTGGAAATGTGCCGATCATAGAGGCTCGCGCTCCGACCGTTCCAACAATGCGACCGCGACCATCGGTGCCTTGAACATGTGTTTGGTCGTATCTGTTCGACTCTGCACGGACCCACTGCCCTCACGACCGACTGTGACCGTCTGTTACGTACCCGAATCCGGACCGGTTCACTCGACCGGCCCAATCCAACAGGGCGGAGGGCACGCATCCGCCTCAGGGTGGGTGGGGTGGTCCGAGTATGTCCGGGAGGTCGACATGGCGCGTCCTCAGCTGTCCGAGGGGGTGGGCCGCCCGCCCCGGCTGCGCCGCGCCGGGGCGATGCTCACCTCCCTCAGCGCCATGATGGCGACCACCGTGGTGTCGGGCCCCGCGATCGCGGTCGGCGCGGGCGGCCCGTGCACCCTCGAACGCACCGGAGCCCACCACTCCGAGGGCCTGGACACCTGGAACACCGGCTACCCCCGCCCCGCCCGCACCGTCCACGCCGCGATGCTCTTCCTCTCCTTCCCCGACTCCACGCCCAAGGTCGCCCCCCGCCGGCTGGCCGCCGACCACGTCCCGGCCACCACGGCCTTCTTCCGGCGCGCCTCGTACGGGCAGTTCAGGCTGCGGGTGCACGCCGCGAAACGGTGGATCGCCATGCCCGAGGCCTCCACCTCGTACGCCATAGAGCGCGACTGGAACGCCGGGCGCCGCGCCGCGTATCTGCGCGACGCCATCGCCGCCGCCGACCCCTCGGTCGACTTCGGCCGCTATGACATCGTCTACCTGGTCGCCGACCCCGACGCCCCCGGCGTGGACGCCGACGCGACAAAGGTGGTCAACTTCGAGCAGCCGCTGCGCGCCGACGGCGTCGAGCTGCGCCGGCTCGTCACCGTGTTCGAGCACCACCCGCCGGACCGGAACGTGCTGGCCCATGAGACCGGCCATGTCTTCGACCTCCCCGACCTCTACCACCGGCCCAAGGGCGGCGACGGCGAGGGCGACTGGGACACCTACGTCGGCGACTGGGACCTGATGGGCAGCCAGTTCGGGCTGTCCCCGGACCCCTTCGGGTGGCACAAGTGGAAGCTCGGCTGGCTGCGCCCGCGCCACATCCAGTGCGTGCGCGCCGCCGGCGCGACCCCGCACACCCTCGAACCCCTCGGCGCTCCCATGGAGGGCGGCAGCCCGGCCGCCGACCGCCGCACCCGCCTCCTCGTGGTCCGCACCGGCCCCACCACCGCGCTGGCCATCGAGGCGCGCGGCGCGTACGGCAACGACGCCGACACCTGCACCGAGGGCGTGCTGGTCTACCGCGTGCGCAACGACACCGCCTCGGGCGACGGCCCGGTCGAGGTGCTGGACGGCCACCCGGGCACCGGGGCGTGCTGGAACGAGTCGGTCTACCCCGAACTCGCCGACGCCCCGCTGGGCGTCGGCGAGACCCTGTCCGCGCGGAAGGACCGCGTGCGCGTGACCGTCACCGGCCGCACGGCGGACGGCGGCTGGGCCGTGGAGGTCGACCGCACACCGCCCCCGGCCTGAGGACGGGCCCCGGAAGCTCACCGCGTGTGCGTGCTCTTCCGGTACGCCGACGCCGCGTACCCGCCGAACACCGCGAACCAGCCCGCCAGCACCGCCACCGCCCCCACCGCAGGCAGCGCGCCCTCGGCCACGTCCCAGCCCAGCTGCGCGAAGCGGTTGGTGGGGGTCCACGAGGCGACCTCCCCGAACCAGTGCGGGAAGGCGCTCAGCGGAAACCACAGCCCGCCGATGATGGACAGGCCCATGCTGGCCGCCGTGTTGACCATCCCCGTGCTCTGCGCCGACAGGCGGTAGCCGTTGCCCAGGCCCAGCAGCGTGAACGGCAGGGTGCCCAGCCACAACACCGCCACCAGCGCGAGCGCCCGCAGCAGTGGCATCCGCACCCCGTTGACCAGGAACCCGGCGCCCAGCACCGCCACGATCGACGGCAGCACCACCAGCGAACCGGTCACCGCGCGCGCCCCCACCACCTGCAGCGGGGTGAGCGGGGTGATCCGCAGCTGGCGCAGCCAGCCGCGCCCCCGGTCCTCGGCCACGCCCGTGCCGTTCGCCAGGGCCGCGCCGAGGGCGCCGTACGCCGCCATGCCGATCATCGTCGAGGTGTCGTGGCCGGTCCCGTCGCCGTCCCCGCCGCCGATGTTGGTGAAGAGCAGATACATCACGACCGGCAGGGCGACCCCGAAGATCAGGAACGCGGTGTCCCGCGCCGTCCTGCGCAGCTCCAGCGCGATGGACGTCAGCATCAGACCACCGCCTCCTCTCGGTCCTCGCGCGCGGCCCTGGTGAGCGCCACGAAGGCGTCCTCCAGCCGGGACACGCGCACTTCCAGATTCCGTACGTCCCCGCGCCCGGCGAGCGCCAGCACCGTCGCGTCCGAGTCGGCGCTGCGCAGATACGCCCGGCCGCGCCGGATCTCCACACTCGTGACCCCCGGCAGCAGCTCCAGCCCCTCGGAGGAGCGGTCGCCCAGGTCGAAGGCGACCACATTGCCGCCCACCACCCGCTTGATCTCCTCGCCCGTGCCGTCCGCCACCTTGCGGCCCTTGTCGATGACCACGATCCGGTCGGCGTTCTCGTCCGCCTCCTCCAGATAGTGGGTGGAGAACAGGACGGTGTTGCCCCGCGCCGCGTACGACCGCATCGCCGACCAGAACTCCCGGCGGGCCTCCACGTCCAGCGCCGCCGTCGGCTCGTCCAGCACCACCAGCTCTGGCCCGCCCGCCATGGCGAGCGCGAACCGCAGCCGCTGCGCCTGCCCGCCGGAGAGCCGGTCCGCCCGCCGCCCCGCCAGCTCGGTCAGCCCCGCCAGCTCCAGCGTCTCGGCGACCGGCAGCGGCCTGGGATAGGTGCCGGCCACGAAGGCCACCAGCTCACGGACCGTCACCCGGGTGATCAGCGCGCCCTCCTGGAGCATCGCGCCGAGCCGCCCCGAGCGGACCGCCGCCTCCGGCGAGCCGCCGAACAGCCGCACCCGGCCCTCGCTCGGCGGCAGCAGGCCGAGCAGGATGCCGATCGAGGTGGACTTGCCCGCGCCGTTGCGGCCGAGCAGGGCGATCGACTCGCCGCGCCGGATGGTCAGGTCGATGCCCCGCACCGCACGGACCGCGCCGTAGTGCTTCGCGACACCGGCCAGCTCCACCACGGGCGGGTCCGCCGCCGACGTCGCTCTGCTTGTCGCACGACCCGTCGCATCACCCGTCGCGTCACTCGTCGCTTCACTCGTCATGACAGCGACGCTACGGAAGGTGAGGGCGGCGGCGGCAGAGCCGACCGTCAGCGATCCGACGGGACAAATGTCATGGCCCGAGGGAGGAGCCGCACACGTTCTCGTCTTGTCCTATCAGCTGTTGTCCTATCACCTGCCCGAAATCGAGCCGCCTTCGAGCCGCCACCCCGAGACTCGGGCGCCGGTCCTGACCACTGGGCGGCGCTGGGGAGTTGTGGATGCATCGACATGCGAATCTGGCCGAGGCCCTGATGGACCGGGCCCTGCTGTGCGCCGCCGGCGAGGCGCTGGCGCACCCGGTCCCAGGCGGCGGCGAGCAGCGGATCAGCTACGCCGCGCTCGACGCCCGGGCCCGCGCCGTCGCCGCCTGGCTGCGGCTGCGCGACGCGCCCGGCCGCCGGGTGCTGCTCGCCCTCGACCCCGGCCCGCACGTGGCGGCGGCGCTGCTGGGCTGCCTGTACGCGGGGGCCGTCGCGGTCCCCGTCCCCGCGCCGACCGCCTCCCGCACGGAGGCCGAGCGCACCGCCGCCATCGCCAAGGACGCCGCCGTGGACCTCGTCCTGACCGAGACGGCGCACGCCACGGAGACCTCCCGCAGACTCTCGCTCGTCGGCCGCACCGGCATCACCTGCCTGGCCGTGGACGGCCTCGCCCCGGACGCCACCTCACCCACCGCCACCGCCCCGCCCACCGCCACCGCCCCGCGCGGCCTCCCCGACTCCGGGCCCGTCCGCACCACGGCCGACAGCCTCGCCCTCCTGGCGTACGAGGCGGGGCCGGCCACCGCGCCGCGCGCCGCGCCGATCACCCACGGCAACCTCCTCGCCGCCATGCCCGCCCTGCGCCAGGCCCTGGGCACCGGCCCCCGCTCCCGGATCGGCGGCTGGCTGCCCCGCCACCACACCCTCGGCCTCGTCGGCCAACTGCTGCACCCCCTGTGGCTGGGCGCCACCGCCGTCCCCCTGCCCGTACGGCCGTACCGCGCCGACCCCGTCGCCTGGCTGCGGGCCCTGGACCGCCACGGCGTCACCGAGACCGTCGCACCCGACACCTGCTACGCCCGCTGCGCCGCCGAGGCCACGGACGAGCAGCTCGCAGGGCTCGACCTCTCCCGCCTCCGTACGGCCCTCGACGCCGCCGAGCCGGTCTCGGCCGCCACCATGGCGGCCTTCCGCCGCCGCTGCGCGCCCGCCGGGCTGCGCCCCGGCGCCCTGCTCGCCGGATACGCCCCCGCGCAGGCCGCGCCGCTGCTCATCGCCGAGGGCCGGGGCCCGGTGCCCGGCCTCGACCTCCGCGTCCTCGACCCGGCCACCCGCCGCCGGGTGCCCGACGGCGTGGTCGGCGAGATCTGGGTGCGCGGCCCCGCCGTGGCCGCGCGCCACGGGGGCCGCCCGGCGGCCACCGAGACGGCGGTGGGCGGCTTCCTGCGCACCGGCGACCTCGGCGTGGCCCGGGACGGCGAGATCCGGATGACCGGCCGGAGCCACGAGGACGACCCGGCCGACAGCTTCGTGGTGGCCGGCATGGCCCTGCACCCGCAGGACGTGGAGCGGGAACTGCTGCGCTGCGGACGGCCGTTGGGCTCCGCCCGGGTGTTCTGCGCCGGTCCCGGCACCGGGCCGCTGGTCGTCGTCCAGGAGGTCAGGACGGCGAGCGGCTCCCAGGCCGCGTTCGCCCGGCTGGCCGGGCGGACCCGGGACCGCGTGGCGGAGGAGTTCGGCGCCGCCACGGGCGCGGTGCTGCTCGTCCGCCCCGGCACGGTCCGCCGGGCCGGCTCCCACAAGGTGCCCCGCGCCACGCTCCGCGAGCAGTTCCTGCGCGGCGAGGTCCGGCCGCTCTACCAGGACGCCGAGCCCGGGCTGCGGACACCGGCCGAACCCGCCTCCGGCGGCGCCGCGTGACGGCGGGCCCACCCCCGCCACCCCCGCCACCTGTGCCCATTCCCGTGTCCGAAGGCCCCCGAGGCCCCTGGCACCCGGTGCGCGAGGCGTTCACCGCGCACGGCCGGGCCGTCGTCCACAGCCGGTGGCGGGAGTGGCTGCCCGCCGGCCCCGGCGGCCACGCCGTGAAGCTCGGCCACGCCGTGGCGCTCGGCCCCGCCGCGCGCGGGATGCTCGACGACCACGACCGGCGGCGCCTGCGCACCCTGCCCCGCCCGGCGGCCCGCGCCCGCTTCCTGGCCTCCCGGCTGCTGCTGAAACACCTCGTCGCGGCGGTGACGGACACCCTCCCGGCGGCGGTGTGCCTCGCGTACGAGCCGGGCGGGCGGCCGTATGTGGCCCACCCGGCGGCGCCCGGCCTGGAGGTGAGCCTCAGCCACACCGGAGACCTCCTCGTCGCGGCGGTCAGCCGGTGCGGACGCATCGGGGTGGACGTCGAGCCTGCCGGGCGGCCGATGCGGTACGCCGACGTGGGCCGGCGGCTGTGCGCCCCCGCCGAGCACGCGGCCCTCGCCCCCCTCGCGGAGCCCGAGCGGGCGCGGGCGCTGCTGCGGCTGTGGACCTTGAAAGAGGCCTATACGAAAGCGCTCGGGCAGGGAATGCGACTGGCCTTCGCCGAATTCGAGTTCGAGGCGGCGGTTTCGCGCGGCGGATGGCGATGCGCGGTTTCCGAAGTGCGCGGACCGTTTTCGCCCGTCTTTTCGCCCGGCGGCCATCTGGTGAGCGCGGTATGGCGGCAGCACGGGTGTTCGGTGGGCGGATTCGGCCGAGAATTGGTGGAGTGGCCGAGAAGATTTGGG
This sequence comes from Streptomyces sparsogenes, assembly GCF_001704635.1. Lineage (GTDB taxonomy): Bacteria > Actinomycetota > Actinomycetes > Streptomycetales > Streptomycetaceae > Streptomyces > Streptomyces sparsogenes. The sequence goes on along the minus strand of NZ_MAXF01000032.1, from coordinate 9,657 downwards.
AATAATCGTATGCGGGCAGACGGCGGGGGATGAGCAAGCAGGGGCAGGGGCGACGTGGTCAGAGTGCTGATAGCCGAAGACATGCATATGCTGCGCAAGGCACTGGTCGCCCTGCTGGAATTCGAACCGGATATCGAAGTCGTCGCCGAGTTCTCGAGCGGTGCCGATATCCTGCCGCGCGCCAAGGAGCTCCGCCCCGATGTCGCGGTCCTCGACATCGACCTCCCGGGCATGGACGGCCTGACCGCCGCCGCCGAGCTGCACACCGCCGTGCCCGAGTGCCGGACGATGATGCTCACCAGCCTCGGCCGCCCCGGCAATCTGCGCCGCGCCCTGGCCGCCCATGTCTCGGGCTTCCTGCTGAAGGACAGCACCCCCGACAAGCTGTGCGACGCCATCCGCGCGGTCGCCAAGGGCGAGCGGGTCATCGACCCGCAGCTCGTCCTCGCCGCCCTGGACGACAAGCCGCAGCCCTTGACGCCGCGCGAGCTGGAGGTGCTGCTGCTCGCCTCCCAGGGGGAGGGATCCGCGCAGATCGCGGCCCGGCTCTATCTGTCCGTCGGCACGGTGCGCAACTACCTCACGTCCGTCGTCACCAAGCTGAACGCGCGCAACCGGGTGGACGCCATCCGCATCGCCCGCGAGGCCGGCTGGCTGTAGGCGCGCGCGTCCTTCGCCCCGCGCCTGCGTCCGGCCCCCGTCCCCGCCGCGCTCACCCCGCCGTCCGGGAGGTCGTCCGGGGGCCGATGCGCGGGCCGCGCCCCGTACCCCGCTCGGCCTCCTGGGCGGGTGAATCCACGGGCAGTTCCAGCTCGGCCCGCAGCTCGAACCAGCCGTCCTCCCGTACGCCCGCGCGCAGCCGCCCGCCCAGATTCTCCAGCCGGACATGGAGGTTGCCGATCCCGCTGCCGCCGTCCGACCTTGCGGCGCTGTCCGCGCCCAGGATGGTGGAGGGCTTGCCCACCCCGTCGTTGGCGAGCGTCAGGCGGACGGTGCGGTCGGTGCGCCGGGCCTCGATCGAGCAGTGCTCGGCCTTGCTGTGCCGCAGCACATTGGTCAGCCCCTCCCGCAACACGCTGGCCAGCACGGTGTCCACCAGGTCGGGCAGCTCCCCGCAGTCCACCTCCGCCGTGGTGCTGATGCCGACCGCGGCCAGCATGGACTTGGCCGTGCCGGCCTCCGCGGACAGCGACATCTTGCGGTATCCGCTGGCCACCGCCCGTACGTCCGCGAGCGCCTGACGCGAGGTCTGCAGGATCTCGGACAACTCCTGCTGGGCACGGGAGTTCTGCGGGGGAACCAGGCGGTGGACGAGTTCACACTTGAGGGTGATGGTGGACAGGCTGTAGCCGAGCAGGTCGTGCAGATCGCGGGCGAACCGCAGCCGCTCCTGGGCCACGGCCAGCCGGGCCAGCTCGGCCCGCGACCGGGACACCTCGGCGACCAGCCCGGACAGCCGGGAGAGGCCGAAGACCACCAGGCCGGTCAGGGCGGTGGAGACGGTCGTGTACGCGACCTCGCCCCAGCCGAACCCCACCTGGAACAGCAGCACATCGGTGCATCCCATGATCGCGGCGAAGGCCACCCAGGACAGCGGGGGAGGCAGCACCAGCAGGGAGGAGCCCGCCAGGAACCCGGGCATGCCGAGCCACGCGTGCTTGAAGATCGCGAAGGGGAGGAAGGTCAGCAGCGCCTGCACCCCCAGCGTCCAGTGCCGGGCGCCGCTGAGCCTGGGCGCGAGCCCGGGGAAGGAGTGGGTGAGCTGGAGCCCCAGCAGGGCGGCCAGTACGGGGAGCAGCGCCAGCATCAACAGCGCCGCGTCCAGGGCCCGTCCGGACGGGCGCGCGTCGACCACATACGTCACCGCGACGCAGAAGTAGCCCACGAGCACCACCGCCGTGATCACCACGGCCAGGCGCGGCGCGAGATCGTCGCGGTAACGAGCCGGGTCGTTCCCGGCGTCGTGGGGCAAGGGCGTCCCCTGCACTCGTCCTCCGGATGGTCGGACCGGATTGGGTGGCTTGCCCGAGAGTATCCGATCTTTTCCGGCGGTGGAGAGGCGACGGAGGAGGCTGAGGGTGTGCACGACGTTACTGGAGGTCACATTCGATCACAGGACATCGCGGGAAGCGGGACATTGTGGAAAGCGGGACATCGGGGAAGCGGGGCATCGCGGCAGGCATCACAGAAAGAGGGGTATGGGGTTGAGGTCCTGGTACGGCGTCGGCTCCGCCAGCCGCCCCAGGGCCACCGGTGTGTGGAAGAGCCGGCCGGGCGCGAACCGGGCCCAGTGCGGGCGGAGCCCGGGGACCAGCACCTTCGCCACGGGCAGCCCCACCTCCGGCCGGGTCTGGTCCAGCGCCAGCAGCTCCATGCCGTGGCCGCGGACCAACTCGACCACGGCGTCCAGGGGATCGCCGGGGCAGGGGCGGGACGTCCCGGCATCCGGCGCCGCCACCCCGGACGGGGTCAGATAGGGCTGGTTGGCGAGGGTCGCGGTGCGGTACCAGCGCAGCGCCTCGGGGTCGGCCGTCGCGCCGTAGCCGCCGCCGTCGGCGCGGGCCTCGACCACGGGGGGCAGCATCTGGTTGAGTTCGGCCAGCGCGTGGCGCAGCGCGGTGTGCCGGTCGAAGTGGGCGCCGAAGCCCAGGGTGATGTCCTCGGCGGGCTTGTCCGTACGGCGTGAGACGGCCGCCACCACCGGGATGCCGAAGTCGGAGGTGAGGTCGAGCGCCCACACCTCGCGCCGCAGACCGGCGTGGACGCGCCGCAGTTCGGCGACCCAGGGGTCGTCGCAGGCGCCGAGGTCGAGCGCCGGCTGGCGGGTGCGGTTGTACCACCACAGGGCGACCGCGTCCCGCTCCACCAGCTCCAGGAAGCCGCGCACCACGGCGTCGGCCGGACTGCCCCCGGCCGCGGCGCCGTTGGAGTCGGCCCGGCAGTAACGCCGCCCGGGCGGCTGGGGGGTGCCGTAGTACAGCAGGGCGGTGGGCAGCAGCCGGTGGCGCCGCGCGGTGAGCGACCACACCGGCGTCCAGTCGATCTCCGCCTCCTCGTCGAAGGGGTCGCACACCCGGTGCCGGGCGGAGGCGCTCCGGTCGTGGAACTGCCGCGGGTCGAAGAGCTGCACCGCGTCCGGGTGCACGGCCTCCTCGGGGCCCAGGTCGCGGTAGCGGGCGCGGCGCCGCGGCTCGTCCCCCTGGAAGTGGCCGCTGTAGTGCTCCAGCGCCTCGCACAGCGCGCTCGCCTGGGCCTGCTCGGCGGTCATGCCCTTGCCGTGGGCCGCGGTGCGCAGCCCGGCGCGGACGGCGTCGAGCCCGGGGGCCGCGCCGGGCCCGGAGGGGCCGCCGGCGGCGATGTTGGCGTACGACGGGTGCCGGGCGTGGAAGCAGTTGAGGAAGGCCGGCCCGCGCGGGTCCCGGCGGATCTCGCTCACCAGCCCGGTGACGGGGCTGATCAGATGCGCGTACGTCTCCATGATCCGCCACGGCGAGCTGTCGGCGCTCCGCGGGGGCGCGCCGCCCTCGCGCGGGGTGGGTGTCAGGGGCGCCCGTATCCGCGCCGCGACCAGCCCGGGGTCGCCGCAGGAGGCGCACTGCGGGCGGCGGCTCACCGCGTGGTGGCCCAGGGCGGAGGTGAGGGTGTCCAGGGTGCACAGGGCCCGCTGGCCCGGGTGGCGGTGGCCGGCCAGCCAGCCGGCCGCCTCCAGCGCGGCCAGCTGGAGCGCGGCGGCCCGGCTGGCGGCCAGCGAGGCGGGCGGGCGCGGCACCGGGCCCTCGCGGCCGAGCCTGCGCTGGAGGTGGGCCTCGGCCGGGCGCCGCCGCCACAGCCGGTCGGCCAGGCAGGACCAGCACGGGTCGTCCGGGGCGCCGAGGAACGGGCCGATCCACGCCGTGGTGCCCACGGGCTTGACCGGCAGCCAGCGGCGGCCGGCCGCGCGGTGCCGGGCGTCGAGCTGCGACAGGCGCGGATCGAGGTAGTCCTCGCAGACCACCAGGGTGAGGTGGTCATCGCCGCGTTGACCCTTCCCGGTTTGACACGGCGGGTCCCCGTCCAGGACGCGCAGGCCCGCCGCGCGCAGCGCCTGGACGGCCTCGTCCCGGTCGGTGCGGCCGAGGGCCACGGGCGTCACGGCGGCGGCCCGGAGGGCCTCGGCGCGGCCCGCCCCCGGGAGGGCGACGGGGGCCGGGACGGGGCCGGTGGTCACGCCCGCCAGGCCCCAGTACGCGTCCTCGGGACGCGGGTGGCGGCCGCGCTCGCACACCAGGCCCGCCTCGCACAGCCGGGCGATGACCCGCGCGGCCTGGGCGGCCCCCTCGGCCCGCGCCTCCCGGGCGGCGTGCTCGGCCGCCTCTCGGGCGGCGTGGTCGGCCGCTTCCCGCGCGGCGTGCTCGGCCGCTTCCCGCGCGGCGTGGTCGGCCAGGATGCGCCCCAGGTCCCGGGAGCCGTCGAGCAGCGGGGCGAGCGTCTGGACCGTGCGCCCGTGCAGCGCCGTGACGCCGCGCTCCGAGACGAGGTAGACGGCCTCGCCCGGGACCTGCTCGACCCGGAGGTGCGGTGAGAAGCCCAATGTGCCCATCAGCCGGCGCTGATGGTGCAGATGCAGATTCCCAGGGCGGGCGCGGGCCAGGGGTCGGCGGAGAGGTCCTCGATGACCAGATCGTCGGCGTCGGGCCCGCCGACGGGGGGCGGGTCGGCGACGCACAGGCCCTGGGCGCTCAGGGCCCGCGGACTCGCGGGGCAGGGGGACGTATCGGTCATTGTGGGCTCTCCTCGGGGTAAGAGGCGGTCCGTGCAAGGAGTCTGCGATGACGGATCCATGGCTTACCAGTGCTTTTGTCATAACTAGGGTGTGAACTTGTCATGGTTTCCGCCTCACAGGACTCATGCACGGTTCGGGAGTCCGGCACTGGTCGTCTCCACCGCCCGCACGCGAGGCTCATATGTGCCTCAATGGCAGGGCCGCGCGGCCAAAGAGGCACCTGACGGAGCGACTGACGGAGGTGTAGGGGACCATGGACATCAAGGTGTTGGGGCCGCTGAGCGTCGAGGCATGCGGTCAGTCGATCGTGCCCAGCGCGGGCAAGCCGCGGCAGATCCTCGCACTGCTTTCCGTGTACGCCAACCAGATGCTTCCGGTGCCCACCCTTATGGAGGAAATCTGGGGCGCGCAGATGCCGCGCAGCGCGCTGACCACCCTGCAGACCTACATCCTCCAGCTCCGGCGCAGACTCGCCGCGGCTTACGGTCCGCAGGCGCCCGAGGCGTCGAAGAGCGTGCTGGCCACCCGGTACGGCGGGTATGTGCTGGAGGCGCAGCCGGGCGCGGTGGACATCCATGAGTACGACCGGCTGGTGGCCGCCGGGCGGGACGCGCTGGACGCGGGCGACGATGTCGAGGCGTCCTTCCTGCTCCGCGAGGCGCTGGCGGTCTGGCGCGGCCCCGCCCTCGTGGATGTGCGCGTCGGCCCGATCCTGGAGATCGAGCTCGCACGGCTGGAGGAGAGCCGGCTCGGGGTGCTGGAGCGCCGTATCGAGGCCGACCTGCGGCTCGGCCGCCACGCCGAACTCCTCACCGAGCTGACCGAGCTGACCGCCCGCCACCCGCTGCACGAGGGCCTGCACGCCCAGTGCATGGCCGCCCTGTACCGGGCGGGCCGCCCATGGCAGGCGCTCGAGGTCTACCAGGGGCTGCGCGCCCGGCTGGTCGAGGACCTCGGGCTCGAACCCTCCCCGCGCCTGCAGAAGTTGCAGCAGGCGGTGCTCGCCTCCGACCCCGCGCTCGACCTGGAGCGGGGCGGCCGGCGGCGCCGCCCGGTGCTCGACCTGTTCGCCGCGTAGGGAGCCACCTCCCGGGGCCCATCGGCTCCACCCTCCCGGCCCCGCCGCACCACCGCACCCGCCTCCCCGAAACGCCCGGCGCCGCCCTTCAGCCGGGCCCGCTACGGCTCCGCTCCCCGACACCCCCCGCGAGGGAGAGCGGAGCCGTAGCGCTGTCCGGAAACGGCCACCGGCCTTCCAGGCGGACTCCAGCACCCCCTGCCACCGTCCCAGCGGCGACCGAGCACATGCCGGGAACACGAGCCAGAGGGGGCCGCTTTGCGCATCATCGACCTGTCGACACCGGTGGACGCCTCCGGCTGGGAGCCCGACCCGCTGGTCCACGAGATCATGACGCCGGCCGAGGCGGCCCACCACATGAGCGAGGAGATGCGCGAACACTTCGGCATCGACTTCGACCCGGCCGAACTGCCCGGCGGGGAGCTGCTCTCCCTGGACACCCTCACCCTGACCAGCCACACCGGCACCCACGTGGACGCCCCCGCGCACTACGGCTCGACCGGCGCGTACGGGGTGCCCCGCACCATCGACCAGATGCCGCTCGAATGGTTTCTGCGCCCGGCCCACGTCCTGGACATCACCGCCGCCGACCCCGACACCCGCACCGTCGGGGTGGCGCACCTCGAGAAGGAGCTGGCCCGCATCGGCTGCCGGCCCGAGCCGCTGGACATCGTGCTGCTGCGCACCGGCGCCTCCCGCTGGGCCGGCACCCCCCGCTACTTCACGGAGTTCACCGGCCTCGACGGGCCCGCCACCGACCATCTGCTCGACCTCGGCGTCCGGGTCATCGGCACCGACGCGTTCAGCCTCGACGCCCCGTTCTGCGACATGATCCGCCGCTACCACGCCACCGGCGACCCCGCCGTGCTGTGGCCCGCCCACTTCGCCGGCCGGCGCCGCGAGTACTGCCAGATCGAGCGGCTGGCGCGGCTGGAGACCCTGCCGCCCACCGGGTTCCGGGTCGCCTGCTTCCCCGTGAAGATCGCCGGCGCGGGCGCGGGCTGGACGCGCGCGGTGGCCCTGCTGGACGAGTGACGGGCTTGCGGGACGAGGGGCTTGCGCCGGACGAGGGGCGGGCGCCGGCGAGTGACGCGGGCGCGCTCCGCCCCGAGTCGAGCGCGGGTTGAGAGCGGGGCGGCACTGTCCCGGCGGGGTCCCTCCCCGCGCCAGCCGGCGGAGAACCGAGCCCCACAGGCGGCTCCGAGCAGGAAGGTCGAACCGACGTGATGCATCAGCGCGTTATCGATCGACGAGGGAGGCGCCGGGTCGCCATCACCGGCATAGGCGTGGTGGCCCCCGGCGGCGTGGGGACCAAGGAGTTCTGGTCGCTGCTGACCGAGGGCCGCACCGCCACCCGTGCCATCTCCCTCTTCGACGCCACCGGCTTCCGCTCCCGGATCGCCGCCGAGGCCGACTTCGACCCGCATCACGAGGGCCTGACGCCGCAGGAGGTGCGCCGCATGGACCGCGCCGCGCAGTTCGCGGTGGTCGCGGCCCGGGAGGCGGTGTCCGACAGCGGTCTGGAAGCGGCCGGGGCGCTGTGCGCCGGCGGGCTCGACCCGTACCGCGTGGGCGTCACGGTCGGCAGCGCGGTGGGCGCCACCACCAGCCTGGACACCGAGTACCGGGTGGTCAGCGACGGCGGGGCGAAGTGGCTCGTCGACTACACGTACGCCGTGCCGCACCTCTTCGACCACTTCGTGCCCAGCTCCTTCGCCGCCGAGGTGGCCTGGGCCGTCGGCGCCCAGGGCCCGGCGTCCGTGATCTCCACCGGCTGCACCTCCGGCCTGGACGCCGTCGGCCACGCCGTGGAGCTCATCCGGGAAGGCAGCGCCGACGTCATGGTCGCCGGCGCCACCGACGCGCCCATCTCCCCGATCACGGTCGCCTGCTTCGACGCCATCAAGGCCACCTCGCCGCGCAACGACGACCCCGCACACGCCTCGCGCCCCTTCGACCGCACCCGCAACGGCTTCGTGCTGGGCGAGGGCTCCGCCCTCTTCGTCCTGGAGGAGCTCTCCCTGGCCCGCCGCCGGGGCGCCCATGTGTACGCGGAGATCGCCGGCTTCGCCTCCCGCTGCAACGCGTACCACATGACCGGGCTGCGCCCCGACGGCCGGGAGATGGCCGAGGCCATCCGCGTCGCGCTCGACCGGGCCCGCCTCGCGCCGGACGACGTCGACTACATCAACGCGCACGGCTCCGGCACCCGCCAGAACGACCGCCACGAGACCGCCGCCTTCAAGCGCGCCCTCGGCGAACACGCCCGCGCCACGCCCATCAGCTCGATCAAGTCGATGGTCGGCCACTCGCTGGGCGCCATCGGCTCCCTGGAGATCGCCGCCAGCGCCCTGGCCATCGAGCACGGCGTCGTCCCGCCCACCGCCAACCTCCACGAGCCCGACCCCGAATGCGACCTCGACTACACCCCGCTGGTCGCCCGCGAGCGGGCCGTCGAGGTGGTGCTGAGCGTGGGGAGCGGATTCGGCGGCTTCCAGAGCGCGATGGTGCTGGCCGGCGCCGGGCGGGAGACGGACACGTGGTGAGCGCCGCCGTGTTCACCGGCATCGGCGTGGCCGCGCCCAACGGCCTGACCGTCCCGGTGTGGTGGAAGGCCACCGTGGGCGGGGAGAGCGGCATCCGCCCGGTCAGCCGCTTCGACGCCTCCGGCTACCCGGCCCGGCTCGCCGGCGAAGTGCCCGGCTTCGACCCCGCCGAGCACATCCCGGGCCGCCTGCTCCCGCAGACCGACCACATGACGCGCCTCGCGCTGACCGCCGCCCAGGAGGCCTTCGACGACTCGGACACCGACCCGGGCCGGCTCCCCGAGTACGCCGCCGGGGTGGTCACCGCGAGCTCGGCCGGTGGCTTCGAGTTCGGCCAGCGCGAGCTGGAGGCGCTGTGGAGCAAGGGCGGGCAGTACGTCAGCGCGTACCAGTCCTTCGCCTGGTTCTACGCCGTCAACACCGGGCAGATCTCGATCCGCCACGGGCTGCGCGGGCCCAGCGGCGTCCTGGTCACCGAGCAGGCGGGCGGCCTGGACGCGGTGGCCCAGGCCCGCCGGCGGCTGCGCGGCGGCAGCCGGCTCATCGTCACCGGCGGCGTGGACGGGGCGGTCTGCCCGTGGGGCTGGACGGCGCAGCTCGCGGGCGGCCGGCTCAGCCTCGCCGACGATCCCGCCCGCGCCTATCTGCCCTTCGACGCCGCCGCCCGCGGCTATGTGCCGGGCGAGGGCGGGGCGATCCTGATCCTGGAGGACGCCGCCGCGGCCCGCGCCCGCGGCGCCCGGGTCTACGGCGAACTGGCCGGCTATGCCGCCACCTTCGACGCCAAACCAGGCGGCGGGCGGCCCGGCGGCGCCCCCGCGCTGCGCCGCGCCGTCGAACTCGCCCTCGACGACGCCGGCCTCGCCCCCCGGGACATCGACGTGGTCTTCGCCGACGCCGCCGGAGTCCCCGACCTCGACCGGGCCGAAGCGGAGGCCATCACCTCCGTCTTCGGGCCGCGCCGGGTGCCGGTCACCGCGCCCAAGACCATGACCGGACGGCTGTACGCGGGAGGCGCCGCCCTCGACCTCGCGGCCGCGCTGCTCTCCCTGCGCGACGCGCTGATCCCGCCCACCGTGCACGTCACGCGGCTCGCCGACGGCCTCGAACTCGACCTGGTGACCGCGCGGCCGCGCCCCCACCCCGTACGCGCCGCCCTGGTGCTGGCCCGCGGCCGCGGCGGCTTCAACGCGGCGGCCGTCGTCGTCGCGGCCCGCCCCCACCGACCGGCCCACTGCCCCCGCCGCCCGCCGTCCTGTCCGACCGGCCCA
>NZ_MAXF01000031.1 GCF_001704635.1 Streptomyces sparsogenes | reverse complement strand
CCACTGTCCCCGCTGACCGGCCCACTGCCCCCACCGGCCGGCCCCTGACCGCAGCCCATGAACAGCCCATGAAGGAAGGCACGACGACATGACACGGACGACCCGCATGACGCTGTCCGAGCTGACCACCCTGCTGCGCGAGTGCGCCGGCGAGGACGAGACCGTCGACCTGGACGGCGATGTGCTCGACACCCCCTTCACCGACCTCAACTACGACTCCCTCGCGGTCCTGCAGACCGTGGGCCGCATCGAGCGCGAGTACGGCGTGCTGCTGGCCGACGACACGGTCGCCGAGGCCGCCACGCCCCGGCTGCTGCTGCGGTACGTCAACGCGGGCCTGACCGAGGCGCGCACCCGGCCCGCCCAGGCGTAGGGGGCGCGTCGTGCGTGTACTGATCGTCGTCACCCCGGTCGGCAGCCATCTGCTGCCGCTCGTCCCCCTGGCCTGGGCGCTGGCCGGCGCGGGCCACGAGGTGCTGTGCGCCGGGGAGCCCGGGGCCGTGGCCGCGGCCCGCTCCGCCGGTCTGCACACCTTCCCCGTCGAGGCGGGGCCGCTGCCCGCCGACGCTCCGCCCCCCGCCCCGGCCCGGCGCACGCCGGGGGCGCCCGCGGCGGTGTGGGAGCCCGACTGGGACGCGCTCGCGGTCCGCTGGCGGGCCCGGGTCGGCCGGGTGATCGACGGATATCTGAGGTTCGCCCGCGAGTGGCGCCCCCACCTGGTGCTGTCCGACCCGGTGGAGTTCTGCGGCCCGATCGTCGCCGGCGCGCTGGGCGTGCCGTCGGTCGTCCACCGCTGGGGCACCGACGTCCTGACCACCCTCGCCCGCGTCCCCGCCCGCGCCGCGCTGCGGTCCGTGTGCGAGCGCGCGGGGACCCCCGGGGGGCTGCTGCCCGACCCCGATCTGCTGCTCGACCCCTGCCCGCCGCTGCTGCGCCACCCCCGGGCCGCCCCGGCCCGCCCGGTGCGTTTCGTGCCGTACAACGGCCCCGGCAGCCACCCCGCGTGGGGCCCGGGGCGCTCGCCGGAGCGGCGGACCATATGCGTGTCCTTCAGCTCCCGGACGATCGAGGAGGCGGGGACGGCCGCCCTGGCGGCGACGGCCCGGGCGTTCGAGGGGCTGGAGGGGGTGCGGGGGGTGTTCACCCTGCCCCGGGGGCGCGCCGAGGAGCTGGGCCCGCTGCCGGCCCATGTGCGCGTCATCGAGCCCGCCCCGCTGTCGCAGCTCCTGACGCGCTGCACGGCCCTGGTCCACCACGGCGGGTCCGGCACCGGGCTGACGGCCCTGCACCGCGGCCTGCCGCAGCTCGTCCTGGCCCCGCCGCTGCCCAGCCTCGGCGTCTACGGCGAGCGGATCGCGGCCTGCGGCGCCGGCCGCTCGCTCGACCCCGGCGGGCAGCGGGACCCCGAGGCGATCCGCACGGCGCTGCGCGAGCTGCTGGACGACCCGTCCTACGGGGCGGCGGCGGGCCGGGCGCGCGAGGAGATGGCCGCCATGCCGGCCCCGGCCGAGGTGGTCCCCGAGCTGGAGGAACTCGCCGCGTCGCGCGCCGCCTCCGCGCGGGCCCCGGGGGCGCGCGCCGCCTGACCGCCGCTGCGTACGGGCGCATGCCGCCGCCCGCTCCCGCCCTTGCCCGGGCGGGGCGGGCGGCGGGGCCGGGGGCTCAGCGCCGGGCGGCCGCCTGCTCCAGGACCGCGACCCGCTCGGCCGGGGAGGGCATGCGCAGCAGGTCCGTACGGAGACGCGCGGCGGCGTCGGCGTGGCGGGGGTCGTCCAGCAGGGCCTCGACCGCCTCGCCGACGGCGGCCGGGTCGTCCTGGAGCGTGGGGGGCAGCAGGAGCCCGGCGCCCTGGTGGTGGAGCCGTTCGCCGATCTCGGCGGTGACCGGGATCTGGGGCAGCACCAGCTGCGGGGTCCCGGCCGCGGCGGCGGTCAGTCCGGTGCCCGAGCCGCCGTGGTGGACGACGGCCGCGCAGGTGGGCAGCAGCTCGGACATGGGCAGGCCCACGGCCACGCGCGCCTTCTCCGGGGCCGCGCTCAGCGTCCGCGCCTGGTCGGCGCCGATGGCCAGCACCACGTCCAGGCCCCGGCCGGCCAGGGCGCGGGCGGTGTGGGCCAGCAGGGGCGGCAGGGCGCCGGGGCGCACCTTCTGCCCGGAGACCCCCGCCGTGACGCACACCCGCGGCCGGGCGCGCTCCTCCACCACCCAGCGCGGCACGTCCCCCGGGCCGTTGTACGGGACGTAGCGCACCCCGATCCGGGGCCGGGGCGCCGGGTCGGGGAGCCGCAGCGCGGGCGGGCAGGGGTCGAACCAGGCGGTCGGGCCGGAGCGCGGGGGCACGCCGTGGCGCTCGAACAGCCGGGGGTAGCCCGGCAGCGGGCGGGCGCCCAGCTCGTGGTGTTCCACCCGCATGACGGTGGCCGTGCCCCAGCCGTGCCCGTACGCGGGGACGCCGAGCGCGGCGGCGGCCACCGTGCCCGCGAAGCACAGCGCGTCGTGCACGACCACATCGGGCCGCCAGCGGCGGGCGAAGGCGAGGAGGTCGCCGGCCATCGCGTCCGCGACCGCGAACTGCTTGTCGGCCAGCGCGCGGAGCACCGCGCGCCGGCCCTCGTCCAGCAGCCCGGGCCGCGAGGCCCAGCCCTCGGGCCAGCGGCCGGGCCGGCGCCAGGCCGCCAGGTCCGCGCGGTTCCTAATCTGCTCCACGGCCACGTCCCGGCCGACGGGCACCCCGGCCAGCCCGGCGCGGGCCGCCGAGGCCATGCAGGAGGGCGGCGCGGCGAGCCGCACCTCGTGCCCGGCGGCCCGGCAGGCCCAGGCCAGCGGCACCAGGCTGTACAGATGGCCCGGCTCGGCCCAGGTGGCGAACAGCACCCGCACGGGATCAGCCCAGGTCGTCGCGGTGGATCCGGCGGTCAAGCACCAGCCACCGGCCGTCCCGCCGCACCAGCAGGTCCGCGCAGCCGGTGGACGCCCGCAGGACCGGCTGCCCCGCGCGCGGGGTCTCGATGACCTGGGCGTACGAGCGGACGAGGACGGTGTGCTCGTCCTTCGGTTCCAGCGAGAGCATGCCCAGCCAGTGGCGGCGCCGGATGCCGCGCGCGGCGAAGTCGTCGGTGGCCCGGCGGGCGCCGGCGGCGATGGCGGCCCGGCCGGTGAACGGCTCGGGGTGGGCGTTGGCGGCGAAGACGCCGTCCTCGGCGAAGGTCTCGGCCCAGGCCTCGGCCTCGCCGTCGTCGAGCAACCGCATCTGGCGGGCGTAGAACTGCTGGATCTCCGCGTACAGCTCGGCGAGGCCGCCGGGGCCGGCCATGCGGGCAGGGCCGGCCGGGTCGGCCGGTGTGGTGGCGGGGTGTGCCGCGACGGTCATGGCGGTCCCTCTCTCGCTCGCGTGGGTGTCCTACGGCAGCGTCGCCGCGCCCCCTCGTACGCCCCTTGACGGGCGGTCGAACGGACCGCTCGACCGCCGTGCGATCGAGGATCGAGAGCCCCCGGCCACTCTCGGTGCAGACGACGCACCGGAGGAGGACGCGCATGGCGAGCGATGAGCGGCGGGTGGCGCTGGTCACGGGGGGCACGAGCGGAATCGGTCTCGCGGTGGCGCGGGGCCTGGCGGCGGCCGGCTTCGCGGTCTTCATCTGCGCCCGGACCGCCGAGGCCGTGGAGATGACCGTCAAGGAGCTGCGGGCCGCGGGCCACGAGGCCGGGGGCGTCGCCGCCGACGTGTCGAAGCGGAAGGACGTGCGCGCGCTGGTGGCGGCCGCCACCGGGCGGTTCGGCCGGGTCGACGTCCTGGTCAACAACGCGGGGCGCAGCGGCGGCGGGGAGACCTCCGGGCTGGCCGACGAGCTGTGGTACGACGTGATCGACACCAACCTCAACAGCGTCTTCCTCACCACCCGCGAGGTGCTCGCCGAGGGCGGGATGCGGGAGCGCGGCTGGGGCCGGATCGTCAACATCGCCTCCACCGGAGGCAAGCAGGGCGTGGTGCTCGGCGCCCCGTACTCGGCCTCCAAGCACGGCGTGGTCGGCTTCACCAAGGCGGTCGGCCTGGAGCTGGCCAAGACCGGCATCACGGTCAACGCGGTCTGCCCCGGATACGTCGAGACGCCGATGGCCGAGCGGGTCCGCCAGGGGTACGCGGCGGTGTACGACACCACCGAGCAGGCGATCCTCGAGCGCTTCCAGGCCAAGATCCCGCTCGGCCGCTACTCCACCCCCGACGAGGTGGCGGGCCTGGTCGGCTATCTGGTCACCGACACCGCCGCGTCCATCACCGCCCAGGCGCTCAACGTCTGCGGCGGACTGGGCAATTACTGAGGGAGCGCCCCCCGTGACCACCACCGACACCTACCTGACCACCCACGGCATCACCGTGCTGGCCCCGGCCCGCACGGTGTACGGCATCATCGCGGACGTCGCCGACTGGCCCCAGCGCTTCGCCCCCAATGTGCACGTCGAACACCTGGAGCGGACGCCCGGCGCCGAGCGGATCCGGATCTGGGCCACCGCCGGCGGCGAGGTCAAGAGCTGGACGTCGCGCCGCGAGCTGGACCCCCACGGGCTGCGCGTCACCTTCCGGCAGGAGCTGTCCGCGCCACCGGTGGCGGCCATGGGCGGCGAGTGGACCGTCACGTCCCACGGGGACCACGTCTCCCGGCTGGAGCTGCGCCACGACTTCCGGGCGGTCGACGACGACCCGGCGGGCGTCCGCTGGATCACCTCGGCGGTGGACCGCAACAGCGAGTCCGAGCTGGCGGCGGTCAAGGCCCTGGCGGAACTCGGCGACAGTCTCGGCGAGTTGGAGTTCTCCTTCGAGGACACGGTGTTCACCACCGGTGACCCCGCGCTGGTGTACGACTACCTGTACCGCGCCGACCTGTGGCCCGAGCGGCTGCCTCATGTGTCCCGGCTCGACCTCAAGGAGGACCCGGCAGGCCAGAACACGGGCGGTCGGGACACGGCCGGTCGGGACACGGGCGGGGGCGGTGAGCCGCGCGTCCAGGTGATGGCGATGGACACCCGCACGGCCGACGGATCCGTGCACACCACCGAGTCCGTGCGGGTCTGCTTCGCCCCCGACCGCATCGTCTACAAGCAGACCACCGTGCCCGCCCTGATGACCGCGCACACCGGAAGCTGGACGATCACCCCGGCGGGCGACGGCGCGGCCGTCACCTCCCGGCACACCGTGATCCTCGACCCCGGGGCGGTGGAGCGGGTCCTCGGCCCGGGCCGGACGGTCGCCGACGCCCGGACGTATGTGCAGCGCGCGCTGAGCGCCAACAGCACCACGACGCTGCGCCACGCGCGGGAGTTCGCGGAGGCGACGGCCCGTGGGTGAGCGGAGCGGCACGGCCGTGCGGCTGGACGGGCTGCCGGCCGAGGCGGCCCGGGCCCACCCCGCGCGGACCGCGCTGGTGTGGGGCGGCCAGGCCCCGGGCCGCCGCCGGCGGACGCTGGACTTCGCCGGCTTCGACCTGCGGATCTCGCGCACCGCGTACGCGATCCACCGCGCGCTGCCGGGGCGGGGGAAGGCGGTGGTCGCGGTCGCCGCCGTGCTGCACCCCGACTTCGCCGTGGCCTACTACGCGGCCGCGCGCGGCGGACACGTGGTGGCGGTGGTCAACCCGCTGCTGGGCGAGGACGCGCTGGTGCACACCCTGTCGGTGAGCGGGGCGCGGCTGGCGTTCGTGGACGCCGGGCTGTACGCGCGGCTCGCGGCGGTGCGCGACCGGCTGCCCGCCCTGCGCGAGGCGGTGCTGATCGGCCCGGTCGCCCCGGACGAGCACCCCGGCGTGCCCCGCCTGGACGACGTCCTGGGCACCAGGACGCTCGTCCGGCCGCACCGTGCGGCAGGGCCCGACGACGTGGTGTGCGTCCAGTTCACCAGCGGTACGACGGGGCTGCCCAAGGCCGTCCGGCTCACCCATCGCAACCTGGTCGTCAACGCGGCGCAGACCGCCGAGGCACACCGCGTCGGCGGCCGCTCCGTCACCCTCAACCACCTGCCCACCTACCACCCCATGCACCTCAACTCGGCCGTGTGCGCGGGCGCCACCCAGGTGTTGTGCGCCGCGCCCGAGCCGCGCGACGCGGTCGCGGCGGCCAACCGGCACTCCGCCACCCACTTCTACAGCCTCCCGGTCCGCCTCGCCCGGCTCGCCACCGACCCCGCCCTGGACGGAATGACGCTGACGACCGTGCGCCAGATCGCGTCGGGCGGCTCGGCGCTGTCGGTGCGGGACGCGGCGCGGCTCGCCGAGCGGTTCGAGGTGCCGGTCTTCCAGGGGTACGGGCTCGCCGAGACCTCCCCGCTGACCCACAGCGACGACCCCGCCCGCCCGGTGCCCGGCTCGGTGGGCCGCCCGGTGGCCGGGACCGAGTGCCGGGTCGTGGACGTCGAGCGCCGCACGGTGGTGGCGCCCGGCGCGGTGGGGGAGGTGCAGGTGCGCGGCCCGCAGGTGATGAAGGGCTACCTCGGCGGCCCGGACGGCACCGGCCTCGAGGACGGCGGCTGGTTCTCCACCGGCGACGTGGGCCGGATCGACGAGGAGGGGCGGCTGTTCCTGATCGACCGGCTCGGCGACACGTTCAAATGCGACAACTTCCTCGTCGCGCCCACGGAGATCGAGCAGGTCCTGCTCGGCCAGGAGCCGGTCCGGGAGGCCGTGGTCCTCGGCCTGCCGGACCCGGCGCGGGGCGCGGTCCCCGCCGCGCTGGTGGTGCTCCGGCCGGGCGCGGGCGAGCGGGTCGCGGAGGCCGTGGCGGCCGCCGTGGCCCAGCGACTCCCGTACTACCAGCGGCTCCACCACATCGAGGTGGTGGACGCCATCCCGCGCAACGCGGGCGGCAAGGTGTCGCGCCGCGCCCTGCGCGACGACCTCGTCGCCCGCCTCGCGCCGCACGTCCCCGTCCCCACCCGAGCCCCTCAGGAAGGCCGTACCGCCATGTCGTCACCCGGCGCGCCGGACCACCCGACCGGCCTGTTCACCGTCATCAACACCTTCACGCTCAAGGAGCCCGGCCTGGCCGCCGAGTTCGAGCGGCGCTTCCTCGACCATGTGGCCTGGATGCGCGCCCAGGAGGGCTTCGACTCGCACCAGGCGGTGCGGCTGGTGGAGCGCCCCGGGGTGTACGTCAACCTCGGCCGGTGGCGCTCGCCCGAGGCGTTCCAGCGGGTGCGGGGCAGCGAGGTGTTCCAGTCGCACGCCAAGGAGTTCCACGAGCTGGTGGACGTGGCGGCCGACCCGTCCCGCAACGTGCTGCGGGCGGGCCGCGATGTCGCGGAGGGCGCGCCGGTGGTGGTGGTCGAGCGGCTCGGTGTGGAGGAGACGAGCCTGGACGCCTTCGACGCGTCCTACCGGGAGTACGCGCGTGCCCTGGCGGCGCGGCCGGGCTTTCGCCACGCCGACCTCAGCCGGTCGCTGACCAGGCCCGGCCACTACACCTTCGTCACCTGGTGGTCGGACACGGACGCCTGGCGGGCCTCCCGCGCCGACGCCCCGGCCACCGGAACGGCCGAGCGCGCCGTACACCTCGCCGCCCGGGCGGCCGGCGTCGACGCCCCGAGCCCCGAGGCGGCGGACCGTGTCGGTTGAGACGGCCGAGCAGGCCGAGCGGGGCGAACAGGCCGAGCGGGCGGAGCCGGCCGGGGCGGCTGAGCCGACCGAGCCGGCGCGCCCCGACACCCTGGGGCTCGACGGGAAGGTCGCGCTGGTGACGGGGGCGACGCGCGGGGTCGGCTTCGCGGTGGCCCGCAAGCTGGCCACCGCGGGCGCCCAGGTGATCCTCGACTACGCGCACAGCGACGCCGACGCCGCACGCGCGCTGCGCGACCTGTCAGGGCTGGGGGGCGGCGCCGTCGCCCGGCGGGCCGACGTGACCCGCCCCGAGCAGCTCCACGCCCTGCTGGCCGCGGTGCGCGACCAGTACGGCAGGCTGGACATCTTCGTGCACAGCGCCGCCTCCTGGCACCCCATGCCGGCCGTCGGGGCCCGCCCCGACGACGTACGGGCCGATATGTCGGCGGCCCTCGACCCGCTGCTGTACGGCGCCCCCGCGATCGCCGACCTCATGGCCGGCGGACCCGGCCGGATCGTCGCCGTGTCCAGCAGCGGGGCCCACCGGGCCGTGCCGCGCTACGTCGGCCCCGGGATCGCCAAGGCGGCGCTGGAGAGCCTGGTGGGCTATCTCGCGGTGGAGCTGGCGGGCCGCCGGATCGCGGTCAACGCGGTCGCCACCGCCAAGCTCGACAAGGGCCCGGACACCCCCGACCCGGCCACCGCCGCGGCGCTCGCGGCGCGCACCCCCGGCGGCCGGCTCACCACGCCGCGCGACGTGGCCGATGTGGTGGCCCTGCTGTGCACGGCCGAGGCGGGCTGGATCCAGGGCCAGGTGATCACCGCCGACGGCGGTCTGAGCCTGCGCGCGTAAGGAGCCTGCGCGCGTGAGGGGCCTGCGCGCGTAAGGGACCCGCGCGCGTAAGGGGAACGTCGGCGACCGGGAGGGGAGCGAGGGTGGCGCAGGAGGAGTACGACACCGATGTGTGCGTGGTCGGCGGCGGACCGGCGGGGCTGGTCCTGGCGCTGCTGATGCTGCGGTCCGGGGCCCGGGTCACGGTGGTGGAGCGCACCCGCGCCCACCACCGGGAGTTCCGCGGCGAGATCCTGCAACCCGGCGCGATGGCGCTGCTGGACGAGCTCGGCGTGCTGGCCGGGGCCCGGGCGCGCGGCGGACACGAGCACGACAGGTTCCGCCTGGTCGAGGGCGACCGGGTGCTGCTGGAGGCCGACTACCGGCTGCTGCCCGCGCCGTACGACCACCTGCTGAGCATCCCGCAGGCCCATGTGCTCGACGAACTGCTCGACCACTGCCGCCCGTTCGCCGGCTTCCGGTGGCTGGACGGGCGCCGGGTGGGCGGCCTGGTGCGCCGGGAGGGGCGCGTCGCCGGCGTCACCGCCGCCGGGCCGGCGGGCCCGTGCACCGTACGGGCGCGGGTGGTCGTCGGCGCGGACGGCCGCTATTCGCGGGTCCGCCGGCTGGCGGGGATCGGGGCCGGGCGCACCGAGGCCTTCGACCACGACGTGCTGTGGTTCAAGCTCGCGGCGGGCGGGCCCGCCGGGGGAGGGCCGGGGGGCGGGCCGCCGCGCGATGTGCGGGTGTTCCGGGCCGGCGGCAGCCCCGTGCTCGTCTACGCCTCGTGGCCCGACCGCATCCAGATCGGCTGGACCCTGCCGCACCAGGGCTACCGCGAGATCGCCGGGCGGGGTCTGGACCACGTCAGGGAGCAGCTCTGCCGCGCCGTGCCGCCGTACGCCCCCCTCATCCGCGAACAGATCCGCTCGCAGCGCGACCTCAGCCTGCTGGACGTCTTCTCCTCGCGGGCCGAGCGGTGGGCCGACGACGGGCTGGTGCTGATCGGCGACGCCGCCCACACCCACAGCCCGATCGGCGCCCAGGGCATCAACCTCGCCGTCCAGGACGCGGTGGTGCTGCACCCGGTGCTGACCGGGGCGCTGGCCGCGGGCGACACCGGCGCGGCGCGGCTCGCCGCCTTCGAGGAGCGGCGGGCCCCCGACATCGCGGCCGTCATGAGGCTGCAGACCCTGCAGAGCAAGGCCATGCTCTCGCAGGGCGCGCTCGCCACCCGGGTGCGCCCCCGGCTCGCCCGGGTGCTGCGCCACACCCCCCTGTACCGCAAGGTCCTTCACCGCATCGCGTACGGCAATCCGTCGATCCGTATCTCGGACGGCGCAGACCAGGCAGACGAAAGGGTCAACCCATGCCGGAGAAGCAGCACGGCCCCGCGCCCGTGACGGTGGTCGCCCGCTTCCAGCTCACCGACAGGCACAAGCAGGACACCGCGGCCTTCGAGGAGGCGTTCGACGGCTACCGCGAGTACATGACGACCCAGCACGGCTTTCTGCGCACCTCGCTGCTGCGCTCGCCCGACCACCCGGACCGGCATGTCATCGTCACCGAGTGGCGGGACAACTCCGCGTACAAGGCCGCCGTCATGGTCCCGGACTTCCTCCTGCTCACGGCCGCCGGGCTGATGGAGCTCGCCGACCTCGTCAACGACCACGGGCCGGTGCTCGCGGCGGCGGGCGCGGCGGAAGGCGACGGGGTCGGGCAGTACTGCGTGGTGGCGTCCCACGAGCCGGGCGAGGCGACGGAGGAGGAGCTGCTGGCCCGGCTCGACGCCGCCTCCCGCCGCGAGGGCTTCGTGTCCGGCTCGGTCATTGCCTCCGACCGCCGCGAGGGCGGCCGGGTGAGCCTGGTGCGGCTGCGGGACGCGGAGGCGGCGGAGGCCGGAGCGGGACCGGACGACGAGCTCTACGAGGTGATCGCGGAGGCCTCCATGGAGGGCGCGGCCAGCCGCGCGGCATAAGCGGCGGACGGAGTGGCGTGAGCGTCGGGCAGAGCGGCGTGAGCGGTTGAGAGAAGTGGCGCACACGAGAGGGCCGACCCCCGGCGGGGCCGGCCCTCTCGTGTGCGCCCCTCGCACCTGGCCGCCCCTCACACCGGCTGCGCCGCCAGCCGCTCCAGGTCGGCGACGACCCGCGAGGGCGCGGGCATCCGCTCCATGTCCTCCCGCAGCTCCCCGGCCGCCTTGGCGTAGCCGGGCCCGGACAGCAGCGTGGTCAGGGCCTCGCGCAGCACCTCGGGGTCGTCCTGGCGGGCCGCGTCGTCAAGGGTGATGCCCGCGCCGGCCGCCGCCAGCCGGTCTCCGGTGGCGAACATGCAGGCCAGTTGCGGCAGGACGAGCTGCGGCAGGCCGAAGGCCGAGGAGGTGAGCGCGGTGCCCGCCCCGCCGTGGTGGATCACCGCCGCACAGCTGCCGAGGAGCAGGTGCAGCGGGGTGGGGTCGATGATCCGTACGTTGTCCGGGACCGGGCCAAGCTCCTCGCGGTACTCCGGCTCCACGGTCGCCACCGCCTCCAGGTCCGGCAGCCCCTCGAAGGCCCGCAACACCCGCCGCAGATGCGGGACACCGTTGAGGACGAGGGTGCGCAGCCCCATGGACACGGCCACCCGCCGGCGCCCGGAGTCCGCCCCCCCGTCGCCCTCCTCCCGCAGCCAGTCCGGCATGGGGCCGCCGACGCCCGCGGGCACGTACCGGATCGGGGTGCCCGGCTCCGCCGTCGGGAGCTGGAGCGCGGGCGGGCAGGGGTCGAGCAGCACGGTCGGGTCGGGCAGCCCGTCCAGGCCGAGCCGCTCGCACACGCCCTGGAGGGCCAGACGGGCCGCGGGGCGCGCGGGGCGGGTGTACGGATCGACGCCCCAGCGGTGGTGCGCCACCGGCACGCCCAGCACCGCGCCGAGGATCGGCGCGGTGTATTCCAGCAGGTCGGAGACGATGAGCTGGGGGCGGTAGGCGCGGGCGAAGTCGAGGTAGTCCGGCAGCAGGTACTTGGTGTGCACCATCCACATCCGGGCCGCGCCGGCCACCTGCTCCGACGCCGGGCGGCCCAGCGACTCGATGAGCCGCTTCCCCTCCGGGAGGCCGCCGAGCAGCAGGTCGTCCACGTGGAACCAGTCGCCGATGCTCACCGCGCTCAGCCCCGCCGCCCGGGCCGGGCCCATCACATCCGGCTGACCGGCCACCAGGACCTCGTGTCCGGCGCCGCGCAGCGCCCAGGCCAGCGGCACCAGCGGCGAGAAGTGGGAGGACACGGGGGTGGACATCATCATCACGCGCATCTGGTCTCCTCAGGTGGACGGTTGCGGGGCGTCTGCGGGGGAGGTGCGGGGGGCGGCCGTCCGCGGGCCGGCGGCGGTCAGCCGCACGTCCGGGATGAGGAGCGCGAGCACGAGGCCGGCCAGCATCACCCCGGCGGCGCAGCGGAACACGGTGTCGGTGGCCAGGACGTAGGCGTGCACCCCGTGGGCCGTCCCCGGGTCCTCGCCGGAGCGGTGGTCCAGGACGGCGCCGAGCACGGCGGCGCCGCACGCCTTGCCGAGCATCAGGAAGAAGCGGGTGCCGGTGGTGACGACGCCGAGGCTGCCGGGCGGCGCGGCGGCCTGGGCCGTCTGGAGCACGACCTGCACGACCCCGCCGAGCCCGACGCCGAGCAGCACCAGCAGCAGCCCCAGCGTCAGGTCCGGGGTGCGGGAGTCGACCGTGGAGAACAGGGCGAGGGCGAGCGCGGCGACGCCCGTGTTCACGACCAGCACCGGTTTGTAGCGGCCGAGGCGGGTGATCACCAGCCCGGACACGCCCATGACGACCATCACGCCCGCGGCCACCGGCGCCAGCCGCAGCCCCGCCTCGTCCGCCGGCACACCGCGGGCGATCTGCAGATAGGCGACGATGAACAGCGGCGCGGCCAGCACCGCGAAACCGCCGAGGAACTGCAGCGGGGCGGCGATCCGGAAGACCGGGTCGCGGAACAGCGCCATGGGCAGGATCGGCTCCGCCACCCGCGTCTCCCACCAGCAGAACAGGGCCAGCAGCGCGGCGCTCGCCACGCCCAGCGCGAGGACCGGCGCGGAGGACCAGGCGTAGCGCGACCCGCCCCACTCGGCCAGCAGCAGCGCCCCGGTGGCGCCCGCCGTGACCAGCGCGGCGCCCGTCACATCCACGCGGTGGCCGGTGGTGCCGCGCGGCAGCCGCAGGGTGGCCAGGGTGATGGCGACGGACACGGCGCCCAGCGGCAGGTTGACGTAGAAGATCCAGCGCCAGGACAGGTGTTGGGTCAGGAAGCCGCCGAACAGGGGGCCGGCGAGGATGCCGAGCGCCACCAGACCCCCGCCCATGCCCATGCCCCCGCCGCCGCTGCCCTGCCGGGGCGGGTAGACGGTGGCGAGGATGATCAGCGTCAGGCTCATCAGCCCGCCGCCGCCCAGCCCCTGGAGGGCCCGGAAGGCGATCAACTCGCCCATGTGGGGGGCGGTTCCGCACAGCGCCGAGCCGAGGAGGAAGAGCAGGACGGAGCAGAGGTAGACCCGGCGGGGGCCGAGCGTGTCGCTGAGCTTCCCGTACAGCGGCTGGGACGCGGTGGCGGCCAGCGCGTAGGCGGTGACCAGCCACGGGATGGCGCCGACGCCGCCGCCCGGGTCCAGGTCCCGGGCGATCGGCCAGGCGGCGCTGGCCACGATGTTCTCGTCGAGCAGCGAGAGCAGCATGGTCAGCAGGGCGCCCAGCGAGAACAGCTGGATCTGCCCCTCGGACATGAGCGGCGGGTCGGGCCTTGCGGGCGGGTCGGACGTGGCGGGCGGGTCGGGCACGGCGGGCTGGCCGGGCTTTGCGGGCGGGGCGGGGTTGGCGGGCTGGCCGGGCTTTGCAGGCGGGTCGGGCTCCGGGCTCATGAGGCGGCGGCCAGGGCCGGGGCCCCGGCGGGGGACTGGCCGGTGGCGACGAGCTGTTCCAGGTCGGAGGCCACCCGCGCGGGCGAGGGCATGTCCCGTACGGCCTCGGCGAGACGGTCGGCGGCGCTGCGGTATGCCTCGTCGGTGAGCAGGGCGGTCACCGCGGCGCGCACCTGCTCCGGGTCGTCCTGCGCCGCCGCGGTGTCGAGGCCGATCCCGGCCCCCGCGTCCGCCAGCGCGTCGCCGACGGTGAACTGGTCCAGGAGTTGGGGCAGGACGAGCTGGGGCAGACCGGCCGCGGTCGCCGTCATCGCGCTGCCGCAGCCGCCGTGGTGGACGACCGCGTCACAGGTGTGGAGGAACAGGTTGAGCGGGGTGGGGTCGACGAGGCGTACGGCCGGGGGCACCGTGCCCACCTGGTCCCGGAAGCGGGAGTCGACGGTCACCACGGCCTCGACTTCCGCGCCGCCCTCGTCCCGCAGGCCGTCGAAGGCCTCGATCACATGGCGCAACAGCGGCAGCCCGTTGGTCACCAGGGTCTGCCGGCCCAGGGTGACGCAGACCCGCCGGGCGGCGGGCCGCTCGGTGACCCAGTCCGGCCTGGTGCCGGCGCCGTTGAAGGGCACGAAGCGGATCGGGGTGCCGGGCGCGGCGTCCGGGGCCTGGAGCGCGGGCGGGCAGGGGTCGAGGACGGCGTGCGGCTCCGGCAGGCCGTCCATGCCGAGCCGGCGGCACAGCCCGTCCAGGAAGATGGCGGCGATCGGCCGGGCCGGGCCGGTCAGCGGGTCAACGCCCCAGCGGTGGTGCACGGCCGGGACGCCCAGGGCGCCGCCGATCATCAGCGAGGTGTAGTCGAACTGCTCGCCCACCACCAGATCCGGCCGCCACGCGCGGGCCACCTCCAGATAGGCGTGGATCATGTAGCGGGCGTGGGTGGCGTACACCTTGGCGGCGCCGGGCAGGACCTCCCGGTTGTTCCGGCCCAGGACCTGCAGGGGCCGGACGCCCGGGGGCAGATAGGGCAGGACGGAGTCGTTGCCGTGGTACGGGGCGCCGACGCTGACGCTGTTCAGCCCGGCCGAGTGGGCCGTCCTCTGGATGTCGGGCTGGCCCATCACCAGCACGTCGTGGCCGGCGGCCCGCAGCGCCCAGGCGAGCGGGATCATCGGGGCGAGGTGGGACGGCGAGGGGGTGGTCGTCATCAGGACGCGCATGGGGCCTCCTCCTCGCCGGAAACGGGAGCGGCGGTGGCGCGCTGGGTGGTGAGGACACGCCACAGCGCGGCGGGGGTGGCGAAGGTCTCCCCGCTCAGCACGGAGTCGGGGAAGTCCACGCCGTACGCCTCCTCCAGGCGGACCAGGAGTTCCACGGTGGCCATGGAGTCGAGCCCGGCCGCCTTCAGGTCGAGGGCGGGGTCGAGCGGCGCGTGGCGGGAGTGGCGCGGGAGGACACCGAGGACCAGCTCCTCGAACTGCCGCTCCCAGGGGGTGGAAGGGTCGGAGTGCATGGCTGTTCTCTCTTCTCTCTACCGCTGGGGGCGGGTCTCTACCGCGGGGGGCGAGCCCCTACCGCTGGGGGGTGTCGAGCATCCGCCGCAGCCGCTGCTTGTCGGTCTTGCCGTTGGGGGTCAGCGGGAGCGCGGGGACGACCCGGCAGACGGCCGGCACCTTGGACCCCTCGAGACGCTCGCCGAGCGAGCCGAGCACCCGCCCGGGCGTCAGCTCGGTGACGGCGAAGAGCGTCAGGTCCGCGTCCGGGCCGGGAGGGAGGACGGCGGCCGCGGTGACGCCGTCGATGTCCAGGGCCGCCGCCTCGATCTCCAGCGCCCCGGTCAGCACGCCACGGCGCTTGAACAGGTCGTCGCGGCGCCCGTGGAAGTACAGGTGGCCGTCCTCGTCGAGGTGGCCGAAGTCGCCGGTGTGCAAGGTCACCTCGCCGGTGGCCGGATCCGGGCGGAACCTGGCCGCCGTCAGCTCGGGCGCGCGCCAGTAGCCCCGCATGACGTGCGGGCCGCGGACCGCGATCTGTCCGGTGTGCCCCGGGGGCAGCGGCCGCCCCGCCTCGTCCAGGATCGCGACGCGCGTGCCCGGCAGGGCGGTGCCCACCGATCCCGGCTTGGCGAGGTCGCCGTCGGGCTTCAGCACGGTGATCCGCTTGCACTCGGTGAGGCCGAACATCGGCGCCACCGCCGCGCCCGGGAACGCCCGCCGCAGGCCCGCCACGAGCGGGGCGGTGAGCGCCGCGCCGGTGTTGGTGAACAGCCGGACGGGCGGCGGCGCGGCGGCGGAGCGCTCCCGCCCGGCCAGCCGCAGCAGCATCTCGGCGAGCGAGGGCACCACCGGGACGACGGTGACGCCGTGTTCGCGCAGGACGGCGTGCAGCCCGACATGGCGGTCCGGCTCGGTCAGCACCACTTCGGCGCCCGCGAGCGCGGCCAGGAGGATCTGGTAGAGCCCGTAGTCGAAGGACAGCGGGAGGGCGGCGAGGACGACGTCGTCCGCGCGGTAGCGGAGCCGGGAGGCGATGGCCCGCGCGGCGAAGAGGACGGAGGAGTGCGGGCACATCACGGCCTTGGGCGCGGCGGTGGACCCGGAGGTGTAGAGCAGCAGCGCCAGGTCGTCGGGGGACACCCGCGGCGGCACGGCAGCGGTGTCCGGCGGAGGCCGCAGCCCTTCCACCCGTCGCCACACCGCGTCCAGTTCGTGGACGGGGCGGCCGGTGGCCTCCCGGAGCGCCGCGAGCGTCGCCGGGTCGTCGGCGCGGGCGACGACCAGCGCGGGGTCGCAGTCCGCCGCCACCTGGGTCAGATGGAACGGCCGCATGGCCGGGTTGACCGGGACGAAGACCGCCCCGTGGCGCGCCGTGCCGAACAGCATGGCGGCGAACTCCCGCCGGTTGCCGACCCGGGCCAGCACCCGCTCGCCGCGCCGTACGCCCCGCTCCGCCAGCCAGGCCGCGAACGCCCGCGCGTGTCCGTCGAGCCGGCGGTAGGTCCACGCGCCCGCGCGGTCCCGCACCGCCCGCGCGTCCGGGCGGGCGGCGGCGGCCCGCTCCAGCAGGGCGCCGAGGGTGCCGGGCGGGCCGGGCGCGGCCGCCGGAGGGCGGGCGGCGGCGGTCAGGTCCACCGCGGGACCTCGGTGATCTCCAGCACGGCGGTGGTGCAGGTGAACCCCGACCCGCCGCCGAACAGCAGCACCCGGTCGCCGGGCCGGACGCCGTCGGTCTCCACCAGGTGCGCGAGGCCGGCCGCCAGGTCCCCGCCGCCGATGTGGCCCGTGGTGCGCCCGTACGCCCAGGTGGTCTGCCGCTCCTCCACGCCGAGCAGGTGGTGCAGCTGGTAGTCGCCCTTGCGCCGCCCGGTCGCCGGGATCACCACCCGCGCCAGCCGCGAGGAGGGCATCCGGGCGGCGGCCAGCGCCTTGACCTTGGCCTGCAGCATCACCCGGGCGTGCCGCAGCGCGGCCTCGTCCTCGTCGTGCTCGGCCTTGTACTGGCGGGACCTGCGGGTCAGGTCGAGCGGGGTGTGGGCGGCCGGGGACACCGGGTGGAACGGCTCGTCGCCGCGCGCCATCGCCTCCAGCGAGTTGTCGGCCACGGTGGCCGTGGACAGCAGCCGGGCGAACCCGCCGTGGCGGGACAGGACCATGGCGGTGGCGCCGTCCCCGTACACGTGGTCCTCGTGCAGGGACCACCGGTTGACCCCCGGGCCGTCCCAGCGGTCCGCGGTGGTCAGCATCACCGCGGAGCCGCGCGCCCCGGCGGCCAGATGGCTCGCGGCCAGCTCGATCCCGCCGACCCCGATGTTGCAGCGCTGCTGCACGTCCAGCGCGGGCACCGTACGGCCCACGGTGCGCTGCGCGATGTACGAGCCGACCGGCCACACGTCCAGGCCCTGGAACCACAGGCTGCCGTGCAGCAGCAGCCCGAACTCCTCGGGCGCGACGCCGGAGCGCTTGAGCGCGGTCTCCGCGGCGTGCACGGCCATGTCCGGCGGAGCGATCCCCTCGGGGGCGACGAGCACCGACCGGTAGCCGAAGACCTCGCACCGCTCGGGGGTCAGCTCCCCCGACCGTACGGCGGCCTCCACGGCCACCGGCTCGGGAAGCCAGGTGCCGACCGCGGCGATATGGATGTTCTCCCAGCGCATGGACCCTCTCTCCGGAGACGCCGCACACGATGTGCGGGACCCGGGAGATGGTCGGCAAGCCGGCTCAAGTCGGCCTCGAAGCCCGGTACACGGCGCGACACGCCGGCACACCCGGGCACGCGGGGGCGGGTTCACCCGTCTTCGAGGGGTCCTCGACCGGACGCTCACATGCTCCCGCTGTCCGCTAAGGGAGGACTTACATGAAGGCTCTCGTGCTGTCCGGCGGGTCGGGGACCCGCCTGCGCCCGTTCAGCTACTCGATGCCCAAACAGCTCATCCCCATCGCCAACAAGCCGGTCCTCGAACACGTCCTGACCGCGATCCGCGACATCGGGGTCACGGACGTCGGCATCGTCGTCGGCAACCAGCTCCGGGCGATCTCGGGGGCGCTGGGCGACGGTTCGGCCCTCGGCGTGCGCATCACCTACATCCCGCAGGCCGAGCCGCTCGGGCTGGCCCACTGCGTCGCCATCGCCCGCGACTTCCTGGGCGACGACGACTTCGTGATGTACCTCGGCGACAACATGCTCCCCGATGGGGTGGCGGACCTCGCGGCCGAGTTCCGCGCCCGGCGGCCGGCCGCCCAGGTGGTGGTGCACAAGGTCCCCGACCCGCAGGAGTTCGGGGTCGCGGAGGTGGCGGCGGACGGCTCGGTGCTGCGGCTGGTCGAGAAGCCCGCCCGGCCGCGTACGGACCTGGCGCTGATCGGCGTCTATTTCCTCACCCCCGTCATCCACGAGGCCGTCGCCGCCATCAGCCCCAGCGCCCGCGGCGAGCTGGAGATCACCGACGCCCTCCAGTGGCTGGTGGACCGGGGCGAGACGGTGCGGGCCGGCGAGTACGCGGGCTACTGGAGGGACACCGGACGTGTCGAGGACGTCCTGGACTGCAACCGCGAGGTGCTGCGCGCCCTCACCCGCTCGGTCGCCGCGGACGTGGACGAGGCCAGCGAGATCACCGGCCCGGTCGTGGTCGAGCCCGGCGCCCGGGTGGTGCGCTCCCGGATCGAGGGGCCGGCCGTCATCGGCGCGGGCACGCTGGTGGAGGACAGCCACGTGGGCCCGTACACCTCGGTCGGCGGCGACTGCGTGCTGCGCGACACCCGGCTGGACGACTCGATCGTGCTGGACGGCGCCTCCCTGTGCCGGGTGCGCGGACTCTACGGCTCGGTCATCGGCCGCTCCGCCGCCATCGGGACCTTCCCCCCGCCCCCCGCCGCGTCCACCCCCCACCTCCCCGCCACCGGCCGCCACCGGCTCGTCGTCGGCGACCACACCCGTATCGAGGTGGCCGCGTGAGGATCCTGGTCACCGGCGGCGCAGGCTTCATCGGCTCCACCTATGTGCGCACCCTGCTCGCCGACGGTTACCCCGGCTGCGAGGGCGCCCGGGTCACCGTCCTGGACAAGCTGACCTACGCCGGACACCGGGACAGCCTCCCGGCGGCCGACCCGCGCCTGACCTTCGTACGCGGCGACATCTGCGACGCCGCGCTGCTCGGCGACCTGCTGCCCGGGCACGACGCGGTGGTGCACTTCGCCGCAGAGTCGCACGTCGACCGCTCCCTGGAGGCCGCCGCCGACTTCGTGACCACCAACGCGTGCGGCACCCAGATCCTCCTCGACGCCTGTCTGCGCGCCCGCGTGCCCCGCGTCGTCCACGTGTCCACCGACGAGGTCTACGGCTCCATCGAACACGGATCGTGGACCGAGGAGTGGCCGCTCGCCCCCAACACCCCCTACGCGGCGTCCAAGGCGGCCTCCGACCTGATCGCCCGCGCCTGCTGGCGCACCCACGGCCTCAACGTGTCGATCACCAGGTGCTCCAACAACTACGGCCCGTACCAGCACCCCGAGAAGCTCATCCCGCTGTTCGTCACCAACCTGCTGGAGGGCAAGCGGGTCCCGCTCTACGGCGACGGCTCCCACATGCGCGAGTGGCTGCACGTCGAGGACCACTGCCGCGCCATCCACCTCGTGCTCACCCGCGGCCGGGCGGGCGAGGTCTACAACGTGGGCGGGGGAAACGAGTACACCAACGCCGCCCTGACCCGGCGGCTGCTGGAGCTGTGCGGCGCCGAGCCGCGCATGGTGCGCCACGTCCCGGACCGCAAGGGACACGACCTGCGCTACTCCCTCGACGAGACGAAGATCCGCGAGGAGCTGGGCTACGCGCCGCGCGTGCCCTTCGAGACCGGCCTGGCCGCCACCGTCGCCTGGTACCGCGACAACCCCGGCTGGTGGAAGGCCGCCAAGTACCCGAAGGGGGCGACGCGCGGATGAGCCCCGTGCGGCAGCACCGCCCCGCGGACGCCCCGCGGCCCCGGGAGGCCGGCCACCCGCGGGACCACTTCGACACCCAGGTGCTGGTGGTCGGCGCCGGGCCCGTGGGGCTCACCACGGCCCATGAACTGGCCCGGCACGGGGTGCGGGTGCGCCTGATCGACGCCGCCCCCGGCCCGGCCGCCACCAGCCGCGCCCTGGCCACCCACGCGCGCACCCTGGAGACGTACGACCAGATGGGCGTGGCCGCCGAACTGCTCGCCAGGGGACAGCGGGTCGAGCACTTCACCCTCCACCAGAACGGCCGCCGCCTCATCCGGCTCGACACCGACTACAGCCGGCTGCCCACCCGCTTCCCCTTCACCCTCATGGTCGACCAGGTGATCACCGAGGAGGTGCTGCGCCGGGCCTGCGCCCGGCACGGCGTCGAGGTGGAGTGGGGCGTGCGGCTGACCGGGTTCGAGGACCTGGGCACCGCCGTCCGCGCCCGGCTGGACCACGCCGACGGCGGCGTGGCCGAGACGCGCGCCGGATGGCTGGTGGGCTGCGACGGGGGACACAGCACGGTGCGCAAGGGGCTCGGCCTGCCCCTGATCGGCGACTCCAGCGAGACCTGGCTGATCGCCGACGCCGTGGTCGACTGCGACCTGCCGCGCGACAGCATCCACTGGATGCGCACCCGGGCCGGGACCGTGATGATGGTGCCCTTCCCCGAGCCCGGCAAGTGGCGGCTGCTGGACACCACCGACGTCGACTACGGCGGTGGCGAGGCCGAGGACGCGGCGGTGGCGCGCCGGTTCGCCGCCAAGATCCGGGCGGGCACCGGCCGCGCCGCGCGGGTGCACACCCCCACCTGGGTGTCGGTGTTCGCCATCCAGCAGCGCATGGTGCCGCGCATGGGCGCGGGCCGGGTGTTCGTCGCGGGCGACGCGGCCCATGTGCACAGCCCCGCCTCCGGACAGGGCATGAACACCGGCGTCCAGGACGCGGTCAACCTCGCCTGGAAACTCGCCGCCGTCATCCGCGGCGAGGCCGGCCCCCGGCTGCTGGACTCCTACGGCGCCGAGCGGGTGCCGGTCGGCGAGCGGCTGCTGCGCTCCACCCGGCTGGCCACCGCGCTGGTGCAGCTCAGGAGCCGTACCGCCGCCGCGCTGCTGCGCGCGGCCTTCGGCCTGGTCGGCGCGGTGCCGCCGGTCAAGGCCCGTCTCCAGCGGCGGATCATGGGCGGGATGACCGCGCTCGACCTGACCTACCGGACCGGGCCCGCGGTCCTCGGGGAGACGGCGGGCACGCGCGTGGCCACCGTCGGGCCGCGCCGGGCGGCCGGCAGCCCCGGCTGGCGGGAGCTGACCGCCGAACTGGCCCGCCCCGGCTGGACCCTGCTCGCCTTCGCCACCCCCGACCAGCACCCGTCGCTGTGCGCGCTCGCCGAGGCGTACGGGGGCTACCTGAGCGTGCGCACCGTCGTGCCCGCGACCTCCGCGACCGGGGTGCCGGGGCCGCTGGCCGACCCGGGCGGGCGGCTGCGGGCCGATCTGGGCACCGAGCCCGGCGGCTGGCTGCTCATCCGCCCCGACGGCTACGCGGCGGCCCGCGGCACCGCCGCCGACCGCCCGCGCGACGCCCTCGCCGCGCTGGGGCTGCGCCCGGTGCTGCACGTCGTCGGAACCCCCGCTTCCGCCCGGCCCGAACAGCCCGCCCGGCCCGAACAGCCCGCGCGGCCGCAACTGCCCACGCGGCCACAACACCCAGCCCGGCCCGACGTCCTGGGAGGCGACTCCTGATGCGGCACCCCCACACCCCCCTGCGCGTGCTGTTCGTGGTGTCCAACTGGCCCGGCCACTGGTTCTCCATGGTGCCGCTGGGCTGGGCGCTCCAGGCCGCCGGACACGAGGTGCGGGTGGTGTGCGCGCCGAGCCAGGCGGAGCCGGTCGGCCGGGCCGGGCTCACCCCGCTCGCCCTCCTCGACGCGCCCGACCTGACCTTCATGGCCCGGCTGCTCAACTACTCCGCCGCCCAGGGCGGGCGCTGGCCCTACCGGGAGCTTCCCCCGCACCCCGTCACCGGCCGGCCCGTCGCCTCCCTGGACGAGTTCGAACCCGGCGCCTGGCTGCGGGACCACCACGAGCGGCTGGTGGACATGGCGCACCGCTCCACCGACGCGGCGGTGGACTTCGGCCGCCGGTGGCGCCCCCACCTGGTGGCCCACGACCTGCTGAGCCTGGAAGGGCCGCTGGTGGGGCGGGTGCTGGGGGTGCCCGCGCTGCTCCACCTGTGGGGCCCGGTCGGCCCCGACGACCGGGTGCGCGGCGTGCCCCTGGTGCCGCTGGACATCAGCCGCGCCTTCCAGCGCTACGAGGTCGGGGCGCTGCGGCGCGAGACGTACGAGTACGCCATCGACCCCTGCCCGGCCGGCGCCGCCCCGCCCCTGGCCGTCGCCCGCCGGCTCCCCGTGCGCCACGTGCCCTACAACGGGCCCGGGGCCATGCCCCCGTGGCTGCTGACGCTCCCCGAGGCGAGCGAGCGCCGAACCGGGCGGCCCCGGGTGTGCGTGGTGTGGGGCACCTCGGTGAGCGTCACCTTCGGGCCCGGGTCGTTCGCCGTGCCCAAGGTGGTCGAGGCGCTCGCGGAGCTGGACGCCGAGGTGCTGCTCACCGTCACCGGCGCCGACCGGGCGCGGCTCGGCCCCCTTCCCCCCGGGGTGCGGCTGCTCGAGCACACCCCGCTCCATCTGCTGCTGCCCTCCTGCGACCTGGTGGTCCACCACGGCGGCGGGGGCTGCGCCATGACCGGGCTCGCCGCCGGCGTGCCGCACCTGATGCTGCCCTGCGGGCTCGACCAGGAGACCATCGCCGCCCGGATCGCTGCCGCCGGCGCGGGCATCGCCCTGCCCAACGCCACGGCGGACGTCCCGGCGATCCGCGCGGCCGCCCGGCGGCTGCTGGGCGACCCCTCCCACCGGGCGGCGGCCCTGCGGCTCCAGGACCAGATGGCCCGCGGCCCCCACCCCTCGGAGCTGGTGGCCCACCTGGAAGAGCTGGCCGTGAGCCCGAGCCCCGGCCCGCTGCCGGTGCCCGGCTGAGCGGACCCCACCCACCCACCGACCGCACCGACTCTCACTCAGGACGTGGCATGGAGATTGTGGGAAACGGCTTCCTCGCCCGGAGCCTTCGGCCGATCGCCCATCAGCACCCGGACACGGTGGTCCTCGCGGCCGGCGTGTCCTGGGCGAGCGGCACCTCGGACGCGGACTTCGCCCGGGAGGCCGCGCTGCTGCGGGAGGTGGCGCGGGACTGCCGGGCCACCGGGCGGCGGCTGCTGTTCTTCTCCACCGCCGCCACCGGGATGTACGGCGCGGTGGACGGCCCCGGCCGGGAGGACAGCACGATCGTGCCCTGCACCCCGTACGGGGCGCACAAGCTGGGCCTGGAGCGGCAGTTGCACGCCTCGGGCGCCGACTGGCTGGTGCTGCGCCTCGGCCATCTGGTCGGCCCCGGGCAGCCGCCGCACCAGCTGCTGCCCGCGCTGGTGCGGCAGATGCGGGAGGGCCGGGTCCGGATCCACCGGGGCGCGGCGCGGGACCTGATCGACGTGGTGGACGTGGTGCGCGTCATCGACCTGCTGCTGGCCCGGGACCTGCGGGGCGAGACGGTCAACGTGGCCTCGGGGGAGGCGGTTCCGGTCGAGCGGATCGTCGACCACCTGGAACGGCGGCTGGGTCTGACGGCGCGGCGGGAGTACCGGGAGGCCGGGGCCCAGCACGTCATCTCCACCGAGAAACTGCGGGCCCTGGTCCCGCAGACGGCCCGGATGGGCTTCGGCCCCGGCTACTACCGGCGGGTCCTCGACGCCTTCGCGAGGGCCTGCGCCGACGGCACGGCGGGCGACGGGGGCGGGGCCGGCACCAGGGGCGGGGCGGGCGACCGGGGCGCGGCGGGCCCGGTGGCGCCCGCGGCGCGCAGCTGCCGCTCGTAGAGCTCGCGGCAGGCGTCGTAGGTGGCCAGCAGTCCCTGGTCGGCGGCCTCGGCGAGGGACGGGGCGCCGGCGTCCTTCTCCGAGATCAGGGGCTCGTCGGTGAGCCCGAGGTGCCAGGGCAGCCCGAGGGCGGGGTCCAGCGGCTGGATGTCGATCTGGGTGCCGGGGACGAACCGCGTCGAGCACAGATAGCTGATACAGGCGTCGTCGGTGAGCGCCACGAACCCGTGGCCGAGGCCCTCGGCGACGTAGACCGCGGTCCCCTCCCGCGCGTCGAGCCGATGGGTGGCGTACGCGCCGAAGGCCGGCGACCCCAGCCGCAGGTCCACCACCACGTCGAGCAGCGCCCCGCGCACACACGACACGAACTTGGCCTGGCCGGGCGGCAGCCGCGTCCCGTGCAGCCCGCGCAGCGTGTTGCGCGCCGACACCGAGTAGTTGACCTGGAGCGGGACGAACACATGGCCCGTCCGCCGGGCCAGCTCGTCGTACGCGTACGACTCGAAGAAGCTGCCGCGCGCGTCGGTGTGGTGGCGCGGCACCACACGGTAGGCGTCGGGCACGGCGGTCTCATGGATCTCCATGGCCGCCGGACGGTAGGCGGTGCGGGTCGAGGAGGACTCGAGTCACGGCGAGGACGATGGCGGGGCCGTGATCGGATGACGAAATGCCGTGAGGAGACGCCGATGGGGTCGTCACAGGCTGCCGGGCTGTCGGTCGTCGTACTCGGGGGCACCGGCTCGCTGGGTCGCCGGGTCGGCGAGGTCTTCGACGCCGAGGGCGCGCGGGTGCTCACCGTCTCCCGGGCGCCGGCCGCCGAGGTCCCCGGCGGCCGCCACATCCGCCTGGACCTGACCCGCGGGCCCTCCGCGCGCCTGGCCGGGGTGCTGGCCGGCGCGGGCGCGGACGTCGTGGTCAACGCGGCCGGTCTGGCCTGGGGCGGCGCCGAGGAGGACCTCGCGGCGGCCAACGCGGGGCTGGTGCGCGGCCTGGTGGAGGCCGTCGCCGTGCTGGAGCGGCGGCCGCGGCTGATCCAGCTCGGCACGGTCCACGAGTACGGGCCGGCGGCGCCCGGCACCGCGATCACCGAGGGTCTGCCCTGCGCCCCCCGCTCCGCCTACGGGCGCACCAAGCTGCTCGGCGCCGAGGCCGTGCTGCGCGCGGCGCGGGCCGGCGCGGTGGACGGCACGGTGCTGCGGATCGCCAACGTCCACGGGCCCGGCGCGTCCAGCGCCAGCCTGCTCGGCCGGGTCGCCCGCCACCTGGCCGAGGCGGCGCGCGGCGGGTCCGGGGAGGCCGCCCTGCGGCTGGCCCCCCTCGACGCGCGGCGGGACTTCGTGGACATCCGGGACGTCGGTCAGGCCGTGCTGGCGGCGGCCACCGCGCCGCGGCCGTCGGTGACCGGCGGCTGGATCGTCAACATCGGCTCGGGGCGGGCGGCGCCGGTGCGCGAACTCGTCGAGCGGATGATCGCGCTCAGCGGGCTCGACGTCCCGCTGGTGGAGGAGGACCGCGCCCGCCCGGAGAGCCGCCCGGAGAACCGCCCGGAGAGCCTTCCGGGGGCTCCGGGCGGCCCCGACTGGCAGCTGATGGACATCTCCGCGGCGCGGCGGCTGCTGGGCTGGCGCCCGCGCTACCGCGCCGACCGGTCGCTGCGGGACCAGCTGGTCGCCGCGGGGCTGCCGCCCGACCGGGTGTCGAGGACGGTTCGAGCCGGCGGCGGCAGGGTCCGGTCCGGAGGGAAGGGCCGGGCGGAGCGGTGACGGGCAGGAAGGACGTGGCGATGAGCGACCACAGGGCGCTTGTTCTCGATGAGGTCCGCAAATACCACCAGGAGCGGGAGCTGGAGCGCGAGCCCGGCCGGGCGTTCGTCCCCGGAGTCACCGAGATCTGGCCGTCCGGCGCGGTGCTGGACGAGGACGACCGGGTGGCGCTGGTGGAGGCCGCCCTGGAGATGCGGATCGCGGCTGGGCGCAGCTCCCGCAGGTTCGAGTCGGCCTTCGCCCGCGAACTGGGGCTGCGCAAGGCGCATCTGACGAACTCCGGCTCCTCGGCGAACCTGCTGGCCGTGGCCGCGCTGACCTCACCCCACCTGGAGGACCGGCGGCTGCGGCCCGGCGACGAGGTGATCACCGTCGCGGCCGGCTTCCCCACCACCGTCAACCCGATCCTGCAGAACGGGCTGGTGCCGGTCTTCGTCGACGTGGACCTGCGCACGTACAACACCACCGTGGAGCGGGTCGCGGACGCCATCGGCCCGCGCACCCGCGCCATCGCCCTGGCGCACGCGCTCGGCAATCCGTTCCCTGCCACGGAGCTGGCGGAACTCGCCGAGCGGCACGAGCTGTTCCTCCTCGAGGACAACTGCGACGCGGTGGGCTCCCGCTACGACGGCCGGCTCACCGGCACCTTCGGCGACCTGACCACCGTGAGCTTCTACCCCGCGCACCACATCACGATGGGGGAGGGCGGCTGTGTGCTGACCTCCAACCTGGCGCTGGCGCGGATCGTGGAGTCGCTGCGCGACTGGGGCCGGGACTGCTGGTGCGAGCCGGGCGAGAGCAACAAGTGCCTCAAGCGCTTCGACTACCAGATGGGGACGCTGCCCGCCGGCTACGACCACAAGTACATCTTCTCCCACGTCGGTTACAACCTGAAGGCCACCGACCTCCAGGCGGCGCTCGGGCTGACCCAGCTGGCCAAGCTCGACGCCTTCGGCGCGGCGCGCCGCCGCAACTGGCGGCGGCTGCGCGAGGGCCTGGACGGCGTGCCGCACCTGCTGCTGCCCGAGGCCACCCCGCGCGGCGACCCCAGCTGGTTCGGGTTCGTGATCACGGTGGCGCCGGGCGCCCCGTTCGGCCGCGCCGAGCTGGTGGACTTCCTGGAGTCCCGGCGGATCGGCACCCGTCTGCTGTTCGCGGGCAACCTCACCCGCCACCCGGCCTACACCGGGCTGCCCCACCGGGTCTCCGGGGACCTCACCAACAGCGACCTGATCACCGAGCGGACCTTCTGGGTCGGCGTCTATCCCGGCCTGACCGAGGAGATGCTGGACTACGTCATCGCGAGCATCACCGAGTTCGTGGCGGCCCGCGCGTGATGGACCTCGGCCTTGAGGGACGTACGGTCCTGGTCACCGGCGCCACCGGCGGCATCGGGCGGGCCGCGGCGCGCGCCTTCGCCGGGCAGGGCGCGCGGGTGGCGGTGGCCTACCGCCACCGGCGCGAGACGGCCGAGGAGTTCGCCGCCGAGCTGGCCGGGGAGGCCGGCGAGGAGCGCGCCTTCGCCGTGCCGTACGCGCTGGACGACCCAGCCTCGCCCCGCTGGGTGGTGGCCGCGGTGGAGCGGCGCTGGGGCGCGCTGGACGTGCTGGTGGCGAACGCGTGGCGGTGGGGGTCGCGACGGGGGCCGCGCGAGCGGTTCGAGGACGTACGGGAAGAGGAGTGGCTGCCGGTCGTCTCGGACAACCTCGCCCCCGCGATCCGCACGGTCCAGTGCGCGGTCGCGGGGATGCGCGAGCGCGGCTGGGGCCGGATCGCCCTGGTCTCCTCGCACAACGCGCTGGCCGGCGCCCGCGGCCAGGAGTTCTACGGCGCCGCGAAGGCCGGGCTGCACGGCCTGGCCCGGAGCCTGATGTGGGACCTGGGCGGCGACGGGGTGCTGGTCAACGTGGTGTGCCCGGGCCTGACCACGACGGACCGGGTGATCGCCGGGCTGCCGGGCGAGGTCCGGGAGCGGGAGCTGGCCGCCACGCCCACCGGGCGGCTGAGCACACCCCAGGACATCGCCCGCGCGCTGCTGTTCCTGTGCTCGGCCGCCAACGGCAACATCACCGGCGAGGTGCTGACGGTGTCCGGCGGGCGGTGAGCCACGATGCGCTCCTCCTCCCGCGCCCCCGGCTCTCGCTTCCGGCTCTCGTACGTCCGGCTGTCCTCGCACGTCCGGCTCCCGAAACTCCCGGCCGTTCCTGAACTTCCGGCTCTCGCATCTCCGGAGGAGTCCCGTTGCGTGTTCTGTTCACCACCTGGTCCTCGGGTGGGCATCTCACCCCGATGGTGCCGCTCGCGCGGGCGTTCGAGGAGGCCGGCCACCAGGTGCGGGTCGCGGTGCCGTCCGGCTGTGCGGCGGCCGTGGCCCGCACCGGTCTGGTGCCCGTCCCGGTCGGCACCCTGCCCAAGGCGGCCGGGGCCGCCGGCGCGGCGCCCCGGCTGCGCGGACGGTGGCCCGCCGACTGGCCGCTGCGCCCCGCCGAGCTCGGCGCGGAGCAGCGCGGCCTGCTCCGCGCGCTCGGCGACAAACAGGTGCGGATCGCCGAGGCGATGGTCCAGGGCCTGGTGGCCTTCGCCCGCTGCTGGCGGCCCGCACTGGTGGTGCACGACGCGAGCGCGTACGCGGGCACGGTGGCGGCGGCGGTGCTCGGGGTGCCCGCGGTCGGCCAGATGTGGGGGAGCGCGGCCGTGCTCCGGCTGGACCGGCAGGACCTCCACGGCCCCCCGCTGCCCGGCTACGCCCGACTGATGCGGCGCTACGGCGTGGATCCGGCGCGGGAGCCGGACCTGTGGCTCGACCCCTGCCCGCCCAGTCTGGCCCTGCCCGCGCCGGTGCGCCGCACCCCGGTCCGCTTCGCCGCCGCCCCCGAGAGAACCGCCCCCGCCCGCCGGGACGGCGAGTCGCCCGGTGCCGTGTCGCGGATCCGCCTGGCGTGGGACGACGCCGACGGCCCGCCGGAGGCCGTACGGGCCGCGCTGCGCCAGGTCGAGGCCCAGGGCGTACAGGTGGTGGCGGGGCCGGGCGCCGCGTGGCCGCAGCTCCGGCCCCCGGAGGGCTGCCGGGCCGTGGTCCACCAGGGCGGCGGTGCGGCCGTGGTGGCCGCCGCCGCGGCGGGGGTGCCCCAGCTCGTCGTAGCGCCGCGCCCGGAACAGCAGCTCAACGGGGCGCGGCTGGCCCTCGCGGGCGCCGGGCGCCTCCTGACGGCGGACACCTCGGCCGCCCACGTCCTGGCCGCGCTGTCGGAGCTGCTGGAGCGGCCGTCGTACACCGCCGCCGCCCGCGGACTGCGCGCCGAGATCCTCGCGCTGCCGGGGCCGGAGGAGACGGTGGCCCGGCTGACCAACCCGGACCACCCGGGCCGGGCCGACCCGCCACCGGCCACACCACCGCCACCGGCCACACCACCGCGCCCGGCCACACCGCCCGCCCCCTCCCCGTACCGAGGAGCCGCCCCGTGCTGACCACCGGCCTGCCGACCCGCCCCGTACCGCGGCCCCGCGAGGACCCGGGCCTGACTGCCCGGCTGGCCCGGTCGGCCGCCGAGAGCCACGGCGCCCACCTGCGGACCGAGGACTTCGGCCGCTGGCTCGCCGCCCGCGGGCGGGCCCACCACTTCGCCGTGGACCGCATCCCGTTCGCCGGTCTCGACGGCTGGTCGTTCCAGGAGGACACCGGCGATCTGACGCACCGCAGCGGGCGTTTCTTCACGGTCGAGGGGCTGTCGGCGGCCACCGACGAGGGCCCGTACCCCCGCTGGCGGCAGCCGATCATCGTCCAGCCCGAGGTGGGCATCCTCGGCATCCTGGCCAAGGAGTTCGACGGGGTCCTGCACTTCCTGATGCAGGCCAAGATGGAGCCGGGCAACCCCAATCTGCTCCAGCTGTCGCCCACCGTGCAGGCGACCCGGAGCAACTACACCAAGGTGCACAACGGCCAGGACGTGAAGTACCTGGACTACTTCGTCCGGCCCGGGCGCGGCCGGGTCGTCGCCGACACCCTCCAGTCGGAACACGGCTCGTGGTTCTACCGCAAGAGCAACCGCAACATGCTCGTGGAGGCGCTGGACGAGGTCCCGCTGGAGGACGACTTCTGCTGGCTGACCCTCGGTCAGATCAACGCGCTGCTCCACCGGGACCTGGTCGTCAACATGGACGCGCGCACGGTGCTGTCCTGTGTGCCGGACCACGATCCCGGCACCTCGGCGCTGCATACCGACGCCGAGCTGCGGTCCTGGTTCACCGGCGAGCGCTCGCGGCGCGCGCTGCGCACCGAGCGCGTCCCGCTCGCCTCCGTGCCCGGCTGGCGGCGCGGCGACATGTCCATCGACCACGAGGACGGCAGGTACTTCAAGGTCGTGGCGGTGTCGGTGCGGGCGGACAGCCGGGAGGTGAGCAGCTGGACCCAGCCGCTGTTCGAGCCGGTGGGGACCGGGATCACCGCCTTCGTGGCGCGGCGGTTCGGCGGCGTCCTGCATGTGCTCGCGCACGCGCGCGTCGAGGGCGGCTTCCTGGACACGGTCGAGCTGGGGCCCACCGTCCAGTGCACCCCAGGCAACTGGGACCGGCTGCCGCCCGAGCACCGACCGCCCTTCCTCGACCTCGTCCAGGACGCGGGCGGCCGGGTGCGCTACGAGGCGGTGCACTCGGAGGAGGGCGGGCGGTTCCTGAACGCGGAGAGCCGCACCCTGGTCGTGGAGACCGACCGGGCCCCGCTGGACCCGCCGCCGGGCTACCGCTGGGTCACCCCGGCCCAGTTGCGCTCTCTGGTCCGGCACGGCCACTACGTCAACGTCCAGGCGCGTACGCTGCTGGCCTGTCTGGCGGCGATGGGAGAGGACGGCCGATGAGCGACGCGGAACTGCGCATAGGTGTGTTGGGCTGCTCCGCCTTCGCGCGGCGCCGGATGCTGCCGGCCATCTCGGCCGCGCCCGGCACCGAGCTGGTGGCGGTCGCCAGCCGGGACGGGGCCAGGGCCGTGGAGACGGCGCGGCAGTACGGCTGCCGACCGGTGACCGGATACGCGGAGCTGCTGGCGCTTGAGGAGGTGGAGGCGGTGTACGTACCGCTGCCCGCCGCCCTGCACGCGCGGTGGGTGGAGGCGGCGCTGCGCGCGGGCAAGCACGTGCTGGCGGAGAAGCCGCTCACCACCGACCGGGCGCGCACCGCCGAACTGCTGACCCTCGCCCGCGAGCGCGGTCTGGTGCTGCGGGAGAACGTGATGTTCGTCCACCACCGCCAGCACGAGGCGGTGCGCGCGGCGCTCGCCGAGGGCGCGATCGGCGAACCGCGCGCCCTGCACGCCGCGTTCGCCATCCCCCGGCTCGACGACTCGGACATCCGCTACGACCCGGCTCTCGGCGGCGGCGCGCTGTGGGACGTCGGCGTGTATCCGGTGCGCGCGGCGCTGCACTTCCTGGGCCCGGGCCTGCGGGTCGCGGGCGCGGTGCTCAGCCACGGCGCCGGGCGGCGGGTGGACACCTCCGGCGCCGCCGTGCTGTGCACACCCCAGGGGGTCACCGCCCAGCTGACCTTCGGGCTCGACCACCCGTACGTGGCCATGTACGAGCTGTGGGGCACCGAGGGGCGGCTGACCGTCGAGCGGGCCTACACCCCGCCCGCCGACTTCCGCCCCCGGATCCGCCTGCGGCGCGCCGACCGCGAGGAGGAGCTGCCGGTGGAGCGCGACGACCAGGTGACGAACACCCTGGCCGCCTTCGCCCGGGCCGTCACGGCGGTCACGGCGGTCACGGCAGTAAGGGACGGCGGGGACGCGCCGGAGGGGGAGGACACGCCGGAGGGGGAGGACGCGGTGGCCGGCCCGGCCGTCGTGCTGCGTCAGGCGCAGCTCCTGGACGAGATCCGGGAGGCGGCGGAGCGCACGCCGGCAGGCGCCTCGTAGGGCCGCCTCACGCCGACGGCGGTTCCCGCAGGACGCCGCCGACGACCGTGGTGACGACCTTGCGGACGGCCCCGGCCCCGGGCGGGGCGCCGTGCCGGTCGGCGAACAGCAGGTGCCCGGCGCCGATCAGGGTGGGGGCGAGCGTGTCGACGTCCGCGTCGGCCGCGACGCGGCCCAGGTCGCGCTCGGCGGTCAGATAGGCGGCGATCATCGCCGTGGCCTCGGCCAGCAGCGGGACGCCGGTCGGCCTGTCCTGCCGCAGCCGGGCGCGCAGGTCGTCCCGGAACGTGATCAGGCTGACGATCGCCACGGCGACCGATTCGAAGAGGTCGCTCAGCGCGCCGGTGAGGTTGTCGGCGACGGTGCCGGTCCCGGCGGCCTCGCGCAGCGCGGCGGCCTGGTCGTCGATCCGGGCGATCCGGTCCAGCACCAGCTCGGCGAGGAAGGCGTCGAAATCGGCGAAGTGGCGGTGCAGGACCCCCTTGGCACAGCCCGCCTCGGTGGTCACCGCCCGGCTGGTCAGCGCGCTCGGCCCGTCCCGGAGCAGGACCCGCTCCGCGGCGTCGAACAGCTGCTCGCGGGCGTCGCGGAGGGCTACTCCCGTCGGCATCGCGCGTCTCCCCTTCCCCTCGGCCGTGGCGGTCGCCGCCACGCGAAAGGCCCCCTCGCCGTGACGAGGGGGCCTTCCACTGTCGGTGCGCCGCCAGGGACTCGAACCCCGGACCCGCTGAT
Organism: Streptomyces sparsogenes; assembly: GCF_001704635.1. Classification (GTDB taxonomy): domain Bacteria; phylum Actinomycetota; class Actinomycetes; order Streptomycetales; family Streptomycetaceae; genus Streptomyces; species Streptomyces sparsogenes. The sequence goes on along the minus strand of NZ_MAXF01000031.1, from coordinate 60,968 downwards.
TAAGAGTCAGCTGCTCTAACCAACTGAGCTAGCGGCGCCTGCTGACGTAGAAGACCTTAGCACCCGGATCCGGCGGAGTGAAAATCCGTATCCCTCAGCCCGGAAAAACGGCGGGTGCGCTGGTCACAGGCGTGCGGCCGAGGAGCTGGGAGGCCGCGCGGGCCGCCCGGACACACGCCCACAGCAGCGCCTCGGGGCCGGGCAGCCAGGGCCGCCGTACGTCCGGGGCGACCAGCCACCGGCCGGTGCTCGCGGGGGCGGGCGTCTCCTGCGGATACGGGGGCGGGACGGTCACCGCGTCGCCCCAGCCGTAGCAGAGCAGCGGCGGCGCGGTCGCCGCCCACTCCTCCCAGCCGAGCAGCGCGCCGAGCCGCCGGGCCGCGCCCGGAGCGGCGAACAGCATGACGCGGTCGCGCTGCGTCGCCACCGGGCCGGTGCCCGGCCCGTCGGTCCATAACCGGCTCACCACCCGGCGGCCGAAGAGCGCGTCCATGCTGACCACGTCGAAGGCGGTGCCGCACGGCAGGGTGACCGGCACGGAGGGCGACTGGGCCCACAGCGCGTGCACGCTACGCGGGCAGGCACTGGCCGAGGCCAGCCAGTCGGCTCCGGCGGGGGTGACGTAGGCGGCGGCGTGATGTGAGTCCCGAGGCCATCTGCTCATGTTTCTACACTTACCGGTGGAGGAGACTACGGAGGGGAATGAGGTAAAACCGGTACGTGACGATGGGGGGTGCGGTATCTTCCGCCCGCATATGCCACCGGCCAGCGGCGGCCACGCGTCCGGCGAAAGACGCCGGACTCACTCCTTCGCGTCGCCGCCCCGCATCAGCTCGCGGCCGAACTCGACCATCTTCTTGGCGTAGTCCTCGGTCCACTCCGCGCGCTCCGCGATCACGGCCGGGGTCAGCCGGTCGAACCGGCGTGGATCGGCGAGCTGCGCCGCCGCCATCGCCTGGAACTCCATGGCGCGGTCGGTGGCGGCGCGGAAGGCGAGCACCAGCTCCGTGGAGCGGGACAGCAGCTCGCGCGGGTCCTCGATCGACTCCAGGTCGAAGAAGTGCGCCTCGTCCGCGACGGCCGCGGCGGGTTCGAACAGCAGCGGTGCGGGTTTCAGCCGCCGGGGCGCGGTGCCGTGCGGGCCTTGAGCCGGATGCGGCTCGGGCATGTGATCTCTCCTCATGAGTCGTCGGACCCCCAGGGTCCTCGGGCCGTCCCGCGGCGACGCCGCCGGACGGCCTTATCTGGCCGAGCTGTCTCGTTCTCTCCCCCCATTGTCGCGCGGGGGGCAAGAGCGCCTGGGACATACCCGACGGCCGCCGGATGACACGGCGCTCCGCCAAGTGAGCCGGGGCAGGCGCCCGGGCGGGGTCACGGCCGCCAGCTGACGCGGTGTTCCGCGAGGTGGGCCAGGACCGCGTGGTTCGCCTCCCACCCGTCAGGGAACTTCACCGTCACCCCCAGCTGCACCGGCTCGGTCGAGGGGTGCTCGTCCAGCAGCTCGGCCACGCCCGCCCGGCACACCACGACGCACGCGTGCCGGTGCCGGGACGCCAGCACGCACAGCCGGCCGGTCTCCAGGTGGAACTCCGTCGCGTCCGGCCGCCCCGACAGCGGGTGCAGCACCACCGTCACATCGAACTCCCGCCCCTGGAGGCGGTTGGCCGTGTCGACCGTGACCCCCACCACCCCCAGGCCGGCCAGCGCCGCCCGGACGGCCGCCGCCTGGTCCCGGTGGGCCGTGCCTACCGCGATCCGGTCCGCCGTCAGCGGCACCGGATCGGCCGACCGCTCGCTGACCGCGGCCCCGCCCCGGTCCAGCAGCCGCCGCACCACCAGGGCCACGGCCCCCACCGCCTCCGGGTCGGTGCGCGGCGTCCGCCGGGCGGGCAGCTCCAGCAGCCCCCACCCCGACTCGGCCGCCTCGTCCAGCACCCGGTCCGGGCCCGAGCCGTCGGAGGGGACGCCGAAGCGCAGCCGCCGGTCGCCGTGGCCGGTGCCGCTGCGGAACGGCGTGTACGGGTAGAAGGCGTCTGACACCAGCGGCGCGGCGGACGCGGGCAGCCGCCAGGACACCGGCAGCCGGTGCTGCGGCAGCTGCGGGTTGTGCGCGAGCAGCGTGCTCACCGCGCTCGCCGACGGGTCGTACGACAGGCCCGCCCACTGGTCGGCGCCCACCACGCTGAACGGGTCCAGCTGCCCCGGGTCGCCGACGAACAGCGCCCGCTCGAACAGCCCCGCGACGGCCAGCAGCGCGTCCGACCGCATCTGGTACGCCTCGTCCACGATGGCGTGCCGCCACGGCTCGACGCCCTTGATGTGCGCCCACTTCGCGGCCGTGGAGACCACCACGTCGAGCCCGGCGAGGTCGGCGACCTTGGCCGAGGCGCGCACCGAGGGGTGCTGGTCGAGGACCGGGTCGTACGGGTGCGGCTCGCTGCTGTGCAGCCGCCCCACGGGCAGCTCCGGGTCCTCCCGGGCCAGCCGGTCCACCAGGTCGTCCACCTGCGCGTTGGTCTGCGCGACCACCATCAGCGGCCGCCCGGCCGCCGCCAGCTCCCGGGCCGCGCGCACCACCAGCGTCGACTTGCCCGCGCCGGGCGGGGAGTCCACGACCACGCCCCGGTGCGGGCCGTGGAGCGTGTCGTGCAGGATCGCCTCCGTCGCGCGGGCGGCGGCCGCCGCCGGGTCGAACGCCTCGCCGTCGGCGGCCCCGCCGGGCGTGCCTCCCGGGGCCGGGGCGCCTCCGGTGGCCGGATGGGGGGCGGTCACAGCAGGTCCTCCTCGGTCACCGGGTCGGGGGCTTGTGCCACGGCCGCCTCGGGCGGGCCACCGTGGGTCCAGGGTGTGGCTTCCGGGTCGGGCAGCTCCGGGCCGCCGCGCGGGGCGTGCTCGAACAGGGTCCAGCACACGCGGTCGCCCGGCTCCGGGACCGACCCCTGCTCGGGCGTCTTGCCCCGCCCCATGCCGCCGGTCAGCCGCACCACCAGCGCGCCCTCGGCGCCCTCCGGCACGTCGCCCGGGCGGGCGGGTTCGGCGCCTTCGTCCGGATCGGCAGGTCCGGCAGGGCCGTCCGGTTCGGAAGGGTCGGCGGGGCCGTCCGGGCCGTCCGGCTCGGCGTAGCCCGCGAACTCCCCGGTCTGCGTCCTGCCGTCGGGCAGCACGCGATACAGCTTCACCCCCTCGGCCAGGTGCGGCCGGTCCCCGGTGCGGACCGTGACCAGCGGGCGCGGCCGGGGCACCTTCGTCTCCGACCAGGCCATGACCACCTCGGCCACCTCTCCGGCGAACGCCTCTCCGGCCAGCCGCCGCCCCGCCATCACCAGCGGGTCGTCCAGCGCCTCCTGCGCCTCCAGCTGAGCCTGCGCCGTCTCCCGGGCGGCCAGCTTCTGCGCGGCGGTCACCGCGTCGTCCACCCTGGGCTGCGGCGGCTCCCCGGCGCGCACCCGGTCCCGGTGCCCGGTGTACGACCAGCGGTCCCGCTTCCACCGCTCGGCCACCCGCGCCCCCTCGGGGAGGGCGCGCAGCAGGTCGAGACCCCGCCACACCGCGTCCCAGGTGGGCCGCATCTGGGACGCGATCAGCTCGCGGATCTCGGCCTCCGCGCGGTGCAGCTCGGCGAGGTGGCGCTCGGCGCGGGCCCCGTCCTCGGCGCCGGCGACCGCCATCCGCGCCGCGTCGTACCGGGCCATCGCGGGGGCCAGCAGCTTGTTGTCGAACGCCGGGTCGGTGGCGGGTCCGGCGGGCGGGCAGAGCAGCTGCCCGCCCGCGTCCCGCTCCGACTCGGCGCGCAGCGCCGCCTCGTCCCCCGGCATCCCGTCCGGCGGGTCGATCCAGGCCAGGAGCGCGCCCAGGTGCTGGTCCTCCAGATGGCTCTGGCCGGTCGCCCAGTGCCGGGTCAGCAGGTCGGTCATCGCCTGCAGCAGACACGAGCCGGGCACCCGGGACCGCTCCCCGTAGTGCGTCAGCCACCGCCCGAGCAGCGGGACCCGCGCGGGCGCGGGGAACGGCGTCTCGGGGTCCTGCTCCGCCGTCCGCCGGAACCGCATCGACCGGCCGAGCAGCCGGACGAACTCCACCCCCGCGCCGCTGGGCACCAGCAGCTGCGGGGCGTCCGCGCACAGCTCGACCTGGACCGGCACCTTCTTGCCGGTCTCCGGGTCGGTCTCCTTGCGCTCCTCGAGATCGACGTCGTCCGCGTACGAGTCGACATACGGGAGCACCACCTCCGCCAGCTCCGCCAGGAACGCGAACCGCAGGTCCCGGTCACGCGGCTGCGCCACGACCAGCAGGCGCGGGGCGTCCCGCTCGGTCCCCACCAGCGCGCCCAGCGGGGCGCCGGCCTCGCCCGCGGTGGTCAGCGGCACGAAGACCAGCGGCCGGTCGGACAGATGGCGATGGCGGACCGTGGCGACCGGCCTCGCCCGCCGGTCCCGGACGGCCTCCATCCGGGCCAGGGCCGTGATCAGCGACATGCCGCCCCCTGGGCGGGTCCGGGGACAGCCGCGGGGCCGGGGACAGCCGCGGGACCGGCCGCGGGTCCGGGAACAGCCGCGGGGGCGGGCTCAGGAGCGGGTCCCGGGGCGGGCGCGGGGCCGGCAGCCGGAACGGCCGCGGGCGCGGCGCGCAGCGCCTCGGCGCGCAGGGCGGCCGCGCGGCGCAGGGCGTCCACCGCCGGGTCGCCGGTGGGCGGGGCCGGCCGGTCGGCGTCCGCGGCCTCGCCGAGCGCGGCGGCGAGCACCGCCTCGACGGTCGTGAGCCCGCCCAGCTCGCCCCGCACGCCCCGGCCCAGCGACTCCACGCCGCCCGCCGCCCGGCACCGGGCCCGGCAGTGGACGGCCAGCTCGCACGCGGACAGGCACTCCGGCGCGTAGGCGGCGTCCACCGCGTCCACGGCGGCCCTCAGCTCCTCCACCGGCCGGGTCACCGTACGGCCGTCGTCCGCGAGCCGCAGGTCGAAGGTGAGGCCGTCGGGGAGCGTGGCGGCGATCTCCTCGATCCGGGTGAGCCGGGTCAGCTGCCGTCGCGTGACGGCCAGCTGCTTGCGCACGTCCACGAGCTCCGCGGTGGGGAGGTTGGAGAAGTCCTTCGGGCAGACCAGCAGCACCTCGTGGCGCACCCGGGCGCCCGCCAGGGCCGCCACCCGGTCGAGCGCCAGCGCGTACACCGCGGCCTGCCGCGCCGCCGCGCCCACCTTGGCCGGGTCCGCCGAGCCGTCCACCATCGGGAAGGACTTGATCTCGATGACCGTCCAGGAGCCGTCGGGGTGCACCACGACCGCGTCCGGCTCGAGGAAGGCGGGGGAGCCCGCGATGTCCAGGCTCACCATGGGGTGGTCGAGCAGCGCCCAGCCCCCGGCCGCGGTGGCCTCCCGCAGGGCCAGCGCTGTGCGCGCGGTGCGCCCCTGCGGGCCTGCGGCGGTCAGGTCGGGGACGGTGGTGGTGCCCGGCTCGGGCGCGGGGGAGCCGTCGCGCAGCCGCTCGTGCAGCAGCCGCGTCAGCGCCTGGCCGCCGTCCGCCTTGACCCGGGCCTCGAAGGTGTTGCCGCGCTGGTGGGCGAACTGGGACTGGCCGAAGGCCGCGGGGGACCCCAGCGCCTGGGCGAGCGCCAGCTTGTCGACGCCCGCCCCGTCCAGCAGCGCGCGGCGGCGGCAGCCGGGGTTGGCGGCCAGCGCGGCCAGCGCGCGGGCGTCCAGGGGGTGCGGGGTGGTCGCCGGGCCGCGCAGCTCAGCGAGCCGCTGCCGCAGCGCCTTCCCCGGCCGTGGCGGTCTCCCCGCCCCTGCCGCTTCGGGCTGCCGCGCCGGCCTCCCTGCCACCGCTGTCGCCGCTCCTGCTTCCGTCCGCGTCCCTGCCCTGCTGTCGAGGGATCCGTTCCCGTTCACGCGCCGCAGTCTCGCACTTGTCACTGACATTCGAGGCGACATTGAGGTTTGAGGTGCCATTCGCGGCGGTAGCGGAGGCGGTTCCGGCGGCCGCGGTTCCGGCGGTCGCGGTGCCGGTCCCGGGGGCCGCGGCGGTGGTGGTCCCGGCGGCCTCGTCGGGCCGGCGGGCGGCGCCGAGGCGGGCCCGGATCAGGCCGGCCAGCCGCAGCGCGGGCCGGGCCAGCAGCAGTCCGACCCCCATGACGGCCGCGCCGGCGGCCGCGTCGAGGAAGTAGTGGTTCGCGGTGCCCATCACCACGACGGCGATGCTCAGCGGATAGAGGACCCCGATCGCCTTGGCCCACACCGAGCGCCCGTGCCGCCACAGCACCACCCCGCACCACAGCGCCCACCCCACGTGGAGGCTGGGCATGGCCGCGTACTGGTTGGTGAGCCCGCCGAGCCCGCGCGGCGCGCTCGCCTCGCCGCCCCACCAGCCGTACGAGCTGTACTGCGCCATCGTGTCGACGAAGCCGTGGCTCGCCTCGAGCAGCCGGGGCGGGCAGGTCGGCATCAGCGTGAAGCCGATCAGGCCGATCAGCGTGGATATCAGCAGCCAGGTGCGCAGCAGCCGGTAGTCGGCGGCCCGGCGGCGCTTCCACAGCCAGGCCAGGATCGCGGGGGTGACCACGTAGTGCAACGAGGCGTACGCGAAGTCGGCGGGTATGCCGATCCAGGCGTGCGCGGTGAAGAGGTCGTTCAGCGGGGTCTCGAAGTCGAGGTTCAGCCGCTGTTCGAAGTGGAGGAGGGCCAGGCCGTGGTCGACGGCGGTCGACACGTCCCCCCGGGCCAGCAGTCGGCCGGCCGAGTACGCCGCGTACACCACGGCTATCAAGGGCAGTTCGGACCACCAACGTGGCCGACTGCCCTGCCATGTTCCGGCGCGGGGCGCGGTCTGGGGCATCCGGACGCTCTCCAAAAACTCGGGCGGCCACGAAATGGCGCGCGATCAACCGTACGGGGTAGGCAAAGCGGCTCGCGCACCGCCCCCGACATGCGTCCGGAAAGCGCGGGTCGCCGCTGCTCAATCCCCCGACATCCCCCTCCGACCGACAGGTGCGCGCAGAGGAAGACGCCGGGATCGCCCCCACGGTTGCCTCGGGAACAGGTGAGCGATGATGGGGCCGTACGGCGCCGACCGGTGCCCGACCCGGTGAAAGGCGACCCCCTCATGGCACCACGCATCCTCCTGGCCCGGCACGGACAGACGGAGTGGTCGCTGTCCGGGAAGCACACCGGCCGCACCGACATCCCACTGCTGGAGGAGGGGCGGCGCGGCGCCAAGCTGCTCGGCGAGCGCCTTCACCACGCGCCCTGGGCGGGCCTGCCGGACGTCGAGGTCCGCACCAGCCCGTTGGCGCGGGCGAAGGAGACCTGCGAGCTGGCGGGGTTCGGCGACCGGGCGCGGGACTGGGACGCGCTGATGGAGTGGGACTACGGCGCGTACGAGGGCATGACCCCCGCCGAGATCCAGGCGATCCGGCCGGGCTGGCTCATCTGGCGCGACGGCGTCCCGGACGGGGAGACGCCGGGCGGGATCGCGGCGCGGGCGGACGCGGTGGTGGAGTGGGCGCGCTCGGCCGACCGGGACGTGCTGGTCTTCGCCCACGGCCACATCCTGCGCACCCTGGGCGCGCGCTGGCTGGGCCTCGACGTGTCCTTCGGGGCGCGGATCCGCCTGGAGCCGACGTCCCTGTCGGTCCTGGGCTGGGCGTACGGCGAACCGGCCATCGAACGCTGGAACGACACGGGTCACCTGGGCTGAACGCGCACCCGGGCCGCCCCGCGCGGGACCGTCTCGTAGCGGGCGAGGAAGTCCGCGACCGTCGCGTTGCGGCCGTGGGGGCGCAGCACGCGGGCGGTTTCGTCGAGCATCGCTCGGATGCGGGAGGAACTGACCTGGTCCATCAGCTCCAGGGCGCGGCCCGCCGCGACGGCCGCCGCGTCCGGCGCGCCGTCCGCGAGCAGATCGCTGGCCAGCTCCGTGGTGAAGAGCGCGATGTTGCGGGTGAAGTGCGGGCTCTGCAGGGCGACCGCGCGGCGGGCGTGCTCGACGGCCCGCCCCCACTCGCCGAGCGCCGACCAGCACTGCGCCTCCAGACCCTCCAACTCGGCCTCTCCGTAGAAGCTCATCCACTCCGGGTCGGCGTCGGACGGGCCGCGGCAGAAGAGCGCCTGGGCCCGCAGCAGGGCCCGCTCGCAGTTCGTCCGGTCGGTCAGCCAGGCCCAGCCGCCCGCCTCGCGCAGCGCGATCAGCGACAGCAGCCGCGGCGAGGCCAGCCGGTCCGCCGCCCGCCGCGCCGCCTGCGCGGCCCGGACGGCCTCGCGTGGGCGGCCGGCGTCGCGGGCGAGGAAGGCGGCGTTGCAGAAGGCGTGCGCCTCCAGGGCCGGGTCGCCGGTGACCCGCGCGGTGGCCAGGGCCTCCGCGTAGTGCGCGCGGGCGTCGGCCAGGCGGCCGGAGTCATGGGCCAGCCAGCCCACCGAGATGGCCAGTTCCCCGGCGCCCGCGTACAGCCGGTCGGCGATCGAGCGGCGGTGGGCCCCGGCGTCCAGCAGGGCGTACGCGGCGTTCAGCGGGCGGGCGGTGTGCGGGTAGATGCTGTCCGCCCCGTGCCGGTCGTCCAGCAGCCGGATCCGGAGGACGGCCTCCTCGACGGCCGCCGCCTCCGCCTCCCCGGCCCGGCCGCCGGGGACGCCGAACGGCTCCCGGAACACGAAGTCGGGGTGCGGCGGATCGCCGCCTGGAAAGCGGCCCGGGGGAGGGCCCGGCGCGGCGGCGCGCTCCCCGGCGGGGGCCGGCCGGGGTCCGGGGGCGGGCCCCGCCCGGCGTCCGCGTACCGCCTCGCGCGGTGAGAAGCCGAGGTCGGTCAGCGTGCGCCCGGGGAACATGTGCCGGAAGACGCGCTCGTACGCGTAGTTGGGGCAGCGGATCGCCCCGGACTCGACGCGGCCGATGTAGCGGGCGTCGCAGGAGACCTGTTCGCCGATCTCCCGCGCGGCCCTCCGTACGGCGGCGGCGAACTCGGACGGGGAAAGCTGGCCGCGCAGCCGCCGGAAGGCGGCGTTCGGCCGCGGCGCCGACGTTTGCGAGGGCTGCGACGGCGAAGACGCCGAAGACGGCGAAGACTGTGACGGCGAAGACGCGGGAAGCGGCGTCATGGCGGCCCCTCCCTAACGGTCCTGACGGGGCTCCCGGGTGGGCGGAGGAGAACCGTACCGGCCAGGGCGCGCCCGACACTCGGGCGTTCCGGAAAAACGCGGCATCTCGCCCGTGATTTGCCATGAACTGCCATCCTTTACGGCGGCATTCGGCCGTAGCCGTTGACACTGTCGTGCGTTGGGCTCTTTGCAACCCGTCGGAGAGGGAGGCCCGAGTGGACAACAGTGGCTCGCGGACGACTGCCCAGCATCTCCCGTGCCAGGACTGCGACCTCGTCACCGTGCCGGCCCGTCAGGGGCTGGAGGCGGTGGACATCCTGCGCCGCGCACGCGACGGCGTGGGCCCCGTGCTGCACGACCACGCCTGCGACACGCTCGGCTTCGTGGTGCCCGCCGGCACCGCGGCGCGCTGGGACCTGCCGGGCAGCGAGTGCGCGGAGACACCGGGGTGCGGGGTCCGCCTGAGCACGGGCGGCGCCGCCGCCGAAGACGCGGCCGGGGGCAGCGGGGTGTCGCCCCCGCTGACCGGCACCGGCTGGCTGGTGCCCCCGGGCGACGCGTACACCGGCGCGACGGACCCCGCCGAGCTGCGGGCCGCGCTCGGGGAGGCGGCCCGCATGATCGAGGCCGTGGACCGCTGCCGCTGACCCACCGGCCCCGGCGCCCCGGCCCGCCCCCGCACGCCACCCCACCCGCATACTGGGGCACGTGGCGAAGGGCGTACGGAAGAAAGCGACGGCGGCGCGGGGGCGCGGCGCGGCGCGGGCGCGCGCCCTGGAGCCGGTCGCCGCGCCGGTGGACGGCGGGCTCGCCGAACTCGTCCCCGACCGGGACCGCCCGCGCGCGTGGACCCTGCTGGTGGACGGCAAGCCGCAGTCGCACGTCGACCTCGACGACCCCTCGTACCTGGACTTCGAGTACCAGCGCAGGTTCGGCCACATCGCCGACCTCACCGCCCCGCCCGGCCGCCCCGTCCACGCCGTCCACCTCGGCGGCGGCGCCTTCACCCTCGCCCGCTACATCGCGGCCACCCGGCCCCGCTCCACCCAGCAGGTGGTCGAGTGGGACGCCGCGCTCGTCCAGTTCGTACGGCGCGAGGCCCCGCTGAACCCCGCCGACCGGATCCGGGTGCGCGGCGCCGACGCGCGGGTGGGCCTGGGCAAGGTGCCCGACGGCTGGGCCGACCTGATCGTCGCCGACGTCTTCAGCGGCGCCCGCACCCCCGCCCACCTCACCAGCGTCGAATTCCTCGCCGAGGTACGACGGGCGCTGCGCCCGGACGGCCTCTACGCCGCCAATATCGCGGACGGTCCCCCACTCGCCCACCTCCGCGCCCAGGTCGCCACCGCGCGCGCCGCCTTCGCCCACGTATGCCTGACCGCGGACCCGGCCGTCCTCCGCGGCCGCCGCTTCGGCAACGCCGTCCTGCTGGCAGCCGACCGCGAACTCCCCATCGCCGAACTGACCCGCCGCGCCGCCACCGACCCCCACCCGGCACGGGTCGAGCACGGCCGCCCCCTCGCGGACTTCACCGCCGGCGCACCCCCGGTCACCGACGCCACTGCCACCCCCTCCCCGACGCCACCGCCGAAGGTCTTCGACTGATGTCCGAAGCCGACTGCGGTGAGTATGGGACAGCGACACGCCGTGGTGTCGGCGTGTCGCTGTCCCATACCCACCGCAAAGTCACTGGCATCGCCTCAGCAGTAGGGATGCTGACCGGTCACCGATGACGCCACGCGCATGAACACCCCGAACAGCCGGAACAGCTGAGGGACCGGCCCACTGACCTCGACCGTGCGCGCGTCGCGCAAGGTGACGCCCGGGATGCCCACCAACTGGGACGCGACGGAGGAGGACTGCCAGCGCACGGCCAGGGTCATGCCACCCGCACCCGCACCCGCGTCCGCACCGGCGCCACCACCCGCCGGACGCGCGAGCGCCGCGGCCCGGCTCACCCCCTCGGCGGCGGCCTCCTCGATCGCCTTCCGCGCCTCGGCCACCGGCCGCAGCCGGGCCGCGAATCGGTCGAGGGCGTACTTGACCGGCGCGGTCACGACCGCGGCGTCCCAGGCGGCCATCTCGGCGCAGGCCGCGTCGTCCCCGGAGAGCATCACCACCGGAACACCGAGGGCCGCGGCGGTGGCGTGGGCGAAGCCGATCTCGCCCACGGGCCGGTCGTCGAGCCACATGTCCTCGATCTCATGGCCCATGTAGCTGTGGCTCAGCACGCCGAGGGTCCCGGCACGGGAGTGGAAGCCGACGCACAGCACCGCGTCGAAGCCGGCGTCCAGGTCCTGCAACATGCCCATCGGCTTCGGCTTGCCGCGCACCAGAACCGCCTCGGGATGGACGCGGTCGGCGAGGAGGTTGCGCATGGAGCTGTGCGCGTCGTTGACCAGGACGTGGGTGGCACCGGCGGCGAGCGCGCCGCGGACGGCCGCGTTGACGTCCTCGGTCATCATCTCCCGGCCGCGCTCGTAGTCCCTGCCGCGCAGTTGCACGTCCTCGGCGTCGACCAGACCGGTCACGCCCTCCATGTCGGCGCTGATGTACACCCGCACGCCGTCGCCCCCTTCGCCGTCGACCGCAGTGGTCCGTGTGCCCGCCGAAACCCTACGCCCGGTGGTTCGGCTCGCGGCACGTCAGGGGAACCGGGCCTCGATGGCGGCGAGCTGGGCGGCGAGGATCTCCTCGAACGCGGCGCGGCGGTCCGCGCCGAGGGGGCGGATGTCGCGGGCGTAGTGGGCCAGGGCGGGGAAGCGTTCGGGGTCGGCGCCGAGCACGGCGACGCGGAACTGCTCCATGCCTTGTTCGTACTCCTCGGGGGTGATGGTGCTGATGCCGGCCTCGGAGGAGATCAGCGCGGCGAGGAGGATCACGAGGCGGTGGTAGCACGCCGGGATCTCCTGGTCGGGCAGGCCGGATGTGCGCAGGGCCCGCAGCAGCTCCTCCATGACCACCCGGGACCCGGTGCCGCCGGATCCATAGCGTCCCCAGACCGCGGCGAGTTGGGGTTGCTCGCCGAAAGCCTCGCGCAGACGCAGGCCGAGGGCCGTGATGCGCTGCTTCCAGTCGCCCTCGGGGCGGTAGCCGTCCATGGCGGACTGGAGGATCCGGTCGGCGACCGCGCGCAGCAGTTCGGTCTTGTTGCGGAAGTGGCGGTAGAGGCTGGAGGAGTCGGTCCCGAGCGCCGCGGCGAGCTTCCGCACGCTGAACGACTCGGCGTCGCTCGTGCGCAGCAGTTTCGCCGCCGTGTCCAGGATCTCCTCGGTCGACCATCGCCTTCGGCCTGTCATCTCGCCCCTCTCGTCGCAAGGCTCAGCCTAACCTGTGCGCTTGCCTATGCACGCAGCGCGTGCATAATGAGGGCGACCCACACCTGACGTCGGCTCCCTGATGTCGGCTCCGCTTCACACTCCTCAGTGGGTCGGCTCGCGCTCCTCGTGGGGCTCGTGCTCCGCCTGGTGGCGGCGGTACTCCTCCACCGTGGCCTTGGGGATCTGCCCCCGGTCACCGAAGTAGCTGCGGGACAGTCTGACGCGCAGCTTGTGCCTGCGGGACGCCTTCCGGGGGACGCCGGCCTCGTCGATCTCCGCCGGGGGCTCCAGGGGGTCCTGCTGGTCGTGGGCGGTCAGGGTGTACCGCTCGGCCTGGGTCAGCGGCTCGTGGATCTCGATGTACTCGCCGTGGGAGAGGCGCTTGATGATGCCGGTCTCGCGGCCGTGCAGGACCTTCTCCCGGTCGCGCCGCTGGAGGCCGATGCACCACCGCTTGGTGATGACGAAGACGATCGCCGGAAGCACGAAGAAGGCGATCCGGCAGGTCCAGGTGATGGCGTTCAGCGACAGGTCGAAATGGGTGGCGATGAGGTCGTTGCCGCCCGCGGCCAGCAGGACGGCGTACAGGGCCATCCAGGCGGCGCCGAAGGCGGTGCGGGAGGGCGAGTTGCGGGGGCGCTCGTTGAAGTGGTGTTCGCGCCGGTCGCCGGTGACCCACGCCTCCAGGAAGGGGTAGAGCCAGATGATCAGCAGCACCACCGGGAAGATCATCAGGGGGATGAAGACCCCGAGGACCAGGGTGTGGCCCCACAGATTGATCTCCCAGCCCGGCATCAGACGGATCAGGCCCTCGGAGAAGCCCATGTACCAGTCGGGCTGGGCGTCGGTGGACACGCGGTCGGGGCGGTAGGGGCCGTACAGCCACACCGGATTGACCTGGGCGATGGCCGACATGACGACGTTGACCCCGAAGACGAGGAAGAAGAAACCGCCGGACTTGGCGACGTAGACGGGCCACAGGGGCGGCCCGACGATGTTCATGTTCTTCCTTCCCGGCCCCATGTGCTGGGTGTGCTTGTGGTACACGAGCAGGATCATGTGGACCGCGAGCAGGCCGAGCATGATGCCGGGGAGCAGCAGGACGTGGAAGGTGAACAGCCGCGGAATGATGATTTCGCCGGGGAACTGTCCGCCGAAGATGAAGAACACCAGATAGGTGCCGACCACCGGCACCGACAGGATCGCGCCCTCAAGGAAGCGCATCCCCGTGCCCGAGAGCAGGTCGTCGGGCAGGGAGTAGCCGAGGAATCCGTCGAACATGCCGAGGATCAGCAGCCCGGCGCCGGAGAGCCAGTTGATCTCGCGCGGCTTGCGGAAGGCTCCGTTGAAGAAGGTCCGCATCATGTGGACGAGCATGCTCGCCACGAAGAGGATCGCCGCCCAGTGGTGGATCTGCCGCATGAGCAGCCCGCCGCGCACATCGAAGCTGATGTTCAGCGCGGATTGGTACGCCTCCGACATGCGGACGCCGTTCAGCGGCCGGTAGGTGCCGTGGTAGACGACCTCACGCATGCTGGGGTTGAAGAACATGGTGAGGTAGACACCGGTCAGAATGATGATGATGAAGGTGTAGAGGGCGATTTCGCCGATCAGATAGGACCAGTGGTCCGGAAAGACCTTCCTGAGCTGGGCCTTGCCCATCTTGAAGAGGCCGACCCGCCCGTCGAACCAGTTGGCGAGGCCCTCCCCCTTGCCGCCCTTTTCTGCTCTCATGCCTCACCCTTGCCGACGAGTCTGGATATGCCAGATTTACCAGCACATTCCAGTCGCCGCCCAGGTGCGGCGGCCTCGACTGGGCCGTTCGGAGGAAAGGCACGCCCGTATGCCGGTACGGGCTCGACCCGGCCGCCGGCCGCGACCGGGTCGTGACGTCCTACGCCTCGGGCACCTCACCCGTACGGGCCACCTGCCCGTACCAGTGGGCGCTGGCCTTGGGGACGCGGGCCATGGTCGCGTAGTCCACGTAGACCGCGCCGAACCGCTTGCTGTAGCCGTACGCCCATTCGAAGTTGTCCATCATCGACCAGAGGAAGTAGCCGCGCAGATCGGCCCCGTCCGCGATGGCGCGATGGGCGGCGGCCAGGTGGGCGCGCAGGTACTCGATGCGGTCCTGGTCCTGGACCACCCCCTCCGCGTCCGGCTTGTCGTCGAAGGCGGCGCCGTTCTCGGTGATGTACAGCGGCACGCCCGGCGCCTCGCGGCTGTAGCGCATCAGCAGCTCGTGCAGCCCGGTCGGGTCGATCGTCCAGCCCATCTCGGTGCGCTCGCCCGGCGTCTGGTGGAAGGCCACGCGCTCCGAACCGGGCCAGGGGGAGTGCTCGCTGGCGCCGTGGCCGTCGTGGCGGGGGCCGCGCTCGCCGTCGGCGGGGGCGGACACCAGGGCCGGGGTGTAGTAGTTGATGCCCAGCGCGTCGAGCGGGTGCTTGATGATCGACAGGTCGCCGTCGCGCACGAAGGACCAGTCGGTGATGGACGCGGTGTCCGCGATCAGGTCGCTGGGGTAGGCGCCGCGCAGCAGCGGGCCGGAGAAGACCCGGTTGGCCAGCGCGTCGATGCGCCGCTGGGCGTCCAGGTCCTGGGGCTGCTGGGTGAGCGGCCTGACCACCGACGGGTTGAGGCTGATGGCGATCTGGGCGCGCGCGGGCAGCGCGGCGCGCAGCGCCTGGGCGCCGAGGCCGTGGGCGAGGTTGAGGTGATGGGCGGCGCGCAGCGGGGCGAGTCGCTCGGTGCGGCCGGGGGCGTGCACCCCGGACCCGTAGCCGAGGAACGCGCTGCACCACGGCTCGTTGACGGTGATCCAGAACTCGACGCGGTCGCCGAGCGCCTCGGCGACGATCCCGGCGTACTCGGCGAACCGCTCGGCGGTCTCGCGCTCCGGCCAGCCGCCGGTGTTCTCCAGCTCCTGCGGCAGGTCCCAGTGGTAGAGGGTCAGCGCCGGCTGGATGCCGGCCGCCAGCAGCTCGTCGACCAGCGCGCGGTAGAAGTCGAGCCCGCGCTGCACGGCCGGCCCACGGCCGGTGGGCTGGACCCGGGACCAGGACACCGAGAAGCGGTACGCGCCCAGGCCCAGCTCCGACATCAGGCGGACGTCGTCGCGGAAGCGGTGGTAGTGGTCGATGGCCACGTCACCGGTGTCGCCGCCGATCGTCTTGCCGGGCGTATGGCTGAAGGTGTCCCAGATGGACGGGGTGCGCCCGTCCTCCTGTGCGGCGCCTTCGACCTGGTAGGCGGCGGCGGCCGTGCCCCACAGGAAGCCGGGGGGGAAGGTCAGACTCATGGAAGCGCTCCCATTCGAAGTCGTGGTGCGGGGCGGAAGGGAGGGGGGTTCGGAGGGCGGAGGTGAAGGGGTTCGGAGGGCGGGGACGAGGGGGTTTCGGAGGGCGGAGCGGACGGAGGGCGATGGCGCGGGGGCCGAGGGCGCGCCGGTCACGGGGTGACCGGCGCGCCCCGGTCGCCCGGGCCCTGGCCGGTCAGCCCTTGACCGCGCCCTGCATGATGCCCCCGACGATCTGCTTGCCGAAGAGCACGAAGGCGATCAGCAGCGGCAGGGTACCGAGCAGCGCCCCGGCCATGATCACCGACTGGTCGGGGATGTAGCCCCGGCCAAGACCGGTCAGGGCCACCTGCACGGTCGGACTGCCGTTCTGGGTGAGTGCGATGATGGGCCAGAAGAAGTCGTTCCACGCCTGTACGAAGGTGAGCATACCCAGCACGGCCATGGCCGGACGCGCGGCCGGGAACACCACGTGCCAGATGATCCGCAGGCTGCTGGCGCCGTCCACCCGGGCGGCCTCGATCAGCTCGGTCGGCAGCGCCTGGGTCAGGTACTGCCGCATGAAGAACACCCCGAAGGCGCTGACCAGCGTGGGCAGGATGACGGCCTGGAGCTGGTCGGTCCACTCCAGCTTGGCGATGGTCATGTACAGCGGGACCACGCTGAGCTGGGGCGGCACCATCATCGTCCCGATGGTCAGCATCATCAGCAGGTTCTTGAACCGGAAGCGCAGCTTGGCGAAGGCGAAGCCCGCGATGGTCGAGAACAGCACGGTGCCCACCGCGATGGTCCCCGCCACCACCGTGGTGTTGAGCAGCGCGGAGCCCATGTTGGCGTCGTTCCACGCCGTGTCCAGGTTCTTGAACAGGTTGCCGCCGAACCAGAAGGGCGGCGGTGTCTCGGCGAGCCGGGTGTTGGTGCGGGAGGCCGCGATGGCCGTCCACACCAGCGGGAAGAGCGAGCCGATGGTGAAGAGGATCAGGACGGCGTAGGTCACCTTGCCGCCGTGCAGGTGCCGGCCGGCGCCCTTGGCCCCCTTGCCCGCCCCGCCGTCCGGGCTCTTCACGCCCTCGGCGGCCCTACCGGAAGAGATAACAGCGCTCATGGTTCTCCCTCGGGCAACTCACTGGCTCTTGCGCAGCCGACGGGCCACGATCGCGTTCACGGCGGCGATCAGCAGCAGGATCAGGAACATCGTCCAGGCGATCGCCGAGGACCGGCCGAGGTGCAGGTTCACCCAGCCCTGCTCGTACAGGTACAGCCCGAGCGTCTGGTACTGGTGGTCGGGCCCTCCGGTGGCCCCGGCGGCCCCGTTGAACAGCAGCGGCTCACCGAAGAGCTGGGTGGCCCCGATGGTCGAGACGACGACCGTGAACAGGATCGTCGGCCGCAGCGAGGGGATCGTGACGTGGACGAACTGCTGCCAGCGCGAGGCGCCGTCCAGCGCCGCCGACTCGTACAGGTCGTTCGGCACGGCCTGCATGGCGGCCAGGTAGATCAGCGCGTTGTACCCCGTCCACCGCCAGATGACGATGGTGGACACCGCGAGCTGGGAGGTCCAGGTGCCGTTCTGCCAGTCGATGTTGTCGATCCCGACCAGCCCCAGCGCCCAGTTGATCATCCCGTAGTCGCGCCCGAAGAGCAGCACGAACACCAGGGTCGCGGCGGCCACCGAGGTGGCGTACGGGGTGAGGATCGCCACCCGGAAGAACATCGAGCCGCGCAGCTTGTAGTTCAGCAGATGCGCGAGGCCGAGGGCCATCAGCAACTGCGGAACGGTCGAGATCACCCCGATGGTGAACGTGTTCTGGAGCGCGTTCCAGAAGAACTCGTCGTCCCACAGCCGCGAGTAGTTGTGCCACCCCGCCCACTCCATATGGGTGGGGTCGGTCAGCTCCACCCGATGCAGCGAGGCCCAGCCCGTGTACAGCAGCGGGAAGAGCCCGAAGGCCGCGAAGAAGACGAAGAAGGGGGCGACGAACGCGTACGGGGAGTACTTGATGTCCCAGCGGTAGCGGCGGCTGCGCCGGGCGCGACGCCGCTCCTCGCCGGGATCGGGGGCCTTGACGGCCGCGGCGCGCGGGGCCGCGCCCCCCTGCCCTGTGGGGGGCGCGGCCGTACCAGCAGTGAAACCGGAAGGGGGTGTCATCCCGGGCTCACTGGTCCAGTGCGTTGTCGATCGTCTTGGTGGCGGCCTCCCAGGCGTCCTTGGGGGACTTGCCCTGCTGGTCGACCTGGAGCAGCCCGATGTCGGTGATGTTCTGCCCGATGATCTGGTCCTTCGGACCGAGCACCTGCGTCGGGATGCCCTTGGCGGCCTCGGCGAAGATCTTGCCGATCGGCGCGTCACCGAAGTACGGGTGCTTGGCGTCGCCCACCTGCGGCAGGCTGTAGGCGGCCTGGGCGCTCGGCCAGCTGGCCTGTTTCTCGAAGACCTTGGCCTGCTGCTCGGGGGCGGTCAGCCAGGCGGCGAGCTTCGTCGCCTCCTCCTGGTGCTTGGACGCCTTCGGCACGCCGATGAAGGCACCACCCCAGTTACCGGGCTTGGGGGCGGCGGCCACGTCCCACTTGTCCTTGGCCTTGTCCCCGGACTTCTCCTTGATGTAGCCGAGCATCCACGGCGGGCAGGAGACGGTGGCGAACTTGCCGTTCGCGTACGCCTGGTCCCAGGACTTCTGGAACTGCTGGAGCTTGGCGGTCAGCTTCTCCTCCGACGCGGTGGTCGCGAGGTCCCAGGCCTCCTTCACGGACGGGCTGTCCTTGTAGATGATCTTGCCGCTCTCGTCGTAGTAGCGCTTCGCGTTACCCGAGATCACCGCGTTGTAGACGCCGCCGGCGGAGTCCACGAAGGTGGTGTCGCCCGGCGCCTTCTTCATGTACTTCTTGCCGGTCTCGATGTACTTGTTCCAGTCGCCCGCCCACAGCTTGGCGACCTCGTCGCGCTCGGTGGGCAGCCCGGCCTGCTCGAAGAGGTCCTTGCGGTAGCAGATGGCCATCGGGCCGATGTCCGTGCCCAGTCCGATGGTCTTGCCGTCCTTGGTGGTGCCCTGGGCCCACTTCCAGGAGAGCCAGTTCTCCTTCTTGACCCCGGGCGCCTTGGCGAGGTCGACGAACTTGTCGGACTGGGTGGTGGTGATCTCGTTGATATTGGCGATCTCGATGGCCTGGATGTCGGCCAGGCCGCTGCCGGTGCCGAGGTGGGTCAGCAGCTGCGGGTAGTAGTTCTCGTTCCGCTCGATCGAGGTTTCCTCGATGTTGATATCGGGGTGGAGCTTCATGTACTCGGCGTAGAGCCCGGCCTGCTTGTAGCCGAAGACGCCGAAGGTGCCGACCGTGAGGGTCGTCTTCCCCTTGCCGCCACCGCCGCCACCACCGGACGAGCCCTTCGAGTCGTCGCCGTCGTCGGCGCAGCCCGCGAGCAGTCCGGCGCCGAGGGCCGCCACGGCCGCGAGGGTCACCGCTCGCCGCCGGTACGTACCAGAACTTCTTAACATTCGCGTCCTCCTTGACGCCCTGACGTACCGCTCCCGGCCAAATGGTGGCGCTGCGTGGGGGTTTGTGGTGCCTCGGCGCGGGCGGGGAACGTGCGGGTTGTGTATGTGTCAGGTAGTGTGGGAGCGCTCCCAGGTTGATGTCTTGAAGGGTCGCGGCTCGCCGCTGGGGTGTCAAGGGAGCGTGCGGAAACTTTTCGGTCCCACTCCTGCTGTTGAATGGCCCAACAGCTCCCCACACGGGGTGGTTCTGCTCGGTGTACCGGACGGCTGGAGGCGCGACATGGCAGGAACCCGACGGCGCGGTGTGGGGCGGGGAAGGCCCACCCTCGAAGAGGTCGCGGCCCGCGCGGGGGTGGGCCGCGGCACCGTGTCCCGGGTGATCAACGGCTCGCCGCGGGTCAGCGACCGCACCCGCACCGCGGTCGAGCAGGCGGTCGCCGAACTGGGCTACGTACCCAACCGGGTGGCCCGGGCGCTGGCCGCCAACCGCGCCGACGCGGTCGCCCTCGTCATCCCCGAGCCCGAGACCCGGCTGTTCGCCGAGCCCTACTTCTCGGACGTCATCTGCGGTGTCGGCGCCGAGCTGGCCGACACCGATCTGCAGCTGCTGCTGACCCTCATCCGCACCCCCAAGGAGCGCCAGCGCTTCGCCGAGTACCTCTCGGCGCACCGCGTCGACGGGGTGCTGCTGGTGTCCGTCCACGCGGACGACCCGCTGCCCGACCTGCTGGAGCGGATAGAGATGCCCGCGGTGCTCAGCGGCCGCCGCTCCGCGCACGAGTCCGTCCCGTACGTCGACTCGGACAACGCGGGCGGCGCCCAGTCCGCCGTCGAACACCTCCTCGGCCGCGGCCGCACCACGGTCGCCACCATCACCGGGCCGCTGGACATGTACGTGGCGCAGTGCCGCCTCGACGGCTACCGCGCGGCGATCCGGGCCGCGGGCCAGGAGGTGGACCCGGACCTGATCGCACCCGCCGACTTCACCGAGGAGGGCGGCCGCCGAGCGATGCGCGAACTGCTGCGCCGCCGCCCCCACGTGGACGCCGTCTTCGCCGCCTCCGACGTGATGGCCGCGGGCGCCCGCCAGGTGTTGCGCGAGGAGGGCCGCCGGGTGCCCGACGACGTGGCGCTCGTCGGCTTCGACAACTCGGCGGTCGCCCGCCACATGGACCCGCCGCTCACCAGCGTCCGGCAGAACACGGAGGAGATGGGGCGGGCGATGGTCCGGGTGCTGCTGGAGGAGATCGAGACCCAGGGCGACCGCACCTCGAAGCGGCCGCAGCTGGTGCTGCCGACCGAGCTGGTGCGGCGGGGGTCGTCCTGAGGGCAGGGCGATCGCCTCTTCACGCTTCATGAACTCTTCATGCCCCATGAACGCCGACGGGGCCGGCGGAACGCGCGTGCGCGTCCACCGGCCCCTCTTCGATCCGCTGTGTGTGCGGGTGCCCGCCGCGGTCTATCCGCGGGTCACAGCGCGGGGTAGGCGTTCTTCAGCAGCTCCTGGAACTGGGCCGAGAACCAGTGGCCCGACAGCGGCGCGTTCGGCAGCGCGCCGGTCTTGTTGTAGCCGTTGCGCGGGTTGCCCCCGTACGACGGGTCGCACATCTGGTCGAAGCCCTTGCCCTCGTCGTTCGGGATGGCGGAGCTGGCACCGTCGGACTCGCCCGGGGGCTTCATCCACACGTACGCGTCGATCCCGGCCGCGGGTGCCGCCTTGGGCCGCTCGCCGAGCCCGGCGCCGGACTGGTTGCACCAGTTGCCGATGTGGATCCTGCGGTCGTAGCGGCCGCCGTTGACGTAGGTGTCCACGTCGGTCCTGGCGCCGGGGCCGGACGGGCGGGCCGAGCCGCCCCAGCCGTTGCGGGAGGTGTCGATCAGGGCGCCGATGTTGGACGGGAGGCCGACGTTGACCAGCTCCTGCCGGAAGGCCTGGGCGTAGGACAGCTCGTCGACGTAGCGGTTCCAGTCCACCCACTTCGACTGACGGACGGTGGTGCCGTTGACGTTGTCGTTGATGGTGAAGTTGTTTTCCTTCAGCGCGCTGTAGTTGGCCGTGTTGACGATGATGCCGGCCACCTTGTCGACCGTGCTGCCCTCGGCGGTGGCGGCCTGCTTGATGACCTGGGCGGTGGCGTTGAAGTTGTCGTCCCAGCCGATCCAGCCGTGGTGGCCGGCGTCCACGTAGTTGTAGACGTTGGGGACCGCGCCCAGCTTGTTCAGGGCGTAGCCGACGCCCTTGATGTAGTTGCCGTTGGCCTTCATGGTGTCGCACTGCGGGGTCGCGGTGGGACGGCCGCCGGTGTTGGTGACCAGGTTGGGCAGCGAGTCGATCTCGACCGTGGTGACGATCCGCAGGTTGGAGTTGGCGTACTTCGACTCCGAGAGGATCGAGGCGATCGGGTCGATGAACTGGGTCTTGTACTTGTCGATGTCGTTCGGGCCCAGCTCGCCGTTGGACGCCAGCGCGGAGCAGTCGCGCCCCGGCAGGTCGTAGATCACTAACTGGACGACCATGGGGCTGCCGCCCGACTGGGACAGCGCGGTGTCCAGGTGGGCGCGCAGGCCACGGGCGCCGGAGGTGCCGTTGATGGCGGCGATGCGGTCCAGCCAGATGCCGGTCGGTTGGTTGGAGACCTTGCTGCCGCCGGGCTCGGCGGCGGCCTTGGCGGACCAGTCGGGGTTGACGTAGACCCTGGCGCCCGCGTACGGGTTGTCCACCTTCGCGGCGGCCGCTCTGCCGTTGTCGGCCTGGGCGGTGGCGGTGCCGCTGAGCGCGGAGACCGTCAGGGCGGTGGCAGCGAGCAGCGCGGAGCCGGCCAGGGCGGCGGCCCGGGTGCGGCGGGGGGGTGATGTTGTGCGGCTCATGACAATCCTTCCAGGTGATCACGGAGGCCCACGCCGAAGCCGGTCGGCGTGCCGTTGCATTCCAGGCGGTGGCGAGGCTTGTTGCCCGAGGCCCGCGGCTTCGGCGGTGTGGTGCCGGGGGTCGGCGGGTCCGCGGGCGGATCGGTCAGGCCGGCGACGGGCGGCAGGGCGGTGCCCGCCAAGGTCAGCGCCGCGGTGGTCGCCAAGGCGTAAAGACGCGGTGGTGCTCGCATGGAGCGACTCCTCGGTGTCCGGCCCTCTCCCGGGGTGTCCCCGAGGTGGCGCTGACTGCTGGAATCGCTCCCACTGGTTCACCTGACCGTAACGCCTGTGCGGCGCATGTCAACAGAGGCGTTCACGGATTTATCGCGCGAACACGTTCGACAGCTGCATCTTGTTCAAAGCCTTGACACCCCTTCAGACGCGCCCGCATCTTGGGAGCGCTCCCACTGGTTCGCACCGCCCCCACCCGCCCGGACCGCGAGGAGGACCTCCCCCATGCGCCCACAGCGAGGCTCGCCGTTATCAGGGGCACGACCAAGGATCGGTTGGTTGGCCGCGAGACGGCCGAAGGAGCAACGCCCGCGGGGGAGGAGGCCGAGGGCCCTGCGGCCGGCGGCCGTCCTGGCCGCCGCGCTCTCGCTCCCGGTGGCCATGACCGCGGCCGGCGGGGCGGCCCCCGCGCACGCCGCCGCCGTCCAGTGCGGCGTCGACTACAAGACCAACGACTGGGGTTCCGGCTTCACCGCCGACCTCACCATCTCCAACCCCGGCACGGACGCCATCGACGGCTGGACCCTGACGTACGACTACGCGGGCAACCAGAAGCTGACGGGCGGCTGGAACGGCACCTGGTCCCAGTCCGGCAAGACCGTCACCGTCAAGAACGCCGCCCACAACGCGAAGATCGCGGCGGGCGGCAATGTCACGACCGGCGCCCAGTTCGCCTACAGCGGTACCAACGCCGCGCCCACCTCCTTCGCCGTCAACGGCGTCACCTGCAAGGGCGCCCACCAGCCGCCCATCGCCGTGCTGAGCAGCCCGGTCCCCGGCGCGGTGTACACCGCCGGCGGCACCGTCCCGATGACCGCCACCGCCGCGGCCGCCGACGGCGCGACGATCACCAAGGTGGAGTTCTACAGCGACACCAAGCTCCTCGGCACCGACACCACCTCCCCGTACAGCTTCGACTACACCAATGTGCCCGCGGGCGACTACTCGCTCTACGCCAAGGCCTACGACAGCCAGGGCGCGTCCGCCGAGTCCACCCCCGTCGGCATCCGGGTCGCGGCCGGGCCAGCGCTCGTCGCCAGCCCCGCCCAGCTCGGCGTGCAGCAGGGCAAGACGGGCACGTTCGGCGTGAAGCTGTCCACCAAGCCGTCCGCGAACGTCACGGTGTCCGTGGCCCGCACCTCCGGGAACACCGGGCTGACCGTCTCCTCGGGTGCCACCCTCACCTTCACGCCCACCAACTGGGACACCGCCCAGCAGGTGACCATCGCCGCCGCGAACAGCGGCACCGGCTCGGCGACCTTCACCGCCACCGCCACCGGCCACACCAAGGCCGAGGTCACCGTCACCCAGCTGGCCGCCACCAAGGTGTACGACGCCCGCTTCCTCGACCTCTACAACAAGATCACCGCCCCGGCGGCGGGCTACTTCTCGCCCGAGGGCATCCCGTACCACTCGGTGGAGACCCTGATCGTCGAGGCCCCCGACCACGGCCACGAGACCACCTCCGAGGCGTACAGCTATCTGATCTGGCTGCAGGCGATGTACGGCAAGGTGACCGGCGACTGGTCCAAGTTCAACACCGCGTGGGACACCATGGAGAAGTACATGATCCCCACCCACGCCGACCAGCCCACCAACAGCTTCTACAACGCCTCCAAGCCGGCCACCTACGCGCCCGAGTGGGACCTGCCCTCCCAGTACCCCTCGCAGCTCAACGGCAATGTCCCGGTCGGCAACGACCCCATCGCCGCCGAGCTGAAGAGCGCGTACGGCACCGATGACATCTACGGCATGCACTGGATCCAGGACGTCGACAACGTCTACGGCTACGGCAACTCGCCCGGCAAGTGCGAGGCGGGGCCGAGCGACACCGGACCGAGCTACGTCAACACCTTCCAGCGCGGCCCCCAGGAGTCGGTCTGGGAGACCGTGACCCAGCCCACCTGCGACAGCTTCAAGTACGGCGGCAAGAACGGCTATCTGGACCTGTTCACCGGCGACGCCTCGTACTCCAAGCAGTGGAAGTTCACCAACGCCCCCGACGCCGACGCCCGCGCCGTCCAGGCCGCCTACTGGGCCGCCGAGTGGGCCAAGGCGCAGGGCAAGGGCGGCCAGGTGTCCGCCAACGTGGCCAAGGCCGCCAAGATGGGCGACTACCTGCGCTACGCGATGTACGACAAGTACTTCAAGAAGGTCGGCAACTGCGTCGGTGAGACCACCTGCGCGGCGGGCAGCGGCAAGAACAGCTCCCACTACCTGCTGTCCTGGTACTACGCCTGGGGCGGCGCCACCGACACCTCCGCGGGCTGGTCCTGGCGCATCGGCTCCAGCCACGCCCACGGCGGCTACCAGAACCCCATGGCGGCCTGGGCGCTGGCCAACTACGCCGATCTGAAGCCCAAGTCGGCCACCGGTGCCGCCGACTGGTCCACCAGCCTCAAGCGGCAGCTGGAGTTCTACCGCTGGCTCCAGTCCAGCGAGGGCGCCATCGCGGGCGGCGCCACCAACAGCTGGCAGGGCCGCTACGCCACACCGCCGTCCGGCACCTCGACGTTCTACGGCATGTACTACGACGAGAAGCCGGTCTACCACGACCCGCCGTCCAACCAGTGGTTCGGCTTCCAGGCGTGGTCCATGGAGCGCGTCGCGGAGTACTACAACCGCACCGGTGACGCCTCCGCGAAGACGGTCCTGGACAAGTGGGTCAAGTGGGCGCTGTCCAAGACGACGGTCAACCCGGACGGCACCTACCAGATCCCGTCCACCCTCCAGTGGTCCGGCCAGCCGGACACCTGGAACGCCTCCAGCCCCGGCGCCAACGCGGGCCTGCACGTCACCGTCGCCGACTACACCAACGACGTCGGTGTGGCGGCCGCGTACGCCAAGACCCTGTCCTACTACGCCGCGAAGTCCGGCGACACCCAGGCCAAGGACACGGCGAAGGCCCTGCTGGACGGCATGTGGGACAACTTCCAGGACGCGCTGGGCATCGCGGTCCCCGAGTCCCGCGCCGACTACAACCGCTTCGACGACCCGGTCTACGTGCCCAGCGGGTGGACCGGCACCATGCCGAACGGTGACAAGATCGACTCCAGCTCGACCTTCGCCTCGATCCGGTCCTTCTACAAGAACGACCCGGCCTGGTCCAAGGTCGAGGCCTATCTGAAGGGCGGCGCGGTCCCGACCTTCACGTACCACCGGTTCTGGGCCCAGGCCGACATCGCGCTCGCGATGGGTTCGTACGCGGACCTCTTCGAGTAGCGGCACCCGCGCCAACAGGGGCACACGCACCACCAGTGGCACACGAAGCTCCCGGGGACGCGCCACCCGGGACGCGGGGCGGGGCTCCACCAGGAGCCCCGCCCTCGCCGTGCGTACCGGCCCTCAGACGAGCACGGGATCGTTCCGTTCGGCCAGTTCCCGCTCCAGCCGCTGGATGTGGCGGTGCTGCAGCCGCGCCGTGCGCTGCAACGCCAGGACCACCCGCAGAAACTCGTCCATGTCGGCCGCCCGGGTGAGGATGTCGTCGGGCACCCGGTCATCGGCCAGGCACTCCCGCTCGTCCTGGGCGAGCACGGCCCGCGCCCAGGCCAGGGTGACCGGCTTGAACATCGTGGGGTGGCCCGCCACGATCCTGGCGCGGACGGCCAGGTCGTTCTCGGCCGCCTCCACATGCAGTCCGTCGTCCTTGTTGCGCGCCCCGAACAGCGCGTCGTGGAGGTGGTGGGCCGTGAAACCGTGCTCGGCGGACGCGATCCAGAAATCCCAGTCCTCCCCGGCACGCATGTCCTCGGCGTAGCCGCCCACGGTCTGCCACACCTCGCGGCGGTAGAGCGAGCAGTAGAACATGATCAGCCGCCGCAGCAGCAGGTCCTTGTCGTAGGCCGGGAGCTTCAGCGCCTGCGCGGGCAGTCCGTCGTCGGTGAAGACGGAGACGTCGGTGGAGACGATGGCGATGTCCGGCCTGTGGTCCAGCACCGCCACCGTCCGCTCCAGCATGGTGGGGGCGATCACGTCGTCGGCGTCCAGCGGCAGCACATAGCGGCCGGTGGTGGCCGCGATGCCCGCGTTACGGGCGGCCGAGACACCCGCGTTGGCCTGGCGCAGCAGCCGGATGCGCCGATCGGGATGGCCGGCGATCAGTGACCGGGCGACCGCCGCGGTGTCGTCGGTGCTGCCGTCGTCGACCACGACGAGCTCCCAGTCCGGGTAGGTCTGGGCCAGCACGCTCTGTACGGCCTGCGGCAGGTAGTGGCCGTAGTCGTGGCAGGGGATGACCACCGAGGCCACGGGCTCGGGCGAGGCCACCGCGGCCCCCCGGAGGCCGTCCTCCAGGGGGCCGCGTTCCGGGCCGGCGGGCGCCGGGGTCATCGGCGCCCGTGTCCGTAGGCGCCGCGGTGTTCCGTCTTGACCTTCGACGGATGGGCGGACACGGCGATGTTGGTGCAGTGCGAGCCCACCTCCGAGCCGCCGGGGGGAGCGATGATGGTCACGTTGGCCGAGGTGCCGATGGTGGTGTCACAGTCGTTCCGCTGCACCACACCGTGCGGGTCGCCGAAGACCTGCGCGAAGTTGAGGCACTCGGACGACGACGCCGGCGCCCCGCCGATGCTGAGGCCGCCCTTGGAGTCGCAGTCGTTGCTCTGCCTGATGGAGTTGTCCAGACCGGTCGCTCCGGCGCCCGTCCCGCCGAAGACCACTGCCCCGGCCGCCGCCGTCAGCAGCGCGGCCGTCTTGCCGATGTTCATCCAATGCTCCTTTTTCTCGCTCGTCCTGACGGGAACACCCGGGGACGCATCTGGCTAACGAGACCCGCCGACGCGGGCTTCGGCAGGGCGAGTGGCTTCACCTGCCTGGCTCAGCGGGCCACCTCCCGGGCGGGCCGGGTGCACCACCTCGACGCCGGGCAGCGCCCAGCAGGCGACGCCCATGTCCTGGGCCAGCGCGGCCAGCCCCTCGGTCTCGATGAGCCGCCGGTAGGGGACGGCGGGGAACACCAGCCCGTCGCGGTGCAGATCGGCGTGGACCAGCAGGGCCGTACCGCCGACCCCGTCGACGCGGACCCGCTCGTGCCCGCGCAGCTCGTCGAGGTAGTGGCGGCCGAATCCCTTGGGTGGCTGAAGGATCCCGTCCCTGAGCCACCGGTCCCAGTCCAAGGCGCCGGAATCCGGGCGCAGGACGAAGGTGTTGAGGTCGAAGCTGGGCCCGCCGGGCTCGGTGACGCAGTGCGCGGCGACGATCTCCTCACGCGCGCCGAGCAGCCGCTGGACGAGGTCGGCCGGATGGTCCGTCACATCGACGTCCAGCCACAGGACCCAGCGCTCGTCGGCGAGCGCGCGCGCCAGCAGGTGGTTACGGGCCATGGCCAGCGCCGCCCGCCGCTGCCGCTGGACGCCACGCTCCCAGCGCGGCCCGGCCAGCCGCAGGCCGAAGTGGCGCCGTACGAGGGTGACCCGCCGGAAGTCCGCCTCCAGGGCCGGCAGGGCGTCCTGGAGGGCCTGCCAGGTGCCGTCCCGGCTGTCGCCCTCCAGCAGGCCGACGGAGAGCGCGTCACGGGGATGGTCGAGGGCGCGCAGGTTGTCCAGGTAGCGGGGGAGGAAGGCGGTGGCGTCCTTGACGGGGGTGAGGACGAGCAGCGGCGGGTGCTCGTCCGCGTCCGCGCGTACGTCCACGGGGGTGGGCCGCCGGGTGTGGGGGACACGCGCCGACGGGTCGGGGGCCTGCCGCGCGGTGGCTTCCGCGGTCTTCCCCGTGGTGTCCCCCGCCGCAGGGACATCCGCCTCAGGGAGATCCGCCTCAGGGGCATCCGCCTCCGGGAGATCCGCCTCCGGGGCATCCGCCGGGTCGAGGGGCAGCCGCGCCGCCATCGCGCGCACCTGGTCCGCGTAGGCGCGGCCCGTGGGCCACAGGTGGGTCGCGGCGTCGAAGAGGCTCGTGAAGTGCGGCTCGTCGAAGGTGTTGGCCCCGTGGAACACGTAGGTGTACAGCTCGGGCGCGTCCAGCGACACCGTCCGCCCGCCGCGCACCACGGCCTCCGCGACCGGGGAGTCCTCGCCGCGCCGCAGCTCCGGGTAGCGGGGGAGCGCGTCCTTCGCGCAGAGCATGGAGCCCTCCCACACCCGTACCCCGGAGATCCCCAGTTTGCGGCGCGCCGGCCACCACAGCCGCTCACGGGCCAGGAAGCACGCCGTGGCGTCCAGCGTGAGGACCGCCGCGAGCTGGACCTCGAGCCGCTCCGGGTCGTACAGGTCGTCGTCGTCCCACTGGCACACATACGACCCGGTGGCCAGGTCCGCCGCGATGTTGCGCAGCTCGCCCAGCGTCCGCCCCTCCGGCGGCAGCCGGTGGAGGCGGATCCGCTCGTCGCCCAGGGCGCGTACAAGGTCCTCCAGCGCGCCGTCGGTGCCGTCGTCCACCACGACCAGCTCCGCGCGGGTGTAGGTCTGGGCGAGGAAGCACCGGATGGCCCGCTCGGCCAGCGGCAGCCGGTCCTTGGTCACCATCAGACAGGACACGGTGGGCGCGGCCGATCCGGCGGCCCACCGCCGGCGCTGGGCGTCGAGGTCGATCACGCCATGGGCGCCGGGCTGAAGGTCCTGGCTCGTCCAGAACCTGACCTCACGGCCCGCCGGGGGCTCCGGGAGGCCGGGGCCCTCCCGCTCCCAGCTTCCCGACCAGTGGTGCACGGCATGCGCCCGGTCGAGGTCCGCCGGCCGTGGCCCGAACAGCTCCGCCGCGGCCGGGCTCGGCTCGGGGTACACGGTGTCGGCCGCCAGAAGTGTGGGGGAGCAGCCCTCCGGGGCGCTGTCGACCGCGCGCGTGAGGAAGAACGGGCCCGTCGCGGCCAGCGGGTCGGGCGAGGTGTGGGCGCCCACCAACCGCCGGTGCACATGCGGCCAGAACGGATGGCCGGGCCGCGACGCCATGAAGGCGTTGCCGACGATGCGCCGCATACCGTTCCGGCGGCTCCACGGCAGCCGGGCGTGCTCCTCCGGCTCGAGAGCGAGGACGAGCTCCTGCCCGGCGAGGAGCCCGGTCACCGGGCGCAGGCACTCGAAGTCCAGGTCCACGTACAGCCCGCCAAAGTGGTCGAGCAGGAAGTAGCGGATCGCGTCGGCCCGTTGGATCGGCTCGGGATAGCCGTCGTAGACGGGCAGGAACCACGCGTAGTGCTCCTCGAGGAAGGCGCGGTTGTCGGCGTCCGTCCACAGCCGGTATTCCCAGTCGGGGTGGTGGCGGCGCCAGGACCCGGACCACTCGCGCCACCCAGGGGGAACGTCGGTGTTCTTCCAGGTCTGGTGGATCAGGAGCGGAACGCCAAGCTTCTCGGCCATCCGCGCAGTATGTTCGCGCGCCGCGCCCGCCGGGCGGCGACGTGGCGGGGCGATGTCACCCGCCCGGACCAGCGTGCGCGCCGCACCGGGCGGCAAAGCCCCTGCTTGCGGCGGTCAGCCGAGGGAGGACAAGGGCGCGGAGAACAGCACCCGTTCGGGGACGGTCCGCTCCTGCCATCGGCCGGCCGTCGGGTCCTGCCGACGCCCCTCTTCAGGGAAGTATCGCGGCGGGGAGGACCGCGGCGCGGCTCACGCGCGCACCCGGGACACCCCGGGGTACACGGCGGCCACGTTGTCCACGGGCTTCGGCCGGTGCTCGGCGCAGGGGCCCGCCGCGAAGGCGCGCAGCAGATTCCCGGTGGTGCGGCGGACGAACGCGGCGGTCCGCGCGTCCATTCCGTGGTCGCGCCCGTTCTCGCGGGTCCCCGCCATCAGCCCCTCCACCCACCGCATCGTCCCGGTGGCGAACACCCCCGCCCCGCTCGGCACGGTGTAGTACGCGGAGTCGGCGTGGCTGTGCCGGCCGTTGCAGACCAGGGGGGAGTGGGCGATGATCTCCAGCGGCTCCGGGGTGGGCTCGCCCGGGGTCACCCGGTCGTACTCCACCCCCACCAGGTGGGCGAAGGAGTCGCCCCGCCGCACCCCGGTGCCGGCGAAGAGCCAGTGGCCGGGGGTGTGCACGACGTACGGGGCGTCCGTCGGATAGCCCTCGTAGAAGACACCGGTCAGCGACGACTCCGGGTCGGGGGCGGGCTGCTGCCGGAAGTCGGTGGTGACCAGGTCGCGGTGGTCGGCGAGATACGGGTCGTCGTGGTAGGCGGTCTTGTAGCAGACCACCGTGCGGTCCGCGCCGCCCGGGCCGCGCTCCAGCCTGATCCGGCGGAAGCAGGTGTTGGCGCCGAGGAAGGCCACGTTGGTCCCGGCGTCGCGGGCCCGGGTGACGTACCGGCGCTGCTGCGGCGTCCAGTACTCGTCGTGGCCGAGCGAGATCACCGCGGCCGCGTCGCGCAGCACCCCCGGCTCGCGGTGCACGTCCACCCCCGTGGTGTAGGCCAGCGGGATGCCGAGCCGTTCCGCGAGCACCACCAGCGCCCGCTCGTACACCAGGAACTTCACCGCGCCGTTGCCGTCGTACGGCCGGTCGAAGCCGACGGCCAGCGAGCGCGTCCCGTACGCCCCGTCCTGGCCCTGGTAGAGGCTGAAGCCGCCCCAGGTGTTGTACGCCTGCCAGGTGGCCACCGCGTGCATCAGCAGCGTCCGCCCCGCGGCCTCCTTCGAGCGGACGATCAGGGGGACGTACCGCTGGTGGCCGTGGTCCGCGTCCAGCCGCAGCAGATACGCGCCCTCCGGCCAGCCCTCGGCGCGCACCCGCAGGGTGCGCCGCCAGTCCGCCTGGACCGTCCGGGTCGCGTCGATCATCAGGGGAGGGTTCTGGCGGCGGCCCGGCACCCGGCCGGAACGCCAGACCAGCCGCGCCTGCGCCCCGCCGTACCAGCCGACGCGGTACGCCGAGACGCGGAAGGCGGGCGCGGTGGTCGACACGTACAGCCCGAACTCCTCTCCGGGCACCACGCTCACCTTGTCGGTGTAGCCCTCCACCGCGTCCTGGGGCCCCACCGAGCGGATCCGCCAGTCCGCGTTGCCCGGCCTGTGCCGCTCCGTGTCCACGGCCCGCCGCGCGGCCCTGGAGGGGTGGGCCGTCGGGTCGTGCTCCCCGTGGCCGGAGCTGTCGCACCCGGCCATCGCCACCCCGGCGGCCCCGGCGGCCCCGACCGCCCCGAGGAAGCGCCGGCGCTCCAGGCCCGGCTGGTGGCCCTGCCGTCCCGCCTCGTCGTCCATCGCACCCGTCCCGGCCGCGCCCTGTCCCCCTGCGGCCATCCTGGGCGGGGGCACGCCGGCGGGCGACCGGGAGACACCCGAACCGGCGACGGCCCGGCCTCCCGCCGCCCGCCCGCCGCCTCCCGCCGTCGCCCGACTGCGACGGTTCGAGGTGCGCGGGCGCGGCGCGGGCCGCAGCGTGGACACATGACCGAGAGCGAGAGCCCGCGCGTCCACCGGCCACCGATCGTGGTGCTCGGTGTGCAGCCGAACGACCCTCCCTTCCGCATGATCGAGGTCGCCGGGGAGCTGGTCGGCAAGGCGCACTCGGTCCTGGACGTGATCGAGATCGCCCGTCTGGTCGGCCTGGAGGACGCCGACCTCGACGACCCGGACGTGGTCCGCTGGGTGGGCGGCGACAAGTTCACCTGGACGCCGTGGTGGCCGGGCAGGGGCCCGCGGAAGCACCGGGAGCACGGATTCTGGAGGCACAAGGCCCACGGGCAGGCCGAGGAGGCGGGCGAAGAGGCGACGACGGAGGAGAACGGCGGCCCGAACCCCGAGCCCCGCCCCGACACCGGCCCTCCCCACCCCTGACGCGGCGGGCTCAGCCCATCACGTGGGTCACCCCGGGGCATGCGCACAGGCGTCCGAAGCGCCCGACTTATGATCCAAGCTGTGGACATCCCCGACAGACTCATCACTCTTCAGCAGAACGCCGACACCGAGTACGCCAAGCTCGCCGGGCTCCTCGGCGAGGAGCGCGAGGCCCAGTGGAAGCGCTGGTACGAGGCCGCCGTCGAGATCCAGGCCGCGGTGACCGCCCACGCCCAGGAGACCGGCACCCCGCGCAACCAGCTCGAGGCCGCGGTGAAGAAGGCCGTACGCCATCCCCAGCCCGAGGACGGCTGAGCGGCCGACCGGCCCCGCTCCGGGGCGGACCGACCACCCGCGCTTCCCGCCCCGGGTGCATGGTTCGCCCACGGCAGGGCACACGGGGGCGGACCCGAGGGGGGAATCTCCCGAAGGAGCACCGTCGTGATCAAGAAGCTGCACGACATCGGCCTGCGCAGCGAGCACGCCTACACCGCCGCCGTCATCTCCATCGGCCTGTCGGTCGTCACCTGGTCCGCGTCCCTGCGCGTCGAACCCGGCTCGGGGCTCGACCGCGCCGACCGGTGGGGCATCTTCGTCGGCGAGTGGGCGCCCACGCTCTTCGGCCTCGGCGTCGCCCTGTCCCACTACGAGCAGGAAGAGGGAACCCTGATGGGCAAGGCCCACGCGGACGGTGAACGCCGGCGCCAGATGGCCGGGACCGCCTAGCGCCGCTCCTGCGGACTCCGCGGCGAGCCCAACCGCAAGGGGTGAGCTCACGACCGGGTGAGCCGAGGGTTTGAGGCCCTCCCCCGTCGCCTGGGGAGCGGTGAGAGGGAGGGCCGATCCGGTCATCCGCGCGGCCCAGTAGGGTGCGCGGGGTGAACGAACCTTCCCGTCTGCCGAGCACCTTCCGCCTCATCGTCACGGGAGGAGGTACCGGCGGCCACACCTATCCGGCGCTCACTGCGATTCGGGCGCTGCAGGCCCGGCTGGCGGCCGGCGGCCGCGCGCTCGACGTGCTCTGGATCGGCACGCCCGACGGCCTGGAGGCCCGCGTCGCCCCGGCCGAGGGCATCGCTTTCACGACGGTCGCGACGGGCAAGATCCGCCGGTCTGCGAATCCGCTCAAGATGGTGTCCCCGGCAAACGTCAAGGACATGGCGCGGGTGCCGCTCGGCGTCGCCCAGGCCCGCAAGATCGTGTCGGGCTTCCGGCCGGACGTCGTCCTTGCGACCGGCGGGTACGTCGCTGTCCCGGCCGGGCTGGCGGCGCGGATGTGCAAGCGCCCGCTGGTGCTGCATGAGCAGACCGTGCGGCTCGGCCTGGCGAACCGGAAACTGGCCGGCTCGGCGGCGCGTATCGCGGTGTCGTCGGAGTCCACGCTCCCGCTCCTCCCGGAGGCCGTACGGTCCGCGGCCGTCGTCACCGGGAACCCGGTGCGGCCGGAGGTCCTGGCCGGGCACGCTGAGAAGGCGGTCGCCGCGCTCGGGCTGACCGGCTTCGACCGGCGGCTCCCGACGCTCTATGTCACCGGCGGCGCGCAGGGCGCGCAGCAGATCAACAACGTCGTGCGGGATGCCCTCCCGTGGCTGCTGGAGCGCGCCAACATGGTGCACCAGTGCGGGCCGGCGAACGTCGAGGCCCTGCGCGTGACCGCGGCCGGCCTCCATCCGCACCTGGTCGGCCGGTACTACCTCACGGGGTTCGTCGGGCCGGAGCTCCCTGACGTCCTGGCGCTCGCCGATGTCGTGATCTCCCGCAGTGGCGCCGGCACCCTCGCGGAACTCACCGCCCTCGGTAAGCCGGCCGTGTTCGTACCGCTCGCGTCCTCGGCGGGGAACGAGCAGGCGCACAACGCGAAGCACCTTGAGGACGCCGGCGCCGCCGTCGCCCTCACCGGCGAAGTCACTGCGGACCGTCTGCAGCACGCCTTGGAGCCGCTGCTGACCGATCCGGCGCGGCGCGCGGGGATGGCGAAGGCGGCCCGAGCACACGGACGGCCGGACGCGGCGGACAGGCTCGTGGACGTGATCCTGTCCGCCGCGTCTGGCGGCTGACCGGCCGGGGCCCGGCTTCTAGGGCAGGTGTCGTGGGGCGCCGTCCTCGATGATGCGGGCAACGTCGGCGAAGGCCTTCGGCTCCTTGCCCCAGGGGTCGGGGACGTCCCGGTCACCGAGCCCGGGCCACCGAGCTCGGCGAGGATGAGCGCGGCGCGCGGTGGGCGGCAGTGGTTCCCCAGGCACACCGCGAGCAGCCGTCGCGGCCGGGCGGTCACCGGCCGGCCCCCACGGTGAGAGCGGCCCGGAGCTCGTCGGCGACGTGTCTGGCGTCCGTCTCCGCGAGGTGCTGGTGGAAGGGGAGGGTCAGGATCTCGCGGCCCAGTCGCTCGGTGACCGGTAGCGGCCGGTGCCATGGGGCGAAGGCCGAAGGTGACCCGCGCGGAGCGGGTGCTTACGCCCGGAGTCGCTGAGGTGCGCAACTACTGCTGAGTAAGTTCTGCTGCAAATCTGCGGCAGACAAATGATCAGCATCGCCCGAGCGTGGTCGGGTGCCAACCGATCCGCTTCCCGACTGGGTGCTCCAGCAGCGCCGCCGGGTAGGCGATCGCATCCGGCTTCTTCGCGAGGAACGGACGCTGTCCCAGGAGCAGCTGGCCGAGCTCACGGGGTTGAGCCGCCATACGATCTACCGAATCGAGCTCGCGCAGTACGGGACGTCCGTCGATAACCTCGCTCTGATCGCCCGCGCGCTCGGAGTCGAGACCGTTGCCCTATTCAGTTAGTTGCCGTGGCCATCAGCGACTACCAGGCGGTATCCGTTACCCCGGATGGGGGTTCAGGGGCTCGCGTACGTGTAGGCCAGCAGCGCCACCGCTGCACCAGGGCACCTAGTCCGGTAGTTGCCAGCTCACGCCGTCCGGCTCGTCCAGCCACAGCGAATGCCCACCGTCCGGACCGACGGTCAAGCCGTACCGCTCGTGGCCAGGGCGCCCGGCATCCCGCCAGTGCGAGAGCAGCAGTTCCCGCTCGGCCCACAGATCACGCGGCCCGCCGTGGTCGAGCCGAGCGCTTGTCACCCCGGTCAGGGTGATCCGCGCCCACGACTCGGTGACCGGGTCGAAGAGGCACCGGATCTGCCGGCCGTCGTCGTCGGCCAGGGCGAAGTCGCTGATCCTGGGGTGCAGCATCGAGGCGAGGAACTGCGGCCCCGGGGTGTCCAGCGCCGGGACGGTGATCCCCCGGGTCTGGCCTGTCCAGGTCAGCAGTGGCTGGACGAGGCTCCCTGCGGTCGCGCTCACGGTGTCGGAGGTCGGCCGGGCGGTCATGAAGGTGGCCAGGCCGGGCAGGAAGCGGCCGGCGGCGGAGTGGTCGGCCGCGACCTCCAGGCGGACGATGGCGCAGCCGACGTTGGCCACGATGACGCCGCCGGGCCGGAGCTGTTCCAGCCAGGGCGTCGGGATCCGAGGCACTCCGCACGTAGCGAGCAGCCGGTCGTACGGGGCCCGTTCCGGATGCCCGGCCATGCCGTCGCCGACGATGAGAGTGGGCTCGTACCCGGCCTGCCGCAGCCGGGTCTGCGCGGCCGCCACGAGGTCGGGGTCGACGTCGACGGTCACGACGCGGTCGGCGCCGAGGCGGTGGGAGAGGAGGGCCGCGTTGTAGCCGGTGCCCGCACCGATCTCCAGCACGGTGTCGCCGTCCCGTACGTCCAGGGCCTCGAGCATCTGGGCCATGAGGGAGGGCTGCGTGGAGGAGCTGGTGGCGGTGCCGTCCTGGTCGAACTGGGTCAGCAGGGAGATGTCCTGGTAGGTCGCGGCCAGCCATGCGGGGTCGCCCTGGCTGTACCTGTGCAGGCTGCCCTGGGACCGGACGGTGAA
This sequence comes from Streptomyces sparsogenes, assembly GCF_001704635.1. GTDB lineage: Bacteria > Actinomycetota > Actinomycetes > Streptomycetales > Streptomycetaceae > Streptomyces > Streptomyces sparsogenes. The sequence goes on along the minus strand of NZ_MAXF01000031.1, from coordinate 25,052 downwards.
GGTCGGCACGAAGGTCTCGCGGGGGACGCTCAGGAAGGCGGCCTGCCATGGCTTGGACCGGATGCAGCCAGTCCTCACCAACTGGTCGGCCAGGTGTTGGCGCAGCTCGTCCGCTGATGGTGCCTGTGTGATCACGGGTGGGCCCTCTCCAGTAGGTCAGCGAGTGCTCGGGTGATGGGCGTGCGCAGGTCGGGGATGAATCCCCACTGACCGTTCGGGTTGACGTCGATCAGGTACCAGCGCCCTTGTGGGTTAACGAGGAAGTCCAGCGCGACGTATCGCAGCCCGAAAGCGTCCATCAGCGCTCGCACGCCGCGGGCGGTGGCCTCGGGCACGTGGCAGAGCTTGTACGTCAGGCTGTCGTAATCGGCCCGGAAGTCGATGCGGGAGGCGTCCGAGCCTGCGTGGATCTCGGCGGCGAACAGGTGGTGCCCCGCCGCGGTGAGCCGCACCTCGTACGCCTTGTCCACCCACTCCTGGAACTGGTGGGCGGTGCGCCTCACGGACTCGTCGATCTCGCCGGGGCGGACCTGCGTGGTCCACAGGGCCTGCGGCCGGTCGTCCTGATCGCTCGGGTGCACTGTGCCGAGCGCCTTGTACGCGGCGACCTGGCCGGGCAGCGCGGAGACGAACGCTCGGGCCTCGGCCGGGTCGTTGGTGATCAGCGTCCGGGGGACGGAGAGCCCGCTCCGGACAGCGGCGGCCACGGCGACCGGCGGGTACGAGGCCCACCGGTTGCGGTGGGGGTGGTTCACCCACAGGCAGGGCAGCGAGTACAGCAGCCCGCCGAACCCGGCCTGCGCCTCGGCCTGGGCCCACCGTGCGTCCTGCTCGGGCATCTCCGGGTGGAGCCGGGGGGTTCCAGGGCGCCGGTAGTAGACCGACCGGACGTCGGCGAGCGACACGTCCCGGTGCTGACCACGTAAGACACTCGACCACGATGTGCGGTCGGAGTCGATCCGGGCCGCCACCATCAGCGCCTCCGGGAAGTCCCCGGGATCGAGGCGATGGACGGGAACGCCACGGCTGTTGAGTTCCGCGATGACCAGGTCAGCGGTCGCATCTTGGGGCCGGGTCAGCACCAGGACGGTCATGATTCAGATCCTCCGGTCAGCCGCTGTCAGTCGGTGTCGTTGTCCTTGTCGTCCGCCAGCTGGCTGTCCTCCCTGGTCTGGCTCGTCGTCTCGAACTGCGACTTCATCGACGGCTCGCTGATGAACGGCGTCCCGCCCTCGGCCACGCTGATCTGCCGCTTCGGGCAGAGGCGCAGGGTCGGCGGGATGAGCTTCTCGTCGGCGACGGGGACGGCCTTGGACAGCCCGAACGGCCTCACGGCCGGGCGGGTCTGTGCACGGTCCATGGTCAGTGTCACGGTGTTCTCCATTCGTGTGCGGATCTTCTGTGATGGGACTCCGGCCCGCGGTCCCCAAGCCGTTGCCCTGGGGTCGGCGGCCGTGCCTGGCTGTGCCGACTCGCAGGGTGTCGGTGAGGGTGGGTCGCCGGGACGCGCCTGCAGTCCGGCACGGGGGGACCGGACGCCGGCGGCCCACCGGTCTACGGGGCCGGGTCGCCCAGCACGCACAGGGCGACGGTGAGCGCCAGGAGCCCCGCCAGCACGGCGAGGGTCAGGCCGGCGCGGGCGGCCCGGAAGGCGTACAGCGCGACCCGCTCGGCCGCCGGCGGTCGGCGGTGCCTCATCACCCGGGCTCCTCCTCGTGGTGGGCCCGCCGTGTGGCCGCCTCGTAGGCGTGCAGCAGATCCTCGCCCTGACTGCAGACGCCGCCGGGCGTCTTGCAGGCCTGGCATCCCGCGGCGTGCTTGATGGCCGCGAGCCAGGTTGCCTCCTCGACGGGGTCCCTGGTCGTCATCGGACCCACCCCTGCTCTCGGGCGCGGTGCATGGCCGCGAGCTCGGCGAGGACGTCGCGCTGCTGGGGGAAGGTGGGCGCGCAGGGCGGGCAGGCGTAGACGGTGCGGCCGCCGGCGCTGGCGCTGTGCTCGACCGCGACGGTCACCGGCTCGCTGGTCGGCTTGTCGCAGCGGGCGCAGATCTGGAGGGTCACCGCGCTGCCTCCTCGCGGGGGCCGAAAGCCTCGCGGGTCGCGGTCTGCAGCGCCGCGTAGAGGGCCGAGGGGGCGCTCAGGTGCCGGTCGTGCGGTGGCACCAGCCAGCGCACCCCGGGCCCCTTCCGGAAGTCGGCAGGGGGCACTTCGATGTAGGAGGTCGCTCCCCAGACCGCGATGTGGGGCAGCAGGCTCATGTCCCAGTCGGCGGCTGAGCCGGGCGCGATCAACCAGTACAGGACCTTGTCGAAGGGGTTCTCGATGACCGCGCCCGTCGCGTCGCCCAGCAGGTCGAGGGTCCGTTTGCCGATGCCGATGCCGATGGAGAGGGGGACGCGAACGGCGTCCCACGATTTCCCGGCGGGCTGCAGCTGGGTGCTGCGGCCGCTCGGCGGAATCCACGGGTCGGCTTTGGTCGTCATGGGTCCAGCAGACCGCGCCTGGCGGCCTCTCGGCAGTGTGTGTCAAGGGCGTGTGCGAGTACCGCAATCACACAGTGTGTGAGCGCCATTTCGCTACGCTCGTCGCACTGAGTGATTCGGGGAACACCACATGGAACCCAACACCCTGCTGGACGCCCTCCTCGACGAGGCAGGCATGTCCCGGCTCGGCCTCGCCACTCGCCTCAACCAGGCCAACGAGGCGCGCGGCAAGGCGACCGCATACGACCACACATCCGTGATCCGGTGGCTCAAGGGCCAACGGCCACGCGGCAGAACACCCGACCTGATCTGCGACATCCTCGCCGAGCGGCTCGGCCGCCCGGTGAACTTGGAGGACATCGGCATGGGGACCCCAGGCACCACACCCGAGCCGGGAGCGCCGCTCGACGGCTTCATCGAACAGTCCACCGCCCTGTGGCGCGGCGACCAGAACCAGCGGCCCGACCTCCAAGAGGCACCCGTCATCACCGGCCTCCGCGCTGTCGGCCCGGTCTGGGAATGGGAGAACCCTCCGGAAGACCTGGACGTCTCCCGCCTCGGCACCATGCGCGTCAGCGAGCCCGACGTGGTCATGCTCCGGGCCGCCCGGAAGCACTACGAGGAGATGTACCGCAAGGCCGGAGGCGTCGCGACCCGCCCCCGCGTCATCAAGTTCCTCACCACCGAGACCGCCCCCATACTGCGCGGCTCCTACACCGACGCCATCGGACGCGAACTCCACCGCGCCGTCGGCGGCCTGGTCGCCATCGCCGGGATCTGCAGCTACGACAGCGACTCACAAGGACTCGCCCAGCGCTACTTCCACCAGGCGCTGCGCTTGGCCAAGGCGAGCGGGGACCGTGGGTTCGGCGGCTACGTCGTCGCGCTGCTCGTCAACCAGTCGCTGTTCATGCGCGAGTACCGGCAGGCCGTCGCGTTCGCCGAGGCCGCCGTCCGCACCGCGGGCCAGCACATGTCGCCCGCACTGGCTACCGACATCTATGCGATGCAGGCCAAGGCGTACGCGCGCATGGGCGACCAGGGCGGCGCCCACCGGTGCATGACGCTCGCCGAGACCGCCGTGGGCCGGATCCGCCGCGACGAGGAGCCCGCCGAGACCGGCTACGTACAGCCCGGCCTCATCGAGGCCCAGTTCGCGGACGCGCTGCTCCGCCTCGGGGACCTGGAGCAGGCGCAGGAGTATGCCCGTGAAGCTGTGCGGGTGCAGTCGCACGCCCGCGGCCGCGCGCACCGGCTCGCCACGCTGGCGGATATCGAGCTGCGCAGCGGCGACGCCGACCGGGCGGCGGCGACGGCGGTGAAGATGGTGGAGACCGTGCAGGGCATGGAGTCCCGGCGCCTCCGCGACCGGCTCGTCACCGTACGGAACAGTTTGGCGAGCCGTGGCAGCGTGGCTACCACTGGCGCGGAGGAGCTGATCGACGGGGTCCTCAGCTTGCCCGTGTAGCCGGTCCTCGTGTTGGGATAGGGGCCGGTCCCGGAGCGAGAGGCGGCAGGCGTGGAGTGGACGAACCTCGGCGAGCGCACCGTGTACGAGAACCGCTGGGTGCGCGTGAACATGGCCGACGTCGAGCTGCCGGACGGGCGCCACCTCGACCACACGGTGATCCGGCTCCGGCCGGTCGCTGTGGCGACCGTCGTCAACGAGGCGAACGAGGCGCTGCTGCTGTGGCGGCACCGGTTCATCACCGGCGCGTGGGGGTGGGAGCTGCCCTCGGGCGGCACTGGCGAGGGCGAGGATCCGGCGGCCGCCGCTGCGCGGGAGCTGGAGGAGGAGACGGGCTGGCGCCCGGGCCCGATGCGACTGCTGCTCTCCGTGGACCCGCAGCCCGGGATCTCGACGTCGCATCACCGGGTCTACTGGTCTGACCGCGCCGAGCGGGTTGGCGAGCCGCGGGACAGCTTCGAGTCGACGCGGCGGGAGTGGGTGCCGCTCAAGTCGGTGCCGGACCTGATCGCGCGCGGGGAGATCCGCTCGGCGAACGCCGTCGCGGCGCTGCTGATGCTGCACCACCTCCGCCTGGGGTGATCCCGGGCATGTTGAGAGCCCCCTCACCGGGCCCGGAGGCCAGACGAGGGGGGGCGCGGTGCGGCCCGTCCATGACGCGCTCGCCCGGGCGGCCGCGGGGCAGCCCACCGCCCAGGGCGCCCTGCACCTGGTGGTGGCCGCCGAAGTGTGGCTGCGGCAGCTCGCCGCTGCGCCCACGACGTGGTGGGAGGAGGCGAGCGCCCATGTGGCAGCTGCATGAGAGCACCCACCCGGTCCTCACCGACGAGGGCGGCGCGATCCTCGACGAGCACACCGGCCGCTGGATCTACCTCACCCCGACCGCCTCGGCCGCGGTGATGCTGCTGCTGGCGTCCACGACTCAGGCCGAGGCCGCCGACCGCTTCGCCGAGCGGTACGGCATCCTCGGCGAGCAGGCCGCCGCCGACGTCCGCGCCGTCGCCCAGGCGCTGACTGCTCAGGGCCTCACCGGAACCGACGACGCGCCGGCCCGGCGGCGCCGGTGGGGGCGGCGCTCGTGACCAGCATGGAGGCGTACTCCACCACCCGGACCGGCACCTTGGGTGAGCGCGTGGCCGCGGCCGCCGGGCTTGCGCTCGCCCTGGTGCTGCTGCGGCTCCCGTTCCGGCACACCATCCGCGCCGCCCGCCTCGCCCGCCGGGTCGGCCGGCGCCAGCTCGATGCCGACCGAGCCGAGGCGCTCGTCGGCGCCGTACGGCACACCGCCCGTCTGTGGCCCGGCCGCGCCGCCTGCCTGGAAACATCGCTCGGCGCCGTGCTCGCCGCCGCCCTGCTCGGCCGCCGCCTCACCTGGTGTCTGGGGGCGCGGTTCTCCCCGCCGCCGGTGGAGTACCACGCCTGGGCCGAACTGCCCGGCGGCGGCCCGGTCAGTGAGTACACCGTCGCCGGATGGCACCACCACACCGCCCTGGAGATCTGACCGCGCTCACGGCTGAGCGCGTGTCCTTCACCCGGCCGGAGCTGTTGAAACACACGAGTTCCCCACCACCCGCAGGAGTGAAAAAGGTTGACCCTCTCCGCACCGCCCATCACCCTGGCCCCCCACGTCGCCGAAGCCGCGGAGACGGTGCCCGCCCGGCACTACACCCACCATGACGAGCGCGGCCACACCGTCCACCGAACCAACCCCGTCTACGTACAGCGCGACGTGAGCAGCCTGGACGTCGCCGAAGGCATGAACGTCCTGGAAATCGGCACCGGCTCCGGCTACTCCGGCGCCCTGCTCGCCCGCCTCGCCGGCGCCTCCGGACGGGTCACGAGCCTGGACATCGACCCCTACCTGACACGTTGGGCCAACCTCATCCACCACCGGCGCGGCCTGGACAACATCCGCTGCTTCACCGTGGACGGCACCGCTGGCCTCCTCAGCCGCGGCCCGTACGACCGGATCGTGGCCTGGTGCACGCCGCCCCTGCTGCCAGCGGCCTGGCTCGACCAACTGTCCGAGGACGGGTTGATCGTCACGCCGTTGCCCGTGGCCGCACTGCCCCACTTGACCGTCGTCACCCGGATCCGGACCGTCCAGGGCCAGCCGACCGTGGAGAACGTGACGACGGGCGGCTACATCGACGCCACCGCTTCCCCCAAGGCCGATCTGGACCTGCCCGGCCGCTGGGTCGACTGGGAGAACCGCCACCCCAGCCTCTCGTGGATCTCCATCGCCTGGCGCGACCGGGACGACTGGCAGCACACAGGCGCCCGCGCAACACTCAACCGTCTGCTGAACCCGAATTACAGGGAGCCTGCTGACGCTGTGGTCCAGGACTGGCCACTGTGGAAGTACTGGCCCGCCGCCACCGGCGACCTGGGGATGACCATGGTCGGCCTCGGCCCCGAGAACCTGGCGTTCGGCCACAGCACACCGGATTCCGCAGCGGTCATCACCCAGGACGGCCGCATCATCGCCGACAGCGCGGAATCGCCCTCACTGGCCGTCCTGCGCTCCTGGATCTCCGGCTGGAACGACGCCGGCTGTCCGCCCCGCGAGTCCTACAAGCCGTCCCTTGTACCCCACAGCAGCCACGCCGGTACGGGATGGGACCTACGCCTGAGACGGTAACAACCACAACCCCGAAAGAGCAGAAAGATCAGCCCGCGACCTGTCTTCGCAGGTCACGGGCTGATCGTTCAGGGTGAGTAACGGGACTCGAACCCGCGACATCCTGGACCACAACCAGGTGCTCTACCAGCTGAGCTATACCCACCATGACCGGCGCTTTCCGCACCGGCCGAGAAAAAGTGTACAGGGTCCTCGGGGGTGCTCGCTCCCGGCTTTCCGGGCCGGGAGCGAGGGGTCACGGCTGCCGGGCGGGAAGGACGTGCTTCGCCGCGATCGACTTGGCCGTGTCCGAGTCCGGGCCGGGCTGCGGGACGAAGACCGCCTCCCGGTAGTAGCGCAGCTCCGCGATGCTCTCGTGGATGTCCGCGAGGGCGCGGTGGTTGCCGTTCTTCTTGGGGCTGTTGAAGTAGGCCCGCGGGTACCAGCGGCGGGCCAGCTCCTTGATCGATGAGACGTCGACGATCCGGTAGTGGAGGTAGCTCTCGAGCTCGGGCATGTCCCGCAGCAGGAAGCCCCGGTCGGTGCCGACCGAGTTTCCGCACAGGGGGGCCTTGCCGGCCTCCGGGACGTGCTCGCGGACGTACGCCAGGACCTGCCGCTGGGCGTCCTCCAGCGTGGTCCCGCCGTCCAGCTCCGCGAGCAGTCCGGAGGCCGTGTGCATCTCGCGCACCACCTCGGGCATGGTGGTCAGCGCTTCGGCGGGCGGCCGGACAACGATGTCCACTCCGTCACCCAGGATGTTCAGCTCGGAGTCCGTGACCAGCGCGGCCACCTCGATAAGCGCGTCGTCCGACAGCGAGAGCCCGGTCATCTCGCAGTCGATCCACACCATGCGATCGTTCATACGTCTCACCCTACGGGGCGCTCCCGCTGGCCGGGCAGGGTCGGGCGGCCGGGCGCACGGCCGGTGGCCTGCTCGGGCAGGCGCGGGGCGTAGGCGTCCGACTCGGGCTTGCCCGGGTCCGCTCCGCTGTGCGGGTGCGGCGCGTGGTGCGGGTGGGCCAGGGGTGCGCCGGGCCGCCGCAGCGGCATGGAGTGCTCGCCCGGGCGCTGCTCGCCCAGCTCGGCCCGGTCGAGCCGCTCGCCCCGCTCCAGGCGGTCCAGCCGCTCGGAGCGCTCCGGGCGGTCCGTACGGTCCCCGGGGCCGCCCTGGGGCCTGCGGGCGCGGTACGCGGCCCGGTAGGCGGCCGGGGAGGACCCCAGCTGCCGCCGGAAGTGCCCGCGCAGCGCGACCGGGGAGCGGAAGCCGCAGCGGCCGGCGACCTCGTCGACGGAGTAGTCGGAGGTCTCCAGGAGGCGCTGCGCCTGGAGCACCCGCTGGGTGATCAGCCACTGGAGTGGAGCGCTCCCAGTGAGCGAGCGGAACCGGCGGTCGAAGGTGCGGCGGCTCATATAGGCCCGCGCGGCCAGGGCCTCGACGTCGAACTGCTCGTGCAGGTGCTCGAGCGCCCACGCCACGACCTCGGCGAGCGGATCCGCGCCGATCTCCTCAGGTAATGACCTGTCCAGGTAGCGCTCCTGTCCTCCGCTGCGGCGCGGCGGGACGACCAGGCGGCGGGCCAGGGCACCCGCGGCGTCCGCGCCGTGGTCGGTGCGGACGATGTGCAGGCACAGGTCTATGCCCGCGGCGGTGCCCGCCGAGGTCAGGATGTCCCCGTCGTCCACGAACAGCTCGCGCGGGTCGACGTGGACGGACGGATAGCGCTTGGCGAGCGTCGGCGCGTACATCCAGTGGGTGGTCGCCGGGCGGCCGTCCAGCAGCCCCGCGGCGGCGAGTACGAAGGCCCCGGTGCACAGGCCCACGATCCGCGCGCCCTCCTCGTGCGCGCGGCGCAGCGCGTCGAGCGCCGCGGTCGGTGGCGGCTGGGTTATCGACCGCCAGGCCGGTACGACGACGGTGCCGGCCCGGGACAGCGCCTCCAGGCCGTATGGTGCGGTCAGTTCCAGTCCGCCGGTCGTTCGCAGTGGCACATCTTCGCCCGCGCACACCAGCAGTCGGTACCGCGGGACTCCGGCGTCCTGACGGTCGATGCCGAAGACGGAGAGCGGGATGGAGCTTTCGAAGATAGGGCCGCCGCTGAAGAGCAGCACCGCGACGATTTCCCGTCGCCGGCGTCCGGAGAGCTTGCGCGAGGTCTCCGGTACGGTCGTGGAGTCCTGGCTCATCGAACTAAGCCCCCCTCGGTGGTCGCGTCCTCTCGGTCCTGCACGTTTCCCCTCGGTCCTGAACGGTTCCCCCGCCGGTCATGGCCAAGATCGAATCTACTGTGTCGCGTGTGGTCGCCGTGACCAGTTCACCACCCGCCACTATGTCGACATGACAACTTGGCGGGAAGCATTCGATCACGAAGCGTTGCACTCGTGGGCCTCCCTGTGAAGTACGCCTAGCGCTCGAACCCACTTCGCGTAGGGGGTCCGGGCCGCCGATACCCCTTTCCCCGCTGGTCGGAGGGGGTTGGGCCCGGCGTTTGCCAAGGAAAGAACTCTGAGGCGAAGTTGGCCGAAAAGGAGTGGGCGCAGACGTGCGGAAGGGTCCTCCGCCGGGCGTACGACCCGCTCGGAGACCCTCAGCAGTGTGTGCCCGGAGCGCTACGGAGCGCGCCCTCAGCCCCGCCGGCCGCCCCTGTGCGCCCCGATTCCGGTGCGCCCATGTCGTCCACGATGTGGACTCACCCCCGCCCCGGAGAGCCGCGCGGCGGCGCGCTCGGAGCGGCGCAGCAGCGTCCGGCTGACGGCGGTGACCGCGGCCAGCCCGAGGGCGGAGCCGGCGGCCGCGCCGAACGGCGAGCCGCACACCAGCAGCACCACGGGCACCAGGGCGCTGCTGAACGCGCCCCAGCGGGTCACCTCGTCGGCCGCCTCTCCCACCGGGGTCCGGGCGGGGTGGCCGTGGCCTTCGCGGGACGCGTCGTACTCGAGGGTGGCGGGCACGTATCTGCTCCTCGGAGGCGGCGGACGGGGGACCACGCGGCTTCTACAACGCCCCGCGGGCCGTGGGGTCACTGCCGACCGCCCGCCCGGTGGACGCGGCTTCGCCCGGCGTCCACCGGACGATCGCTCGAGGCTCACTCGGGCCTCGCCGGGGGAGCCGCACATCGGCACGGTCGGGACCACTTGGGGCATTGCGTTACGGGCCGCCCTCCGGCATGCTCCGTGGAACGCCTCGGGCGGTTCGCCGCCCAGGAGCTCTCTGGGCAGGAGGGGAGTGGCGCCGTACCCTTAGGGGCAAGGGCTTGGAAAGATGAATCCCGGACGGATTCGGTTCGTTCGATACGCTCCCCCGAGCGCCAGCGAGCTTGCGTCCCCTGACAACTCCAACCACGAGCCCCCGCCGTTCCCTCCTCACGAGGACTTCCTTCGCCGAGACACCGATGGCCGGTCACGACATCCCCGAACCCGCGGACCGCAAGCGGGTCGCCGATCACATGGCGCACCCCGAAGCGGCGGAAGAATCACGTCATTCCTGCGATCCGGCGTTCCAGCACGGCGTCGTGGTGGGATTCGACGGTTCGACATCGAGCGAGCGCGCCCTCGCGTACGCCATCGGCATGGCCCGGCGCTCCGGCTCCGGCCTGATCATCGTCCATGTGGCCAACCGGCTGCCGACGACCGTGTGGGCCGGGTGCGAGCCCCCGGTCTTCGTCGACGTGCCCGACCACCGCACCGAGGTGCTGGGCCTGGAGCTGGCCTGCGCCGACCATCTCACCGAGGTGCCCTGGATCCTCGTGGAGCGGGGCGGGGACATCTGCCACGAGCTGGAGGAGGTCGGCCGGGAGTACGCGGCCGACGCGATCGTGGTCGGCTCCACGCACGGGCTGGTGGGGCGGATCTTCGGCTCGGTCGCGGGGCGGCTGGCACGCCGGGCGCAGCGGCCCGTGGTGGTCATTCCCTGACGTTCCCGGGGCCCGGATCGGTTCCCGGGGGGTTCGTGGCCGGTTCCCGGGCGCGCGGACGGGCGTCGGGAATCGGACATGCTCAACTCCCTTGCGAACCGGCCGAGATGGCGTCAAGTCCGGCTTGACACCGCCCGGCGGCGGGCGAATCTACCCGCGCGTAGAGGTGGATTGTGCGTTTGTGACGGGTAAAAACCGAACGATCGGGCGTGCGTCGCGTGCCGCCGGTCGGGAGGTGACGGCTCCCGGCGGCGGCTCACCTGCCGGCGTGAGGGCGACGCCGGCACAGGGGAGGCGGCCCCCGCGTGCGTGGTGGCACACGCGGGGGACCGCCGAGCGCTCGGCCGCCGGGCGGCCGGGCCTGAGGGTCGCTCGGCAAGGCCGGCCCTGAGGGCCGCTCAGCCCTACTCCACCGTCACGGACTTCGCCAGGTTGCGCGGCTTGTCGATGTCGCGGCCCAGCGCCAGCGCCGTGTGGTAGGCGAGGAGTTGCAGCGGGACGCCCATCAGGATCGGGTCCAGCTCCGGCTCGTTGCGCGGGACCACGATCGTGTGGTCCGCCTTCTCCTGCTCCTGGTGCGCCACGGCCAGGATCCGGCCGCTGCGGGCCTTGATCTCCTCCAGCGTCGCGCGGTTCTTCTCCAGCAGGTCGTCGTCCGGGAGCACGGCGACGGTCGGCACCTCGGGCTCGATGAGCGCCAGCGGGCCGTGCTTGAGCTCCGAGGCCGGATACGCCTCGGCGTGGACGTAGGAGACCTCCTTGAGCTTCAGGGACGCCTCGCGGGCGACCGGGTAACCGCGCACCCGGCCGATGAACATCATGCTCTTCGCGTTCGCGTACTCCGCCGCGAGCTTCTTGATCTCCTCCTCGCCGCGCAGCACCTCCGCGATCTGCTCGGGCAGCCGCCGCAGCCCGGCGATGATCCGCTTTCCGTCGGCGACCGACAGGTCCCGGATCCGGCCGAGGTGGAGGGCCAGCAGGGCGAAGGCCACGGCCGTGTTGGTGAAGCACTTGGTGGACACGACGCAGACCTCGGGGCCCGCGTGGACGTACACCCCGCCGTCCGTCTCCCGGGCGATCGCGCTGCCGACCACGTTGACCACGCCCAGGACTCGCGCGCCCTTGCGCTTGAGCTCCTGGACGGCGGCCAGGGTGTCGTACGTCTCCCCGGACTGGCTGACCGCGATGTAGAGGGTGTCCGGGTCGACGACCGCGTTGCGGTAGCGGAACTCGCTGGCCGGCTCGGCGTCCGCCGGGATCCGGGCCAGCTCCTCGATCAGCTGGGCGCCGATCAGGCCCGTGTGGTAGGCCGAGCCGCAGCCGAGGATCTTCACCCGGCGCACCCCGCGCGCCTCGCGGGCGTCCAGGTTGAGCCCGCCGAGGCGGACGGTGGCGAAGCGGTCGTCGATGCGCCCGCGCAGCACCCGGTCCACGGCGTCGACCTGCTCGTGGATCTCCTTGTGCATATACGTGTCGTGGCCGCCCATGTCGTACGACTCGGCCTCCCACTCCACGGTGGTCGGCGTGGCCGAGGTACGGGAGCCCTCGGTGGTGTAGGTGCGGAAGTCGTCGGCCTTGAGGGTGGCCATCTCGCCGTCGTCGAGGGTGACCACCTGGCGGGTGTGGCTCACCAGCGCGGCGACGTCCGAGGCGACGAACATCTCCTTCTCGCCGATGCCCAGCACCACGGGGGAGCCGTTGCGGGCGACGACGATCCGGTCGGGGAAGTCCGCGTGCAGCACGGCGATGCCGTACGTGCCCTCGACCAGGGCGAGGGCCTGGCGGACCTTCTCCTCCAGCGTGGCGGCCTGCGAGCGGCCGATCAGGTGGGCCAGGGTCTCCGAGTCGGTCTCGGAGGCCAGCTCGACCCCGTCGGCGGCGAGCTTGGCGCGCAGCTCGGCGGCGTTGTCGATGATGCCGTTGTGGACGATCGCGACCTTGCCGTCCGCGTCCAGGTGCGGATGCGCGTTGGTGTCGTTGGGCGCGCCGTGGGTGGCCCAGCGGGTGTGCGCGATGCCGACGGTGCCCGCGAAGCGCTTGGGAAGCCTGGCCTCCAGATCCCGCACCCGGCCCTTGGCCTTCACGGTCTTCAGACCGGTCGGGTGCGCCGCTTGCCCCGATTTGGCGGGCTTGGCGTGGATCGCGATACCGGCCGAGTCATAGCCGCGGTACTCCAGGCGCTGCAGCCCCTCCAGCAGCAGCGGCGCCACATCGCGCTTCCCGATATATCCGACGATTCCGCACATGGTGTTAAACCCTCCCTGACGCGTCGCTCATGGGTGCCCGGCTCAGCCGTAGACGATGCGCCGCAGCTGGCGCAGCGAGAGCTCCGGCGGAGCCACCGCGCGGTGCGGCAGCTCGGCCGTGATCCGCTCGAAGATGTCCGGGTTCGTCAGCCCGCCGGACTGTAGCTCGCGGTGGCGGCGGCGGACGTATTCCTCGGTCGTCTCGTCGAAGTACGCCAGCACGTCCAGCACCACCCGGGCGGCCTCGCCGCGGCTGAGCGGCGTGCTGCGCACCAGGTGGTCGATGAGGTCATCGTGGGACATACGGCGATCGAGCACCCGTAGATACTGCGGGGAGCCGTCCCGTTTCGCAAGAATCCTGCCCGATATCGGGCAGGGAGGGTCCGATACCGGGCAGGGAGGGGTGTTGGGCGCGGGGTGTTGGGCGGGGCAGGGGCGCCCCCGGGTCAGCCGGCGAGCCCCAGCTCGCGGGCGATCAGCATCCGCTGGACCTCGCTGGTGCCCTCGCCGATCTCCAGGATCTTGGAGTCCCGCCACATCCGGGCCACCGGGTACTCGTTCATGAAGCCGTATCCGCCGTGGACCTGCGTGGCCTCCCGCGCGTTGGTCACCGCGACCTCGGAGGAGTAGAGCTTGGCGATCGACGCCTCCTTCTTGAACGGCTCGCCGCGCACCAGCCGCGAGGCCGCGTCCCGCCACGCCACCCGGGCCAGGTGCGCCCGGGTCTCCATGTCCGCGATCTTGAACTGGATGGCCTGGTTGGCGCCGATGGGGCGGCCGAAGGCCTCGCGGGTCTTCGCGTACGCCACCGACTCGTCCGCGCAGCCCTGGGCCAGGCCGGTGGCCATCGCGGAGATCGCCACCCTGCCCTCGTCCAGGATCCGCAGGAACTGGGCGTAGCCACGGCCCTTCTCGCCCAGCAGATGGTCCGCCGGGACCCGGCAGTCGGAGAAGGACAGCTCGCGGGTGTCCGACGCGTTCCACCCCACCTTGGAGTAGGGGGCGGCGACGGCCAGGCCGGGGGTGCCCGAGGGCACGATGATCGTGGAGATCTCGGGTCCGCCGTCGGGCTTGCGGCCGGTGACGGCCGTGACCGTGATCAGCGCGGTGATGTCGGTGCCGGAGTTGGTGATGAAGCACTTGGTGCCGTTGATCACCCACTCGCCCGTGGCCTCGTCCAGCCGGGCGGTGGTGCGGGTGGCGCCCGCGTCCGAGCCGCCGCCGGGCTCCGTCAGGCCGAACGCGCCCAGGGACTCGCCCGAGCACAGGGCGGGCAGCCAGCGGCGCTTCTGCTCCTCCGTGCCGTAACGGAAGATCGGCATCGCGCCCAGCGACACCCCGGCCTCCAGGGTGACGGCCACGGAGGAGTCCACCCGGGCCAGCTCCTCGATGGCCAGACAGAGCGCGAAGTAGTCGCCGCCCATGCCGCCGTACTCCTCGGGGAAGGGCAGCCCGAACAGGCCCATCCGGCCCATCTCGCGGACGATCTCGTACGGGAACTCGTGCTGCTCCCAGTACTCCCCGATCTTCGGGGCCACCACGTCGTGCGCGAACGCCTCGACGGTACGGCGCAGTTCCTCGTGCTCGGGAGAGAGGCGGTGGTCGGTCGACATGGCTCAGAACTCCTTCGGGGCAAGCGCGCGGACGGTACGGGACGGGCTGGGCCGGCCCAGGTGACGGGCCATCCACTCACTGGTCGCGGCGAGCCGGCGCAGATCCACCCCGGTCTCGATGCCGAGGCCGTCGAGCATCCACACCAGGTCCTCGGTGGCCAGGTTGCCGGTGGCGCTCTTCGCGTACGGGCAGCCACCGAGGCCGCCGGCGGAGGCGTCGACACAGGTGACGCCGTACTGGAGCGCCGTGAGGGTGTTGGCGAGCGCCTGGCCGTAGGTGTCGTGGAAGTGGACCGCCAGCTTGGTCGCCGGGACGCCCGCCTCGCTCAGGGCGGACAGCAGCTCCAGCACATGGCCGGGGGTGGCCACGCCGATGGTGTCGCCCAGGCTCAGCTCCGCGCACCCCATGTCCATGAGGCGGCGGGCGACCGAGACCGTCTGGGAGACGGGGACCGCGCCCTCCCACGGGTCGCCGAAGCACATCGACAGATAGCCGCGCACCCCGGCGCCCGCCGCGCGGGCCTCGGCGACGACGGGCTCGAACATCTCCAGCACCTCGTCGACCGAGCGGTTCAGATTGGCCCGGGCGAAGGACTCGGTGACGCTGGCGAAGACGGCCACGTCCCGCGCCCCGAGCGCCAGCGCGCGCTCCAGCCCGCGCTTGTTGGGCACCAGCACGGGCAGCCGGGCCGGGGTGTCCTCCAGCAGGGGCATCAGCTCCTCGGCGTCGGCCAGCTGGGGCACCCACTTGGGGTGGACGAAGCTCGTGGCCTCGACGGTGGTCAGCCCCGCCTCGGCCAGCCGCCGGATGAACTCGGCCTTCACCGCCACCGGGACGAGCGTCTTCTCGTTCTGCAGGCCGTCCCGGGGGCCCACTTCATGGATGCGGACCCGGGCGGGCAGCCCGGGGGCCGGGAAGGTCATGGGAAGGGTGTCGGGAAGGGCCATCACGCACGCTCCTCGGTCTCGCGCGGGGTGACGACCGCCAGCAGCTGGTCCATGGCGACCGTGCTGCCGGGGGCCACGTCGAGCTCGGTGACGGTGCCGTCGTGCGGGGCGGAGATGACGTGCTCCATCTTCATGGCCTCGACCACCACCAGACCCTGCCCGGCGGTGACCTCGTCGCCGACGGCGGCCTTCACCACCGTGACCGTGCCGGGCATCGGCGCGGTCAGCTCCCCGGCGTGGGTGCCGGCCGCCCCGCCGCGCAGCGCCGCCTCCACCGGGTCGTGGTCGGCCACCTGCCAGGCGTCGCCGTCCCGGCCCAGCCAGTGGCCGGCGCCGTGTGCGGCGTACGCGAAGGTGTGGGTGACGCCGCCCCAGTCCAGCACGGCCCGCGCGCCCCCGCCCCCGGAGGGGAGACCCCCCGGCCCGCCGGCCGGGCCGGCTGCGGGCCCGCTCGCGGGCGGCACCGTCAGCCGCGCCCGGACGATCCGGGGCTCGGCGCCCTGCGCGCCGCCCGGAGCGCTCCGCGCGGCGGGGGAGCCCTGGACCGGCGCCGGGGCGGCCGCGGGCCCGGCCGCGCCGCCGGCGTCGGCCTCCTCCACCCACACCTCCGCGTCGTGGGCCCGGCCGCGCACCCGGACGGTCACCGGGGCATGGCCGGGGACGCGCAGATGGTGGACGGTCCAGGCGGGCTCGCCGCCCAGCCGCCAGCCGGTCGGCACGGAGAACGGATCCACCCAGCCGCCCGGGCCGCCGGGCCCGCCCGGCTCCAGCGCGGCCTGGCGCAGCAGGGCCGCCGCCGCGTACACCTCGTCCGGGACGGCGGAGGGCACCAGCGCGGCGGCCTCGCGGTCGACGAGACCGGTGTCCAGGTCGCCGGAGACCACGGCCGGGTGGGCGGCGAGGCGGCGCAGGAAGCCGGTGTTGGTGTCCAGGCCGAGGACGGTGGTGCGGGCCAGCGCGGCGCGCAGCCGGCGCAGGGCGGTGGGGCGGTCGGGGCCGTGGGCGACGACCTTGGCGAGCATCGGGTCGTAGACGGTGCCGACCTCGGTGCCGACGGTCAGCCCGGAGTCGACCCGCACCCCCTCCCCGTCCGGCTCGGACAGCGCGAGCACGGTGCCCGCCGAGGGGAGGAAGTCGACGGTGCCGCCGCTGACCCGGGCGGTCTCCGCGCAGAGGCGGGCCTCGACGGCATGGCCGGTGAGGGCGATGTCGTCCTGGCCGAAGGGCAGGTGCTCACCGGCCGCGATCCGCAGCTGCCACTCCACCAGGTCCAGCCGGCCCCGGTCCTTGACGGACACGGCCAGCTCGGTCACCGGGTGCTCGACCTGGAGGCGGGTGTTCATCTCCATGAAGCAGTACGCCGACGGGTCGTCGCCCGGGACGATGAACTCCACCGTGCCCGCGCCCACATAGCCGCAGGAGCGCGCGGCCTGCACCGCGGCCTCGCCCATCAGCGCCCTGGTGTCCGGGTCCAGCAGGGGGCTGGGCGCCTCCTCGATGATCTTCTGGTGGCGGCGTTGGAGCGAGCACTCGCGCTCGCCGAGGTGGAGGACCTGACCATGCCCGTCGGCCAGCACCTGGATCTCGATGTGCCGGGGGCGGTCGATCCAGCGCTCGACCAGCAGGGTGTCATCGCCGAACGCGCCCCGGGCCTCGCGCCGCGCGGCCGCGATCTCGTCGGCGAGCCGCGCCTCCTCCCGCACCAGCCGCATCCCCTTGCCGCCGCCGCCCGCCGAGGGCTTGAGCAGCACGGGCATGCCGATCTCGCGGGCGGCGTCGATGAGCTGGGCGTCGGTCAGGGCGCTGCCGACGGAACCGGGCACCACCGGCACACCGGCCGCCCGCACGCTCTCCTTGGCGCGGATCTTGTCGCCCATCAGCTCGATGGCCCCGGCGGGCGGGCCGATGAAGACGAGCCCGGCGCCGGCGCAGGCGCGCGCGAACGCCGCGTTCTCCGCGAGGAAGCCGTAGCCGGGGTGCACGGCCTGGGCTCCCGCGCGGTCGGCCGCGTCCAGCAGCCGCTTGAGCGACAGATAGCTCTCGGCGGGGCTCGCCGGGCCGAGCCGGACCGCCGTGTCCGCCTCGCGCACATGCAGCGCGTCCGCGTCGGCGTCGCTGAACACGGCGACCGAGCGCACACCGAGCCGCCGCAGGGTGCGGATCACCCGGACGGCGATCTCCCCGCGGTTGGCCACCAGGACTGTCTCGAACATCGGGCTCACACTCTTCAGCTCCACGGTCCCTCACATCCGGAAGACGCCGAAGCCGGGCGCCACGGGATCCTGGCCGGGCTTGCCGGGAAGCGGCGCGTTGGCACAGGCGGTGAGGGCCAGGCCCAGCACCGAGCGGGTCTCCAGGGGGTCGATCACGCCGTCGTCCCACAGCCGCGCCGTGGCGTAGTAGGCGTTTCCCTGGGTCTCGTACTGCTCGCGGATCGGCGCCCGGAAGGCCTCCTCCTCGTCCGCCGGCCACTCCTCGCCGCGCGCCTCCAGCTGGTCGCGCTTGACGGTCGCGAGCACGGAGGCCGCCTGCTCGCCGCCCATCACGGAGATCTTCGCGTTGGGCCACATCCACAGGAAGCGCGGCGAATAGGCGCGCCCGCACATCGAGTAGTTGCCCGCGCCGTACGAGCCGCCGACGACCACCGTCAGCTTCGGCACCCGGGCGCAGGCCACGGCGGTGACCATCTTGGCGCCGTGCTTGGCGATGCCGCCCGCCTCATAGCTGCGGCCGACCATGAAGCCCGAGATGTTCTGCAGGAACACCAGGGGGATGCCGCGCTGGTCGCACAGCTCGATGAAATGGGCGCCCTTCTGGGCCGATTCGGAGAACAGGATGCCGTTGTTGGCGACGATGCCCACCGGGTGGCCCATGATGTGCGCGAACCCCGTCACCAGGGTGGTGCCGAACTCGGCCTTGAACTCGGCGAACCGCGAGCCGTCCACGATCCGCGCGATCACCTCCCGCACGTCGTACGGGGTGCGGGAGTCGACCGGCACCGCCCCGTAGAGCCCCGCCGGGTCCACCGCGGGCTCCTCCGAGCGCCGCACCGGCCACGGCGGCGACCCGCCGCCCGGCAGGGACGGGGGGAGGGTGGAGACGATCGTGCGGACGATGCGCAGCGCGTGGGCGTCGTCCTCCGCGAGATGGTCGGTGACCCCGGAGACCTTGGAGTGGACCTCGCCGCCGCCCAGCTCCTCGGCCGTGACGACCTCCCCCGTTGCCGCCTTCACCAGCGGCGGCCCGCCCAGGAAGATCGTGCCCTGCCCGCGCACGATGACCGCCTCGTCGCTCATCGCCGGGACGTACGCCCCGCCCGCCGTGCAGGACCCGAGGACCGCCGCGATCTGCGGGATCCCGGCGCCCGACATCCGCGCCTGGTTGTAGAAGATCCGCCCGAAGTGGTCCCGGTCGGGGAAGACCTCGTCCTGCATGGGCAGGAAGGCGCCCCCGGAGTCGACCAGATACACGCACGGCAGGCGGTTCTCCAGCGCGACCTCCTGGGCGCGCAGATGCTTCTTGACCGTCATCGGGTAGTACGTGCCGCCCTTGACGGTGGCGTCATTGGCGATCACGACCACCTCGCGGCCCGCCACCCGCCCGATCCCCGCGATCACGCCCGCCGCCGGGGCCTGCCCCCCGTACATCCCGTCGGCGGCCAGCGGGGCCAGCTCCAGGAACGGCGAGCCCGCGTCCAGCAGGGTGTCGACCCGGTCGCGGGGCAGCAGCTTGCCGCGCGCGGTGTGCCGCGCCCGCGCCTTCTCGCCGCCGCCCAGCCGCGCCTCGGCCAGCTTCTCGCGCAGCCGCGCGGCCAGCTCGCGGTGCGCGGCCTCGTTGGCCGACCAGGCGTCGGACGCCGGATCGGCGGCGCTGCCCAACACCGGTGCCTGCTCCATGGCTACGGGCCCCCTTGCCTCGTGCGGTCTGCCTCGTGCGGTCTGTCTCGTGCGGTCCATCTCGTACGGTCTGTCTCGTACGGTTTGTCTCGTACGGTCCGTCCCGCGCGGTTAATGAGCGTTAACCCATCCACCAGGTTAACGACCACTAACGCCGCTGTCTAGAATTCCTTCCATGAGCACGCAAGCCCCTGCCCCCACCCGCCGCGAGCAGATCCTGAAGGAGGCGGCGCGCCTGTTCGCCGAGCGCGGCTTCCACGGCGTCGGCGTCGACGAGATAGGCGCGGCGGTCGGCATCAGCGGACCGGGCCTCTACCGCCACTTCGCCGGCAAGGAGGCCATGCTCGCGGAGCTGCTGGTCGGCATCAGCGGCCGGCTCCTGGCGGGCGGCAAGCGGCGCGCCGCCGAGGTCCCGGAGGGGGAGCGGGATCCGGCCGCCGTGCTGGACTCGCTGGTCCGGGGCCACATCGACTTCGCCCTCGACGACCGCCCGCTGATCGTCCTCCACGACCGCGAGCTGGATCGGCTCCGGGACACCGACCGCAAGCTGGTGCGCTCGCTCCAGCGGCAGTACGTCGAGCTGTGGGTCCAGGTGGTGTGCGAGGTCCACCCCCGGCTCTCCGAGGCCGAGGCGCGGGCGTGCGTCCACGCCGTCTTCGGGCTGCTCAACTCCACCCCCCACCTCAGCCGCCCCGGCGCCCTCCCGGGTCGCGCGGCCACCGCCGAGCTGCTGCACCGCCTGGCGCTCGGCGCCTTCCGCGCCGCCGCTGACGGGAGCGGGCCGGCGTCCGGGGAGGGCGGGGGCGGGGTCTGAGGCGGTGGGTCGCGCCGGGGTGGGGCGCGGTGGGTTCGTACGGGTCTGGACAGGCCTGCCGACTGGCCGGTAGCTTTCGCTGAGCAAGCGCTTAGCCAGCCGACCGAGGAGGCCGCCGCAGATGCGTCGCACGGTGTTCAACGAGGACCACGAGGCGTTCCGGGAGACCATCCGCGACTTCATCGCCGCCGAGGTCGTCCCCTACTACGAGGAGTGGCGCGAGGCCGGCCAGGCCCCCCGCGCGTTCTACAAGAAACTCGGTGAGCTGGGGATCTTCGGCATCGAGGTGCCCGAGGAGTACGGCGGCGCGGGCGAGACCAGCTTCAAGTTCAACGCGATCATCACCGAGGAGACCGCCCGGGCCGGCGTCAGCTTCGGCGGCAGCAGCGTGCACACCGCGCTCTGCCTGCCCTACCTCCTCAAGTACGCCACCGAGGAGCAGAAGCGGCGCTGGCTGCCCCCCTTCGTCTCCGGCGACATGATGACCGCCATCGCCATGACCGAGCCGGGCACCGGCTCCGACCTGGCGGGCATGAAGACCACCGCCAAGCTGTCCGAGGACGGCACCCACTACGTCCTCAACGGCGCCAAGACCTTCATCACCGGCGGTGTGCTCGCCGACCGCGTCCTGGTCTGCGCCCGCACCGCCCCCGCCACGCCCGAGGACCGCCGCGGCGGCATATCCATCCTCGTCGTCGACACCAGGAGCGAGGGCTACGCGGTCGGCCGCAAGCTGGAGAAGCTGGGCCTGAAGACCTCCGACACCGCCGAGCTGTCCTTCACCGACGTCAAGGTGCCGGTGGAGGACCTGCTGGGCGAGGAGGGCCGGGCGTTCGAGTACCTCACCCACAACCTCCCCCAGGAGCGCCTGGGCATCGCCGTCGGCGCGTACGCGCAGGCCGCGGCGGCCGTCGAGTTCGCCAAGGCCTATGTCACGGACCGGACGATCTTCGGCAAGTCGGTGGCGTCCTTCCAGAACACCAAGTTCACGCTCGCCGACTGCAAGGCCGAGGTGGACGCGATGCAGGCGGTCGTCGACCGGGCCCTGGAGGCGCACGACGCGGGCGAGCTCACCGCCGCGGACGCCGCCTCCGCGAAGCTCTTCACCACCGAGCGCGCGGCCGTCGTGATCGACAAGTGTCTGCAACTGCACGGCGGCTACGGCTACATGATGGAGTACCCCATCGCCCGCCTGTACGCGGACACCCGCGTCACCCGCATCTACGGCGGCACCAGCGAGGTCATGCGATCCATCGTCGCGAAGTCGATGGGCCTGTGAGACCGGCCCGCCCGGCCCCTCGTGGCAACAGCCCCGCAATACGGGTCTGCGACACTCCTTAAACCATGAACGACGCACCACACGGCGCACCGCACGGCGCACCGAAAGACGACGCGCCCCAGGGCCTGCCCGGTCTCCTCGACCTGCTCGACCTGGAACGGATAGACCTGGACATCTTCCGAGGCACCAGCAGCGCGGCACCCCTGGTGCCGCGCGTCTTCGGCGGCCAGGTCGCCGCCCAGGCCCTGGTCGCGGCCGGCCGCACCGTCCCGGCCGACCGCCCGGCCCACTCCCTGCACTCCTACTTCCTGCGCCCCGGCGACCCCGCCGCGCCCATCGTCTACACCGTGGACCGCATCCGCGACGGCTTCTCCTTCACCACCCGCCGGGTGGTGGCCGTCCAGCACGGCCAGCCGATCTTCCACCTCTCGGCGTCCTTCCAGCGCCACGAGGAGGGCCTGGAGCACCAGGAGCCCATGCCCGCCGTGCCCGACCCGCTCTCCCTGCCCAGCGGCGAGGAACTGCTGCCCCGATACGCCCACCTGTTCGGCGACCCGAGCGTGGTCGAGCGGATGCTGGAGGCGCGCGCCGCGATCGACCTGCGGTACGTGGACGCCCCGCCGTACGCCAGCGTCGGGCGGCCCCGCGAGCCGAAGTCGCAGGTTTGGTTCCGGACGAACGGCAAACTGGACGGCGCCGCCGACGACCCTCTCACGCACCTCTGCCTGGCCACCTATGTCTCCGACATGACCCTGCTGGACTCGATCCTCCTCGCCCACGGCCGCGGCGGCTGGGCCGTCGGCGACATCGTGGGCGCCAGCCTGGACCACGCCATGTGGTTCCACCGCCCGTTCCGCGCGGACGAGTGGCTGCTGTACGACCAGGAGAGCCCCTCCGCGTCCGGCGGCCGGGGCCTGGCCAAGGGCCGTATCTTCACGGCCGACGGACAACTGGCGGTCTCGGTGATCCAGGAAGGCGTCATGCGCGTCCCACGCGCGCGTGGGTAGGGCGGGGTTGCCCGTCAGAACCGGGCGTCGAGCCCCGCCGCGTCCAGGAGGTAGGCGACCATCGGGTCGTAGAAGCGCGGGTTGGTGACGTGGTCGTCCAGCGGCACCACCACCTGCAGCGTGCCCTCCGCCTCGCCGAGGAACAGCGCCGGGTCGTTGCAGTCCGCGTACCCCACCGCGTCGATGCCCCGCTGCCCCGCGCACCCCGCCCAGCCGTGGTCCGCGACCACCAGATCCGGCAGCGGCCGCCCCTCCCGCTCCAGGCCGTCCAGGATCGCGGCCATGGGGGCGGGGGAGTGGGTGTGCCACAGCGTCGCGCCGCGCTCCAGCATCGCCACGTCGCAGAACTGGAAGACGTACCCCTCGTCCGCCTCCAGACCGCCCGGGATCGACACGATGTCGCACCCCGCGGCCCGCAGCGCCGCCGCCGTGGCGCGGTGCACCTCCAGCAGCCCGCCCGGGTGCCCGGTGGCGAACAGCACCCGCTCCCCGGCCTCGGCCGCCTTCCGCAGCACCGACGCCATCCGGTCCAGCGCCCCCACCGTCAGCTCCGGGTCGATCGTGTCCTGCCCGACGCGGTGCTCCGGATCGTCCACCACGCCGCAGCGCTCCGCCATGACCGCCAGCACGTCCTGCTCGTCGGCCCAGCGGTCGCCCAGCTCCAGGCCCAGCCAGTAGTGGCGGTCGCCGTTCGCGAGCTTGCGGTAGTGGGCGAGGTTGTTGTCCCGGGGGGTGGCGACGTCTCCGGCGATGCGGGTACGGACCAGGTGGTCGATCAGTTCGGCCCGGCTGGGCACGGAGCTGGATATCGGCATGCGGTCCATTGTCGCCCCTGTGGCGGGTAAATGGGGGCGTCCGCTACGGCCCCGGTACTGACAGGATCATGACGCGACCACGGGCCCGGGCCCGGTCCCGGGGCTGACGGGATCAGGACGCCGCGCCCGGCTGCGCCCTCCCCGGCCGGCGGCCGCGCCGACGCCCCCGGCCCCGGCGGCCCCCCGCCGCACCGCCGGTGGCCGCCTGCGCCGGGGCCGGCGCGTCGATCGTGACGGCGACCCCGGACGGGACCCGCGCGCCGGTGATCCGGGCCAGCTCGGTGTCCTCGGAGCGGACCCGGGTGGTGCGCGGGGTGATGCCCGCGTCCGCCATCAGGCCGTTCATCGCACGGCGCTGCGCGGGCAGGACCAGGGTGACGACCGTGCCCGAGCCGCCCGCGCGGGCGGTGCGCCCGCCGCGGTGCAGATAGTCCTTGTGGTCCGCCGGCGGGTCCACGTTGACGACGAGATCGAGGTCGTCGACGTGGATGCCCCGGGCGGCGACATTCGTGGCCACCAGCACGCTGACGTGGCCGGTCTTGAAGTAGTCCAGGGTCCGGGTGCGCTGCGGCTGGGACTTGCCGCCGTGCAGCCCCGCCGCCCGCACGCCGCTCGCCAGCAGGTGCCGGGTCAGCCGGTCGACCGCGCGCTTGGTGTCCAGGAACATGATCACGCGGCCGTCGCGGGCGGCCACCCGGGTGACGACGGCCCGCTTGTCGGTGTCCTCGATGTGCAGCAGATGGTGCTCCATCGTGGTGACGGCGCCCGCCGAGGCGTCCACCGAATGGACGGCGGGATCGTCGAGGAACCGGCGCACCAACTGGCCGACGTTGTGGTCGAGGGTCGCCGAGAACAGCATGTGCTGGCCGTCGGCCGGGACCTGCCGCAGCAGCCGGGTCACCTGGGGGAGGAATCCCATGTCGGCCATCTGGTCGGCCTCGTCGAGAACCGTGACGCGCACCTGGTCCAGCACGCAGTCGCCGCGCTCGATCAGATCGTGGAGCCGCCCCGGAGTCGCGATGACCACCTCGGCGCCGTCCCGCAGCGCCGCCGCCTGGCGGTTGATCGACATTCCGCCGACCACGGTGGCCGGCCGCAGCCGCAGCGGCCGGGCGTACGGGGCGAGCGCGTCGGTGACCTGCTGGGCCAGCTCCCGGGTGGGGACCAGGACCAGGGCGAGGGGGTGGCGGGGCTCGGCGCGCCGCCCGGCGGTGCGGGCCAGCAGCGCCAGGCCGAAGGCCAGGGTCTTGCCGGAGCCGGTCCGTCCACGGCCCAGCACATCGCGCCCGGCCAGCGCGTTGGGGAGCGCGGCCGCCTGGATCGGGAACGGCACGGTCACGCCCTGGCGCGCCAGCTCCGCGGTGAGCGCGTCCGGCAGGTCCAGCTCGGTGAAGGAGCCGACGGCGGGCAGCAGCGGAGTGGTGCTCGGCGGCACGGCGAATTCATTTCCGCCGTCGGGTATGCCGGCGGGCACGGAGACCGGCGCCGGGGACGGGCGGCGCCCGCGTGAGCGCGGTGAGGCACCGCGGGACGAGCGGGCAGGGCGATTCGAGCGGGCACGTTGATCCATACGGGACCTTCCTCGGACGGCGCGTTTCGAGGAGGACTCCTCAGCGGGGATGGTCCCGGGGCGAGAAATTCGCAGAACGTGCCGGAGAGCGGGTGAATGACGGGGCTGTATGTCACGGCCTCGATCGGCCGTCGGCGGCCGGGTGAAATGCCGGCGTCGATCGGGCGTCGGCCGCGGAGGAAATGCCACCGTCCGGGAGCCCGGCCGCGGGGGCCGGAGCGGTCATGCGCGAGCCGGGGCCCGCACCCTTTCGGGCGCGGACCCCGGCTCGTGGCAGGCTTGTGAACCGTGTCAGGCGGGCACGATGTTCTCGGCCTGGGGGCCCTTCTGGCCCTGGGTGACGTCGAACGAGAACTTCTGGCCCTCGTTCGCGGAAGC
>NZ_MAXF01000030.1 GCF_001704635.1 Streptomyces sparsogenes | reverse complement strand
GCGATGTTCGAGTAGTGGGCGAAGACGTCGGCGCCGCCGCCGTCCTGCTCGATGAAGCCGAAGCCCTTTTCCGCGTTGAACCACTTCACGGTGCCAGTAGCCATGTCATTCTCCTTCGGGTGCAGAGCCGGAACCCGAACCTCTCGGATTCCGCGTCGCCGCAATGACCCCATCCGGAATGACCGGTAAAAACAAAACGCGCCTGAGGCTACATGTCCTGTCAGGCGCGCATAACGTCCATGGGTACCAAAACTGCAACTGCCTACGACGCTAGCACGGATCGCCTCGGGATGGGGGACCAACGCCGGGTGAATCTCCATTCCCCGCCGGGCGCCCGATGTGGGACGCTGAGACCACCGGCTCCATCCCTCCGCTCCCCTTGAGGTCCTATGCGCTGCGTCATCGCCAACTACGCCTTCGATCTGACCGCGAACGAGGTGAAGGAAGCGATGAGCGGCGTCAAGCCCGAACCGATCACCGGCCCCTCGGTCCGGATCGGCCGCCGCGACTACCCCGTCAAGCAGGTCGGAGCGGTGATCACCCGCCAGGACCGCCGCGACTTCACCGCGGGCGAGGTGGTCCGCGCCATGAAGCGCCTCGGCTTCGTCTGCGCCCCGGCGCCCGCCGCCGCGCCCACCGAGGCCGCCACCCTCGACCCCTTCGCGGCCGCCGCGGCGGCGCTGGGAAGCCCCACGAACGGCTGACCGCCGTGCGCTGCCGTGCAGGGCGGCCCGGGGGTGGCCTTCCGCGCCCGGGCTGACCTGGACATGGTGTCGAAAACGACGGCCGTGCCCCTCGGGAACGTACATGTGCCCGGCCGGTGGCGCTGCCTACCCTCGAAGCCATGACCACAGCAGACCGCCGCCCCCTCGGCCCCGTCGACTCCTCCCGCACCCCCCGCTACGCGGGCCCCGCCACCTTCGCCCGGCTGCCGCGCGTCGACGAGGTCGGCGGCACGGCGGACGTCGCCGTGGTCGGCGTGCCCTTCGACAGCGGGGTCTCCTACCGCCCCGGCGCCCGCTTCGGCGGCAACGCCATCCGCGAGGCGTCCCGGCTGCTGCGCCCCTACAACCCGGCGCAGGACGCCTCCCCCTTCGCCCTCGCCCAGGTCGCCGACGCCGGTGACATCGCCGCCAACCCCTTCAACATCAACGAGGCCGTCGAGACCGTCCAGGCCGCCGCCGACGACCTGCTCGCCACCGGCGCCCGCCTGATGACCCTCGGCGGCGACCACACCATCGCCCTCCCCCTCCTGCGCGCCGTCGCCCGCAAGCACGGCCCCGTCGCCCTGCTGCACTTCGACGCCCACCTCGACACCTGGGACACCTACTTCGGCGCCGAGTACACCCACGGCACGCCCTTTCGGCGCGCCGTCGAGGAGGGCATCCTCGACACCTCCGCCCTCTCCCACGTCGGCACGCGCGGCCCGCTCTACGGCAAGCAGGACCTCGACGACGACGCCAAGATGGGCTTCGGCATCGTCACCTCAGCCGACGTCATGCGGCGCGGCGTGGACGAGGTCGCCCAGCAGCTCCGCGAGCGCATCGGCGACCGCCCGCTCTACATCTCCATCGACATCGACGTCCTCGACCCCGCCCACGCCCCCGGCACCGGCACCCCCGAGGCGGGCGGCCTGACCTCCCGCGAACTCCTGGAGATCCTGCGCGGCCTCGCCTCCTGCCACCTGGTCTCCGCCGATGTCGTCGAGGTCGCCCCGGCGTACGACCACGCCGAGATCACCTCCGTGGCGGCTTCCCACACGGCGTACGAGCTCACGACCATCATGGCCCGCCAGATCGCGGCGGGACGGGCCTCCGGCGGCGCCTGAGGCGGGTGGGGCGCCCCGGCGACGGCGCCGGCTTCCCCCGGGGAGCCGGCGCCCGACCCGCTGTCTGTAACCGGATCGGTGCGGTCCGTAAGAATTTCGTATTGTCCGATGCACATTCGGGCTCTCGCGAACGCTAGAGGTAACAGAGGGCGCAATACGGCGCACTCGCGGGGCGGGGACGGGGCAGCCTCGTACGACCGACAGAAGGACAGCGAAAGTCCGTGAATCTTCAACTCATAGGGGATCTCGTCACCGCCGCGCTCGTCGTGCGCGTCTTCGGCAGTGACGTCCTGGCCCTGCTGCGCCGCGCCGCCGCGGCCGGGGTCCGCGTGGGCATCTCGGAACTGCACCAGGGCCACACGGAGGGGAAACGGTGACGCGGGACCACCTCCGCCCGCGGGGTGTGACCTCGATGACCGGACTGCCCGACGAACTCCCGCCGGATTTCCGCGCCTTCCACCAGCTTCACCGCGCCGCCTATCTCCACCGGGCCGAGGTCTACCTCGGAAACCGCTCCGACGCCGAGGAAGCCGTCGACGAGGCGTTCGTACAGCTCGCCCGTTCCTGGACCCGCGTCCTGGCCATGGAGAACCCCGCCGCCTACGCCTGGAAGGTGATGAAGCACCGCGCCATCGACGTGGCGCGCGCCCGGAAGCGCGGCCCTTGCCTCGTGGACAACGCGACCTTCGAGACCGCCGCCCTGCGCGACGCGATCGACCCCATCGCGATGCTGGAGGAGAGCCTGAACCTCTACCAGGCGATCAAGAAGCTTCCGGAACGCCAGCAGGACGTGGTCATCCTGCTCCACTGCCGCGGCTACACCGTCGCCCAGACCGCCACCCACCTCGGCATCACCGAGGCCGGAGTGCGCTCCACCGCGCGCTACGCCCGTCGCCGTCTTCAGCAACTCCTCGAGACCACCGAAGGAAACAATGCCGATGACCTCGCACATTGACCACATCCTGGCGCGGGCCCTGCTCACCCCCACCCCTCCCTGCGACGTCGCGGCCGCCGAGGCCCGTCTCGCCGCCCGCCTCGCCGACGGCTCCCCGGACCGCACGGCCCCGGCCGGCGGCCGGGAGGAGACCGCCGACCACGCGCCGGACACGGACGAGCGGATGGCCCGGGACCTGCGAACCCTGTGCGAGGCGATCATCGGGCGGGACGGTGCTCTGGCGCAGCTCCAGGAGGTCATCACCCACCGCATCCTCGAACCGACCGGCGCGCGCGTCCTGGGCTGCGTCCTGCAACTGGCCGGCCACGAGGACAGCGCGCAGTTCTGGTGGCAGTTCGCCGGCGGCGCCGGCGACCCCGCCGCCGCCTACTGCCTCTACCTCCACCACATGGCGCTCGGAGAGGAGGCCCAGGCCCACTGGTGGCTGGCCTGGTGGCACGAGCAGGCGGGCGGAGGCGTGCCACCCGTGATCGACCCGGAGAAGGAGTCGGCCACCACCGACCACGAAATGGCCATCGCCCTGCGCGTCCTGCGCGGTCTCAAGAAGGGCACCGTCGCCCCCGCGGCCACCACGGCGGTCATCGAGTACGTCGCCCAGGCGGTGGACTTCATCGACGACCTGGACCTCCCCCTGCCGGAACCGGAGTTCGCCGACCGCATCGAAGACCTCACCGCCACCGAGACCGCCACCTCCAGCGCGGCCCCTTCCGGCAAGGCCCTCCTCCCCGAACGCCGCCCCGGCCGTCCATCCCGCCCCGGCCGGGCCCTGAGAGCGGTGAGGGCGGCCAGCGGGACCTGAGGGTCAGCGATGCCCGGTCCGGAGGGCGGCGCCCGTTTTCGGCGCAGGAGCGTCGGACAGCGAGAACCACACACTCTTGCCGGTGGGCCGCACCCCGCCGTGCCACACCGTCCCCCAGGCGTCCGCGCACGCCTGGACCAGCAGCAGGCCCCGCCCGTGTTCCGCGTCGGCCTCCGCCTCGGGGGAGCGGGGCTCGGGCGGCCAGGGGAAGCGGTCCGGGTCGTCGTCTCGTACGGACACGTGGAGGTGGGGGCCCCGGACCGTCGCCTCCAGGGACAGCAGCGGCACCTTGGTGTGGAGGTGGACGTTGGCGACGACCTCGCTGACGAGGAGGCGGGCGGTCTCGACGAGGGCGGGGTGGTCGGTGGCCTTCAGCAGGCCCGCGACCATGTCGCGGGCCACTTTGGCGGTTTCGGGGATGTTGGGGGCGCGGAGGCGGTAGCGGTGGGACGGTTCGGTTGACTCGCTGAGGAGTTGGGGTGGCAGGTCGGCCATGGTGGTCCCTTCCGGCGCCGTGCAATGTGCTACCTCAGTAGCGGTACGATCACAGAAGGTAGGGCGTAAGTATGCCCCGTAGCAACGTTACTGAATGAATGTCACTCCTGTGGGTGGTCGTGTGGTATTGCTACGCGCGAGGCCCGGAGGATCGGAAGGATGGGTGAACGAACGCGATGCCCGCCAGGGACAATCCCACTGCCCGACAAGCGCGCTTGGGCGCCGAACTGCGCAGACTCCGCGAGCGTGCTGGAAAGACAGCGCGTGAGGCCGCTGGGCTGCTCGGCACTGATCAGGGCAAGATCAGCCACATGGAGTCCGGGCGGATCGGCGTCAGCGAGGAGCGCATCCGTCGGCTCGCCGCCTTCTACTCGTGCGGGGACAACGCGCTGATCGAGGCCTTGTGCGCCATCGCGCGTGAGCACCGTGGTCAACACTGGTGGGATGAGTACCGGGGCATCCTTACGCCGGGCTTCCTCGATATCGCTGAGCTGGAGCACCACGCCACTTATATGCGCTCCGTGCAGAGCGTCTCACTGCCCGGGATCTTCCAGACGGAGGACTACGCCCGAGCCGTGTTCAGCGGAAGCATCCCCAGGCTCCCGCACGACGAGATCGAGGTGCGCGTCGAGCATCGCATGCGACGGCAGGCCATTTTCGACCGCGAGACCCCTCCGCCGATCGTCGCGGTCATTCACGAGGCCGCGCTGCGGATGCGCTTCGGCGGCCGTAAGGTTGCGCGGGCTCAATTGGAACGGCTACTGGAGGTCGCGGAGTGGCCCACGGTGACGCTGCGCGTGGTGCCCTTCACCAACGAGGACTTCATCGAAGTCACGCCGCCAGTGCTCTATGCGGGCGGCGTTGTCCCGCAGTTGGACACGGTTCAGGTGGACACGCCGTTCGGCGGACGGTATCTACACGCTGAGGCCGACCTGCAGAGCTACCGGGAACTGCTCGACATCGCCGAGGGCGGTTCGCTCGGTGCCGAGGACTCCCGGCAGCTCATCCGTCATATCGCACGGGAACTATGAGAGGGTAGACATGCGCGAATCCTTGAAGTGGCAGAAGTCGTCGTACTCCGGAGCCGGAGGGGAGAACTGCGTCGAACTCGCCCGGCGCGCCGTCACAACCCTCATACGCGAGAGCGACGACCCCCACGTCGTGCTCGCCACCACCCCCAAGCGTCTGGCCGCGTTCATAGCCGCCGCGAAGGCCGGCGCCTTCGATCACCTCACCCCCTGAACCACCCCGCCCCGAAAACCGGTTGGCGCCCCGCCCCGCCCACGGCACACTTGCCGCCCGTTGCCACCGTGACACGAGGAGGACCCACGGGATGAGGACGAACCGGCTCGGCCGCAGCGCTGTGGAGGTCACGGAGCTGGGGTTCGGGGGCGGGCCGCTGGGTGGGCTGTTCGCGGCGCTGGACGACGACACCGCGGGCGGGGCGCTGGCCGCGGCGTGGGAGCTGGGCGTGCGGTACTTCGACACCTCGCCGCACTACGGCATCGGACACTCCGAGCGCCGCATCGGCGAACTCCTCCGCACCAAGCCACGGGACGAGTTCACGCTGTCGACGAAGGTCGGCCGGCTGCTCGTCCCGCAGGACCCGGCGGGGCGTATGGACGAGGGATTCCACGTGCCCGCGACGCACCGGCGGGTGTGGGACTTCTCCCGCGACGGCGTCCGGCGCAGCGTCGAGGACTCCCTCGCCCGGATGGGCGTCGACCGTATCGACTTGCTGTTCCTCCACGACGCGGAGAAGCACTTCGAGGACGCCCTGCGCACCGGCTACCCCGCGCTCGCCGAGCTGCGCTCCGAGGGGGTGGTGGGGGCCATCGGGGCGGGGATGTACCACACCGGCATGCTCACCCGGCTGGTCCAGGAGGCCGACGTGGACGCGGTGATGCTGTCCGGCTACTACACCCTGCTGCAGCACAGCGCCCTCGACGACCTGCTGCCCGCGTGCGCCGAGCGCGGCGTCTCCGTGCTCGCGGCGTCGATCTTCAACTCGGGCCTGCTCGCCACCCCGCGCCCCGCCGAGGGCGCGCACTTCGAGTACGCGCCCGCCTCGCGGGAGCTGCTGCGGCGTACGCATCGCATCGCGGATGTGTGCGAGGCGCACGGCGTGACGCTGCCGCAGGTGGCGATGGCGTTTCCGCTGCGGCACCCGGCCGTGGCGGGCATCGTGGTGGGCATGCGCACCGCCGAGGAGGTGCGGAGCAATCTCGACTCCTTCGGGGTGGAGATCCCGGACGGGGTGTGGTCCGACCTGCGCGGCGAGGGGCTGCTGGACGAGCGGGCGCCGGTGGCCGCGTAAAGGCCGTCGTAGAGGCCGTTGGGCGGGGCGGCACATCGAGGTCCGATTGCCGCCAGCGCGCGGCGGCGGGCGCGATCATGCTGGTGGCATGACTCAACCGTTGACGACCGACTCGATGGCCATCCTCACCGGCATGTACGCCGCGGAGGCCGAGTACCTGGCGGCCGGGGGCCCGGGCGAGGCCCCGTTCGACACGCTCGCCCCCTTCTTCGCGCCCGATGTCGTACTGCACCAGGCCGAGGCCCTGCCCTACGGCGGCACCTGGCGCGGGCACGCGGGCATGGAGCGGTTCTTCATGGAGATGAGCCGGACGTGGGAGGAGTTCGACATGCTGGAGCAGGAGTTCCTCGCCACCGGTGAGACGGCGGTGATACGCACCCAGGTCCGTGCTCGCGCACGTGCCACCGGCCGGGAACTCACCTTCCCCATCCTCCAGACGATCTCGTTCAAGGACGGGCGGATCGCCGAGGTCCACCCCTTCTACTGGGACACCGCCGCCATCGCCACCGCCTGCGCGGCGCCGACGGAGGGGTGACGAGCCAGGCGGCGCCGACGGCTGGCCGACGCGGCCCGCGCCTGGTGGGTGGCCTTCCGGTGCCCTCAGGAAGAACACCGGGAAACCCCGGGATGACATGTTCGCCCCAGGCAACCGAAGCGGCGCGGCGGGCACAACCCACGCCTCCGGCGCGGTGTCTACGCGGGTGATCGGCGACACCGACCGGTCGTCCAACCGCGTTCCGCGAAGGGTCACTTCTGCATGCGTAAGCACGGAATCATCGCCGCCTCCACCGTCGCCCTCGCCCTGGGCGGGGCCCTGTTCGCGGCGCCCGCCGCCCAGGCGGCCACCACCCCGGTGGCCTCGGTCGTCCACGAGGACGGTGAACTCTGGTACAAGGGCGCCGCCGGGCAGACGAACCACCTCACCGTCTCCGAAGCGGTCGAGCAGCGGGGCGAGTTCGAGTACTACTACATCATCACCTTCCGCGATCGGGGTGACATCGCCATCGACCCGAGCGCGGCGACCGCCGACGAGTGCGCCTACCCCTCGGAGGCCGACCACACGGTCGTGCGGTGCGCGACCATGGCCCCCCTGGGCTCCGACGACTCGGACAACTTCGACGTCGACCTCGGTGACGGCGACGACACCGCGACGGTCGACGCCGACAGCCACGCGTACTCCTCGATCTACGGCGGCCCCGGCAACGACGTGATCAAGGGCTCCGCGCGGGACGTGCTGCACGGCGGCGACGGCGACGACCGCCTCGACGGCGGCGGCGGTGTGTGGAGCGTGGGCCCGTACGGCGACGGGGGCAACGACACCATCACCAACTGCGCGATGGACTGCTACGGCGGCCCCGGCAACGACTCCATGACCGGGGGCGCCGACCCCACCGACAACCACATGTACGGCGAGGACGGGAACGATGTGATCCACGGCCTGTCCGACGCCGACTTCATCTACGGCGGCCGGGGTGACGACATCCTCTACGGCGAGGAGGGCGACGACACCATCTACGGCAACAGCGGGAACGACACGCTCTACGGCGGCCAGGGCAAGGACACGCTCTCGGGCGGCCCGGGGACCAACAAGGTCTACCAGGACTGACCGGGCCCCCGGCCACTTTGCGGTGGCTTTGGGACACCGACACGCCGTCACCATGGCGTGTCGGTGTCTCATACCCGCCGCGGATCCAGCCGCTCCGCGACCCAGCCGGCCATCGCCCGTACGCCGACGCCGATCGCGCGCTCGTCCGGCGCGAAGTCGGGGTAGTGCGGATAGCAGGCGGTGATGGGCGCGCCGGGGGCGCGGACGCCGAGGAAGGTGTAGGTGCCCGGGACGCGGTCCAGGTAGAGGGCGAAGTCCTCGCCGTTGAAGGGGAAGGCGGCGTGGAGCTCGGTGACCGGGTCCCCGCCGAGGTTGCGGCGCAGGTGGCGGGCGAGCGCGCGGGCGTCCGGTTCCGGGCAGACCAGGGCGGGGAACGGCTCGGCGGGGAAGCTCACCGCGGCCCCGGCGTACGACCCGGCCAGCCGGCGGATGTCCTCGCGGACCTCCGCGTACCGCTCCTGCGGCCAGCAGCGGTACGACACCGCCACCTTGGCCTCCTGCGCCCTGGCCCGGACGGCCACGAACCGGGCCAGCGGACCGTCGGGCGTCTGCACGTCGGCGACCATCCGCTCCAGGTCCGCGGGTGTCTGCGGCGGCGCCACCGTGGCGAGGCCGCCGATCTCGGCGGCCAGGCGCCGTGCGGCGTCGGGCGCGTCAGGACCCGAGAGGGTCACCTCGGCGCGGTCCTGGCCCGGCAGCCCGTAGCCCGGGGTCACGGCGAACCGGCCCACCGGGAAAGGGCCGCAGTGCAGCGCGTGGATCTCCTCGACGCCGGTGCGCTCCAGCACCCCCGTGTCGATCATCGCGCGGGCCCCGGCCAGGGCCTCCTCGGCGGGCTGGAAGAGGAACACCGCAGTTCCGCTCAGCCGCCGCCGGAACCGGGCCAGCACCTGGGCGACGCCGACGGCCACCGCGGTGTGGACGTCGTGTCCGCAGAGGTGGGCGGCCGCCGGGCCGCCCCCGACGATGTCCCCGGGCGGCACCGCGTCCATGTCCGCCCGGTACGCGACGGTACGGCCGGGTCGCGAGCCCCGCAGGACGCCGATCACACCGTGGCCGCCCACCCCCGTGGTGACGGCCAGCCCGGCCGCCCGCAGCTCGCGGGCCACCACGTCGGCGGTCCGCCGCTCCTGCCCCGGCGCCTCGGGGTGGGCGTGGAGGTCCCGGCGCAGCGCGATCAACCGGGACTCCAGGCGCGCCACCTCGGCGTCCACCGCCCCTTGCGCCACCCGCCCGTCTGCCACTGCCAGGCCCCGGCCGCCGGCGACGGCCGTTCCCGCGGCTCCCCATCCGATCCCGCCGGCGGCCGCCGTGGCGAGGCCGGCGAGCAGGGTGCGGCGTGCGAGGGCGTTTTTCCTGGGACGAGTCACTGTCTTCCCTATCTGATCCGAGGTGGTCTTCCGGGTGGTCTTCCGGGCGTTTCCCGGGCCGTCTTCCGGGGCGTTTCCCGATGGACACACCCTCGCCGTGATCAGGTGTCGCCGCCCATCCGGCAGGCCACCACGTGGGGTTGGGGGTTAACCCCACCCCGTGGCGGCGCGGCCGACGGTCGGGCCGCCACGGGGTGGGCCGGGGGTCAGCGGGACCCGCGGCGCCCCGGTCGGCCTGGCACGGTCAGCAGCGCCAGGCCCAGGGACAGGACCGCCAGGCCGCACCAGGACACCACCGGCAGCCGCTCGCCGAGGACCGTGATGCCGAGCAGCGCCGCCACCGCGGCCTCGGCCAGGGTGAGGGTGGTGGCGACCGACGCCGGGGTGTGGCGCAGGCCGTGGCCGAAGAGGCGGTAGGCGAGGAAGGTGGGGAACACCGCGAGGTGGAGGGCCACCGCCGCGCCGCGTACGGTGGCCAGCCAGGCCGTCCCGGTGGCGAGCAGGACGGGGAGCACCAGCAGCCCCGCCGCGCCGAACATCGCGCCCATCACCGCGGCGGAGGGGTGCCCCCGGCCGATGAGACGCCCGCCGAGGAGCGAGTACACGGCGTACGACAGCCCCGCCAGCGCGGCGAGCGCGATCCCCACGGTGTCCATGTGCGCCGGGCTGCCGGTGAGTTGGGGGCCGAGGACCAGGACGGCGCAGCCGGTCACCGCGGCCAGGGTGGCCACCGCCCAGCGCGCGGTGGGCCGGGCTTGCCCCGTGGCCCAGGCCAGCAGGCCGGTGAAGACCGGCGCGCTGCCCAGCGCTATCACGGCGGCCACGGCCGCGCCCGTACGCGCCACGGCCGGGTAGAAGGTGAGCGGACACCCGGCCACCGCGACCGCGCCGACGGCGAGGAGCCGCTGCTCGGCGCCGGTGGCGGCGGTGAAGAGCCGCCACGCGCCGCGCGTGGTGAGGAGCAGCAGCAGGCCGCCCAGGGTCAGGCTCGCGGCGCCGATGGCCGGGGCGGGGGCGCCGGAGGGGGCCATGGAGCCGGCGGTTCCGGTGGTGCCCCAGAGCACCGCCGCCGCGAGGATGGGCAGCGGGCCGTCGGTGAGGCGGGCCCGGCGGCGGCGCGGCGAGGCACCGGGCGCGCCGGGGGTCGAGGGCGTACCGGGCGAGGTGGACATGCCGGGTGAAGAAGAGGCGTGCTGAGCCACAGTCGTGAACTTCCGTCGTCGAAACCAATGAGGACTGGATTCGCGAACGGGCGCACGACAGCGACCCACGGCGGCCCCGCGAGATCAGCGGGGGCGGCGGCCGGGGGGCTGAGAGGTCAGGCCTTCAGCGCGTGCGCCCGATCAGGCGCACGGCGGCGGAGTTACGGCATGCCAGTAGACGTTCACCCGGGGATCCTAACCGACCCCGTCGGCGGGCTTCGGTCTCGGAGGAAGTAGGCGCGAGAGATTGAAAGCGCGTCGGGCGGGCAGCAGGGAGGAATCGCAGCCCAAGGGGCGAGCGTGTGCGGACTTGTGTTCAATAGTTGAACCGTTTGGGTGATCTATTGACCAGTTACGTTCATCTCTTTATGGTCGCTGCACCCTCACCGGCGAACCTCGACGGAGAACAATGTCGTACTCCCCCCGGCCGCCCCGCGCCGCCAGGCCGCCCCGCCCCGCCCGGCTGATCGCCCCGCTGCTCGCGGGCGCGCTGATCGCCGTGGCGCCCCCGATTCCCTCGGCCACCGCCGCCCCCGAACCCGGCATCCCCGGGCGCAGCGCCCCCTGCCCGCGCGGCGACGGCTGGGCGCTGTCCGCCACCCGGCTCGACCCCGACAGCGGCTTCGACGCCTACGTCGGCAACGGCTACCTGGGCCAGCGCGTGGCCCCCCACGGCACCGGCTACGCCGCCACCGGAGCCAAGACCGGCTGGCCGCTGTTCACCCCCCGCTACGACGGCTCCTTCGTCGCGGGCCTGTACGCGCACAACGCCAAGACGACCGAGGACAGACAGGTCGCGGCCGCCCTCCCGACCTGGACGGCCCTGGACGTGGCGACCGGCGGGCCCGGCGCCGAGACGTACTCCTCCGCCACCCCCGCCGGCCGGATCTCCCACTACCGCCAGACGCTCTTCCTCCGCTGCGGCCTGGTCCGCACCTCCCTCACCTGGACCGCCTCCGACGGCCGCGCCACCGACCTCGTCTATGACGTGCTCGCCGACCGCGTCAACGCCCATGTGGGCGCCGTACGGCTGCGCATGACCCCGCACTGGAGCGGCGAGGCGACCGTCACCGACCGGATCGACGGGCGCGGCGCCCGCCGGATGAGCCAGACCGGCGGCAGCGGCTACAGCTACCGCGACCGCACGATGGACGTGGCGTTCCGCACGGACGGCACGGACACCGACGGCGCGGTCGCCTCCACGCTGCGCCCCGGCGCGGGCGTGCGCGACGAGCGGCCGCACACGGCGAGCCCCGTCCGGGACCTGTCGGCCCGGCAGTCCGTCACCTTCCCCGTGCGGAGCGGCCGTTCGTACGAACTCGCCAAGTACGTCGGCGTGGACACCGCGCTCACCTCCCGCACCCCGCGCGCCGACGCCCGCGCCGCCGCGAGCGGGGCGGCGGACCGGGGCTGGCCCGCGCTGTTCGCCGCCCACGCCGCCGCCTGGGACAGGCTGTGGCGCTCGGACATCGAGGTGGCGGGGGAGCGGCAAGCGGCACTGCAGCGATGGGTGCGCTCCGCGCAGTACGGACTGCTGTCCTCGACCCGCGCCGGCGCCCGCGACAGCATCTCCCCGACCGGCCTGAGCAGCGACAACTACGCCGGGCTGATCTTCTGGGACGCGGAGACCTGGATGTACCCGGGGCTGCTCGCCACCCACCCCCAGCTCGCGAAATCCGTCGTCGAATACCGCTACCGCACCCGCGCCGGCGCCCGCGCGAACGCGCGCAGGCTCGGCTACCCGGGCCTCTTCTACGGCTGGACCAGCGCGAGCAAGGGCGATCTGTGGACCGAGTGCCACAGCTGGGACCCGCCGCACTGCCGCACCCAGAACCACCTCCAGAGCGACATCGCGCTCGCGGCCTGGCAGTACTACCAGGCGACGGGCGACGAGAGGTGGCTGCGCGGGCGCGGCTGGCCGCTGCTCAAGGGGATCGCCGAGTTCTGGGCCGGGCGCGCCACCCGCAACGACGACGGCAGCTACTCCATCAAGGACGTCGCGGGCCCCGACGAGTACAGCAACGGCGTCGACGACGCCGTCTTCACCAACGCCGGCGCCGCCACCGCCCTGCGCCACGCCACCCGCGCCGCCCGCCTCCTCGGCGAGCCCGCGCCCGCGCGGTGGACCCGGATCGCGGACCGGCTGCGGATCCCGTACGACGCGCAGAAGCAGGTCTTCCGGCAGTACGCGGGCTACGACGGCTCGCTGATCAAGCAGGCGGACACCGTGCTGCTCATGTATCCGCTGGAGTGGCCGATGTCCGCGCGGGCGGCCGCGAACACCCTGGACTACTACGCCGCCCGCACCGACCCCGACGGCCCGGCCATGACCGACTCGGTGCACGCCATCGACGCGGCGGGCATCGGCGACGCCGGCTGCTCGACGTACACCTATCTGACGCGGGCCATCAAGCCGTTCGCGCGCGGCCCGTTCGAGCTGTTCTCCGAGGCGCGGGGCGAGAAGGCGGGCGCCCAGGACCCGCTCTCCGGCTCCCCGGCCCAGGACTTCCTCACCGGCAAGGGCGGCTTCCTCCAGGTCTTCACCCACGGCCTGACCGGCCTGCGGCCGCGCGAGGACCGGGTGCGGCTCGACCCGATGCTGCCGCCCCAGCTCGCCGCCGGGGTCACGCTGCGCGGGCTGCGCTGGCAGGGCCGCACCTACGACGTGGCGATCGGCGCGCACCAGACGGTGGTGCGGCTGACGCACGGCGCGCCCTTCACCGTCGAGACCCCCGAGGGGGACCGGCTGGTGAGCGCCGGCGCCCCGGCCGTCCTCAAGACCCGCCGCCCCGACCTGGAGCCCACCGCCAACCTGGCCCGCTGCCGCCCGGCGACCGCCAGTTCGGAGGAGCCGGGCATGTACGCGGGGGCGGCGCTGGACGGCAGCGCGGCGACCTCCTGGGTGCCCGACGGCGTGTCGGGCTCGCTCACCACCGACCTGGGACACGCCGTACGCATCGCGAAGGTCACGCCCGAGTGGACGGCGACGCGCCCGGCCTCGTACACGGTGGAAACCTCCCCGGACGGGCGGCGCTGGCACACCGGGCACTCGGGGCCCGCGCGCTATGTGCGGGTGACCGTGCGGTCGGCGGACGAGAAGAAGCGCGCGGGCGTGGCGGAGCTGAGCGTGACGTCGGCGGGCTAGTGCGGGCTAGGGCGGGGGCGTCACAGCGCCGCCCCCACCGCCGTACGGCTCGCGCGCCGCCCCGCCGCCGTACGGCTCACAGCGCCGTCAGCACGCGCGGGCCGTCCTCCGTGATGGCCACCGTGTGCTCGCTGTGCGCCGCGCGGCTGCCGTCCACCGTGCGGAGCGTCCAGCCGTCGGGGTCGGTGTTGTACGCGTCGTGGCCGCCCGCGGTGAACATCGGCTCGATGGCCAGCACCAGCCCGTGCCGGAGCCGGTAGCCGCGGCCGGGGCGGCCCTCGTTGGGCACCGGCGGGTCCTCGTGCATGCTGCGGCCGATGCCGTGGCCGCCGTAGTCCTCCATGATGCCGTAGCCCGCGGCGCGCGCGACCGCCCCGATGGCGTGGGAGATGTCCCCCATGCGGGCGCCCACGACGGCCGCCTCGATGCCCGCCGCCAGGGCCTGCCGGGTGGCCTCGACCAGGCGCTGGTCGGCGGGGCGCGGGGTGCCGACGATGAAGCTGACGGCGGCGTCGCCGGCCCAGCCGTCGACGATCGCGCCGCAGTCGATGCTGACCAGGTCGCCGTCGCGCAGCCGGTAGCCGTCCGGGATGCCGTGGACGATGGCGTCGTTCACGGAGGCGCAGATGACGGCGGGGAAGGGGGTGGGCGCGAAGTGCGGCCGGTAGCCGAGGAAGGGGGAGGTGGCCCCCGCCTCGGCGAGCACCGCGCGCGCCACCTCGTCCAGCTCGCGCAGCGACACGCCGACCGCGGCGGCCTCCTGCGTGGCGGCGAGCGCGGCGGCGACGACGCGCCCCGCCTCGCGCATGGCGTCCAGTGACGCGTCGGTCTTGATCTCCACCATGGCAGCCTCCTGGCGACCCCGTCTTGAGCCAATTCTTATACCGGTATTAGTATCACGGTCATGGTGCGCACCCCTCTCACCCCCCTGGAACGCGAACGCGGCCGCCACCTCGGCCTGCTTCTCCGCCAGGCGCGCGGCGAACGCAGCATGGCCGAGATCGCCGCCGCGGCCGGGATCTCCGCCGAGACCCTCCGCAAGATCGAGACCGGCCGGGCCCCGACCCCCGCGTTCTTCACCGTCGCCGCGCTGGCCGGGGCCCTCGGGCTCCCGCTCGACGAGGTCGCGCGGCGCTGCGCGGCCGTCGCGGTCGTACCGGAGGAGAGCGAGGCCGCCGCGTAGCAGGCCGCCGGCCGTCCGCCCGCCGGCCGGTCATCTGTCCGGCGGCCGTCTGCCCGCGGGTTTTGTTGCGGCAGGATGAAATCCGCACTCCAGTGCGTTGGTGCCTTCCGGTAGCACAGGCGGATCGGGAGGTCACGGGTGGCGGACGCGCGGGCGGACGACGCGGACACACGGCAGGGCGGCACGCGGCAGGACGGCGCCCCGGCCGGGCAGGAAGACGCCCGGCAGGACGGCTGGGCACGGCGGCTGATCCGCTACTGCTGGCGGTACCGCCGCGATGTGCTGCTGGCCCTCGGCGCCTCGCTCGGCGGGATGGCGGTGACGGCGCTGGTGCCGCTCGTCACCAAGCTGATCATCGACGATGTGATCGTCCGGCACGAGCGCTCCCTCGCCCCCTGGGCCACCCTGCTGATCGTCGCCGCGGTCCTCGTCTACGGGCTCACCTTCCTCAGGCGCTACTACGGCGGCCGGCTCGCGCTGGACGTCCAGCACGACCTGCGCACCGAGATGTTCGCGTCGATCTCCCGGTTCGACGGCAGGCGGCAGGACGAGCTGAACACCGGCCAGGTCGTCGGCCGGGCCACCAGCGACCTCCAGCTCATCCAGGGCCTGCTGTTCATGGCGCCGATGATGATCGGCAACGTCCTGCTCTTCGTGATCTCCCTGGTCGTGATGGCGGTGCTCTCCCCGCTGCTCACCGTGGTCGCGCTCGCCGTCGCCCCCGCCCTGTGGATCCTCGCCTCGCGCAGCCGCACCCGGCTGTTCCCCGCCACCTGGTACGCCCAGGGGCAGGCGGCGGCCGTCGCCGGGGTCGTGGACGGGGCGGTCACCGGCGTCCGCGTCGTCAAGGGCTTCGGGCAGGAGGAGCAGGAGACCGGGAAGCTCCGCGAGGTCGGCCGCCGGCTGTTCGCCGCCCGGCTGCGGACCGTACGGCTCAACTCCCGCTACACCCCCGCCCTCCAGGCCGTGCCCGCCCTCGGCCAGGTCGCCATGCTGGCCCTCGGCGGCTGGATGGCCACCCGCGGCCAGGTCACGCTCGGCACCTTCGTCGCCTTCTCCACCTACCTCGCACAGCTCGTCGGGCCGGTCCGGATGCTCACGATGGTCCTCACGGTCGGGCAGCAGGCCCGGGCCGGCGTCGAGCGGGTCTTCGAGCTGATCGACACCGAGCCGGCCATCGAGGAGCGCCCCGACGCGCGGGAGCTGCCCGCCGACGCGCCCGCGACGGTCGAGTTCGACCACGTCACCTTCGGCTACGCCCCCGAGCGCCCCGTCCTCGACGACCTGTCCCTGCGGATCGAGCCGGGCGAGACGGTCGCGGTCGTCGGCGCCTCCGGCAGCGGCAAGTCCACGCTCTCGCTGCTCCTGCCGCGCTTCTACGACGTGTCGGCGGGGGCGGTCCGGGTCGGCGGCCACGACGTGCGCGAGCTGACGTACGAGTCGCTGCGCGCCGCGATCGGGCTGGTGCCCGAGGACAGCTTCCTGTTCTCCGACACGGTGCGCGCCAACATCGCGTACGGCGCGCCGGACGCGACCAACGAGCAGATCCGCGCGGCCGCCCGCGCCGCCCAGGCCGACGGCTTCATCTCCGCGCTGCCGGACGGCTACGACACGCAGGTCGGCGAGCAGGGCCTGACCCTCTCCGGCGGCCAGCGCCAGCGTGTCGCCCTGGCCCGCGCCATCCTCACCGACCCGCGCCTGCTGGTCCTCGACGACGCCACCTCGGCGGTGGACGCGCGCGTCGAGCACGAGATCCACGAGGCCCTGCGGGGCGTCATGGCCGGGCGCACGACCCTGCTCATCGCCCACCGCCTCTCCACCCTCGCCCTCGCCGACCGGATCGCCGTACTCGACCGGGGCCGCCTCGCCGACGTCGGTACGGACGAGGAGCTGCGCGAGCGCAGCGCCCTCTACCGCCGGCTGCTGACCGACCCCGAGGAACTGAGCGGCATCACCCGCGACCCGGCGGGCGCCGCGGCCCCCGACGAGCAGGCGGGCTCCGGCGCGGGCGCGTTCGCCGGGGCCTTCGGCGGGGAGGCGGCGGCCGCCGGGCTCGTCGCGCCCGCGCTTGACGACACTCCCGGCGCGCCGCGCCCGGACGGCGACCGCGCGGCCACGGCCGAGGGCTGGGCCGCGCGGGCGGACCGTGCCGTGGCCCGCGCGGTCATCAGCAGCAGCCTCGCGCGCAGGGAAGGCCGCACCGGCGCCGCCGACCACGCCCTGCCCGACGGCGACGGCGAGGCCCGGCCCGACCGCCACGCGACCCACCACTCGGGCGGTGTGACGCCCGAGCTGTGGGTGCGGCGCGAGGCCGCCGGATCAGGGGCCGACGCGGGGGCCGGGGGCGCGGGCGCCCCGGCCGTCGCGGCCGGCCCCGGGATGGCCGGGGCGCTGGCGGGGATGCCCGCCACGCCCGGGCTGCTGGCCAAGGTCGCGGCGCTGCCGCCCGCGACCGACACGCCGGACGTGGACGAGGAGCGGGCCGCGCGGCCCGAGCGGGAGTACGGGCTGCGGCAACTGCTGCGCGGGTTCGGGGCGCCGCTCGCGGTCAGCCTGCTGCTGGTCGCGATCGACGCGCTCGCCGGGCTGCTGCTGCCGGTGCTCATCCGGCACGGCATCGACCAGGGCGTGCAGCGGATGGCGCTCGGGGCGGTGTGGGCCGCCTCCGCGCTCGCGCTCGTCGTCGTCCTCGCACAGTGGGCGGCGCAGATCGGCGAGACGCGGATGACCGGGCGGACCGGCGAGCGCGTCCTGTACGCGCTGCGCGTGAAGATCTTCGCGCAGCTCCAGCGGCTGGGGCTCGACTACTACGAGCGCGAGCTGACCGGCAAGATCATGACCCGGATGACCACCGACGTGGACGCGCTGTCCTCGTTCCTCCAGACGGGCCTGGTCACCGCCGTCGTCAGCCTGCTGACCTTCTTCGGCATCCTGGTCGCGCTGCTGGTCATCGACGTCCAGCTGGCCCTGGTGGTCTTCGCGGCGCTGCCGCTGCTCGTCGTCGGCACGGTCTTCTTCCGGCGCAGGAGCGTCAAGGCGTACGAGCTGGCGCGGGAGCGGGTCAGCGTGGTCAACGCCGACCTCCAGGAGAGCGTGGCCGGGCTGCGCATCGTGCAGGCGTTCCGGCGCGAGCGGGCGGGCCGGGAGCGGTTCGCGGGGCGCAGCGACGCGTACCGGCAGGCGCGGGTGCGCGGCCAGTGGCTGATCTCGGTGTACTTCCCCTTCGTCCAGCTGCTGTCGTCCGTCGCGGCCGCGCTGGTGCTGATCGTCGGCGCCGGGCGGGTCGGCGAGGGCACGCTGACGGCGGGCGCGCTGGTCGCCTATCTGCTCTACATCGACCTGTTCTTCGCGCCCGTGCAGCAGCTGTCGCAGGTCTTCGACGGCTACCAGCAGGCCACCGTCTCGCTGCGCCGCATCCAGGAGCTGCTGCGCGAGCCGACGAAGACGCCGCTCGCCAAGGCGCCGCGCGAGGTGCGGGAGCTGCGCGGCGAGATCGCCTTCGACGGGGTGCGCTTCGGCTACGGGGACGAGGGCGAGGAGGCGCTGGCGGGCATCGACCTGAGGATCCCCGCCGGGCAGACCGTGGCCTTCGTCGGCGAGACGGGCGCGGGCAAGTCCACGCTCGTCAAGCTGGTGGCGCGGTTCTACGACCCCACCTCGGGGGCCGTGCGGGTGGACGGCACGGATCTGCGGGAGCTGGACCTCACCGCGTACCGCAACCGCCTGGGGGTCGTCCCGCAGGAGCCGTACCTGTTCCCCGGGACGGTGCGCGACGCCATCGCGTACGGCCGCCCGGACGCGAGCGACGCGGAGGTTGAGGCGGCGGCCCGCGCGGTCGGCGCCCACGCCATGGTGGCCTCGCTCGACGGCGGCTATCTGCACGAGGTGACCGAGCGCGGGCGCAATCTGTCCGCCGGGCAGCGTCAGCTGATCGCGCTGGCGCGCGCGGAGCTGGTCGACCCGGACATCCTGCTGCTCGACGAGGCCACGGCCGCGCTTGACCTGGCCACCGAGGCGCTGGTCAACCAGGCCACGGACCGCCTGGCCGGCAGGCGCACCACGCTGGTCGTCGCGCACCGGCTGACGACCGCGGCCCGTGCGGACCGGGTGGTGGTCCTGGACCACGGGCGGGTCGTCGAGGACGGTACGCACGAGGAACTGGTGGCCCGCGGGGGCCGGTACGCCGAGCTGTGGCGCACCTTCACGGGGGAGACGGCGCCGACGGTCGTCGCGTGACGGCTGTCGGCCGACCGGTTGTCGCCTGACGGTCGTTGCCCCACGGCTGTCGCCTGACGGTCGTTGCCTGGCGATTGTCGGCCTGGCCCCCGTGGTGACTCTGGGCATTCAGGCAGTGTTACCCACCGTTACATCATGGTTCCATGCCGCTGGCCCTGGCTATCCCCTCCACCTCGCGCCGGTCCCGCTCCCGCTGCTCCGCCTCGGCCGCGACCCGCTGCTTGTGGCGGAGCAGGAAGTCGGGGTCGTCCGCCCGGTCCTGGGGGACCAGGACCTTCATGCCCTTGGCGTGCGGGCTGTCGCCGAGGTCGACGACCACCCGCTCGTCCTGGGAGGTGAGCAGGCCGAACAACACCAGCAGTTCCGCCTGCAGAGCGGGGGTGAACAGCTCCTTCTCCTCCGGCCCCATGCCGAGTTCGTACGTCCCCCCGCGGACGGCCGGTGAGGTGCTCAGCTCGCGCAGCAGCCGCATCAGCAGCTCCAGCGAGCGCGGATCGATTCGTTCCTGCAATTCGGTCAGATACTGCGTCAGCCGCTCGGCCCGTTCGCTCCGGTCGTGCCGTTCGTCTCGGTCCATGTAGGCAGCATGAGCCATCACAGCCCGCTACAAAAGAGGGCGGAGCCCATAACTCTCCGTACTCGGGCCCCAGTTGGCGGGTCTGGCGGCC
Source organism: Streptomyces sparsogenes (assembly GCF_001704635.1). Taxonomy (GTDB): domain Bacteria; phylum Actinomycetota; class Actinomycetes; order Streptomycetales; family Streptomycetaceae; genus Streptomyces; species Streptomyces sparsogenes. Next base: position 52,540 of record NZ_MAXF01000030.1, on the reverse strand, counting down.
TCACCTGTGCCCCGATAGGTTCTCGGCGATCTGTGGGAACTCATGGGGAGGACGCATGGGCAAGGCGCTCAGATGGCTGGTGGCGCTCGTGATGCTGGTGGGGGCGGTCGGCGCGGGCGCCGGCGGCGCGTCCGCGGCACCGGCCGCCGGCGAGCGGACCACCGGCGAGCGGGCCACCGCCGAGCCGGACATCAAGGACCGAATACTCGCGATACCCGGGATGAGGTTCGTGGAGGAGAAGCCCTACGCGGGCTACCGCTTCCTCGTGCTGACCTACACCCAGCCGGTCGACCACCGGCACCCGTCCAAGGGGACGTTCGAGCAGCGGTTCACCCTGCTGCACCGGTCCACCGACCGGCCGACGGTGTTCTTCACCTCCGGCTACGACGTCAACACCAGCCCGCGGCGCAGCGAGCCGACCCAGCTCGTGGACGGCAACCAGGTCTCGCTGGAGTACCGCTTCTTCACCCCGTCCCGGCCGAACCCCGCCGACTGGTCCAAGCTGGACATCTGGCAGGCGGCCAGCGACCAGCACCGCCTCTTCCGGGCCCTGAAGGGGATCTACGGCAAGCGGTGGCTGGCCACCGGCGGCAGCAAGGGCGGCATGACGGCCACCTACTACCGCCGCTTCTACCCGCACGACATGGACGGCACCGTCGCGTATGTGGCGCCCAACGACGTGGTGGACAAGGAGGACTCGGCGTACAGCCGCTTCTTCGCGTCCGTCGGCACGCCCGAGTGCCGCTCCCGGCTGAACGCGGTGCAGCGCGAGGCGCTGGTGCGGCGTGAGGAGATCGTGGCCCGCTACCAGAAGTGGGCTCAGGAGGAGGGCCAGACCTTCGAGGTCATCGGCAGCGCGGACAAGGCGTACGAGAACGTCGTCCACGACCTGGTGTGGGCGTTCTGGCAGTACCACCTGGTGACCGAGTGCGCCGATGTGCCCGCGCCGACCGCCTCCACCGACGAGCTGTACACCTTCATCGACGACATCTCGGGCTTCTCCGCCTACACCGACCAGGGCCTCGAGCCCTACACGCCGTACTACTACCAGGCGGGCACCGAGCTGGGCGCGCCCGAGTTCGACACCCCGCACCTGGACGGGCTGCTGCGCTACCCGGGCACGTACGTGCCGCGCAGCTATGTGCCCCGCGACATCCCGATGCGGTTCCGGCCGGCGGCGATGCGGGACATCGACAGCTGGGTGCGGCACGACGCGCGGCGGATGCTGTTCGTGTACGGGCAGAACGACCCGTGGGGCGCGGAGCCGTTCCGGCTCGGCAAGGGCGCGCAGGATGCTTACGTCTACACCGTCGCGGGCGGAAATCACGGGTCGAATATCGGCCAACTTGCGGCGGATGAGAAGGCGAAGGCCACGGCCGCGGTGCAGCGCTGGGCGGGCGTGGAGCCCGCGGCGCGCCCGCTCGCCCCGTACGACGCGCGGCTGGACCGGCGGGACGTCGAGCGTGAGCCCGCCCTGCGGCCGTGAACCACCGCAGATCATGGCTGAAATTCGGCTCCCTGGCTGGTGATGAGGGGGTGACAGTAGTGGCTGCCGAGGAGAACAAGTGCTTCGGCGAGTTTCAGTCCGTGCACTTTGACTTACCAGGGAGAAGCATGCACACGAAGATTGATCTTCAGGACGACGACCTCGACCTCGACCTCGACCTGCGCGTCTCCGACCTCGCGGAGGGGACGGAGCAGTTCGGGCAGGGCACGTACACCTCGCCGAGCAGCTACGCGATCGGTACCCGCTGTCCCATCTGCTGCTAGCAGGGGCCGGACGATCGAGCGGGGCAGGCGGTGCCTGCCCCGCTGTTCCGTATCCAGGCGAGGCGAGGAGACAGGAACGTGCGACCGGAGCCCGAACTCTTCGAGGTACGTGAACCGGTGCTGGTGCGGATCGCGAGCAGGCCCCGGGGCCGCGCCGAGGCCGTGATCGACGCCGATGACCCGGTGCCCGGCATCCGCGGCCTGGCCGCCGACCCCCTGCTCCAGCAGGCCGTCCACGTCGCCAGCGGCAGTCTGGCCCTCAGCCTTCGGCGCCTGGGCGACGACGAGGGGGCTGCGGCTCACGGCCGCAAGCGCACCCTGAGCGCCGCACGGACCCTCACCCGCTACGCGCGGCGGTCCGGTGGCCGCCCCACCCCCTTCGGGCTCTTCGCGGGAGTGGGCAGGGCCCGCTTCGGCACCGCCGCCAAGGCGGGCATCGAGGGCCCTGGCGAGGTGTCGGTCCGTCTCGACGGTGCCTGGCTGCACCGCCGCGTGACGGCCTGGCTGGCCGACCCCCGGGTGCGCCGCCGGGTGGATGTCGTCCTCAACGACCTGTGTGTCCTCCGGGACGGCCGGCTGACCCTGCGCACCGGCGAGCGGCAGACCTCCGTCCGCGACAACGCGCTGGTCGCCGCCGTGCGCGAACTCACCGCCACCCCGATCCCCTACGCCGCCCTGATCGACGAGCTGTCCCGCCGCTTCCCCGCACTCGCCACGGAGCGCCTCGACGCCCAGCTCGGCGGTCTCGTCCAGCACGGCCTCCTGCTCACCTCGCTGACCCCGCACCGCATCGACGACGAGTTCCTCGACCGGATAGAGGCCGCCCTCCAGGACACCCTTCCCGACGCGGCCGCGGGACTGCGCTCGATCCGCTCGGCGGCCGCCGCCCATGAACAGGACCCTCCCGGCGGGGGACTCGCCTCCTGGCAGGTGCTTGTCGACCGGGTCCGCCGGCTCGACGCCCCCGGGGAGAGCGGTGAGGGGCACGAGCGGCCACCGGTCCACGTCGACCTGCGGATGCCCGCCGACTTCGTCGTCCCGCACACCGTCGGTGAGGAAGTACGCCGCTACGCCGCCGCGATCTGGGCGATGACGCCCGAGTGGACGACGCTCGAGTACATGCGGGACTACCGGGACCGCTTCATCGAGCGGTACGGAACCGCGTCGGCCGTGCCCCTCGGCGATCTCGTCGACCCGCACCGCGGTCTCGGGCTGCCGCCCGAGTACGCGGAGCCGCCCGTCCATCCGCGCACGGGACCGGGCGACGACGCCGACCGCCCGCGCCGTGGTGTGATCGCGGAACTCGTCCAGCAGGCCGTCCTCGCCGGAACCGACATCGAGCTGACCGACGAGGACGTGGAGCGGCTGGCCACCGCCGTGGGACACGACCCCGACGCCAGGCCGCCGTGCACCCTCGAACTGTGCTTCCAGATCCTCGCGGACAGCCTGGACGCCCTGGACCGCGGAGACTTCCAGCTCCTCGGCAGCCCGCACATCGGCTCCTGGACGGCCGGCGCCACCGCGGGCCGGTTCGCCGCCACCACCGGCCTCACCGGGGAACTCGCCCGGCTCGTCTCGCACCCCGCCGGGCCGGACAGCCTGTTGGCGCAGGTGGACGTCGCGCCCCGCGACCCCCGCTCCCTCAACATCGTCCAGGTGCCGCGCCTGCTGCCGTACCGCATCCCCATCGGCGTCGCCGACGACCGCGGCGACCCCCACTGCCTGGACTGGCGCACGCTGCTGGTGGCGGCCGGCGCGGACGGACTGAGACTGCTGCACGAACCCACCGGCCGCCAGGTCGTGCCGGTGTTCCCGCACATGCTGGCGCTCGACGCCCAGGCGCCCCCGGTGGCCCGCTTCCTGTCGGACCTGGCCGCGGCCCGCCCCCGCGTGTGGTCCGGCTGGGACTGGGCCGGCCTGGACGTCCTTCCCTACCTGCCCCGGGTGCGCTACGGCCGGGTCCTGCTGGCCCCGCGCCGCTGGCTGCCGGGCCGGCGGCTTCGCGACGCCGCCCGCGCGCGGGACCGATCCGCGTGGCAGCAGGGGCTGCGCGAGTGGCGGCGGCGCCTCGTGGTGCCCGACCGCGTGCAGATCGCCAGGAACGATCAGATGTACCCCATCGACCTGCGCGACCCCTGGGACCAGGACCTGCTGCGCTCCGAACTGAGCGCGGCGCAGCCCCGCTTCGTCCTCTACGAGGACATCACCGCCGACGGCGCCCACCTGGGCTGGAACGCGGGGCACAGCACGGAGATCGTGGTGCCCCTGGTGCGCGCCTCCGAGGCCCCCCGCACCTCCGCGCCGCTCCGGCGCTCACCGACCCGGATCCACCTCCCCGGCGAGGACTGGCTGTTCGTCAAGCTCTACGCCGAACCGGCCGCCCACGACGCCCTGTTGACCGAACACCTGCCGGGCTGGCTGTCCGACATCGAGCAGGACGTCGACCGGTGGTTCTTCCTGCGCTACCGGGATCCCGAGCCGCATCTGCGGGTGCGTTTCCACGGAGACCCGGGCGCGTTGAACGGCCGTGTCCTGCCCGCCCTCAGCCGCCACATCCGCGACGCGGTCGGTTCCGGCGCCCTGCGCACGATGGCCCTGGATGTGTACCGGCCCGAGACCGACCGCTACGGCGGCGACTTGCTCCAGGAGGCGGCCGAGCGCTTCTTCCGGACCGACAGCCTCTCCGCGCTGCTCCAGTTGCGTGCGCGCGGGGCGGGGGCGTCAGCGCTGCCCGACGACGTGCTGGCCGCCCTGGGACACGCCGTCCTGCTGGACTCCCTGGGGGACTGGGACTGGTGCGTCTGGGTGGACCGGATGTTCCTCAAAGGACCGGAACACGAGGCCTACCAACGGCATCGGACACCGGCCCACCGCCTGATCCGCCCCGGCGAGAGGGGCGAGACCGCCCGCCTGGCCGCCAGGGAGCTGTCGTCCCCGGAGCTGGCGCGACTGTGGACCGAGACACCGGAGCCGGGCGCCTACGGGCGCCTGATCCTGGCCACGCCGCCCGAGGACCGCGACGAGGCGGTGCTCTCCCTGCTCCACATGCGGCACAACCGCCTCTTCGGCATCGGCCGGGCGGCGGAGGCCCGCGGATACGCCGTACTGCGCGGCGTGGCCCGCGCCCACCTCGGACGGAGGGCGCACGCGACCCGCCCCGCCCCCTTCGAGCCCACCCCCGGGAGGGCCGGATGAGCGGCACAGCCCCCGGCACGCCGGCCACCGCCCGCGCACCCGGCGCCGTGCCTGAACGGCGCACCGTGCCTGAACGTGGCGCCGTGCCTGAACGGGACGCCGTACGGGAACCCGGCGCCGTGCGGGAACGCGCGCTGGCCGTCTCCGCCCAGATCCTCGACCGGCTGGCCGACCCCGCCGCCACCATGGCCGCCACCCGCATCCCCGCCGAGGCCGCCGACGACGGTGTCCCGGAGGGCGTCTGGGCCGAACTGACCCTCGGCAGCGGAAGCCCCGGCCTGTCCATCGCGTTCAGCGGGGTCAACCACCGGGCGGCCGAGCAGGTGCCCCGGGCGCACGCCTATCTCGGCGTGGCGACCCGGGCGGTGGCCTCCGGGACCGTCGCGCCCAGCGGCATCTTCAAGGGGCCGGGAGCACTGGCCTTCGCGGTGCTGATCGCCCACCGCGCCACCGGCGGCTACCTCACCGCGCTCCAGCGTCTCGACGCCTACCAGCGCGACCTGGTGCGCACCGTACTGCCACCCGCCGTGGACGACGCCCCCCTTGCCACCATCGGCCACTACGAGGTGGTCCGCGGTCTCACCGGAGTCGGCCGCTACCTGCTCGCCCGCGTCGAGAGCTGCGGTGAGGCGCTCGAAAGCGTCCTCGGCCACCTGATACGCCTGGCGCGCGGGACCGTCGGGCACCGTGGGCACCGCGTGCCCCGGTGGTGGGCCCTGGACGCGCCACGCATCGGCTCGGAGGCCGCGTTTCCCGGCGGCCACCTCAACCTCGGCATCTCCCACGGTGTCGCGGGCCCCCTCGCGCTGATGTCGCTCGCCTGGCGGCAGGGCGTGAGGCTCCCGGATCAGCGGGAGGCCATCGAGTCCATGGCGGACCTGCTGCTCCGGTGGTCGGTCAAGGACGGGCACGGCGTCTTCTGGCCCCCTCACCTCACCCTCGCCCAGTGGCTGGCCGGCCCGGAGGAGTACGGCGAACCCGCCGGATGGCCGTCGTGGTGCTACGGCGCCCCCGGCGTCTCGCGCGCCCTCCAACTGGCCGGACTGGCACTGGGCCGCCAGGACTGGACGGACCTGTCGCGGGCCTCGGTGGAGCGGCTGCTGACCCTGCCCCTGCCCGACTGGGGCATCCACGACCACGCCCTGTGCCACGGCTGGGCAGGCGCCCTGCACCAACTCGGCCGCCTCAACGAACACTTCGGGGACCCGCGGATCGAGGCGCTCCGGGACCGGCTGGCCACCGAGCTGACCAGCGCCTTCGACCCGGACCTGCCGTTCGGCCACCGCTTCACCATGACGGCGGTGCGCTACGGCTCCGACGTCTCGGGCTACCTGGACGGTGCCGCGGGCGTCGCCCTGGCCCTCGACTCCTACGCGACGGGAGCCACCCCGTCCGGCTGGGACATGCCCTTGCTGCTGTCCTGACCCGCACCGGGCCCCGGTGGCCGGGCTCAGTACGACAAGCCGTGGCCCATCGGGTACAGCACCCGGCGCGGCGCGTCCGCGCGGCGCACCGGGACGGGCAGCCTGCCGCGCGGGTCGGCCCGCCCCGCGATGACCCGCGCGGCGGCCCGCAGCTCGACGTCGGTCCACGAGTAGGTGGCCAGCGAGGCCGCGGGGGCCTTGCCGGAGGGGCCGGTCAGCCGCGCGATGTCGTACGGGTTGCGGAGGGCCACATGGACCAGCGGCACGCCCGTGGCGGCGAGCGCGGAGACCAGGGTGCGCTGGCGGGAGTCCCGGCCGACGTTGTACGTCGCCACGATCACCGCGTCCTGCCCCCGGGCCGCCGCCACCGCCGCCGCGATCCGCTCCGGCGTCGGGTCGGGCGCGGTCTCGGCGCCGAAGCCGGCGCCCGTGGACAGGGCCTCCGCGGTGAAGCCCAGGGCGGTCAGGGCGCGGGCGAGGACGGCCGTCGGCGGGCCGCCGGTGCCGGACGGGGCGGCCGGGTCCGGGCCCACGACCAGCAGCTCGCGGTGGCTGTGGGGGGACAGCGGCAGCAGGTGGCCGTCGTTGACGAGCAGGGTGGTGGTGCGCTCGGCGATCCGGTCCGCGGTCTCGCGGTGCTCGCGCGCGCCGACCGCGCGGTTCACGGCGCGGTCGCTCGTGTACGGGTCGTCCAACAGCCCCCGACGCGCCTTGAGTTCCAGGACGCGCCGGACGGACTGGTCGAGGCGGGCCTCGGTCAGCTCGCCGTCCCGTACGGCCCGGCGGACACCGTCCCGGGCGGTCGGCAGGTCGGGCGGGTTCAGCAGCTGGTCCGCGCCCGCCTTGAGGGCCAGCACCGGCACCCGGTCGTCGCCGTACTTCTTCCGCACCCCCGCCATGCCGAGCGAGTCCGTCACCACCACCCCGTCGAAGCCGAGCTCATGGCGCAGCACCCCGGTGATGATGGCGCGGGAGAGCGTGGCGGGGTCGTCGACGGGGTCGAGCGCGGGGAACAGCAGATGCGCGGTCATGATCGCGTCGACCCCGGCCGAGATGGCGGCCCGGAACGGCGGCGCGTCCAGCCGCTTCCACTCCGCGCGGGAGTGGGTGATGACGGGGAGGCCGACATGGCTGTCCACGTCCGTGTCGCCGTGCCCGGGGAAGTGCTTGACGGTGGCCGCGACCCCGGCGCTCTGGTAGCCCCCGATCTGCGCCGTGACCAGATGGGCCACGGCGTCCGGGTCGGCGCCGAAGGAGCGTACGCCGATGACCGGGTTGGCCGGGTTGACGTTGACGTCCGCGACGGGCGCGTAGTTCTGCCGGATGCCGAGCGCGGCCAGCTCGGCCCCGGCGATCCGGGCGGCGTCGCGGGCGTCCGCCGCGCTGCCGCCGGCGCCGAGCGCCATCGCGCCCGGCAGCGGGGTGGCGGGCGCGCCGATCCGCGCGACGATGCCGTGCTCCTGGTCCGTGGACAGCAGCACGGGGACGGGTGTGTCGCCCGCGAGGGCGGCCTTCTGGATGCCGTTGGAGAGCGCGGCGACCTGGTGCGGATCGCGGATGTTGTTCGCCCACCCCGCGTACATGATGCCGCCCACGTGGTACTTCGCGATCAGCTCGGCGGCGGTGGCGACGCCGGTCTCCGCGCGGTTGCGCGCGGCGTCCGCGGGGTCGGGGGCGGTGGCCGAATGGCCGTAGACGCGGGCCACGAAGAGCTGCCCGATCTTCTCGTCGAGCGTCATCCCGCCCAGGAGCGCCTCGATCCGCCGCCGGTCGCGGGCGCGCAGGTCGGAGCCGCCGCGCGCGGGGGCCGGGGCGGCGGCGCGGCGGGTCGGCGCGACCTCCCCGGCGGTGGCGGGCGGCCGCTGCGAGGTGCAGGCGGTGGCCGTGGCCGCCAGGGCGGCGGCCAGCAGGGCGCGGCGGGAGGCCGTCTGAGGGAATGCAGGGTCGTGCACCCGCGCTCCTTCCGGTTGGAGAGGGGGTGGCTGCCGTGTGAAAGGAATATGCGGACGGTAGGGAAAAACCGATGCCAGGTCAATTCGTATGCCTCACGGTCAACAAGGGAGGCCGCATCGGTCAACCGGCGTACGGGTCCGCTCGGATGATGTCCGTCAGGTGCCGTGTCGTGACGGGGGACGGTCAGTCGGCGAACCGCGGCCGCTCGGGCAGCCGCTCCTTGGACACCTCGAAGACGGAGATCACATGGAAGGGCGCGAAGCACTCCGGCGGCGCCTTCGGATGCGGGCCCGCCACCAGGCTCAGCGTGTCATCGGTGCGGTGGAGGCTCGCGGACGGCCACTTCGCGCAGCCGGTGGTCGTGGACCAGCCCACCAGGGCGCTCCGGGTGAAGTCGGTGTCCTCGGCCCTGGCCATGATCTCCGGTGCCTGCCCGCGGAACAGCCGGGCGAAGGCGCTCAGCTCGTCCGGCCCGCGCAGCACCGCCCGCACCTGGCGGACCGCGCCCGTCCCGCTCGTGAAGAACACGAGCCTGTCGTCCACACGGGCCTGACGGTACGGGGTGCCGGCCGGGGAGCTGGGGACCCCGCCGTCGGCGCGGTGGGAGGGCGACGCGCCGGCGGCGGGATGCTGCCGGCCGCAGGCAGCGGAGAGGGTGACCAGCGACGCGGCCAGCAGCGAGACCGACACCGCCCTGCGGAGCCCCACCGGCACCACGCCGCCAGGGGGTGTCTTGTGGACCATGCTGGGCTCCCGACGCCTGGCACGCCCATCCACTGCGTTGTCGTCGTCGCACGCAGCGCCGCTGCGCTCTCCTCCTCCGCCTTGCGGCTGGACGCACCAGACGCCGCTCGCTGATCCAGCCTGATCCACAAGACACCCCCTTGGACGGCCCGCGCCCCGGGGAGATTCCGCCAGGGGCGCGGCCGTACCGAAGCGGTGAGTGGCAGGGCGCATGCGGCCATCGTGGCACCGGTGGCGGCGCGCGCGGCGGTGGGCACGCCGGGGTTGCGCCGAGTGGCGGGTGCGCCGTCCGCCGTCCGGGCGCGGCCCGGACGGGGCATCGGCCCGCCGCGCCGGCCGGCGCGGCCCTGACCTCCCTCTCCGTCAGGCGGCCTCGGAGAGCAGCCGCAGCAGATGGTCCCGGCCCGGGGCGAGCAGCCCCGGGAGTTCCGCCGCCCGCGGGTACCACCGCTTCTCGTACTCCCAGCACAGCCAGCCGTCCCAGCCCTCGCGGCTGAGCAGCTCCACGCACTCGGCCAGCGGCAGCACGCCCTCGCCCAGCGGCAGCGGGGTGGTGTCCTCGGCCGAGGCGATGTCCTTGACCTGCACATAGCCCAGGTACGGGGCGAGCGCGGCATAGGTGGCGGACGGGTCCTCGCCGCCCAGCCACGGGTGCATCACATCCCAGATGGCGCCCACGCCGATGTGGCCGACCGGCCCGACGACCCGGGCCACATCGGCCCCGGTGCGGTGCGAGTCATGGGTCTCCAGGAGCAGCCGTACGCCCAGGTCGGTGGCGTACGGCGCGGCGGCCCCCAGCCGGCGGGCGGCGATCGCGTCGGCCTCGGCGGCGGCGAGGTCCCCGCCGCCGGGGAACACCCGGACGTTGGCCGCCCCCAGGTCATGGGCGAGCCGCAGCAGTTCCCGCAGGTCGTGCAGCGCGGGCTCGTCCGGCCCGGCGGCGGCGGACCGTACGTATCCGGCGACCGTCAGCACCTCCACCCCGGCGGCCTTGAACTCGGCCACCACCCGGGCCCGTTCGTCGGCGCCGATCCCCGGGTGCACCGGTTCCTCCTGGTGCGCCCGCAGCTCGACGCCGTGGTAGCCGGTCTCGGCGGCGAGCCGCACCACGTCAGGGATCGGCAGGCCGGGAACGCCGAGGGTCGAGAAGGCGAGCTGCATGCGTGCTCCGTGAGTCCGTCGGGGCAGGGACGAGTCATTCCACCTTGCCACGTGGACGTTACCCGGCGGCCAGCCGCCACAGCGAGGTCACCTCGGCCGCGCGGGCCGTGTGCAGCGGGTCGTCCGGATCGGTGGCGCGCGGGTGGACGGGCCGGGTGTCCAGCCGGTCCACCACCCGCAGACCCGCCGCGTCGAACGCGCCGAGCAACTCCTCGCGCGGCCGCAGCCCGAGGTGTTCGGCGAGGTCGGAGAGGATCAGCCAGCCCTCGCCGCCCGGGGCGAGATGGCCGGCCAGGCCGTCGAGGAAGCCGCGCAGCATCCGGCCGCCCGGGTCGTACACCGCGTACTCCACCGGCGAGGTGGGGCGGGCGGGCACCCAGGGCGGGTTGCAGACCACCAGCGGGGCGCGGCCCGGCGGGAAGAGGTCCGCCTCGACGACCTCCACCCGCCCGGCCAGGCCCAGCCGGGCCACGTTCTCCCGCGCGCACGCCAGCGCGCGCGGGTCCTGGTCCGTGGCCATGACGCGCCCCACGCCCCGGCGGGCGAGCACGGCCGCCAGCACGCCGGTCCCGGTGCCGATGTCGTACGCCGTGCCCCGGTCGTCGGGCAGCGGCGCCCGGGCGACCAGGTCGACGTACTCGCCGCGCACCGGCGAGAAGACGCCGTAGTGCGGATGGATCCGGTCGCCGCCCAGGGCCGGTACCGCGACGCCCTTCCTGCGCCACTCGTGCGCGCCGATCAGGCCGAGCAGCTCCCGCAGGGAGGTCACCGAGGGCCCCTCGGCCGGCCCGTACGCCTCCTCGCAGGCCTGCCGTACGTCGGGCGCGCGGCGCAGCGGCACGCGGTAGTCGGCGTCCAGCGGGACGAGCAGCATGCCCAGCACCCGGGCGCGCCGGTTCTGGGCCTGGCGGTGCTGGTGGAAGGCCTCGGCGGGGGAGGCGGCGGGCGGGCGCCGCCCGCGCGGCCGGCGCGGGCCCCGGTCGGCGCGGCGGGCCATCGCGCCCAGCAGCTGGCGGGCGCCCTGGTAGTCGCCGCGCCACAGCAGCGCGGTGCCCTCGCACGCGAGGCGGTAGGCGGCGTCGGCGCTCATGCGGTCGTCGGCGGTGGCCACCCGCCGGGGCGCGGGCGCCCCGCTCTCGGAGCGCCAGCGGGCCTCGTGCTCCCGCCCGGCTTCGGTCCAGGCGATGACCTGATGCGTACTCAGGAGGGGTACCTCGTGCTCTGTGTCGGTTCCGGCTGTCGATCACTACCCTCTCAAGGCCCTCGGCGCGAGCGGTTTTCGGCCGGATGACGCCCCACCCCGGCGACGTCATGTTTCCCGGAGGGTGAGCCGCCAGTCCTGGCCGACCAGATCCACCCCGTAGCTGTGGTGCCGCTTCTCGGCGACCAGCTCGAACCCCGCCCGCTGGTAGATACGGCGGGCGGCGGCCAGGATGTCGTTGGTCCACAGCACCAGCTGCCGGTAGCCCGCCTCGCGTGCGAAGTCCACGCACGCCCGCACCAGCCGGTCGCCGATCCCCAGTCCCCGGGCCTCCGGCTCGACCAGCAGCAGCCGCAGCCGGGCCGTCTCCGGCGCCTCGTCCCGTACGCACATCACCGAACCGACCGGGCGGCCGCCCAGCTCCGCGATCCACGTCCGCTCGTGCGCGGGGCCGGCCACGCCGAAGTCGCCGACGATCCGCGCCACCAGGGCCTCGAACTCGGCGTTGAACCCGTACTCCCGGCCGTACACGGCGCCGTGCCGCTGCACGATCCAGCCCAGGTCGCCGGGCTCCGGGCCGCGCACCCGCACCCGGTCCGGCTCCCCGGAGAACACGCCGCGGGCCGTCGCCAGCGCCTCGCGCAGCCGCCGCAGCTCGGGCCGCCCCAGCCTGGCCAGCAGCCGCCCGACCGACTCCCGCGACTTCCGGTCCAGCTCGGCCGCCGCGGCCCGGCCCTCGGCGGTGAGCGCCACCTGCTGGTACCGCGCGTCCCGGGCGTCGCGCTCCCGTGTGATCAGCCCCTGCTCCTCGAAGCGGGTGAGCGTGCGGCTCACATGGGCCGCGGTCAGCCCCAGATCCTCGCGCAGCGCGGACACGTGGGCTCGCTCGCGGTGGGCGAGTTCGTACAGGATCCGGGCCTCGCTGAGCGTGTACGGGGTGCGCAGCTGGCCCGGGTAGTCCAGGACGCCGATGAGGCGGGTGTACAGCCGGTTGAAGGCGCGCACTTCGTCCACGGTGGAGTCGAGGTCGTCAGCCATGGGGCCTCCTGAGATCGCTTGACCCAATACTTGCTCCAGATCAAGCGATGGCGAAAGAGGTGGGGCGCCCCGGCCCGGAGAACGTCCGGATCCCGTCGCGCCCCGGCCCCCGCGCACCTGGCACCGTCGCCCGATGGTGCGGAGCCGCTTACCCCGGGGCCCCGGTGCGCGGCGGGGCGGTGGACGCCCGGGCCATCAGCTCGGACCGCACCATCGCCACCCCGCCCGGCGGCTGCGGCTCGCGTCCGAGGGCCAGGCGCCCGGCGCGGGCACCGGCCTCGTGGAGGGGCAGCCGGACCGTGGTGAGCGCCGGGACCGCGTCCGCGCTGAACGGCAGGTCGTCGAAGCCCGCGACCGAGACGTCCTCGGGGATCCGCAGCCCCTGGTCGCGCAGCGCCGCGCAGACGCCGAGCGCGATGGTGTCGTTGGCGGCCACGACCGCCGTCAGGGAGTCGTCGCGGCGCAGCAGTTCCAGCGTGGCGTCGTAGCCGGAGGAGCGGTCGTACAGCCCGTGGACGGTCAGCCGGTCCGCCCCCTCCCCGAGGCCCGCCGCGGACAGGGCCGCGCGGTGGCCGTCCAGCCGGTCGCGGGTCGTGGTGCGCTCCGCGGGGCCCGCCACATAGCCGATCCGGCGGTGGCCGAGGGTCAGCAGGTGCTCGGTCAGCCGCCGGGCGCCGCCGCGGTTGTCGAAGGTGAGGGTGACCGCGTCCTCGATCGGGGGCCGGCCGCACAGCACGACACGGGTGCCCGACGCGGCCAGGCGGGACGCCTTGGCGGCCACGGCGGCCATGTGGTCGGGGTGTTCGACCGCGCCGCCGGTGAGCACGACCGCGGCGGCGCGCTGCCGCTGCAGCAGGGTGAGGTAGGTGAGCTCGCGCTCCGGGGAGCCGCCGGTGTTGCAGATGACGGCGAGCTTCTCGCCGCCCCGCCCGGGCTCCGCGCCGGCGGCCGGCGCCCCCATCTCGGACTGCACGGCACCGGCGATGATCCCGAAGAACGGGTCGGCGATGTCGTTGACGAGGACGCCGACCAGATCGGAGGTGGCGGCGGCGAGCGCGCTCGCCGGGCCGTTGACCACGTACTCCAGCTCGTCCACCGCGCGCAGCACCCGGGCCCGGGTCGACTCCGCGACCGGGTAGTTGCCGCTCAGGACGCGCGACACCGTGGCCGCCGAGACCCGTGCCCGTGCCGCCACATCGGCCAGGGTCACTGCCATGTTTCCTCCGTCGGATGGTCACCTGGTGCTGCGCCGCGTGCGCCGTTCGGTCCACGCCCATGCTCTCACTGGTCGGAGAGGGTGCCGGAGACGGTGCGGGAGACGGATGCGATTGTGCTCTCCCAGGTCTTGTCCGGTCATCAGGACCATGTCTAGGGTCCTGGTCAGCAAGCGCTTTCCGTCGGCGAGGAGCCCCGCCCATGGCCGCAGCCCCCACCCGTTTCCGTGCCGCAGTCGTCGGCACCGGTGCCATCGTCTCCGGCAGCCATCTGCCCGCGCTGCGCGCGTCGTCCGACCGCGTGGAGCTGGTCGCGGCGGTCGACGTGGACGAGGAGCGCCTGGCGGCCTTCCGCGCCCTGGCCGCCGAGCCGGACGAGACGGGCCCCGGATTCACCGTGTCCGGCTACACCGACCTGGCGGCCATGCTCGACGCCGAGCGCCCCGACCTGGTCCTCATCGGCACCCCGCCCTCCCTCCACCGGGACCAGACCGTGGCGGCCCTGCGCGCCGGCGCCTGGGTGCTCTGCGAGAAGCCGCTGTGCCTCACGCTCGCCGAGTACGACGAGATCGCGGCGGCCGAGAACCCCGACGGCGGCCCGTACGCGTCCGTCGTCTTCCAGCACCGCTACGGCTCGGGCGCCGTCCACGCCCGCGACCTGCTGACCGGCGGAGCGCTGGGCGCGCCCCTGGTCGCCCACTGCCAGACCACCTGGTACCGCGACACCGCCTACTACGCGGTGCCCTGGCGCGGCCGCTGGGCCAGCGAGGGCGGCGGCCCCTCCATGGGCCACGGCATCCACCAGATGGACCTGCTGCTCCACCTCCTCGGTGACTGGACCGAGATCCGGGGCATGGCCGGGCGGCTGGTCCACGACGTGGAGAGCGAGGACGTCTCCACCGCGCTCGTCCGCTTCGCGAACGGCGCCATGGCCACCGTCGTCAACAGCGTGCTGTCCCCGGACGAGGTCAGCCGGATCCGCGTCGACTGCGCCGACGCCACCGTCGAACTGACCCATCTGTACGGGCACACCAATGACGACTGGGTCTACACCCCCGCCCCGCACACCCGCGAGGCCGCCGACCGCGTCGCCCACTGGCGCACCCCCGCCGCCGACCTGCCCAGCTCGCACGCGGCCCAGCTGAGCGTGCTCCTCGACGCGATGCGGGACGGCGCACGCCCCCCGGGCAGCGGGCCGGACGCCCGCCGCACCCTCGAGTTCATCGCCGCGCTGTACAAGTCGGCCTTCACCGGGCGGCCCGTCCACGCGGGCGAGATAGCGCCCGGCGACCCGTACTACGAGGCCATGCACGGCGGCCACCCCGACTGGGCGCCCGCCACCGTCACCGCCGCCACCCCCGCTACTGCCACCGCCGCCACGTCCGCCAAGGAGCAGTGAGAATGACTGAGCCGATCACCGTCACCCATACCCACGGCGAGCGCGTCACGGTCGCCTCCGGCGGAGTCGAGCTGCTGGCTTACGTCTACCAGCCGGACGCCGACCCGTTCGAGTCGCTCAAGCCCTACACCCACCCGCTGCGCACCCTGGCCGGCAACCAGGTCTCCGGCTACCGCCCCAACGACCACCGCTGGCACAAGGGCCTCCAGATGACCGCGAGCCATCTGTCCGGGCAGAACTTCTGGGGCGGCAACAGCTACCTCGGCCTCGAGCAGGGCTACCAGCGGGTCGAGGAGCGGGTCGGCTCGATGCGCCACGACGGCTTCGAGGAGTTCACGGTCACCGCCGACCGGCTGCGCTTCACCGAGAAGCTGACCTGGGTCCCGCATCCCTCCGAACAACACAGCAGTTGCCAGGAGTGGGCGCGGGAGCTGCGCACCGTCGAGGTGCACTCCGTGGAGCCCGCCGAGGGCACCTGGGCCCTCGACTGGTCCATCCGCCTCACCAACATCCGCGGCGAGGAGCTGCGCTTCGGCTCCCCGACCACCGCGGGCCGCGAGATGGCCGGCTACACGGGGCTGAACTGGCGCGGCCCCCGCGACTTCACCGGCGGCGACGTGTTCGGCCCGGGCGGGCGCGGCGGCCGGGGCGAGGCGGGCGCCTCCGACCTGATGGGCACCCCGGCCGCCGAGGCGCCCTGGATCGCCTTCACCGCCGAGCACGACGACGTGGACGGCCACTCGACCCTGCTGTTCGCCCACGCCCCGGAGAACACCGACGCGGTGCACGCCTCCCACTGGTTCGTGCGCTCCGAGCCCATCCCCTCGGTCGCGTTCTCCTGGGCGTTCTTCGAGGAGTTCGCGCTGCCCCCGGGCGAGAGCTTCGCGTACCGCTACCGCGTGGTGGTCGCGGACGGCGCCTGGGACCGGGACCGCGCCGAGACCTACCTCAAGTCCCACGGGTGGTGAGCGGGCGATGAGCGGCATCACCGACCCGCTGCCGGGCGGGGTGGGGCTGTCCCACATCAGCGCGTACGAGTGGGAGGCCGCCGACGGCGTGTGCGGCGGCAGCCCCCACCTCCACCTGGCCTGCACCGAGGCGTACGTGGTCACGGGCGGGCGCGGCGCCGTGCAGACCCTGACCGTCGAGGACGGCTACGCCGAAACGCCGCTGGAGCCGGGCGCGGTGGTGTGGTTCTCGCCCGGCACGGTGCACCGCATGGTGCAGGGCGGCGGGCTGAAGGTGACCGTGCTGATGCAGAACAGCGGGCTGCCCGAGGCGGGCGACGCCGTGTTCACCTTCCCCGCTCAGGTGCTGGCCGACCCCGAGGCGTACGCCGCGGCCGCCGCCCTGCCCGCCAGGGAGGGGCCCGAGGCCGAGGCCGCCGCGCGGCGCCGCCGGGACCTGGCGGTCACCGGCTATCTGGAGCTGCGCGCGGCCCTGGAGCGGGGCGACGACGGCCCGCTGCGCGCCTTCCACGAGGCCGCGGTGCGGCTGGTCGGGCCCAAGGTCGCCGCGTGGGAGCCGCGCTGGCGGGCCGGTGCGCTCGCCGCGGCCGAGCGCACCGGTGAGCACCTGGCGGCCCTCGCGGCCGGCGACCCGGCCCATCTGGCCCGGGCCCGCGTCCGCGCCGCCGGGCCCACCCGGCACGGCGGCTTCGGCATGTGCGGCCGCCGCGAGGAGTACGAACTCCCCGGCGTCACCGTGCCCTACTACGGCGAATGACGCCCCCACTACCGACGCCACCACCACCGCGACCACCCCCGACATCCCCACCACGGCGAACAGGCGCGTGACCGAACCGCCGGCCACCACATTTCGGAAAGACCAGAAGGGAGGCTGGCCACAGCATGCTTCGAAACAGGACGAGGGTGTCCTGCGCCCTGGCCCTCACCTTCACCCTCTGCGCGGCCCTCACCGGGTGCGGCGGAGGTGAAGGAGGCGGCTCGGGCGGCAAGGTCACCCTGCGCTTCACCTGGTGGGGCAACCCGGACCGGGCGGCCCGCACGGAAGCGGCCATCAAGCTCTTCGAGAAGAAGAACCCGGCCATCCGCATCAGCACCTCCTTCGCCGGCTTCGACGCGTACAAGCAGAAGCTCGCCACCCAGGCGGCGGGCGGCGACGCGCCCGATGTGATGCAGCTCGACTACCGGATGATCAACCAGTACGCGGACGGCGGGGTGCTGCTCGACCTGGGCCGGCACAAGGAGCTGCGCACCTCCGAGATGGACAAGGGGCTGCTGGCCACCGGCGTGGTGAACGACAGGCAGTACGCGATCCCGGTGGCGCGTGGCTCGGAGACCGTGGTGTACGACTCCGTCCTGTGGCGCAAGGCGGGCGTGCCCGAGCCGAAGCTCGGCTGGACCTGGGACGACTGGGCGGACGCCATGCGCAAGCTGTCCCGGTCCAAGGCCGTCGAGGACGCCGGGCGGGTGGGCGGCACCGACCCGGGCCAGAGCGAGGACGTCTTCGAGATCTGGCTGCGCGGCCAGGGCAAGGTCCTCTACACCGACGACTACCGGCTCGGCTTCACGGCGGACGACCTGGCGCGCTACTGGGAGTGGTGCTCCGGGCTCCGCAAGGAGGGCGCGGTCAGCCCCGCCGAGCAGACCACCCAGATGGACGGCTCGGTGGAGAACACCCCGCTCGGCCGGCTGAAGGCCGTCTCCGACTTCAACTGGGACGCCCCCGCCAGCGGCTTCCCGGCCATCGTCGGGGAGGGCGTCAAGCTCGCGCCGATGCCGGCCGGCGAGGACGGCACACCCGGCCAGTACTACAAGCCGTCGATGTTCTTCGGGGCGTCCGCGAAGACCGGCCACCCCAAGGAGGCCGCCCGGTTCATCGACTTCCTGCTGAACGACCCGGAGGCGGGAGCCATCCTCGGCAACACCCGCGGCATCCCCGCCAACGACTCCATCCGCAAGGCCGTCACCCCCAAGCTGGAGGGGTTCGACGTGGTGGTGTCCACCTACCAGAAGCAGTTCGAGGGCAAGCTCAAGGACCCGCCGCCCGCGCCGCCGAAGGGCGACGCGTCCCTGCAGACCACCTTCAGCCGCGACTACGACCAGGTGTCCTTCGAGCGGATGTCGCCGCGTGAGGCGGCCGAGAACTACGTCACCGAGGCGAAGGCGGAGCTGAGGCAATGACCGCGACCGCGACCCGCCCCCAGCCGGCCCCCGCGAGCGCCGGCCGGACCGGCAAGCGCCCCCCGAAGCGCGAGCGCGAGGGCGCCGCCTGGGTGTTCCTGTCCCCGTGGGTGCTCGGCGCCTGCGTGCTGACGCTGCTGCCCATGGCCGTCTCGCTGTACCTGTCGTTCACCAACTACGACATGTTCAACGACCCCAGCTGGGTCGGCTTCCGCAACTACGTCCAGATGTTCACCGAGGACCCCCGCTTCTGGCGGTCGGTCACCTCGACCCTCACCTACGTCGTGATCGCGGTCCCGCTCCAGCTCGCGCTGGCCCTCGCGGTCGCGATCGCGCTGAAGTCCGTCAAGCGCGGCAAGGGCTTCTACCGCTCCGCGTTCTACGCCCCCTCGCTGCTCGGCGCGTCCATGAGCGTCGCCCTGGTCTGGCGGGCGATCTTCAACGACGGCGGCACCGTGGACAATCTGCTGTCCTGGTTCGGCCTGGACATCGGCGGCTGGGTCAACAAGCCCGGCTGGGCGCTGGTGGCGGTCGCGCTGCTCACGGTGTGGCAGTTCGGCGCCCCCATGGTGATCTTCCTGGCCGGGCTGCAGCAGATACCCGGCGAGCTGTACGAGGCGGCGGCCATGGACGGGGCCGGGTGGTGGCGGCAGTTCCGCTCCATCACCCTGCCGATGCTGTCCCCGGTGCTCTTCTTCAACCTGGTGCTGCAGACCATCCAGGCGTTCCAGGTCTTCACCCCGGCCTTCGCGGTCAGCGGGGGCAAGGGCGGACCCGCGGACTCCACCCTCTTCTACACCCTCTACCTCTACGACCGCGGCTTCACCGCCTCCCACATGGGCTACGCCTCGGCCATGGCCTGGGTGCTGCTGGTGGCCATCGGCATCGTCACCGCGGTGCTCTTCCGCACCTCCCGCTCCTGGGTCTTCTACGCCAACGACGACAACGAGGGGGCCCGATGACCACCGTGGACACCACCCGCGCGGTGGCGACCGGCCGCGCGGCGGGCGGTCGACGCCCGCGCCCCGCCCGGATCGCCCTGCACGCCGTCCTGATCGCCGTGCTGCTGGTGATGCTCTACCCGCTGGCCTGGCTGATCGCGACCTCCTTCAAGCCGGCCGACGAGGTGATCGCCAGCCTCAAGCTGCTGCCCAGCCACCTCGAGTGGAGCAACTACTCCACCGCGCTGGACGGCGTGAACGAGGTCAGCGTCGGCCGGCTGCTGTGGAACTCGCTGCTCATCGCGGGCGGCGCGGTGCTCGGCAACGTCATCAGCTGCTCACTCGCCGCGTACGCCTTCGCGCGGCTGCGGTTCCGGATGCGCGGCCCGCTGTTCGCCTTCATGATCGCGACGATCATGCTGCCGCACCACGCGGTGCTGATCCCGCAGTACATCGTCTTCAACCAGCTCGGCATGGTGAACACGTACTGGCCGATGATCCTGCCGAAGTTCCTGGCCACCGACGCCTTCTTCGTCTTCCTCATCGTGCAGTTCATGCGCTCGCTGCCGCGCGAGCTGGAGGAGGCGGCGCGGATCGACGGCTGCGGCCCCTTCCGCTCCTTCTTCAGCGTCATCCTGCCGCTGACCAGGCCCGCCCTGATCACCACGGCGATCTTCACCTTCATCTGGACCTGGAACGACTTCTTCACGCAGCTCATCTATCTCTTCGAGCCGGAGAAGTTCACCCTCACCCTGGCCCTGCGGTCCTTCGTGGACGCCTCCAGCCAGTCGGCCTTCGGCCCGATGTTCGCCATGTCGGTCTTCGCGCTGCTGCCGATCGTGCTGTTCTTCCTCGCCTTCCAGCGGTTCCTGGTGGAGGGCATGGCCAACTCCGGACTGAAGGGCTGACCCGCCGTGCCGCAGGCCACCACCCGGGAGCCGGGGGAACTCGTCGGCCCCCGCTTCGCCCTCTTCTCCGACGTGCTGCTGCTGGGCCTCGCCACCACCGTCGCCTGCCTGCCGGTGCTCACCGCGCCCGCCGCGATGTCCACCGCCTGCGCCGTGCTGGACCGGCGGGTCCGCCACGACCGGACGATCACCGTCGGGGGCTACTTCCGGGCCCTGCGCGCCCGGCTGCGCACCGGCGACCTGGCGGCCGGGGCCGCCGTCGTCGCGGGCGGCGCGCTGCTGCTGTTCAACGCGCTGGTGGCCGGGGCCGGCCTGCCGGGCGCGGCGGTCTTCCGCCCCGCCCTGCTGGTCGCCGGCGCCCTGCTGGCCGTCGTCCTGCTGCGCGCCTGCGCCCGCCCGGAGTCGGCCACCGGCTGGCGCGAGGCGGCGCGCGCGGCGGCGTACGAGACGGTGCGCGCGCCGCGCGGCAGCGCGGTCCTGCTGCTGGCCGTGGCCACCGCCGCGGTCTGCGCCTGGGCCTACCCGCCGCTGGCCCTCCTCGTCCCCGGCCCGCTGGCCCTGGCCGCGCGGGCCGTAGACCACGCGGGGACCACGGCCCCGGCCGCCGCGGCCGCCCCGGCCGTCCCGGCCGACGACGCCGCCCCGGCTGCCCTGGCCGTCCCCGCCACCGCGGCCACCTCTGCCACCACCCCGGCCGTCCCCGCCGCCTCTGCGTACTCCCGAACCACCACGGAGCACCCCTGATGCCCCTGCACCGCCGCCACTTCCTCGCCGGGACCGCCGCCGTCGGCGGGCTGCTCGCCGCCGCGCCCGAGTCCGTCGCGGCACCGGCATCCGCCACCCGGCCCGGGCACGGCCTGCCCAAGGAGCCGGACAAGGACTTCCTGGTCGTCCTCACCAAGGCGGCGGACGGCCGGGTGGCCGAGGTTTTGGCCGGCCGCGCCGCCGCCATCGCCGAGCTGAGAGACCAGGGCAAGGCCCGGGCCGCCGCAGCCTGCGCCTGCTGGCCTCGGTGCACGGCGCCGTTCAATTACCGCCTGACCCTGCGCTGAAGCGCCGACCGCCCCGCGTCCGCTCTCCGACCCCTCACTCCTCTGGCCCCTCACTCCTCTGGCCCCTCACTCCTCTGTACATGGGCGGCCCGGGGCGGCTAGCGTGTGAGGTGTAGAAAGCGCTTGCTATGACTCTGGCGACGTCTGATGAGGACCTCGGTGAGGAGAAGAAAACCGTGACACGCAAGACAGTGCGGATCGCTATGAACGGCGTGACGGGCCGCATGGGCTACCGCCAGCACCTCGTCCGCTCCCTCCTCGCCATCCGCGAACAAGGCGGCCTCGACCTCGGCGACGGCGGCGTGCTGTGGCCCGAACCGGTCCTGGTCGGCCGCCGGGAGCACGCCCTGAAGGCCCTGGCCGAGCGCCACGGCCTGGAGCACTGGTCCACCGACCTGGACGCCGTCCTGGCCGACGACTCGATCGACATCTACTTCGACGCCCAGGTCACCGCCGCCCGCGAGGAGGCCATCAAGAAGGCCGTCGCGGCCGGCAAGCACATCTACACCGAGAAGCCCACCGCCACCGGCCTGGAGGGCGCGCTGGAGCTGGCCCGGCTCGCCGAGGCGGCCGGCGTGAAGCACGGCGTGGTCCAGGACAAGATCTTCCTCCCCGGCCTGCTCAAGCTGAAGCGGCTCATCGACGGGGGCTTCTTCGGCCGGATCCTGTCCGTGCGCGGCGAGTTCGGCTACTGGGTCTTCGAGGGCGACTGGCAGAGCGCCCAGCGCCCCTCGTGGAACTACCGCGCCGAGGACGGCGGCGGCATCGTCGTCGACATGTTCCCCCACTGGGAGTACGTGCTGCACGAGCTGTTCGGCCCCGTACGGACCGTCCAGGCGCACGCCGCCACCCACATCCCGCACCGCTGGGACGAGCAGGGCAAGCCGTACGACGCCACCGCCGACGACGCGGCCTACGGCATCTTCCAGCTCGAAGGCGGCGCCGTCGCCCAGATCAACTCCTCCTGGGCGGTCCGCGTCAACCGCGACGAGCTGGTCGAGTTCCAGGTCGACGGCACCGAGGGCTCGGCCGTCGCGGGGCTGCGCCGCTGCCGCGCCCAGCACCGCTCCGCCACCCCCAAGCCCGTCTGGAACCCCGACCTCCCGCTGACCGAGTCCTTCCGCGACCAGTGGCAGGAGGTCCCCGACAACGAGGAGTTCGACAACGGCTTCAAGGCGCAGTGGGAGCTGTTCCTGCGCCATGTCGTCCTCGACGA
Organism: Streptomyces sparsogenes; assembly: GCF_001704635.1. GTDB lineage: Bacteria > Actinomycetota > Actinomycetes > Streptomycetales > Streptomycetaceae > Streptomyces > Streptomyces sparsogenes. Next base: position 30,178 of record NZ_MAXF01000030.1, on the reverse strand, counting down.
GCCCTGGCACTGGGACCTGCTCGCCGGCGCGCGCGGAGTGCAACTCGCCGAGCTGGGCCTCAGGTCGTCGGCCGAGGGCCGCCGCCTGGACGTGCCGGAGCTGAGCCTGTGACCCTCCACCTGCCCGCCGCCGACGGCTCCACCCGCCCGTACGAGCCCCGCACCGAACCCGCGGCCTTCGCCCCCGGCGGCGCGCCGCTCGCCTCCCGCACGGTCTTCTCCGCCGCCCACGTCGTCGCCGACCCGTACGCCGACGTCACCCCCGACAGCCCCGCCGCCGTCGACTGGGACGCCACCCTCGCCTTCCGCCGCCACCTGTGGTCCCACGGGCTCGGCGTCGCCGAGGCCATGGACACCGCCCAGCGCGGCATGGGCCTGGACTGGGCCGGAGCCGCCGAGCTGATCCGCCGCTCGGCGGCCGAGGCCAAGGCGGTCGGCGGCCGCATCGCCTGCGGCGTCGGCACCGACCAGCTGGCCGCCACCGGGATCGGCTATCCGTACGGCCTCGGCCAGGTCAGGGCCGCGTACGAGGAGCAGCTCGCGGTCGTCGAGACGGCGGGCGCCCAGGCCATCCTCATGGCCTCCCGGGCCCTGACCGCCGTGGCCAAGGGCCCCGAGGACTACCTGGAGGTCTACGGCCACCTGCTGCGCCAGACGGCCGAGCCCGTCATCCTGCACTGGCTCGGGCCGATGTTCGACCCGGCCCTGGAGGGCTACTGGGGCTCCACCGACCTGGACGCCGCCACCCGCACCTTCCTCGACGTGATCGCCGCCCACCCCGACAAGGTCGACGGCATCAAGGTCTCCCTCCTCGACGCCCGGCGCGAGGTCGAGCTGCGCCGCCTCCTCCCGGACGGCGTGCGCTGCTACACCGGCGACGACTTCAACTACCCCGAGCTGATCGCGGGCGACGACCGCGGCTTCAGCCACGCCCTCCTCGGCATCTTCGACCCCCTGGGCCCGCTGGCCGCCGAGGCGGTGCGCAGGCTGGACACCGGCGACACGGCCGCCTTCCGCGCGCTGCTCGACCCCACCGTCGAGCTGTCCCGCCACCTCTTCCAGGCCCCGACCCGCTTCTACAAGACCGGCGTCGTCTTCCTGGCCTGGCTGGCCGGCCACCAGTCCCACTTCACGATGGTCGGCGGCCTCCAGTCCGCCCGCTCCCTGCCGCACCTGGCGCGGGCGTACGAACTGGCCGACGGGCTCGGCCTCTTCCCCGACCCGGCGCTGGCCGAGTCGAGGATGAAGACCCTGCTGACGGTGTACGGAGTGGCGCGATGACCGGTGTGCACGGGGACCTCACCCGACTGAGCCTCAACCAGGAAACGATCAAGCAGTGGTCGCTGCCCGAGCTGGCCGAGGGCTGCGTCAAGGCCGGCGTCCCCGGCGTGGGCCTGTGGCGCGCCCCCGTCCAGGAGTACGGCGTGGAGGCGGCCGCCCGGCTGATCCGCGACGCGGGCCTGACGGTCACCTCCCTGTGCCGGGGCGGCTTCTTCACCGCCATCGACCCGGCCGAACGGGCCGCCGCCCTCGCCGACAACCGCGCCGCCATCGACGAGGCCGCCACCCTCGGCACCGACACCCTCATCCTCGTCTCCGGCGGCCTCCCACCCGGCAGCCGCGACCTCTTCGCCGCCCGCGAGCGCATCGCCGACGCCCTCGCCGAACTCGCCCCCTACGCCGCCGACCGAGGCGTCCGCCTCGCCATCGAGCCGCTGCACCCCATGTACGCCTCCGACCGCTGCGTCGTCTCCACCCTCGCCCAGGCCCTCGACCTGGCCGAGCGCTTCCCCGCCGAGCAGGTGGGCGTCGTCGTCGACACCTACCACCTCTGGTGGGACGACACCGTCTCCACCCAGATCACCCGCGCCGGCGCCGGCGGCCGCCTCGCCTCCTTCCAACTCGCCGACTGGATCACCCCCCTCCCCGAGGGCGTCCTCCTCGGCCGCGGCCAACTCGGCGACGGCTCGGTCGATTTCCGCTGGTTCCGGGAGCGGGTCGACGCGACGGGCTTCACCGGGCCGATCGAGGTGGAGATCTTCAACCCGGCCCTGTGGGCGCGGGACGGCGCGGAGGTGCTGGCGGAGGTCGTCGACCGGTACCGGACGCTGGTGCTGTGACGACCGCGCGGGGAGTGTTCGGCGGTGCCGCCGAACGCACCCCGGGGCGGGGCCTCCCGCGAGTCACGCCGCCAGGGCCGTCCGGGCCGCCGCCAGGGCCTGGTCGGCGTAGGGGCGGCCGAAGAGGACCGCGTGGACCAGGAGGGGGAAGAGCTGGTGGAGGGCGATGCGGTCGGGCCAGCCGTCGGCGAGGGGGGTGGTCCGGTGGTAGGCGTCGAGGATGTCGTGGAGGTGGGGGCAGCCGAAGAGGTGGAGCATGGCCAGGTCGGTCTCGCGGTGGCCGCCGTGGGCGGCGGGGTCGATGAGCCAGGCCTGGCCGTCGGCGCCCCACAGCACATTGCCGTTCCACAGGTCGCCGTGGAGCCGGGCGGGCGGCTCGGCGGGGCCGGACAGGGCGGGGAGGAGTTCGCAGACGTGTTCGATGAGGGGGGCCTCGGTGGGGTGCAGCGTGCCCTCGTCGACCGCGCGGCGCAGATACGGGAGCACGCGGTGCTCGGCGTACCAGTGGGGCCAGTCGGGGCCGGGGGTGTTGCGCATCGGGGCGAGGCCGATGTACGCGTCCTCGGGGCCGCCGGGTGGGGGCGCGCCGAAGGCGGGGGCGCCGGCGGCGTGGAGGGCGGCCAGGTCGCGGCCGAAGCGGGCCGCGGCGCGGGCGCTCGGGGCGCCGGTGGGGACCTGTTCGGTCACCAGCCAGTGCGCGTCGTGGCCGAGCACGGCAGGGACCCGGACCGCGTCGGCCTCGGCCAGCCAGAGCAGTCCCGCCGCCTCGGCGCGCGTGGCGCCGGGGTCGGAGCCGCGCTTGACCATCACCACCTGCCCGCCGTCGAGCACGACGTGGGCGGGCCCGCCCGAGGGCGGGCGCTGACCGCTCACCCGGCGCCCGGTGAGGCGGGCCGCGGCCGCCCCCGGGTCCTCGCCGGTGCTGCCTTCGCCTTCGTAACTGGCCGACATCCCCTCAGGCTACGACCTTGTCGAGGGTGGGGTAGTCGGTGTAGCCGGTGGGGCCGCCCACGTACATCAGGTACCGGTCACGGACCGGGTTGACGGGTGCTCCGGTGCGCAGCCGCTCGACCAGGTCGGGGTTGGCGAGGAAGGGCCGGCCGAGGGCGATCAGGTCGGCTCCCGCGGCCAGCATCCGTTCGGCCGCCTCTCGTCCGCCGTCGGCGGGGATCTGCTCCTGGGGCAGGACCGGGTTGCCCATCAGGGTGCCGGGCCAGTCCGCACGGAGGCGCTGGAAGAGGGCGTTGTCGGGGTGGGCGAAGGCGATGTGGAGATAGGCCAGGTTCTTGTCCGCCACCCGGGCGAGGAGCGCCGGGTAGAGCACGTCGGCGTCGGGGTCGGCGATGCCGTTGAAGGTCACGGTGCCCGGCGAGATGCGCAGGCCGACCCGCTCGGGGCCGACCGCCTCGGCGACGGCCTCGACGACCTCGACCACGAACCGGACGCGGTTGTCCACGCTGCCGCCGTACGCGTCGGCGCGCCGGTTGGTGACGGGGGAGAGGAACTGGTGGAGGAGGTGGCCGTTGGCGCTGTGCACCTCGACTCCGGCGAAGCCCGCGTCGAGCGCGCGCCGGGCCGCGGTGGCGAAGTCGCCGATGGTGGTACGGATGTCGTCGAGCGTCATCTCGCGGGGGGTAACCGCCTCCTGGCGGCCGGTCGGGGTGTGGATCGTCTCCGGCAGCGGGATCGGGGACGGGGCGACGGGGACGAGGCCGCTGGTGTCGGGGTGGCCGTTCCGGCCGCCGTGCTGGATCTGGAGGAACATCGGGCCGCCTCCCGCGGCGGCCACCGCCTCGGTGACCTGCCGCCAGCCGGCCACATGGGCGTCGGTGTGGATGGCGGTGATGTTGGGGTAGGTCTGGCCGACCGCGTTGGGGGTGGACGCCTCGGCGATGATCAGCCCCGCGGAGGCGCGCTGGGCGTAGTACTCGGCCATCAGCGGTGTGGGGCTGCCGTCGGCGGCGGCCCGGTTGCGCGTCAGCGGGGCCATGACCAGGCGGTTCGGGAGGTCGAGGGGGCCGAGGCGGGTGGGGGTGAAGAGGCGGGATGTGGTGGCTGTGTTCGTCATGCGGGTACCGTAGAACTTGCCATTGATGTCAGATTCAAGCCCGCCCGGTGTGAGGTGCGTCATGCGGATCGGTGAGTTGGCCCGGCGTACGGGCGTGAGCGAGAGGTCGCTGCGCTACTACGAGCAGCAGGGGCTGCTGGTGGCGCGCCGTACTCCCGGCGGCCACCGGGAGTACGGGGAGGGCGCCGTCGACCGGGTGCTGCGGATCCAGGAGTTGTACGCCGCGGGGCTGTCCAGCTCCCGGATCGGGCAGTTGCTCCCGTGCATGAGGGACGCCGACGGCGGCCCGTCCGAGATCGCCGACGAGCGCCTGGTCACGGACCTCACGGCGGAGCGGGACCGCATCGACCGCATGATCGAGGACCTCCAGCGCTCGCGCGCGGTCCTGGACGAGGTGATCGATACGGCCTCGGGTGGCCTGGCGGCGAAGGGCTGAACCTCCCCGCGCTGCCTTTGCGGTGAGGAAGCGGCCTTTGTGGTGAGGAACTGCCTTTGTGGTGAGTATGGGACACCGACACGCCGACGCCACGGCGTGTCGGTGTCCCATACTCACCGCGGATCCCCGGCCCCGGCCGCCGGCGGCGGCCGGGGCCCGGGCCCGGGTCACCCCACCGGCTGGGCCAGCCGGGCGAAGCCCGAGGTCATCGCGACCGGGACGCGGAAGAAGCCGTCGTCGTGGCTCTGCTCCGTGGCGTGCAGCAGGGCGTCGGTGTCGCCGATGCCGGCCCAGCCGAGCATGTAGCCCAGCAGGGAGGTCCGGCCGGGGGAGCCCGTGAAGAAGCCGTTCTCGCGGGCCCTGGTCAGGACGAGTTCCTGGTACTCGTGGGCCCGAGTGAGCAGCGAGTCGTCGCCGAGGACGCGGGCCGTGGCGATCAGCGACTGGATCACGCCGCTGCTGCCGTGGCAGACCGACAGGTCCACCGGGCGGCCGGGGCGCAGCCGGGTCGCGGCCTCGACGAGGGTCGTCAGCCGCCGTCCGGACAGCTCGTCCGGGCGGCCGGCGGAGAACAGGATCTCGGCGGAGGCCAGCAGCAGGCCGGCGGCGCCGTTGCACCACCCGGCGAACGAGCCTCCCGTGCCGGAGCCGGCCCGTACGGTCAGCCAGTCCGCGGACGCCCGGGCCAGCGCCTCGTCGCCGAGGACCCGGCCGACGCGGGCGCGGGCCCACTGGAGCCCGAGTTCGCCGTGGGCCAGGTCGAACCACGGCGCGGTCCTGGGGGCCCGGAGATGGCCCAGGGCCAGATCGCGCAGCCGGGCGAGCCGGGGTTCGCCGCACAGGGCGGCGGGGTCGTCCCCGGCCTCCAGGCGGGACAGGAGGACCATCAGCAGGCCGGCCGGGCCGTTGCTCAGGTCGGTCTCCAGGTGGCCCGCCGCGGCCCGCGTGTCGACCTCGTCGAGGACGGGCCCGAGCCAGTCGGTCGGCGTCGCCTGCGGCCGGGTGAGCAGCAGGGAGGCGGCGCCGGAGAACACGGACTCCGGGGTCTGCCGCAGGCCCTCGCCGTACTCCGCCAGCAGATCGTCGAGCCCCCGGTCGGCGCGGTGGTGGACGGTCCGGAAGCCGTCGTCGAGGCGGTTGGCCCGGTTGAGGAAGGCCGTGATGCCGCCCATGTCGTGGAACGAGACGAAGTTGCCCGGGGTGATGGTCGCCGCGTCCCGCCCGGGGCCGATGCCGCCCAGCCAGCCGGTCCGCGGACCGTCCGGGGTGTGGAGGGTCACGCCGAGGTCGGCGATCCGCCGCGCGATCTCCGGCCACCACGCCCCCGCGCGGGCGTGCCGCAGCGGCCCGGCGAACACGCTGTGCCGGGACAGGCCGGCGGGGCTGTCCTCGCCGAACACCTCGCTGAAGCACTCCTCGAGGAGGAAGTGGTGGTAGTGGTCGGGCCGGGCGGCGTTCAGGGCGACGCCGCGCCGGGCGTGGTCCAGCGACGAGGTCGTGAACGCCTCGGGGAAGCGCGCCCGCGAGGTGGCCAGGTCGGTGGAGTCCGCCCGTGAACTGAAGTAGGGCACGTTCCCCGTGTGCATGCCGGCGCGCTCCTCGGCGGCGATCCGCTGGGCCAGCTCGGCGGTGAACTGGCCCGAGTTCCCGAGCAGCCCGAACAGCCGCTCGGCCTCCTCGGGCCGGGCGAGGTAGGAGGGGTGCGTCGAGGCGTCCATGAAGCGGCTGTAGACCAGCGTCGCCCGCAGCACATACCGGACGGGCATGTCCCGGTGGGTGTCGAGCAGCGCCGGGATCGCGCCGCCGCGCACGAACTCGAGGGCGTCGGTGTAGCCGGCCAGCACATCCGAGAAATAGTCGGTCGCGGACAGCGGCGCGTCCCCGAGACGCGGCAGGTTGGCGTCCTGCCGGTAGGTGATGGGATCCCGTCCGACGGACATGCCGTCGGTGCCGGGGTCGCGCACCACCGTCTTGGTCATCTTGGAGGGCTGGTCGCCGGCCACGCCCACCCCCGCCATGAGGAAGTCGACGGGGGAGGCCGGGCTCATCGAGGGGACGAGCATCGTGGAGACGACCGACAGCTTGGTGTGATTGATCAGCAGGTGCGGAAGCGTGTCGTTCTCCACGCCCGCGTCCGGCCGCAGGATGGTCTCGGTGTCGATGACGCACGGATTCTCGCCGCGGGCCAGCAGGTTCTCGTCGTGGAGGTCGGAGGCCCCGATGGCGGAGAGGATCGCGCACAGCGCGCCGAACCGGTAGAAGTACCGGGCCGGCTGGTCCGGCGAGGTCATCGGCTCCGACGGGACGAACTGCTGCCAGCCGTGGGACCCCGAGGTCACCGAGACGGGCAGGCACTCGCGCAGCGAGAAGCTGAGGTACGGGTCGGCGGCCGCGTACAGGTCCCGTACGAAACCGTCCGTCGCCAGGGCCCGCGGCTTGAAGACCAGCTTGGTGCCGCTGGTCAGCCGCACCCCGACCACCTGGCGGTTGTCGTTGTGCGGGTCGGAGCCGGTGAGGAAGACGTCCTCGATCAGCTCCCCGGCCGCCGCCGTGCGCGGCGTCAGACCGGCGGCGCGCAGCGCCTCCTGGTCCGCCGTGTACGCGCAGAACATGTCGGTGTACGCGTCGAGCGAGTTGTCCAGCAGGGTGGACAGCCGCTGCCGCAGCACCGGGTAGGCGTCGGCGATGCGCCGGCAGGTGCCGGGCGCGCCGAGATGCCTCCGGAACCGTTGCAGCGCCTCGTCGCCGTCGGCCGTCATGGGCAGCCCGAGGCCCTCGCGGAAGGTGTGGAACTCGCCGATCAGCGTCCGGAAGGAGTGGCCCTCGACGGCGGTCAGCAGCTCGCCCCAGATGGTGTCCACCACCGCCTCGTGGCGTTCGGGGCGCGTGGCCGGGGCCATCACCTCCCGCAGCGCCGCGACCACGGAACTCCTGGGCACGAGGTGCTGATAGAACGGGAGGAAGGCGGGGAGGGCGACGTCCGGGTCACAGATCGGGCCCTCCGGGCCGATCGCGTTCTCCCAGGCCGCCTTCTCCCGCCCCGCCACCAGGGCATCGGGGTCACCGTCCGCGTAGAGCTTCATGTAGACCGAACCTCCGTTCAGCAATTCCTCGTGACTGCCCTGCTCGACGACGCGTCCACCGTCGAGCACGTAAATGCGGTCGGCCGCTTTGATGGTCGCCAGTCGGTGGGCGATGATGATCTGTGTCGCCCCGATGTCCTGGATGATGTCCGTGACGCGCCGCTCGTTGATGGTGTCCAGCGAGGCCGTCGCCTCGTCGAGGACGAGGATCGAGGGCCGCTGGAGCAGGGTCCGGACGATGGCGAGCCGCTGCCGCTGACCGCCGGAGAAGTTCGCGCCCATTTCCGAGATCAGCGTGTTGAGCCCCATGGGAAGGTCCTCGAGGAAGTCGAGGATTCCCACGCTCTCGCAGAATTCACGCACCTGTTCCTCGGGGATGTCCTGCCCCATCGTCAGGTTCTCGAGGATCGTGCGGTTGTGCAGATGCACTTCCTGGGGGATGTATCCGATGGAGCGGCGCAGCGAGTCCTTGTCGTATTCGCTCATGTCCCGCCCGCCGAACTCGATGGTGCCCCGCGTCGGTTCGTACAGCCCGCAGATGATCCGGCCCAGGGTGGACTTGCCGGATCCCGAGGGGCCGACGAGGGCGACCTTGGCCCCGGCCGGAATGTCGATCGAGACGTCGCTGAGGACCGGTTCGCTGTGGCGGGTGTACTGGAAGCCGACGTCGGTCAGGCGGATGGAGGTCGAGGGCAGCTGCTTGAGGTCGCCGCCGCGGTCCTCCGAGGGCGTCTCGGCGATGTCGTTGAGGCGCGCCATGTAGCGGGACGCCTCCGCGAATTCGGTGCAGGTCTGGAACACCGAGGTCGACAGCGCGAAATAGGTGCCGGACACCGTCTGCACCGCCATGGCCTGGCCCAGGGAGATCTGCCCGTGGCCGACGAGATACAGGCTCGACAGCAGCAGGATCAGCGGGCCGAACATCTGGGTGGTGGCGGTCAGGCCCGTGATGCGGCCCTGTTGCAGCCGCATGCGGTCCTTCATCGCCTGGAGCGACGAGGCGTACACCTTGCTCCAGCTCGCGAGGAACTCGGCGGCATATCCGCCCATTTTGATGGTGGGCACCGAGACGATCGCGTCCAGCTGGGCCGACTGGCTCTTGCTCAGGTGGGTCATCTCCGCGTCCACGGACTCCAGCACCCGGATGCGGGTCTTCACCAGATACAGGGCGTTGGCCAGGGAAAGGGCCGCCGCTATCAGGCCGAGGCGCCATTCGGCGATCAGCAGATAACCGCTCACGCACAACAGCGTCCCGACGTCCAGCACGCCCTGAGCCACACGCGAGGACAGCAGATCCCTGATCACGTTGACGCTGTTGAGCCGGAACAGAAGCTCGCCGGGTTGTCGCGTCGTGAAGAACTTGTACGGGAGGGAGAGCAGCTTGGAGAACGTCTGGATCATCAGGTGCTCGCCCATCATCGCCACCACGGACGAGAGGACGGCGACTCTGAGCAGATACAGCGCGAAGTAGCCGATGGCCACGGCGACGATGACGGAAAGGACCGTGGCCAGGTCGTCCAGGCCGCCCCAGCGGACGTACCGGTCGACCGCCCATTCCGTCAGCATCGGTATGCCGAGGGTGCCCCCGTATCCGCCGAGCGACAGAAGACCGACCAGCGCGATGCGCCTGCGCGAGCCCTTCGCGAAGAGCGGGATGCCGCGCCAGTCCGCCATGAACTTCCGGGGCGTCCGCTCGAAGTCCGGGCCGGGCTCGGCGGACACCGCGATGCCGCTGAAGGAGGCCTCCAGCTCCTTCCTGCCGAGGCGCCGCCGCCCGAGCGCCGGGTCCATGATGACCGCGGTGTGGCCGTCGAACCGCTCGAGGACCACGAAGTGGTAGTCCTCCCAGTAGAGGATCACCGGTGAGGTGAACTTCGCGAGGGCCGCCACGTCCTTGACGCGGAAGAGCTTCGCCTCCATGCCGCGCTCCCGCAGGAAGCGGGCGAGCTGAGTGGCGCTGAGGCCGTCCCGGCCGGCCTCCATGACCTGCCGCGCGGTGGAGATCTCCTCCGCGCGCCCGTGGTAGCGCAGGACCGCGACACAGCAGCACAGGCCGCATTCGGTCTGGGCCACCTGCGTGATCGTCGGTACCCGCCGGGGTTGGGCGGACCGACGGTTGATGAGGTTCCACGTCATGTCATCGGCCCTCCGCTGTCGGACCGGGTCGGTACGGAGCTACGGGGGACAGCGCGACGGGGGACAGCGCGACGGGGGACAGCCGAACGGACGGATCCAGGCGGTTGACGAGGTGGATCACCATCCCGGCGGTCCCGACCAGGAGGCTGTTGGTGTGCGCGTACCGGCTCCGGGTGTCACCGGCCTTGCGGGTGAACACCTCGGCGCGCAGCCACGTCCGCTCGACCTCCTCGACCTCGGCGCGCAGCGAGTGGTCGGCGCTCGCGACGGCGCGGAGGATGTCGTGGTTGCCGAGGTCGCCGTGGCACCAGGTCAGGTTCCGCCCGAAGCCACGGCGGATCATGTTGCCCACGGCCACCTTCCGCATGGGCTCCGCCGACTCGTCTCCGGACACCGCGCCGTACGCCGTGAGGGCGAGGGCGATGCCGGCCGAGCCGTGGCACCAGCCGGTGGGGAAGGACCAGGGGGTGGCCACGTTGGAGTACCAGTCGCCCTCGGCGGGGTCGTAGAAGTCCCGCAACCGGCCGATCAGGCGGGACAGCGCGGCCTCGACGGCCCTTCGCGGACGCCCGGACAGGCGCGGGTGGACCCGGCTCAGCGCGTGGATGACGCCGCTGACCCCGTGTCCGAAGCCGGACTGGTCGAGTACGGGGTGGTGGGCGCCCGGCCGCAGGGCGTCCGTGAGCATGTCCGTCAGCGCGGCGGCCGACTCGTCGGCGTACGGGCCGCCGATCGCCGTCACACAGGACAGGACGCCCGCGAGCCCGCTGATGACGTCCAGGGGCAGGTCGGCCGCCGGTCGGCCGTTCACGGGGTCGAGCACGTCGGGTATCGCCTGCTGGGCGGCGCGGACCCAACCGGGCTGTCCGAGCAGCCTGCCCGCCGTCGCCAGAGCGAACAGCGTGCCGGCCGATCCGGAGTACGCGGAGAAGGGCGCCGCCCGCCGCGTGTCCGCGGTGCCGGACAGGGGACCGGACGGGGACTCGGACAGGGACGCGGACGGCGGCTCGGACGGGGGCTCGGACAGGCCCTCCGCGATGGCCGAGAAGATCTGTCCGGCCAGGTCACGGTAGGCGGGGTGGTCCAGGACGCGGCCGGCCGCCGCCAGGGCCAGCGCCGGGCCGACCCTCCCGGTGTACAGGTCGTATCCGAGCACCGCGGGCGGCCACGGCCGGTTGGCCTGCGCGGAGGCCAGCGGACCGATCCAGGTGTGGGGGAGGTGGGCGTACCGGTCGGGCAGGGCCGAGGCGACCATGGTGTCGCACAGCCGGGTCACCACCCCGGCGAGCGTGTCGCCCGCCGCCCCGCTACGCCGCCCGCTCGTACGCCGCCCGCTCGCCGCGCCGCCGGACAGCGGGAGGCCGATGCCGTCCGCCGAGGCCAGGTGGTCGTCGGGGAAGCGGCAGGAGAAGGCGGAGTGGATGAGCCTGAGCTGCTCGCCCAGCTCGAACTCGGTCAGGGCGGCGACCTTCGCCGCGGCCGCGTCGATCGGGGAGACCGGCAGCACGGCCCCGACCTCGGTCCCCTCGCCGTCCATGAGGGCCACGTCCGACGCGCCGACGGTGAAGTAGGGGACGTCCCGCCCCGCGAGCTGCCGCAGCTCGGAACGGACGATCGCGCGCGCGGCGGGCCGGCTGGCCATGGCCACCCGCTTCAGCGCCGCCAGATAGGACGCGCGGTCGTTCATGGCCCGGGCGCTCGAGGCCGTGCGCAGCGTCTGCGCGTACACCGCCGTCGGGTTGTGGAGGTAGCGCACGCACGCGCCGGCCGCCGCCCCGCGCACCAGCGCCGTCCAGCGCTCCCTGTCCGACATCACCGCGCGGCACACCCGGACGAATCCGGACGCCATCCGCTCGCCCAGCGCGTGGACCTCGTCCTGGCTCAGCGTCCCCACGACCGTCCGCCGCTCCTCCGCCGCCTGCCTGCCCAGCGTCAGACGCACCTCGTCGGTGAACGGAGCCTCGAACCGCACGGACGTGAACGGCGACTCGCCGCCGCCCTGCTCGCCGAGGAAGCCGAGGTCCACATAGCCGGAGTCCTCGTCCCGGCCGGCCATGAGGAGGGGCAGGATCCCGATGCCGTAGACCGACTGTGTGAGCCTGTGATGGGCGTTGTCCGGCGTCTCCTCGGGGGCGCCGGGGTGGAGCCGGGCGGGCTGGAGGATCGTCTCCAGGTCGATCGGCACCGGGCCGCGGCGCGTGGCCACGACGTTCTCGAAGTGCATGTCCTGCGCGTTGAGCAGGTACAGCACGGCGGCGAGCTCGCCGCTGGCCGCCATGAACCGCGCGGAGATGTCGGCGACGTCCTCCGCCGCCACGTACTCCACATATCCGTAGCCGGGCCGCTCCAGGACCTCGGCGGCGACGAGCGAGGTGCCCAGCCAGTCGTTGGCCTCGCGGGCGATGACGGCGTACGCGGCCTCGCAGGACACGTCCCGCGGCTTGTAGGCCAGCTTCCTACCGGACCCGAACTCCAGGACGGACACGCTGCGGCCCTGGTGGTGGGCGTCGCCGTCGGCGAACCCGCAGGAGACGACCGGGTCCGCCGGGCCGATGCCGAAGGCGGCGGCGATCGCCTCCCGGTCGGCCGAGAGCCGCAGGCACAGCTCCCGGAAGTTGTGGGCCTCGTAGGCCAGTACGACGCGCGTGACATCACGCAGCACGGGGAACGACAGCCCGCTCAGTGCCTCGAAGGAATGACGGAACGACTGGTCGACGAAATACCGGTACCGCTCGGCCGGGTCCGCGCCCACGAGCCGGCCCTGGCGGCGGGCGTGGTTGACCGCGGCGACCAGCGGCCTGGTGTACACCTCGCGCAGTCGGGCCTCGGCACGTGCCAGTAATTGCCACAGCGCGGCCCGGGGATCGGCGAACAGCGGCGCGAACGGCGCGACCGGGTCGGGGTCGGCGAGCGTCGCGGCGGCGTTCCTGATGATCTTCTGGAACGGATAGTGCTCGGGGGCCGCGCACCACTGAGCCACCGTGGCGTGGGTGGTGGCGCCGGTGGACCCGGCAGCGTCGGCGGATACGGCGGCCCGGGGGCCCTTCCGGCCTCGGAACACTCCGAGGGTCTGGGCGTCGAATCGCGCCAGCGGCGCGATGAGGTCCGCGATCTGAGCTGCGCTCAGTTCCGGATAGTACGGGGCTGAGGTCTTCACGACTCGTGTTACTCCATCTCCATGGGGACGCGGCGGAGTCCGGTGGGCGGGGCGGAACCGGGGGCCCGTACGAGGGCCCCCGTTCCACCGCGCCGCGCTACGCGCTCACCGGACCCGCCGCCCGGCGCTCAGCACCTGCTGGTGCACTTGGTGGTCGGGCAGACCGCCGCGGAGACCCCGACGGCGATGCTGGTGACGGCGGCGGTGAGGCCGATCGCGGCGCAGACGGGTCCGGTGCCGCCGTGGACGTCCGCCTCGCTCAGTTCGACGAGCTCGGCCTCGTCCCACGCGCCGAGAACGTCCGTGTCCTTCTGCATGACTATCCCTTTCCCTGGTAATACATCAGTTGCAGTTCGGCTGGCATTCCTTGGTGAGGGTGCAGAAAATTCCGTACCCCCCACCCCCGAAGTACTGGCTGATGCGGTGAGCGAGGTCGATCGTGCCGCCGTGCTGCGCGACGTCGTGGAAGTCCTGCTCCGCGAGTTCTTCCACGAGGGAAAGGTCTCCCTCGAATTCCGAGTTCATCTTCTCTCCTTGGTTCGGTTGCATGCGGGTGCCGACAGCCCCGTTGTTCCGGCGTCCCGTGAATTCATTCTGGGAAACCGTTGTTGGCCGGCCGCACCGCGAAGAGCGGGGTTCGCGCACAGGCCGTGCATACGGCCCGCACATCCGGCGTCGGCCCGCCGGCGTCAGGGCTCAGGCGGCCGGTCTCGGGCGTCAGGGCTCAGGCGGCGGACGCGGACGTGGACGTGGACGCGGGCGCCGGCGCCGGCGCCTGCGCCGCGACGAGGCGGCGGGCCTCCTGGCGGTCCCAGTTCAGCGCCGCGGCCCGCATCGCCGCGACGTTCGGCGGCAGGTCGAGCCCCAGGTCGTCGGCGAACAGCCGCCGGCAGCGCCCGATGACGTCCAGGGCGCCGGCCGCGTCGCCGTTGATGCAGTGCACCGCGGACAGCAGCTCCCAAAAGCGCTGCCGGTAGGGCGCCTCGGCGATGGCGCTCTCGATCCGGTAGGCGAGCGTCTCGGTGCGGTCGGCCAGGACGGCGGCGGTGAACAGGTCCTGGTACGCGTCGAAGCGCGCGCTGTTGAGCCCGGCGGCATGGGCGGCGAACCACCGGGTGGGCGGCAGGCTCGGGCCGAACGGGCCGCGCCACAGCGCCACCGTCTTCTCCAGTGCCGCGACCGCCCGGTCCGCGTCACCGCGCAGCAGCAGGCTCCGCCCGTGCCGCGCGGACACCATGAACATCGGCACGTCGAACTCCTCGGGGGCGACCTCCAGCGCGTAGCCGCTCCGGCTGCCGCGGCAGGTCCGCACCCGCCGGCTCAGACCCGGCTCGATGCCGTCGAGGTCACGCCGCAGCGCCGTGAGGTGGCTGCGGATGTTCGCCGCGGCGGAGGCGGGCGGATCGTCCCACAGCAATTCGGTGAATTCCGCGACGGTGATGGCCTGCCCGGCGCGGAGCAGGAGGGCGGTGAGAATCGCTCGCCGCAGCGGCGAGGCCGGTTCGGTTCCGCCGAGGACTTCCATGGGGCCGAGCACCCTGAAGAGCAGACGCGGTTCCGCTGCCCACTCGATTTTCATGGCTGTTTTTGTGGCCGACATTTTTGTTCTCCCCGTTTTCCGGCTCGTCGAGACCGAGCAGGGCAGGCGGTGATGTCGGGCGATTGCCGACAACAAAATGCCTACCAAGGCGGGCCGGGGGTAACAATGGATCCGCGGCGTCCCGGACAGTCCGCCGCCGTCCGGGTCCGGCCGGCGCTGTCCGGCCTGGTCACAGGGGTGCGCGGCGGGTGTCCCGGACGCCGGGGGACACCCGCCGCGCGAACGCGGACGCGGACCCGGACGCCGGGGGACACCGCCGCGCGGGCCCGGACGGCGAGGGGCGGTCTACCAGGTGCCCGTCGCCAGCTCGGCGACCACCGCCGCGTGGTCGGAGGGCCAGACGCCGTCCACGGGGCCGTCGCCCGCGCGGCGTACGGAACGGACATGGCCGAGGCCGTCGGGGCCGGGCGGGCCGACGTGGATGTAGTCGATGCGGGTGCTCGGCTCGAAGGTCTTGGCGACGTGCGGGTTCGCGGTGTCCCAGGTGGCCCAGGGCGCGGCCGGGTCGGCGTACTCCCAGGCGTCGTAGAGGACCTGCCCGGGGACGGCGGGGGCCGTGCGGTAGCCGCCGAGCAGCCGTATCTCGTCGGAGTCGGGCCAGGCGTTGTAGTCGCCGGTGGCCACCGGAGGGAAGGGGGTGCCGCCGCGGTGGTCCGCGATGAAGCGGGCCAGGGCGGCGACCTGCGCGCAGCGCACCGCCGACTCGTGAGGGTCGGCGTTGAGGTGGGTGGTGAAGAACGGCACCCGGTGTCCGGGGGCGTCCACCAGGGCGTACAGCGCCAGCCGCCCGTCGTCCGCGCCGCCCCCGGCGGGCAGCCGGGCCACGGACCGCTCGGCGATGGGCCAGCGGCTGAGCACGGCGTTGCCGAAGTCGATGGTCGGGTCCCCGATGCGGCGCTGCCACTTCTGGGGGGAGTCGGAGGCGGCCCAGGTCCAGTGCATGTCGAGCCGTTCCGCGAGCCAGCCCGCCAGGTTCTCCTCGCCGTCCGCCCACACCTCCTGCAGACCGACCACATCGGGCCGCACCGCGCGCAGGACCGCGAGGATCGCCTCCCGGCGCCGCTCCCACGGGCCGAACCGCCACCACACGTTCCACGTCATCACCCGCATCCGCCGCTCCCGCCTCTCGGGGTGATCACCACTGCCCCGACCCTATGCGGCGCGGCGCGCCGATCAAGCGGTATGGCGTGGAACCGCCGCCGGATCACGGATCGATAACTCGCGACAAGCGTGCAACCCTTCCGGCCCGCCGTGGGTCGTACCGGGCACCAGGCTTCCTGGGGGAGGATTCCGGGGGAGAAATCCGGGGGGATTTCGAGGGAATCCGGGGGAGAAGAGGAAGCCTCGCGGAGGGGGAAGCGAGGGGCCCGGCCGATGGACCGGGCCCCTCGAAATATCTCGCTGTCGCCCTGCTCAGAACGTCGCCCTGCTTCGGAACGTCGCCCTGACCAGTGATTCAGAACGGCACGCCGCAGCGCAGCAGCACGTTGGCGTACGGCCGCACCTCACCGGTGCGCACCACCAGCCGCGCCGCCGCCGTCCGCCCCTTGAGCGCCTCGTGCGGCACCAGCTCCAGCCCCGCCCCGGGGAAGAGGCCGTCGAGCAGCGCGGTCGCCGACGGGTTGTGCTCCCGCACCTCGAGGGCCGCCGTGGCGCCCTCGATCACCAGCTCGTCGAGCAGCCCCCTGAGCACCTGCTCGAAGGACGGCACCCCCGCCACGAAGGCGAGATCGACCACCGGCGGCCCGGCGGGCCCGGCGGGGATGGGGAGCCCGGCGTCGCAGACCATCACCGTGTCGGTGTGGCCCAGCTCGGCGAGGGCCCCGCTCAGCCGGCGGTTGAAGATCCCTGACCGCTTCATCGCGCCGCGACCTCCTCGGCCGTGGGGAAGGACTCCTGCGCGCCGGCGCGGGTGACCGCCGCCGCGCCGACCCGTACGGCGAACCGCACGGCCGTCTCCAGGTCGTCGCCGACGCCCAGGCGCCAGCCGAGCGCGCCGGTGAAGGCGTCCCCGGCGCCGGTGGTGTCCACGGCCTCGACCGGGAGGCTGGGGACCAGGACCGTACGGTCGCGGTCGGCGACGAGCGCGCCGCCGGCGCCCAGGGTCACCACCACCGAGCGCGGGCCGCGCGCCAGCAGGGCGGCCGCCCAGGCCTCGGGGGCCTCCTCCCGGCCCGCCGGGTCCTCGCCCAGCAGGAAGCGCGCCTCGTGCTCGTTGAGCACCAGCGGATCGCAGGCGGCCAGCACCTCGGCGGGGAGGGCGGCGGGCGGCGAGGGGTTGAGGACCAGGCGCGGGCCCGCCTCCCCGCCCGCCGTGCCGACCGCCTCGGCGACCGCCGCGACGGTCTCCAGCGGGATCTCCAGCTGGACCGAGACCACGCGGGCCGAGGCCAGCAGGTCCGCGGCGGCCCGTACGTCGTCGGGGCTCAGCCGGGCGTTGGCGCCGAGGGACACCACGATGCTGTTGTCCCCGGACGGGTCGACGGTGATCAGCGCGACGCCGGTGGGCGCGCCGCCGACCAGGACGCCCGCGGTGTCCACGCCCGCCGCCCGCTGCGACTCCAGCAGCAGGCGGCCGTGCGCGTCGTCACCGACGCGGGCCAGCAGGGCCGTACGGGCGCCCAGCCGGGCGGCGGCGACGGCCTGGTTGGCGCCCTTGCCGCCGGGGTGGACGGCGAGGTCGGAGCCGAGGACGGTCTCCCCGGCGGCCGGGCGGCGTTCGACTCCGATCACCAGATCGGCGTTGGCCGACCCTACGACCAGGAGGTCGTGGTCGTGCATGCGTGTACGTCCCTTCAGACTGGCTGGGTTACCGGACGCGCCCGCGGCGGGATCTTCTCGCCCGCCCCTCCCCGGCCCGGGCCTCCGCCCCAGGGCCCCGGTCGCGGGAAGGGGCGGGCGGGAGTGACGATCCCGCCCGCGCGGCGGTCACTTCCCGGTGACGACCTTCACCGGCACCTTGACCATCGGGTCGACCTTCTTGCCCTTGGCCAGGGCCACCGCGTTCTTGACGGCCAGCTTGCCCAACTCCTTCGGCTGCTGGGCGACGGTCGCGGCGAGGGTGCCGGCCTCGACCGCCTTGAGGCCGTCCGGCGTGCCGTCGAAGCCGACGACCTTGACCGACTTGCCGGCCTTGGAGCCGAGGGCCTTGATCGCGCCGAGCGCCATCTCGTCGTTCTCGGCGAAGATCCCGGTGATCTTGGAGTGGGCCTGGAGCAGGTTGGTGGTCACGTCCAGGCCCTTGGCGCGGTCGAAGTCCGCGGGCTGCTTGGCGACGACCTTGATGTCCGGGTACGCCTTCAGGCCCTCGGCGAAGCCCTGGCCGCGCTCGCGCGAGGCGGAGGTGCCCGCCGTGCCCTGGAGCACCAGGATGGTGCCCTTGCCGCCGAGCTGCTGGGCCAGGGTCTTGGCGGCGAGCTTGCCGCCCGCGACGTTGTCCGAGGCCACGGTGGTGGCTATGTCGCCCCTGGTGACACCGCGGTCGGCGGCGACGACCGGGACGTCGGCCTTGTTGGCGCTCTTGACCGACGGGCTCGCGGCGTCCGAGTCGACCGGGTTGATGATGATCGACTTCACGTTCTGGCTGAGGAAGTTCTGCATCTGGTTGGCCTGCTGGGAGGCGTCGTTCTGGGCGTCGGTGACGGTCAGGTCGACACCGGCGGCCTTGGCCTCGGCCTGGGCACCCTCCTTCATCTGCACGAAGAAGGGGTTGTTGAGGGTGGAGACGGACAGGCCCACCTTGATGTCGGAGGAGCCGGACGAGCTGTTGCAGGCGGTGGTGGTCAGGGCGAGGGAGGCGACCACGGCCGCGGCGGCGACGATCTTCTTCGGGTTCATGGTGGTTTCCTTCAGGTTTGCCCGAGGGACGGGGTGCGGGTGGATGAGGAGGAGTAGCGGGTCACGCGCGGCGGCGGAGACTGTCCACGAGGACCGCCAGGGCGATGACGACGCCGATGACGACCTGCTGCCAGAAGGCGGAGACCGACAGCAGGTTGAGGCCGTTGCGCAGGACGGCGAGGATCAGGGCGCCGATGAGCGTGCCCGAGGCCTTGCCGACGCCGCCGGACAGGCTCGCGCCACCGATGACGACCGCGGCGATGGCGTCCAGCTCGTAGCCGACGGCGGCCTGGGGCTGGGCGGAGGCCAGGCGGGAGGCGAGCACGATGCCCGCGATGGCCGCGAAGCCGCCGGAGAGCGCGTAGATGACGAGCTTCTGGCGCTTGACGCGGATCCCGGAGAGCCGGGCGGCCTCCTCGTTGCCGCCGATCGCGTACATGGCACGGCCCGAGTACGTACGGGCCAGCACGGCGCCGGTGATCAGGCCCATGGCGATCATCACGATCACCGGGACCGGCAGCCAGCCGCCGAGGGTGTCGCCGAGCCGGGCCACCGACTCGGGGATCTCGATGGGGCTGCCCTGGGAGATGACCAGGGCCAGCCCGCGGCCGATCGAGAGCATCGCCAGGGTGGCGATGAACGGAGGCAGCTTGCCGAAGGAGATCAGCGCCCCGCTGACCAGCCCGCACAGGATGCCGGTGCCGACGGCGAGGATGACGGCCAGCCATACCGGCAGCCCCTGTGAGGTCGCCGACCAGGCCAGCACGGTGGCCGACAGGGCGGCCACCGAACCGACCGAGAGGTCGATCCCGGCGGAGACGATCACGAAGGTGACGCCGAAGGCGAGGATCGCGGTGACCGCCGCCTGGACGCCGACGTTCAGCAGGTTCTGGGTGGTGAGGAAGTCGCCGGACATCAGCGACATGACCCCGACGAGGACCACCAGGGCACTGAGCGCGCCGTTGTCGAGCAGCACACGACGCAGCACCGCGGAGCCGCCCGGGGCCTTGGGACTCTGATGGGCGTTACTGGTCTTGAGCGTGTCAGTGGCCACGGGAGCCCTCCATTTCCTTGACGTCTTCCGTGACGCCCTTGATGTCCTTCACGGCCAGGGCCATCACGGCGTCCTGGGTCGCTTCCTGTGCGCCGAGCTCGCCGGCGATCCGGCCCTGGGCCATGACCAGGACCCGGTCGCTCATGCCCAGCACCTCGGGGAGGTCGCTGGAGATCATCAGCACCGCGTGTCCGGAGGCGGTGAGTTCGTTGATGAGCTGGTAGATCTCGACCTTCGCGCCCACGTCGATGCCCCGGGTGGGCTCGTCGAGGATGAGCACCTTGCTGTCGGCGAGCAGCCACTTGCCGATGACGACCTTCTGCTGGTTGCCGCCCGAGAGGGTGCGGACGCGCTGGTCGAGGCCGGCCATGCGGACCGCGAGCTGCTCGGAGATCCGGGCCGCCGCGCGGCGCTGCCCGGCCCGGTCCACGAGCCCGGCGCGAGTGGCGCGCCGCAGCGTCACCAGGCCCAGGTTCTCGTGCACCGACGCGTCGAGCACCAGCCCCTGGCCCTTGCGGTCCTCCGGCACGAGGCCGATTCCGGCGTCCATCGCCGCGTTGACGTCCCGGCCGGGCAGCCGCTTGCCGAGCACCCGTACGGTCCCGGAGTCGTAGGGGTCGGCGCCGAAGACCGCGCGGACCACCTCGGTGCGGCCGGCGCCGACCAGCCCCGCCAGGCCCACGACCTCACCGGCCCGCACCTCGAAGCTGATGTCCTGGAAGCTGCCGCGGCGGGTGAGCCCCTCGACCTTCAGCAGCGGCACCGCCGCCGCGGTGCCGGCCGCGGGGGCGGTGCGCTCGCGCGGGTACTGCTGCTCGATGGAGCGGCCCACCATCAGCCGGACCAGCTCGTCCTGCTCGGTGGCGGCCGGGACCTGGGTGACGCTGCGGCCGTCGCGCAGGACGGTGACGCGGTCGCCCAGGGCGGCTATCTCCTCCAGGTGGTGGGTGATGAAGACGATGCCGACGCCGTCCGCGCGCAGGGCGCGCACGATCCGGAAGAGCTTGTCGACCTCCTCGGTGGTGAGCACCGCGGTCGGCTCGTCCATGATCAGCACGCGGGCGTCCAGGGACAGCGCCTTGGCGATCTCCACCATCTGGAGCCGGGCGATGCCCAGCTCGCGGACCCGGTCGGTGGGGGAGACGTCCACCCCGACGCGGGCCAGCAGCTCGGCGGCCCGCGCGTTCATCGTCTTCCGGTCGATCAGCCCCAGGCGGCGCGGCTGGCGGCCCAGGAAGATGTTCTCGGCGACGCTGAGGTCGGGGACCAGGTTGAACTCCTGGTAGATGGTGGCGATCCCGAGCCGCTCGGCGTCCTGGGCGCCGTGGATGCGCACCGGGGAGCCGTCGACGAGGATCCGGCCGCCGTCCGGGCGGTGGGCGCCGGAGAGCATCTTGATCAGCGTGCTCTTGCCCGCGCCGTTCTCGCCCAGCAGGACGTGCACCTCGCCGCGGCGCAGGTCGAAGTCGACGCCGTCGAGCGCGACCACTCCGGGGAAGGTCTTGCGGACCCCTTCCATGCGCAGCAGTTCGCTCGCGCTCTTCACGCTCAGCGGCTTCGTCGCGCTCTGCGTGCTCATGGCTTGCTCCCTTCGGGCTCGCCGCACGAGCGGCGGGTGACCAGGCGGGCGGACAGGATCACCGACTCGGCGGTCCGCCCCTCGACGAGGTCGATCAGCGCGCGCACGGCGGCGCGGCCGAGTTCGCCCGTCGGCTGGGCGATGGCGGTGATCGGGGGATCGGTGTGGACGAACCAGGGGACGTCGTCGAACGCGGCGAGCGCCACGTCGTCGGGCACCCGCAGGCCGCGCGCGCGGATCTCGTCCATCGCGCCGAGCACCATGAGGTTGTCCGTGGCGAAGATGACGTCGGGGGGCTCGGGCAGGTCGAGGAAGCGGGCGGTCACCCGCCGTCCGCTGTCCGCCTGGAAGTCGCCCTGCCCTATGTGGTCGGCCGGCAGGGCCAGGCCGAACTCGGCCAGCGCGGACCGGAAGGCCTGCACGCGCTCGCGTCCGGTGGTGGTGGCGGCGGGGCCCGAGATGATGGCGAGCCGGCGGTGGCCGAGCGCGTGCAGATGCGCCACCAGGTCGCGCACCGCGCCCCGGCCGTCCGTGCGCACCACGGGCACGTCCACACCTCCGATCCAGCGGTCCACGAAGACCATCGGGGTGCCGGACCGGGCCGCGTCCAGCATCAGCGGGGAGCCGCCGTCGGTGGGGCTGACCAGCAGGCCGTCGATGCGACGGTCCATCAGGGAGCGCACATGGTGGTCCTGGAGGTCGGGGCGTTCGTCGGCGTTCCCGATGATCACGCTGTAGCCCAGTGCGCGGGCCTCGTCCTCGACCGAGCGGGCCAGCTCGGTGAAGAACGGGTTGAGCACGTCGCTGATCACCAGCCCGAGGGTGCGGGTCTGGTCGGTGCGCAGCGAGCGGGCCACGGCGTTGGGGCGGTAGCCGAGCTCGGCGACGGCGGAGAGCACCCGGTCGCGGGTGTCCGCGCGAACGGACGGATGGTCGTTGAGCACGCGGGAGACCGTCGCCACGGACACTCCGGCGTGGTGCGCCACGTCCTTGATGCTCGCCATTCCACCTCCTCGTGGAATCGATTACACGGAGGATTGGAATCGATTACACGGGAGCTGGGCAAGGGCCTCCGGGCGGCCGAAACCGGATCGTAATACTCCGGCGGGCGTGTCCGGATTGCGTCCGACTCGCGCCCCGCCCCTCAGGGGGCGTTCGCGCGGTCGCCGTGAGGGTTGTGCACAGGCCCCCCGGGCGTGTCGGCGCCCGGCGGTACCGTCGGGTCATGCTCAAACTCGCGGTGGTCGAAGGGGTCCTGGAGCGGATCACCTACGCCAATGAGGAGAACGGCTACACGGTCGCCCGGGTCGACACCGGCCGCGGCTCGGGCGATCTGCTCACCGTCGTGGGCTCCCTGCTGGGCGCCCAGCCCGGCGAGTCGCTGCGCATGGAGGGCCGCTGGGGCTCCCACCCGCAGTACGGCAAGCAGTTCACCGTCGAGAACTACACCACCGTGCTGCCCGCCACCGTCCAGGGCATCCGGCGCTATCTGGGCTCCGGCCTGATCAAGGGCATCGGCCCGCGGATCGCCGACCGGATCACCGAGCACTTCGGCGTGGACACCCTGGAGGTCATCGAGCACCGGCCCGAGCGGCTGATCGAGGTGCCCGGCCTCGGCCCCAAGCGCACCAAGATGATCGGGGCGGCCTGGGAGGAGCAGAAGGCCATCAAGGAGGTCATGGTCTTCCTCCAGGGCGTCGGGGTCTCCACCTCGATCGCGGTGCGGATCTACAAGAAGTACGGGGACGCCTCGATCTCCGTCGTGAAGAACGAGCCGTACCGCCTGGCCGCCGATGTGTGGGGCATCGGCTTCCTGACCGCCGACAAGATCGCCCAGTCCGTCGGCATCCCGCACGACAGCCCCGAGCGGGTGAAGGCCGGCCTGCAGTACGCGCTGTCCCAGTCGACGGACAGCGGCCACTGCTTCCTCCCCGAGGAGCAACTGATCGCGGACTCGGTGAAGTTGCTCCAGGTCGACACGGGCCTGGTCATCGAGTGTCTCGCCGAGCTGGCGGACGAGGAGGGCGTGGTGCGCGAGACCGTGCCCGGGCCGGACGGCGGCGAGCCGGTCACCGCCGTGTATCTGGTGCCCTTCCACCGCGCCGAGATCTCCCTGGCCGGCCAGGTGCTGCGGCTGCTGCGCGGCGGGGAGGACCGGATGCCCGCCTTCCGGGACGTGGACTGGGACAAGGCGCTGGCCTGGCTCGCCCGGCGCACCGGCGCCGATCTGGCCCCCGAGCAGAGCCAGGCCGTCAGGCTCGCGCTGACCGAGAAGGTCGCGGTGCTGACCGGCGGCCCGGGCTGCGGCAAGTCCTTCACCGTGCGGTCCGTGGTGGAGCTGGCGCGCGCCAAGAAGGCTAAGGTGGTGCTGGCCGCCCCCACGGGCCGGGCCGCCAAGCGGCTGGCCGAGCTGACCGGCGCCGAGGCGTCCACGGTCCACCGGCTGCTGGAGCTCAGGCCCGGCGGGGACGCGGCCTACGACCGGGACCGGCCGCTGGACGCCGACCTGGTGGTGGTGGACGAGGCGTCCATGCTCGATCTGCTGCTGGCCAACAAGCTGGTCAAGGCGGTCCCGCCGGGCGCCCATCTGCTCTTCGTCGGGGATGTGGACCAGCTGCCGAGCGTCGGCGCCGGCGAGGTGCTGCGCGATCTGCTGTCCGAGGGCAGCCCGGTCCCGGCGGTGCGGCTGACCCGGATCTTCCGGCAGGCCCAGCAGTCCGGGGTGGTCACCAACGCCCACCGCATCAACTCCGGCGTCCCGCCGATCACCCACGGAATGCCCGACTTCTTCCTGTTCGCGGAGGAGGACACCGAGGCCGCCGGAAAGCTCACGGTGGACGTGGCGTCCCGTCGGATCCCGGCCAAATTCGGCCTTGACCCGCGCCGGGACGTGCAGGTCCTGGCCCCCATGCACCGCGGCCCGGCCGGCGCGGGGACGCTCAACGGCCTGCTTCAGCAGGCCATCACCCCCGCCCGGCCGGATCTGCCCGAGCGGCGCTTCGGTGGCCGGATCTTCCGCGTCGGCGACAAGGTCACCCAGATCCGCAACAATTATGAGAAGGGGGCCAACGGGGTCTTCAACGGCACAGTGGGCGTTGTCACCTCCCTCGACCAGGACGAGCAGCGCCTGACCGTGCTGACCGACGAGGACGAGGAGGTGGCGTACGACTTCGACGAGCTGGACGAGCTGGCCCACGCCTACGCGGTGACCATCCACCGCTCCCAGGGCAGCGAGTACCCGGCCGTGGTCATCCCCGTGACCACCGGCGCCTGGATGATGCTCCAGCGCAATCTGCTGTACACGGCGGTGACCCGCGCCAAGCGCCTGGTGGTGCTCGTCGGCTCGCGCCGGGCCCTCGGGCAGGCGGTGCGTACGGTCTCGGCGGGTCGGCGCTGCACCGCGCTGGACCATCGGCTCGTTCAAAGGTGAACGTGTCGGGAGGGTTTCCGGACCGTCACGAACGGGGCAGGATGGGCGTGGATACGGCACTCAGTGCCGCCAAATGGCCCTTCGGCCGACCCCGAGTGCACGTTCATCGTCCGGATGGGGGAAGGTGGGGGGAGTCAGGGCACCTCGAAGAAGAGAAGCAGACGTCGGTGAGGGATGACGTGAGTGACAACTCTGTAGTACTGCGGTACGGGGACGGCGAATACACCTACCCGGTGGTCGACAGCACCGTCGGCGACAAGGGCTTTGATATCGGCAAGCTTCGCGCCCAGACCGGTCTGGTGACCCTGGACTCCGGTTACGGCAACACCGCCGCCTACAAATCCGCGATCACCTATCTCGACGGTGAGCAGGGGATCCTGCGCTACCGCGGCTACCCCATCGAACAGCTGGCCGAGCGCGCCTCGTTCCTCGAGACGGCCTTCCTGCTGATCAACGGGGAGCTGCCCACCGTCGACGAGCTGGCCGACTTCCGCGACCAGATCACGACGCACACGCTGCTGCACGAGGACGTCAAGCGGTTCTACGACGGCTTCCCGCGCGACGCCCACCCGATGGCGATGCTGTCCTCCGTGGTCAGCGCGCTGTCGACGTTCTACCAGGACAGCCACAACCCGTTCGACGAGAAGCAGCGTCACCTCTCCACGATCCGGCTGCTGGCCAAGCTCCCCACGATCGCGGCGTACGCGTACAAGAAGTCCGTCGGCCACCCGTTCGTCTACCCGCGTAACGACCTGGGCTACGTCGAGAACTTCCTGCGGATGACCTTCTCGGTCCCGGCGCAGGAGTACCAGCTCGACCCGATCGTGGTCAGCGCCCTGGACAAGCTGCTGATCCTGCACGCCGACCACGAGCAGAACTGTTCGACCTCCACGGTGCGGCTGGTCGGCTCCTCGCAGGCCAACATGTTCGCGTCCATCTCGGCGGGCATCAACGCGCTGTGGGGTCCCCTGCACGGCGGTGCCAACCAGTCGGTGCTGGAGATGCTGGAGGGCATCCAGGCCTCCGGCGGCGACGTCGACTCCTTCATCCGCAAGGTGAAGAACAAGGAAGACGGCGTGAAGCTCATGGGCTTCGGGCACCGCGTCTACAAGAACTTCGACCCCCGGGCGAAGATCATCAAGTCGGCGGCGCACGATGTCCTCTCGGCCCTCGGCAAGTCCGACGAGCTGCTCGACATCGCCCTCAAGCTCGAGGAGCACGCGCTCGCCGACGACTACTTCGTCGAGCGCAAGCTCTACCCGAACGTGGACTTCTACACGGGTCTGATCTACCGGGCGATGGGCTTCCCGACCGAGATGTTCACGGTGCTGTTCGCCCTCGGCCGGCTGCCGGGCTGGATCGCCCAGTGGCACGAGATGATCAAGGAGCCGGGCTCCCGCATCGGCCGTCCGCGCCAGATCTACACGGGTATCGTCGAGCGCGACTTCGTCCCGGTGGAGCAGCGCTGACACTGAGTGTCAGGCGAGCCACGCCATAGAAGAGGCAGAAGCGCCCCGCTGCCGATCCCCCCACGGGTCGGAGCGGGGCGCTTCCATTCCCGGTTACGGATTCCCCCCACGGGATCCGGCCGGGGGTCTGCTGGCCGCAGAAGCCCTCACCTGTACGCGATCTGCCGGGACGCGTACGCAACGGGAGGGCCGCTCAAAGCTCCCCGAGTACGTCGCCCCGGCCACGCGTAGCGGGATCCGTCCCCCAAGACGAACCCTCACCGCCCCATTAGACTCCCCACCCCCCGCGATGGTTACGTTCGGTCGCCTGTGATCTGCGTCTCTTGCCATATGGGGGCGTAAAAGGGCAAGAGCCTCGATTTGAAGATCGAGGCTCTCGTGTATGGGTGTTGTGCGGCTTATGGGGACTTGGTGAATCTATGGAGATTCGGTGAAGGTCCGCAGTCGCAGGCTGTTGGTGACCACGAAAACCGAGGAGAACGCCATCGCGGCGCCCGCGATCATCGGGTTGAGCATCCCCGCCGCGGCGAGCGGCAGCGCGGCGACGTTGTAGCCGAAGGCCCAGAAGAGATTGCCCTTGATGACGGCCAGGGTCCGGCGCGCCAGCCGGATCGCGTCCGCGGCCACCCGCAGATCGCCCCGCACCAGCGTCAGGTCCCCCGCCTCGATGGCGGCGTCCGTCCCGGTGCCCATCGCCAGGCCCAGGTCGGCGGTGGCCAGGGCGGCCGCGTCGTTGACGCCGTCGCCCACCATCGCGACCGTACGGCCCTCCGCCCGCAGCCGCCGCACCACGTCCACCTTGTCCTGCGGCAGCACTTCGGCGATGACCTCGTCGATGCCCACCTGGCGGGCCACCGACTCGGCGACCAGCCGGTTGTCACCCGTCAGCAGCACCGGGGTCAGACCGAGCCCGCGCAGCCGGGCCACGGCCTCGGCGCTGGTGTCCTTGACCGCGTCGGCGACCACGAGCACGCCGCGGGCGCGCCCGTCCCAGGCGACGGCCACCGCCGTGCGCCCTTCCGCCTCGGCCGCCGCCTTCGCGGCCGCCAGCTCCTCGGTCAGCCCGGCCCCGTGGGCCGCGAGCAGCTTCTCGCGGCCGACGAGGACCGTGTGTCCCTCCACGACGCCCTGGACGCCCAGTCCGGGCACGGACTCGAAGCCCTGGACCGCCGGGAGGGCGCCGGCCCGGGAGGCCGCCGCGTCGGCCACGGCGCGGGCCACCGGGTGCTCCGAGGCGTGCTCGAGGGCGCCGGCCAGCCGCAGGAGCCGGTCCTCGGTGACCCCGGGAGCGGTGTGGGCGCCGTGCAGCCGCATCCGGCCCGTCGTCACCGTGCCGGTCTTGTCGAGGACGACGGTGTCCACCCGGCGGGTGTTCTCCAGGACCTCCGGGCCCTTGATGAGGATGCCGAGCTGGGCGCCGCGGCCGGTGCCGACCATGAGGGCGGTCGGGGTGGCCAGGCCCAGCGCACACGGGCAGGCGATGATCAGTACGGCCACGGCGGCGGTGAACGCGGCGGTCGCGTCGCCGGTCAGCAGCAGCCAGCCCAGCAGGGTGCCGACGGCGATGAGGACGACGACGGGCACGAAGACCCCGGAGAGCCGGTCCGCGAGCCGCTGCACCTCCGCCTTGCCGTGCTGCGCCTCCTCGACCAGGGCGGCCATGCGGGACAGCTGGGTGTCGGCGCCCACGCGGGTGGCCTCGACGACCAGGCGGCCCGCCGCGTTGACGGTCGCGCCCGCCACGGTGTCGCCCACGGCGACGTCCACGGGCACGGACTCGCCGGTCAGCATGGAGGCGTCCACGGCCGAGGCGCCCTCGACGACCGTGCCGTCGGTGGCGATCTTCTCGCCGGGGCGCACCACGAAGCGGTCGCCGACGGCCAGCCGGGAGACCGGGATCCGGACCTCACGGCCCTCGCGCAGCACGGCCACGTCCTTGGCGCCCAGGTCCATCAGCGCGCGCAGCGCCGCGCCCGCCCGGCGCTTGGAGCGGGCCTCCAGGTAGCGGCCGAGGAGGATGAAGGTGGTCACCCCGGCCGCGGCCTCCAGGTAGATCGAGGAGGAGCCGCCGCCGCGGGCGACGGTGAGGTCGAAGCCGTGCCGCATGCCGGGCATGCCCGCGTCGCCGAGGAACAGGGCCCACAGGGACCAGCCGAAGGCGGCGAGGGTGCCGAGGGAGACCAGGGTGTCCATGGTGGCCGCGCCGTGCCGGGCGTTCGTCCAGGCGGCCTTGTGGAAGGGCAGGCCGCCCCAGACGACGACGGGCGCGGCGAGGGCGAGGGACAGCCACTGCCAGTACGTGAACTGCAGCGACGGCACCATCGCCAGGAGGACCACGGGCGTGGACAGGGCCAGTGAGATCAGGAGCCGGCGGCGCAGCGCGTCCGTACGGGCATCACCGGGCTCACCCGCCGCGGGCTTCCCGCCGGCGCGTCCGGCGTCCGTGGACGCGCCCGTGGACGCGCCCGTGGGCCCGCCCGTGGACCCGCTCGTGGAGGCGTCCGTGGGTGTGGACGGGGACGGGGCCGCGGGCTCGGACTCCGGCTCGGGTGCCGGGGGCCGCGGCGGCTCGGCGGTGTAGCCGGTCCTGACGACGGTGTCGATCAGGTCGGCGATCTCGACGCCGCCCTCGTAGGTCACCTTCGCCTTTTCGGTGGCGTAGTTGACCGTGGCGGTGACGCCGTCCATGCGGTTGAGCTTCTTCTCGACGCGCGCCGCGCAGGAGGCGCAGGTCATGCCGCCGATGGTGAGCTCCACCTGGGAGGCCGGGGTCGCCGGCGAGGTCTGCTCCGCTGTGGGTGTCTTCTCCTTCGCGGCGCGTGGGGCCGTGCTGGTCATCTCGGGCTCCTGGGGCTCCTGGGAGGAGGGCCGGGCCGGGTGGGCGGGGCCGCGCGGCCCGGCGGGGGTGGCGTCAGGCCCGGCCGGTCAGCTCGTAACCGGCCTCGTCCACGGCGGCGCGCACCGCCTCGTCGTCCAGCGGGGCGGCCGAGACGACGGTGACCTGGCCGGTGGCGGCGACGGCCTGGACGGAGCTGACGCCGTCGAGGGCGGAGATCTCCTGGGAGACGGCGCCTTCGCAGTGGCCGCAGGTCATGCCGGTGACCTGGTAGACGGTGGTGACGCCGGACGCGGTGGTGGCCTCTGAGCTCATGGCTTCTCCTCGGGTGAGCGGGCGGACACGGCTGAGTCCTCGGGTGCCCAGGGGGCGCGGGTTCCCCGGTGCCCCCTGATGATGACAAGCATAATACCCCTAGGGGGTATCAGGGGGTCCGGGACGGGGTCTCGGCGCCGATGATCGGGGCGAGATAGCCGTGGAGGGACGCCTTCAGCTCCTCGATGTACGCGGCCCGCTCCCCGCCCTCGTGGGCGAGTACGAGTTCGAGGCCCGCTTTGAACAGGGAGAACACCATCGTCGCGGTGCGGGTGCGGCGCTCGGGGGGCAGTGCGGGCTGGATGAACCCGATCAGCTCCTCGAGCCGGGCCTGCAGGGCGACGTGCAGCGCGTCGTGGTCCTCGGTCATCAGGCCGGGGATGTCACCCGAATGGATGAGAGTGAGGAAGACGGGGTTCTGGCAGTTGAACTCGACCATCGGATCGACGACCGCGTCCAGCATCCGGTCGAGCGGGAGCGAGGCGTACTCGGGGGTGAAGAGCACGCCGTGGGCCTCCCGCATCCGGTGGGTGAGCCGCTCCCCGAGCTCGACGGCGATGGCCTCCTTGTTCGGGAAGAACTGGTACAGCGTCCCGGGGGAGACCCCGGCCTCGCGGGCGATCGCGTTGGTGCTCGCCCCCGCGTAGCCCGCCCGGCAGAACACGCTGGCCGCCGCGTCGAGCAGCTGCTGGATGCGGCGCTCCCCGCGCGCCTGCCTGCGGCGCGGCTTCGCCTCGCCGGCGGGCTGGTCTGCCTTGGTCTCGGTCACGCGTCAATCCCCAGCTCTCGTGATCCATTGACAAACACGAGTGCTCGCTCGCATTCTGGAGAAACGCGAGCGGTCGCTCGTGTTTGCCGCTCCTTGGGCAATCAGCGACCCATGCTGCCTGCCTAAACGCCGACCGGGCGCGGCCGCGGGCGCATGGCCACAGGTGAAGGGGACACCGCGCTATGACCGTTGTCAACCGGCCGCAGGAGGGCCGGGCGGGAGGCTGGACCAGAGCGGTGACCGCCCGCCCGCGGCTCACACTGCTGCTCGCCCTGCTGTTCACGGCGCT
>NZ_MAXF01000003.1 GCF_001704635.1 Streptomyces sparsogenes | reverse complement strand
CGGCGACGCCGGCGCGTTCGACCCGGCGCCGTTCGGGATCTCCCCGGGCGAGGCGGAGGTGATGGACCCTCAGCAGCGGCTGCTGCTGGAGACCACCTGGGAGGCGTTCGAACGGGCCGGGATCGACCCGCGGTCGGTCCGCGGCGGGCGCTGTGGCGTCTTCGTGGGCACCACCGGCCAGGATTACACCCCGCACCTGAAGGACGTCCCCGACGAGCTGCTCGGCCACCTCGCCTCCGGCGGGTCGCGCGCCGTGCTCTCCGGCCGCCTCGCCTCCGTCTTCGGCCTCGAAGGGCCCACCGCCACCCTCGACACCGCCTGTTCCGGTTCCCTGGTGGCGCTGCACCTGGCCTGCCAGTCGCTGCGCGGCGGCGAGTGTTCCATGGCCCTGGCCGGCGGCGTCACCGTGATGTCCAGCCCGGAGACGTTCATCGGCACCGGCCGGGGGATAGGGCTGCCCGCGGCCACCCGCTGCCGCTCGTTCGCCGACGGGGCCGAGGGGATCGCCTTCGCCGAGGGGGTGGGCGTGGTGCTCCTGGAGCGCCTCTCCACCGCCCGCGCGCACGGGCGGCCCGTGCTCGCCGTCATCCGCGGCGGCGCGATCGGCCAGGAAGGCACCAACAACGGCGTGAGCGCGTCGAACGGCCCCGCCCAGCAGCGGCTGATCGGACAGGCGCTGGCCGCCGCGGGGCTCCAGCCGCACGAGATCGACGCCGTCGAGGGCCAGGGCACCGGCGGCCTGCTCAGTGACGCGGTGGAGGCCCAGGCGCTGGCCTCCGTCTACGGAGCGGACCGCCCGGCCGACCGCCCGCTGCTGCTGGGGGCGGTGAAGTCCAACCTCGGCCACACGCAGGGGGCCAGCGGCATGGCCGGGGTGATCAAGACGGTCCAGGCCATGCGCCACGGCGTCCTGCCGCGCACCCTGCACACCGAGGTGCCCTCACCGCACATCTCGTGGAAGCGGGGCCGGATCCGGCTGCTCACCGCCGCCACGCCCTGGCCCGGGACCGGCCGGCCACGGCGGGCCGGGGTGTCCGCGTTCGGATTCGGCGGCACCAACGCCCACGTCATCCTCGAACAGGCGCCGCCCGAAGACGACGCTCCGCCCCCGGCACCCGAAGCGGAAGGAGGGCCGGGGAGCGCCGGCGTGGTGCTCTGGCCGCTCTCCGGCTGCGACCCCGACGCGCTGCGCGCCCAGGCGGCCCGGCTGCTGGCCCACCTCGACGTGCGGCCCGGCCTCCGGCCGGACGACGTCGGACTGTCGCTGGGGACGTCCCGGGCCGCGCTGCAACACCGCGGCGTGGTCGTCGGCGAGAGCCGCCAGGAGCTGCTGGACGGACTGCGGGCCCTGGCCGAGGGAACACCCGCGCCCCACGTCACCCGGGACGTGATCGGACGCCGGCCCCGCCTCGTCGTCCTGTTCACGGGCCACGCCCCCGCGCCCGGCACCGGCAAGCAGCTGTACGACGCCTTCCCGGCGTTCGCCGGCGCGTTCGACACGGTCTGCGCCGCGCTCGACGACCACCTCGGCTTCCCCGCCCGGGACGCGATGCTCACCGGCGCGGATCCCACCTCGGTGGCCGTCCCCGGCCCGGCCCGGGCCTTCGCGATCCAGGTGGCGCTGTTCCGGCTGGTCGAGTCGTGGGGGACGCGGCCCGGCGCGGTGCGCGGCCACGGCATCGGCCGCCTCGCCGAGGAGCACGTCAGCGGGCGGCTGCCACTGCCCGACGCGTGCGCGGCGCTGACCGGCCCGCACGAGGACCCGGGCCCGCCGCGGGACTTCGCCGGCCAGGTCCGCGACCTGGCCGGGGACGGCACGGTCTACCTGGAACTGGGCGGCCACGAGGTGGCCGGACTCCTCGACGGTGAGGGGGCGCACGCGGTGGCCGCGCTGCGGCCCGGCGTCGCGGAGGTCACCTCCGCTGCCGCCGCCCTTGCCCGGGCGCACGCCCGCGGCGCCGCCGTGGACTGGCGGACGGTGTTCGGGCCCGGCGCCCGCCGCGTCGAGCTGCCCACCTACGCCTTCCGGCGCGGACGGTACTGGCGCGCCGTGTTCGACATGAGCCTGGTACGGCCCGACCGGTAAGCAGAGGAGACACGGTGCTCAACGAGCGCACCCGCAAGAAGATCGCACGCGAACACAGCCGGCGCCTCAGCGAGGGCGACATCGACGGGCTTCTCGGCCTGTACGCCGAGGACGTCACGTTCGAGGCCCCCGTCGGGGCCGGCCGCCTGGCCGGCCACGAGGCGCTTCGCGCGCACTTCGAGAGCGCCGTCGCCGGAAACGTCGACGAGACGATCGTGGAGTCGGTCGTGGGACAGGACGGCACACACGTGCTGTCCCGGATCACCGCGGTCATGGACTACCGGCCCAGCGGCCCGCTGTACGCCGACCGCGGCTGGCTGCCCGCGCCCGAGGGCGCGGAGCCGACCGCCCTGCGCTGCCACTACGCGTTGCTGCTGCGCGTCGGCGAGTCCGGCCTCATCGAGGACATGCGGGCGTACTGGGGCAAACCAGACCTGGAGACCTCGGTCGACGGCAGGTCGGGGCCGTTCGCCGGGCCCTCGGTGATCGACCCCGCCGAGGCGGCCCTCAGGGAGCTGCCCCACAACTACCTCCGGCTGCTGCAAAAAGGGGACGTGGAAGGGACCGTCGCCCTGTTCACCGACGACATCGTCTTCGAGGACCCGGTGGGCGGCCTGTTGCTGCGCGGCAAGGACGCCCTGCGCGAGCACGCGTTCCGGGGCTCCGAGGGCAAGGTGCACGAGATGCTGGGCCGGCTCGTCACGTCGATGGACGGACGGTTCGTGGTGGTCCTGGGGGACGCGCGGGTCTACGTCCCGGCCCGGATGCGCATGCGCATGATCACCATCTGTGAGGTCAACGAGGACCGCCTGGGCGCGCACATCCAGGGGTTCTGGGGCCTCACCGACATGACGATCGGGATCCCCGACGACGACACCGCACCGGAGCCGGCGCCGGACACCGCGCGGCGGCCGGAACGGAAAGACGCACTTAAGCCGTTCGGGACACCCTCGTAATGGGCGCCCTGGGCGAAAGGCCAGTGTCCGCGCAGACGAGCCCGCTCCGAGAGGACTTGGTGCCATGACCACACCGACACGTGCCGTTGTGCTGGGCGGCGGATGGGCCGGCATGCTCACCGCCCATGTGCTGGCCCGCCACCTGGAATCCGTGACCGTGGTGGAGCGTGACATCCTGCCCGACGGGCCGCACCACCGTAAGGGGCAGCCCCAGGCCCGCCACGTCCACGTCCTGTGGTCCAGTGGCGCGGGCATCGTCGAGAACCTGCTGCCGGGCACCGCCGAACGGCTGATGGCGGCCGGCGCCCGCCGGATCGGCTTCCAGCGCGACCTGGTGACCCTGACGGCCTGGGGCTGGCAGTACCGCTTCCCGGCGACCGCGTACGCGATGATGTGCACCCGCCCCCTGCTCGACTGGGTGGTGCGCGACCGGATCCTCTCCGGCGGCCGGATCGAGGTGGAGCACGGCACCGAGGCCGTCGAGCTGGCCGGAGACCGCTCCCAAGTCACCGGGGTGCGGGTGCGGGACACGGGCGGCGGCGAGCCCAGGCTGCTGGAGGCCGACCTGGTGGTGGACGCCACGGGGCGCGCCTCGCGCCTCGGCCACTGGCTGGCGGCCCTCGGCCTGCCGGCCGTCGAGCAGGACGTGGTCGACGCCGGCATCGGCTACGCCACCCGCATGTTCAAGGCGCCCGAGGGCGCGGACGGAAACTTCCCCGCGGTCCAGGTCGCCGCCGACCCCCTCACCCGGCAACCCGGCCGCTTCGGCGTGGTCTACCCGCAGGAGGGCGGTCGCTGGCTGGTCACCCTCACCAGCACGCGCGGTGCTCCGCTGCCCAGCGACGAGGACGAGTTCACCGGCTACGCCAAGGTGCTGCG
This sequence comes from Streptomyces sparsogenes, assembly GCF_001704635.1. Lineage (GTDB taxonomy): Bacteria > Actinomycetota > Actinomycetes > Streptomycetales > Streptomycetaceae > Streptomyces > Streptomyces sparsogenes. Next base: position 9,354 of record NZ_MAXF01000003.1, on the reverse strand, counting down.
GCACTCGATCGTCAGCGACCTCATGAGCGTCGCCGAGCCCATCAGCCCCATCTTCCAGTCGCACTCGGGAGCCAACCGGCGCATGTATCCCGAGCGGATGCCGCGGTGGCCGGAGGGCCTGCTGATCCTCGGCGACTCGCTGGCGGCGTTCAACCCGGTCTACGGCCACGGCATGAGCGCGGCCGCCCGCGCCGCCGAGGCCCTGGACAAGCAGCTGGCCCGCGACGGCTTCGGCGAGGGCGGCACCCGGCAGGTCCAGCGCGCGCTCAGCGAGGTGGTCGACGACCCCTGGATCATGGCCGGGCTCAACGACATCCAGTACGTCAACTGCCGCAACCTCTCCAGCGACCCGCGGCTGACCGGCCCGGACGTCGCCGAGCGGCTCAGGTTCTCGGACTTCCTCTCCGGCAAGTCGATCCGCTCGCCGAAGGTGTGCGAGGTCACCACCGGCGTGCTGAGCCTGAACGCGCCGCAGAAGGCCCTCGGCGACTCCCGCTTCCTGTCGCTGCTGCGCACCGACACCAGCTACCCGGAGCTCGTCGAACCGCCGTTCCACCCCGAGGAGCTGGAGATGGTCGGGCTCAAGCCGTCCGGCATCGCCGCGAAGGGCGCCCTCGGCTAGCCCACCGCACCGGACCACGACGTACTCCCGCCAGCCCGATACGACACCGAGAGGGTGCAGCCATGGAACCCCACGAGGAAGCCACTCACGACGAGCAGTTCGCCGCGCGTCTCGCGTCCGCGACACCGGAGGAACGCCAGCGGCTGCTGGCCGGGCAGGTGCTCCGCCGGGCCTCCGAGGTCCTCGACGTCCCCGCGCTGGACGAGGAGAGCAACTTCCTGGAGAACGGCCTGAGCTCGCTGAGCGCCGTGCAACTGGCCAAGAGCCTGATGAGCGACACCGGCCTCGAGGTCCCCCTCGTCGCGATCGTCGAGCACCCCACCTCCACCCTGCTCGGCAAGTACCTCGCGGAGACCTACGAGGCGGATGCGGCCTAGGGCCTCTCGTTTGGATCATGCCGGGCTCGCGGGCCCTGGCACCGCGCCTCGCGGCGTTGTCGTCGGTTGCCATGGCTCCGCCATGGCGCCCTCCTCCGCCTTGCGAAGCACGGCACCAGACCCCGCTCCCTGATCCGGCCTGATCCAAACGAAAGACCCTAGGGCCGCGGTACCGCTCGACCGGTCACCCGTCTCAACTCCTCTCCCAGCAGGCAAGGGATCCCCGCCATGAAGCTGTCCGTCCCGGTAGACCACGCAGTGCATGTGAACGTGCGGCACCGGCCGGGCCGCGACGGCCGGCCGTTCCTGCTGCTCCACGGGCTGGGGTCGAACGCCCGGCTGTGGGACGAGGTCGCCGACCTGCTCGCGGCCGCCGGCCATCCCGTCTACGCGCTCGACATGCGCGGACACGGTGACTCCGACCTCCCGGAGCACGGGTACGACAACGCCACCGCCGTGGCGGACCTGGTGGCCGTCTGCCGCGAGCTGCGGCTGACCGGAGCCCTGTTCGCCGGCCACTCCTGGGGCGGAAACCTCGCGGTGCGGCTCGCGGCCCAGCACCCCGAGCTGGCCGCGGGCCTCGCGCTGGTGGACGGCGGCTGGATCGGCTTCGTCGACACCTCCCGTTACGCCCCCACCCGGGAGAAGAGCGTGGAGCTCGCCGGATGGTGGCGCGACGTCACCGGAACGACCGAGGAGACCATGCGGGAACTCCTGCGGGGCCTCCACCCGAGGTGGTCGGAGGCCGCCGTCTCGGCGAGCCTCGCCGACATGGTGCAAGGGCCGGACGGGCTGCTCGTGCAGCGGCTGCCGCTGGAGCACTACATGTCGCTCGCGGACAGCATGTGGCAGGACCCGCCCGCCCGCTGGTACCCCGACATCACGGCGCCCGTCCTGCTGCTCGTCGCCCTGCCCGCCCACGCCGCGTCCTGGGGCGGCTACGCCCGGAAGTGGGTGGCGGAGGCCGAGGCGGCCATCCCGCGGGCGGAGTCCCGCTGGTACGTCGACACCGACCACAACCTCCACGTGGAAGAACCCGAGCGGGTGGCCGGTGACCTGCTCGACCTGGCGCGCCTCGTGGACAAGCCGGCGCGGGAACGGTCCTGACATGGCGAACGACGAGAAGAAGCTCCTCGACTACCTCAAGCGCGTGACGGCCGATCTGCGCGAGGCCCAGCGCCGGCTGAAGGACGTCGAGTACGCCCGCCACGAACCCGTCGCGATCATCGGCATCGGCTGCCGGTTCCCCGGCGGTGTGGGGTCCCCCGAGGACCTGTGGGACATGGTCGCCGCCGGCCGCGAGGGCACCGGCGGCCTGCCCGCCGACCGGGGCTGGGACCTCGAAACGCTCTACGACCCCGAACCCGGGCACCCGGGCACCAGCTATGTCCGCGCGGGCGGCTTCCTCCGCGACGCCGACCGGTTCGACGCGGCGTTCTTCGGGATCAGCCCGAACGAGGCGGTCACCATGGCCCCCCAGCAGCGGCTGGCGCTGGAGCTGGCCTGGGAGGCCGTCGAACACGCCCGTATCGACCCGCACACCCTGCGCTCCAGCGCCACCGGCACCTACCTCGGCTGCGACGGCCTCGACTACTTCCTCAACTCCTTCCAGGTGCCCGAGGGCGCGGCGGGCCAGCTGACGACCGGCAACTCGCCGAGCGTGGTCGCCGGACGCGTGGCGTACACCCTCGGCCTGGAGGGCGCCGCGGTGACGCTGGACACCGCCTGCTCCTCGGCGCTGGTCGCCATCCACCTGGCGTGCCAGGCGCTGCGGGAGGAAGAGGTGACGCTGGCCCTGGCCGGCGGGGTGTACGTGATGTCCTCACCGGCACCGCTGATCGGATTCAGCGAGCTGCGCGCCCTGGCCCCCGACGGCCGTGCCAAGCCCTTCTCGGCGGACGCCGACGGCATGAACCTCGCCGAGGGAGCCGGCGTCGTGCTGCTGGAGCGGCTGTCCGACGCCCGCCGCAACGGACACGAGGTGCTCGCGGTCATCCGCGGCTCCGCCGTCAACGAGGACGGTGCCAGCAACGGTCTGACCGCGCCGAACGGGCCGTCACAGCAGCGCGTCATCCAGCAGGCGCTGGCCAACGCCCGGCTCTCGCCGGCGGACGTGGACGCGGTGGAGGCACACGGGACGGGCACCAGCCTCGGCGATCCGATCGAGGCCCAGGCGCTGCTGGCCACCTACGGCCAGGAGCGGCCCGCGGAGCGGCCGCTGTGGCTGGGGTCGGTCAAGTCGAACATCGGGCACACCCAGATCGCCGCCGGCGCCGCGGGCGTCATCAAGATGGTCATGGCGCTGCGCCACGCCACGTTGCCGCGCTCCCTGCACATCGGCACGCCCACCCCGCACGTGGCCTGGGACTTGGGCGCGGTGCGGCTGCTCGACGAGGCCGTCGGGTGGCCCCGCGCCGAACGGCCCCGGCGGGCGGGCGTGTCCGCCTTCGGTTTCTCGGGGACCAACGCGCACCTGATCCTGGAAGAGGCACCCTCGGACCCACCCCCCGCCGCTGAACCCGCCGCGCCCGCGGAGGGACACGCCGGGACCGTCACGCCCTGGGTGCTGTCCGCGCGCAGCGCGTCCGCGCTGCGCGGCCAGGCCCGGCGGCTGCTCGACGCGGCGGCCGACGCCGACCCGCGGGCGGTGGGCTGGTCACTGGTGTCCACGCGCTCGGTGTTCGAGCACCGGGCGGTCGTCACCGGACCCGACACCGGGACGCTGCGGGAGCGGCTCGGCGCGCTGGCGGCGGGGGAGCCGGCGCCCGGAGTGGTGACCGGCGCGGCGGGCGCGCCGGGCGCCGGAGTGGTGCTGGTGTTCCCCGGCCAGGGCTCCCAGTGGCCCGGGATGGGCGCCGAACTGCTCGCCTCCTCACCTGTGTTCGCCGCCCGGATCGCGGAGTGCGAGGCGGCGCTCGCCCCGTATGTGGACTGGTCCCTGACGGAGGTGCTGCGGGGCGCGGACGGCGCCGCCGACCTCGGCCGCGTCGATGTGGTCCAGCCGGTGCTGTGGGCCTCGATGGTGTCCCTGGCCTCCCTGTGGGCCCACCACGGCGTCACACCCGCGGCGGTCGTCGGGCACTCCCAGGGCGAGATCGCGGCCGCGTGCGTCGCGGGCGCGATGTCGCTCCAGGAGGGCGCCCGGGTGGTGGCCCTGCGCTCGCAGGCGCTGCGGGCGCTGGCCGGCCGGGGCGCGATGGCCTCCCTCGGCGTGGACCCGGACACGGCCGAGCGGCTCGTCGCCGACCTGGGCGACGCGGCGTCCGGCGTGGGCGTGGCGGCGCTCAACAGCCCGTCCTCCACCGTGGTGTCCGGCCCGCCCGACGCGGTGGCGGCCGTCGTCTCCGCCTGCGAGGCCACCGGCGCGCGGGCCCGCGCCATCGACGTGGACTACGCCTCGCACGGCCCCCAGGTGGACGAGATCGCCGACGATGTGAGGTCCCGCCTCGCCGGGGTCCGCGGACAGGCCACGGACGTCGCGTTCCATTCGACCGTGACCGGCGGCCCGATGGACACCACCACCCTGGACGCCGACTACTGGCTGAGGAACCTGCGCCGGCCCGTCCGGCTCACCGAGGCGGTCGACGCGGCTCTGGCCGCGGGACACCGGGTGTTCATCGAAGTCAGCACCCACCCCGTGGTCCTCCCGGCGCTCCAGCAGTGCTTCGAGTCCGCGCAGACCGCCGCCGTGGCCCTGGGCACCCTGCGGCGCGACCAGGGCGGCCCGGAACAGCTGGCCACCGCGCTCGGCCAGGCGTTCACCGCCGGAGCGCCCGTCGACTGGCGGCCCTGGTTCGCCGGCCCGCCCGCCCCCCGGACCTTGGCCCTGCCCACCTACGCGTTCGACCGCGAGCGCTACTGGCTCCCCCCGGCCCGTGCCACCCGCGGCGACGGCACCCAGGACCCGGCCGAGGCGGAGCTGTGGGGCGCCATCGAGGACCACGACATCGAGGCGCTGAAGCGGCTGCTGGAGCCGGACGGCGGCGCCGGCGACGCCGAGGACGTCACGGAGGACATCGAGGCGCTGCGCCCCGCGCTGCCGGTGCTGTCCACCTGGCGCCGCCGCCACCGCGAACGCGTCACCCTGGCGTCATGGCGCCACCGGATCCGGTGGACGACGCTGCCCGAGCCCTCCGGGCCGGCGCCGAGCGGCACCTGGCTGCTGCTCGTCCCCGCCGGTCACGAGGGACATCCGGCGGTGCGGACGGTGACCCGGGCCCTGACCGAGCACGCCGCCACCTGCCTCCTGGACCCCTTCGCCACCGGCCGCCCGGAACTCGCCGAACGGCTGGCCGCCCTGGCCTTGGACCACGCCCCCACCGGGGTGCTCAGCCTGCTCGCGCTCGACGAGCGCACCCGCCCCGAGCACCCGGCCCTGCCCGCCGGGCTCGCCGCCACCGTGACGGCCGTCCAGGCGCTCGGCGACGCGGGGATCACCGTGCCGCTGTGGTGCGTGACCCAGGGCGCGGTGTCCACCGGCCACGACGACGTGCTGTCGCACCCCCTCCAGGCCCAGACCTGGGGCCTGGGCCGGGTGGCCGCGCTGGAACACCCCGACCGGTGGGGCGGCCTGGTGGATCTGCCGGCCGAGCCCGACGAGCGGACCGAGGCACGGCTGGCGGCCCTGCTGGCCGGCCCGCCGGCGGACGGCCGGGCCGAGGACCAGGTGGCGATCCGGGCCGGCGGGGCGCTGGCGCGCCGCCTCGTCCAGGCGCCCCCCGGGCGGCCCGCCGACCGGGCGTGGCAGCCCCGCGGCAGTGTGCTGATCACCGGCGGCACCGGAGGCGTCGGCGCGCTGCTGGCCCGCTGGGCGGCCGAACGCGGGGCAGCGCACCTCGTCCTCACCAGCCGGCGGGGCCCCGACGCGCCCGGCGCCGGGGAACTGGCCGCCGAACTGCGCGGCCTGGGCGCCACGGTGACCCTCGCGGCCTGCGACGCGGCCGACCGGGACGCCACGCGGGACGTGCTGGACGCGATCCCCGCCGAACACCCGCTGTCCGCCGTCATCCACGCCGCCGGGGTCAGCGAGCAGAACCTCATCGCCGACGTGGACGACGGACACCTGAGCCGCACGCTCGCCCCCAAGGCGCTCGCGGCCCGGCACCTCCACGAGCTCACCCGGCACCTCGACCTCTCCGCGTTCATCCTGTTCTCCTCGGTCTCCGCGGCCTGGGGCAGCGGGCAGCAGGCCGCCTACGCCGCCGCCAACGCCTACCTGGACGCCCTCGCCGAGCACCGCCGCGGCCTCGGCCTGCCCACCACCTCAGTGGCCTGGGGGCTGTGGGGCGAGGTGGGCATGGCCACCGCGCCCGAGGAGGTCGACGCCTTCCGCCGCCGCGGCATCCACCCCCTCGACCCCGCCTTGGCCGTCGCTTCCCTCCAACAGGCGGTCGAACGCCGGGAGACCAGCGCCGTGATCGCGGCGGTCGACTGGCGGCGCTTCCTCACGGGCTTCACCGCGCTGCGCCCCAGCCCGCTGCTGTCCGACCTCCCGGAAGCCGCCGAGGCGCGCGCCGGGGAAGTGGGCCCGGCGAAGGAGGAGGCCGATCCGCTGCGGCGCAAGCTCGCCGGCCGCACACCGGCCGAGCAGCACCACATCCTCGTACGGCATGTGCAGGCACACGCGGCCGGCACCCTCGGCCACGCCTCGGCGGACGCCGTACCGCCCACCAAGCCGTTCCAGGAGCTGGGCTTCGACTCGATCACCGCCGTCCAGCTGCGCGACCGGCTGGGCGCCGGCACCGGGCTGCGGCTGCCCACCACCGTGCTGTTCGACTACCCGACGGCCGAGGAACTCGCCCGCCACCTGTACGACCTGCTCACCGCCGACGCGGCCTCCGGCGAAGAGCGGATCATGGCGCAGCTGGACGGCTGGGACGCCGCCGGCGCGCCGGACGCCGTCGACGAGGCCGCCCGCTCCCGGATCGCCGCCCGACTGCGGCTCCTGGCCGACAAGTGGAGCGACACCGCAGACGGCGCCACCGGGTCCCACGACGACCTGGAATCGGCGTCGGCGGAAGAGATATTCGACCTGATCGCCACCGAATTCGGGAAGCACTAGATGAAGGGCATCATTCTCGCGGGCGGAAACGGAACAAGGCTTCAGCCCCTGACCCTGGCGGGGTCGAAGCAGCTCGTGCCCGTTTACGACAAGCCCATGATCTACTATCCGCTGTCCGTCCTCATGTTCGCGGGCATCCGCGACGTCCTGATCATCAGCCGCCCCACCGAACTGCCCCAGTTCCGCCAGCTCTTCGGGGACGGCCGACACCTGGGGCTGAACATTTCCTATGCCGTCCAGGAAAAGCCGCGGGGAATCGCCGACGCCTTCCGGGTCGGCGCGGATCACATTCGCGGTGAGGAGTGCGCGCTGATTCTGGGCGACAACCTCTTCCACGGCGCGAATCTGCCCGCGCTGCTCCGCAGAAGCGTGCAGCGGCTGCGCGGGTGTGTGCTGTTCGGGCACGAGGTCGCCGATCCCCGGCAGTTCGGCGTCGCCGAGATCGACGACCGCGGCAGGTTGCTGTCCATCGAGGAGAAGCCGGAGCGGCCCCGGTCGAACCTGGCCATTCCCGGCCTGTACTTCTTCGACGGCGGTGTCGTCGACGTGGCCAAGCGCCTGGTCCCCTCGGCCCGGGGTGAACTGGAGATCACCGATGTGCTGCGGGCCTATCTGGAGGAGGGCAGGGCCGACCTGGTGTGGCTCGGCAGGGGCGTCACCTGGCTGGACACCGGCACCCACGAGACCCTCCTGGACGCGGGCCGCATGGTGCGCGACGTACAGCACTACCAGGGCACCCGGCTCGGCTGTGTCGAGGAGATCGCCATGTACATGGGATTCATCGAACCCGACGACTGTCACGCGCTCGGCGCCGAGATGAGCAATTCGCCCTACGGCCAGTACGTCATGGACCGTGCGCGCTCGTACCGGGACGGCCTGCCGCCCCTGCGGTTCCTGGAGGAAATATGAGGCTTCTCGTCACCGGCGCCGCGGGGTTCATCGGCTCCGCCTACGTGCGCGGGCTCCTGGCGCGGGGCGGTGCCGGGCGGGGCCCCGCCGTCTCCCATGTCACGGTGCTGGACAAGCTCACCTACGCCGGGACGCTGAGCAACCTCGAGACCGCCGACCCCCGGCTGACGTTCGTCCACGGCGACATCTGCGACGCCGAGCTGGTCGACACGCTCATGAAACAGGCCGGCCAGGTGGTCCACTTCGCCGCCGAATCCCATGTGGACCGCTCCATCACCGGCGCCGACGCGTTCGTGCGCACCAATGTCGAAGGCACCCATACGCTTCTGGAGGCGGCCCTGCGGCACGGTGTGCAGCGTTTCGTCCACGTCTCCACCGACGAGGTCTACGGCTCGGTCGAGACCGGGACCAGCCCCGAGACCGCGCCCCTGGACCCCAATTCGCCCTACGCCGCCTCCAAGGCCGCCTCGGACCTGATCGCCCTCTCCTACCACCGCACCCACGGGCTGGATGTGCGGGTCACCCGGTGCAGCAACAACTACGGGCCCCACCAGTTCCCCGAAAAGATCATCCCGCTGTTCATCACCAACCTGCTGGACGGCGAGGACCTGCCGCTGTACGGCGACGGGCTCCATGTGCGCGACTGGCTGCACGTCGAGGACCACTGCCACGGCGTGGACCTGGTGCGCACCAAGGGACGTCCCGGCGAGATCTACAACATCGGCGGCGGCACCGCGCTGACCAACCGGGAGCTGACCGGCCGCCTGCTGGAGGCCTGCGGCGCCGACTGGAGCCGCGTACGCCACGTCGCGGACCGCAAGGGACACGACCGGCGCTACGCGGTCCGGGACGACAAGGCCAGGGAGGAACTCGGCTACCGCCCGCGGCACGACTTCGCGGCCGGGCTGGCCGAGACGGTCGCCTGGTACCGGGACAACCGCTCCTGGTGGGAGCCGCTCAAACGCTCCGCGCTCACCGGTGGCGCCCGATGAACTCGGTGATGGAGGAGACCATGAAGTCGATCATCTCCTCGGTCAGCCCCGGATAGACGCCCACCCAGAACGTGTGCTCGGTGACGATGTCGCTGTTCGCCAGATCGCCGCACACCCGGTGCGGCGCTTCGGCGTGCGCGGGGTGGCGCGTCAGGTTCCCGGCGAACAGCCGGCGGGTGCCGATCCTGCGGGACTCCAGGAAGTCGACCAGCTCGGCACGGCTGAACGGGGCCCGCGGATCGACGGTCAGGACGAACCCGAACCAGCTCGGATCGGAGCGCGGCGTCGCCTCCGGCAGGATCAGCCACGGCAGCCCGTCCAGCCCCTCGCGCAGCCGCCGCCAGTTGCTCCGCCGGGCCGAGCAGAACGCGTCGAGCTTGTCGGGTCAGCCCG
>NZ_MAXF01000029.1 GCF_001704635.1 Streptomyces sparsogenes | reverse complement strand
GCTTCAGCAGGCCATCACCCCCGCCCGGCCGGATCTGCCCGAGCGGCGCTTCGGTGGCCGGATCTTCCGCGTCGGCGACAAGGTCACCCAGATCCGCAACAATTATGAGAAGGGGGCCAACGGGGTCTTCAACGGCACAGTGGGCGTTGTCACCTCCCTCGACCAGGACGAGCAGCGCCTGACCGTGCTGACCGACGAGGACGAGGAGGTGGCGTACGACTTCGACGAGCTGGACGAGCTGGCCCACGCCTACGCGGTGACCATCCACCGCTCCCAGGGCAGCGAGTACCCGGCCGTGGTCATCCCCGTGACCACCGGCGCCTGGATGATGCTCCAGCGCAATCTGCTGTACACGGCGGTGACCCGCGCCAAGCGCCTGGTGGTGCTCGTCGGCTCGCGCCGGGCCCTCGGGCAGGCGGTGCGTACGGTCTCGGCGGGTCGGCGCTGCACCGCGCTGGACCATCGGCTCGTTCAAAGGTGAACGTGTCGGGAGGGTTTCCGGACCGTCACGAACGGGGCAGGATGGGCGTGGATACGGCACTCAGTGCCGCCAAATGGCCCTTCGGCCGACCCCGAGTGCACGTTCATCGTCCGGATGGGGGAAGGTGGGGGGAGTCAGGGCACCTCGAAGAAGAGAAGCAGACGTCGGTGAGGGATGACGTGAGTGACAACTCTGTAGTACTGCGGTACGGGGACGGCGAATACACCTACCCGGTGGTCGACAGCACCGTCGGCGACAAGGGCTTTGATATCGGCAAGCTTCGCGCCCAGACCGGTCTGGTGACCCTGGACTCCGGTTACGGCAACACCGCCGCCTACAAATCCGCGATCACCTATCTCGACGGTGAGCAGGGGATCCTGCGCTACCGCGGCTACCCCATCGAACAGCTGGCCGAGCGCGCCTCGTTCCTCGAGACGGCCTTCCTGCTGATCAACGGGGAGCTGCCCACCGTCGACGAGCTGGCCGACTTCCGCGACCAGATCACGACGCACACGCTGCTGCACGAGGACGTCAAGCGGTTCTACGACGGCTTCCCGCGCGACGCCCACCCGATGGCGATGCTGTCCTCCGTGGTCAGCGCGCTGTCGACGTTCTACCAGGACAGCCACAACCCGTTCGACGAGAAGCAGCGTCACCTCTCCACGATCCGGCTGCTGGCCAAGCTCCCCACGATCGCGGCGTACGCGTACAAGAAGTCCGTCGGCCACCCGTTCGTCTACCCGCGTAACGACCTGGGCTACGTCGAGAACTTCCTGCGGATGACCTTCTCGGTCCCGGCGCAGGAGTACCAGCTCGACCCGATCGTGGTCAGCGCCCTGGACAAGCTGCTGATCCTGCACGCCGACCACGAGCAGAACTGTTCGACCTCCACGGTGCGGCTGGTCGGCTCCTCGCAGGCCAACATGTTCGCGTCCATCTCGGCGGGCATCAACGCGCTGTGGGGTCCCCTGCACGGCGGTGCCAACCAGTCGGTGCTGGAGATGCTGGAGGGCATCCAGGCCTCCGGCGGCGACGTCGACTCCTTCATCCGCAAGGTGAAGAACAAGGAAGACGGCGTGAAGCTCATGGGCTTCGGGCACCGCGTCTACAAGAACTTCGACCCCCGGGCGAAGATCATCAAGTCGGCGGCGCACGATGTCCTCTCGGCCCTCGGCAAGTCCGACGAGCTGCTCGACATCGCCCTCAAGCTCGAGGAGCACGCGCTCGCCGACGACTACTTCGTCGAGCGCAAGCTCTACCCGAACGTGGACTTCTACACGGGTCTGATCTACCGGGCGATGGGCTTCCCGACCGAGATGTTCACGGTGCTGTTCGCCCTCGGCCGGCTGCCGGGCTGGATCGCCCAGTGGCACGAGATGATCAAGGAGCCGGGCTCCCGCATCGGCCGTCCGCGCCAGATCTACACGGGTATCGTCGAGCGCGACTTCGTCCCGGTGGAGCAGCGCTGACACTGAGTGTCAGGCGAGCCACGCCATAGAAGAGGCAGAAGCGCCCCGCTGCCGATCCCCCCACGGGTCGGAGCGGGGCGCTTCCATTCCCGGTTACGGATTCCCCCCACGGGATCCGGCCGGGGGTCTGCTGGCCGCAGAAGCCCTCACCTGTACGCGATCTGCCGGGACGCGTACGCAACGGGAGGGCCGCTCAAAGCTCCCCGAGTACGTCGCCCCGGCCACGCGTAGCGGGATCCGTCCCCCAAGACGAACCCTCACCGCCCCATTAGACTCCCCACCCCCCGCGATGGTTACGTTCGGTCGCCTGTGATCTGCGTCTCTTGCCATATGGGGGCGTAAAAGGGCAAGAGCCTCGATTTGAAGATCGAGGCTCTCGTGTATGGGTGTTGTGCGGCTTATGGGGACTTGGTGAATCTATGGAGATTCGGTGAAGGTCCGCAGTCGCAGGCTGTTGGTGACCACGAAAACCGAGGAGAACGCCATCGCGGCGCCCGCGATCATCGGGTTGAGCATCCCCGCCGCGGCGAGCGGCAGCGCGGCGACGTTGTAGCCGAAGGCCCAGAAGAGATTGCCCTTGATGACGGCCAGGGTCCGGCGCGCCAGCCGGATCGCGTCCGCGGCCACCCGCAGATCGCCCCGCACCAGCGTCAGGTCCCCCGCCTCGATGGCGGCGTCCGTCCCGGTGCCCATCGCCAGGCCCAGGTCGGCGGTGGCCAGGGCGGCCGCGTCGTTGACGCCGTCGCCCACCATCGCGACCGTACGGCCCTCCGCCCGCAGCCGCCGCACCACGTCCACCTTGTCCTGCGGCAGCACTTCGGCGATGACCTCGTCGATGCCCACCTGGCGGGCCACCGACTCGGCGACCAGCCGGTTGTCACCCGTCAGCAGCACCGGGGTCAGACCGAGCCCGCGCAGCCGGGCCACGGCCTCGGCGCTGGTGTCCTTGACCGCGTCGGCGACCACGAGCACGCCGCGGGCGCGCCCGTCCCAGGCGACGGCCACCGCCGTGCGCCCTTCCGCCTCGGCCGCCGCCTTCGCGGCCGCCAGCTCCTCGGTCAGCCCGGCCCCGTGGGCCGCGAGCAGCTTCTCGCGGCCGACGAGGACCGTGTGTCCCTCCACGACGCCCTGGACGCCCAGTCCGGGCACGGACTCGAAGCCCTGGACCGCCGGGAGGGCGCCGGCCCGGGAGGCCGCCGCGTCGGCCACGGCGCGGGCCACCGGGTGCTCCGAGGCGTGCTCGAGGGCGCCGGCCAGCCGCAGGAGCCGGTCCTCGGTGACCCCGGGAGCGGTGTGGGCGCCGTGCAGCCGCATCCGGCCCGTCGTCACCGTGCCGGTCTTGTCGAGGACGACGGTGTCCACCCGGCGGGTGTTCTCCAGGACCTCCGGGCCCTTGATGAGGATGCCGAGCTGGGCGCCGCGGCCGGTGCCGACCATGAGGGCGGTCGGGGTGGCCAGGCCCAGCGCACACGGGCAGGCGATGATCAGTACGGCCACGGCGGCGGTGAACGCGGCGGTCGCGTCGCCGGTCAGCAGCAGCCAGCCCAGCAGGGTGCCGACGGCGATGAGGACGACGACGGGCACGAAGACCCCGGAGAGCCGGTCCGCGAGCCGCTGCACCTCCGCCTTGCCGTGCTGCGCCTCCTCGACCAGGGCGGCCATGCGGGACAGCTGGGTGTCGGCGCCCACGCGGGTGGCCTCGACGACCAGGCGGCCCGCCGCGTTGACGGTCGCGCCCGCCACGGTGTCGCCCACGGCGACGTCCACGGGCACGGACTCGCCGGTCAGCATGGAGGCGTCCACGGCCGAGGCGCCCTCGACGACCGTGCCGTCGGTGGCGATCTTCTCGCCGGGGCGCACCACGAAGCGGTCGCCGACGGCCAGCCGGGAGACCGGGATCCGGACCTCACGGCCCTCGCGCAGCACGGCCACGTCCTTGGCGCCCAGGTCCATCAGCGCGCGCAGCGCCGCGCCCGCCCGGCGCTTGGAGCGGGCCTCCAGGTAGCGGCCGAGGAGGATGAAGGTGGTCACCCCGGCCGCGGCCTCCAGGTAGATCGAGGAGGAGCCGCCGCCGCGGGCGACGGTGAGGTCGAAGCCGTGCCGCATGCCGGGCATGCCCGCGTCGCCGAGGAACAGGGCCCACAGGGACCAGCCGAAGGCGGCGAGGGTGCCGAGGGAGACCAGGGTGTCCATGGTGGCCGCGCCGTGCCGGGCGTTCGTCCAGGCGGCCTTGTGGAAGGGCAGGCCGCCCCAGACGACGACGGGCGCGGCGAGGGCGAGGGACAGCCACTGCCAGTACGTGAACTGCAGCGACGGCACCATCGCCAGGAGGACCACGGGCGTGGACAGGGCCAGTGAGATCAGGAGCCGGCGGCGCAGCGCGTCCGTACGGGCATCACCGGGCTCACCCGCCGCGGGCTTCCCGCCGGCGCGTCCGGCGTCCGTGGACGCGCCCGTGGACGCGCCCGTGGGCCCGCCCGTGGACCCGCTCGTGGAGGCGTCCGTGGGTGTGGACGGGGACGGGGCCGCGGGCTCGGACTCCGGCTCGGGTGCCGGGGGCCGCGGCGGCTCGGCGGTGTAGCCGGTCCTGACGACGGTGTCGATCAGGTCGGCGATCTCGACGCCGCCCTCGTAGGTCACCTTCGCCTTTTCGGTGGCGTAGTTGACCGTGGCGGTGACGCCGTCCATGCGGTTGAGCTTCTTCTCGACGCGCGCCGCGCAGGAGGCGCAGGTCATGCCGCCGATGGTGAGCTCCACCTGGGAGGCCGGGGTCGCCGGCGAGGTCTGCTCCGCTGTGGGTGTCTTCTCCTTCGCGGCGCGTGGGGCCGTGCTGGTCATCTCGGGCTCCTGGGGCTCCTGGGAGGAGGGCCGGGCCGGGTGGGCGGGGCCGCGCGGCCCGGCGGGGGTGGCGTCAGGCCCGGCCGGTCAGCTCGTAACCGGCCTCGTCCACGGCGGCGCGCACCGCCTCGTCGTCCAGCGGGGCGGCCGAGACGACGGTGACCTGGCCGGTGGCGGCGACGGCCTGGACGGAGCTGACGCCGTCGAGGGCGGAGATCTCCTGGGAGACGGCGCCTTCGCAGTGGCCGCAGGTCATGCCGGTGACCTGGTAGACGGTGGTGACGCCGGACGCGGTGGTGGCCTCTGAGCTCATGGCTTCTCCTCGGGTGAGCGGGCGGACACGGCTGAGTCCTCGGGTGCCCAGGGGGCGCGGGTTCCCCGGTGCCCCCTGATGATGACAAGCATAATACCCCTAGGGGGTATCAGGGGGTCCGGGACGGGGTCTCGGCGCCGATGATCGGGGCGAGATAGCCGTGGAGGGACGCCTTCAGCTCCTCGATGTACGCGGCCCGCTCCCCGCCCTCGTGGGCGAGTACGAGTTCGAGGCCCGCTTTGAACAGGGAGAACACCATCGTCGCGGTGCGGGTGCGGCGCTCGGGGGGCAGTGCGGGCTGGATGAACCCGATCAGCTCCTCGAGCCGGGCCTGCAGGGCGACGTGCAGCGCGTCGTGGTCCTCGGTCATCAGGCCGGGGATGTCACCCGAATGGATGAGAGTGAGGAAGACGGGGTTCTGGCAGTTGAACTCGACCATCGGATCGACGACCGCGTCCAGCATCCGGTCGAGCGGGAGCGAGGCGTACTCGGGGGTGAAGAGCACGCCGTGGGCCTCCCGCATCCGGTGGGTGAGCCGCTCCCCGAGCTCGACGGCGATGGCCTCCTTGTTCGGGAAGAACTGGTACAGCGTCCCGGGGGAGACCCCGGCCTCGCGGGCGATCGCGTTGGTGCTCGCCCCCGCGTAGCCCGCCCGGCAGAACACGCTGGCCGCCGCGTCGAGCAGCTGCTGGATGCGGCGCTCCCCGCGCGCCTGCCTGCGGCGCGGCTTCGCCTCGCCGGCGGGCTGGTCTGCCTTGGTCTCGGTCACGCGTCAATCCCCAGCTCTCGTGATCCATTGACAAACACGAGTGCTCGCTCGCATTCTGGAGAAACGCGAGCGGTCGCTCGTGTTTGCCGCTCCTTGGGCAATCAGCGACCCATGCTGCCTGCCTAAACGCCGACCGGGCGCGGCCGCGGGCGCATGGCCACAGGTGAAGGGGACACCGCGCTATGACCGTTGTCAACCGGCCGCAGGAGGGCCGGGCGGGAGGCTGGACCAGAGCGGTGACCGCCCGCCCGCGGCTCACACTGCTGCTCGCCCTGCTGTTCACGGCGCTGGCCGTCGTGGCCGGGCGGGGGGTCGCCGACCGGTTGGGAAGCGGCGGCTGGCAGGCCCCGGCCGCCGAGTCGGCGTACGCCACCAAGGCGCTGGAGAAGCACTTCCCCGCCTCCCAGCCCAATCTGCTGCTGCTCGTCGACAGCGGCGGGGCGACGGTCGACGCCCCGGCGGTCGCCGCCGAGGGCCGCGCGCTCGCCAGGAAGCTCGCGGGCGAGCCCTCGGTCACCGGCGTCACCTCCTACTGGGACGGGGCCGCCGGGCTGCGGGACCGGGGCGGGCATCAGGCGATCGTCGCCGCCCGGATCGTGGGCGACGAGTCCGCCGCCGCGAAGGTGCTGGAGCGCGTCGCCCCCGCCTACCGGGGTGACCACGGGCCGGTGAAGGTCTCGATCGGCGGCCCGGTCGCGGTGCGCCATGAGCTGCAGACCACCATCCAGGAAGACCTGCTGCGGGCCGAGATGATCGCCCTGCCCATCACCCTGCTGCTGCTCGTGATGGTCTTCGGCAGCGCGGTCGCCGCCCTGCTCCCGCTCTGCGTCGGCATCATCGCGATCCTGGGGACCAACGCCGTGCTGCGCGGCCTCACCGAGTTCACCGATGTGTCGGTGTTCGCGCTGAACCTGACCACCGCGCTCGGCCTCGGCCTCGCCATCGACTACGCCCTGTTCATCGTGCGGCGCTTCCGCGAGGAGCTGGGCCGGGGCGCCGGGACGCTGCCCGCCGTCGCCGCCACGCTGCGCACCGCGGGGCGCACGGTGCTGTTCTCCGCGCTGACCGTCGCCGTCTCGCTCGCCGCCATGCTGGTCTTCCCGCAGTACTTCCTGCGCTCCTTCGCCTACGCGGGCATCGCCGTGGTGCTGATCGCCGCGGCGGCCGCGCTGGTGGTGCTGCCCGCCGCGCTCGCCCTGCTCGGCGAGCGGGTGAACGCCCTGGATCTCACGCGGCTGATCCGCCGCGGCCGTCCCGCGCCGGGCGAGCCGGGGGCCGGCTGGGGCCGGATCGCCCGGCTGGTGATGCGGCGGGCCCCGCTGTTCGCGCTGGCCACCGCCGCCGGCCTGGTGGTCCTCGGACTGCCCTTCCTGCGGGTCGAGTTCGGCACCGCCGACGACCGCCAGCTGCCCGCGAGCGCCGAGTCCCACGTCGTCCAGCAGCACATCAGGGACGACTTCGCGGGCAGCCCCGGCGGGGCGATCGACATCCTCGTCGAATCCTCGCCCGGCCGGGCGGCCCTCGCCGACTACAGCGGCCGGATATCGGCCCTGCCCGGAGTGGAGCGCGTGGACAGCCCGGCCGGCCGGTTCGCCGGAGGCCGGCGAGTGGCGGAGCCCGGCCCGGCGGAGGCGGCGCGCGTCGCCGACGGGGCGGCCTACGTCACCGTGCTGGCCAAGGGAGAGGTGGTGGACCAGCCGAGCCAGCGGCTGGTGCGCGACATCCGGGCCCAGGACCCGCCGTTCGCCACCTCGGTCACCGGGATCGCCGCCGTCGTGGTGGACAGCAAGGACTCCATAGCCGAGCGGCTGCCCTGGGCGCTGGCCATCATCGTCGTGGTGACCCTGCTGCTGGTCTTCCTGCTCACCGGAAGCGTTCTGATACCCCTTCAGGCGGTGGTGCTCAACGCGCTGAGTCTCACCGCCATGTTCGGCGCGGTGGTGTGGGTCTTCCAGGAGGGGCACCTCTCCGGGCCGCTGTCGTTCACCAGCACCGGGGACATCGAGACCACCCTGCCGGTGCTGATGTTCTGCGTGGCCTTCGGGCTGTCCATGGACTACGGGGTGTTCCTGCTCTCCCGGATCAAGGAGGAGTACGACCGCACGGGGGACCACCGGGCCTCCGTCGAGTTCGGCCTGCGGCGCACCGGCGGGCTGATCACCGCCGCCGCGGTCATCCTGGCGGTCGTCATGGTGGCCATCGGCACCTCGCGGGTCACCAACACCAAGATGCTCGGCCTCGGCATCGCCCTGGCCGTGCTGATGGACGCCATGGTGGTGCGCAGCCTGCTGGTGCCCGCCGTGATGCGGCTCACCGGCCGGGCCACCTGGTGGGCCCCGGGCCCGCTGCGCCGGCTGCACGCCCGTATCGGCCTCAGCGAGGGCGAGTCCGCCACCCCCGGCACCGTCCCGGACACCCGGGACAGCCGCCCGGACATCCGAGACAGCCCGGACACCCGGGACGCCGGGGGTGGGTCCCGCGCCGCGCGGCCGGGCGGGGCGCGGGGCGAACGGGACGAGGTGAACGCGGGCCGCTAACGGTCCTCGGTCCCTCGCCGGGAGCGGTTGCCGGGTCTGAGGGTTACCCAGATCCGGATGGTGTCCGCGTACCAGTACGGCTTGCCGCCCTCCACGAGATCGGGGGGCGGCAGCAGACCGTGCTTGCGGTAGGACCGTACGGTGTCCGTCTGCACACCGATGTGCGCGGCGATCTCCTTGTACGACCAAAGCCTCCGGTCGGTCATCTCTCGCGCCTTTCCCGCAGGCGCCGCAGCCACGGCCCGCGAGGGCCGTCGGGGGAGCTGCGGCGCGACCGCTTGTGATCACTCAGCCTGTGCCCGGTCAACGACGGTGAGTGAGGTGAGGGAAGGCGTTGTTGAAGGGCTGTGACGGAAGGATCGCCGGGATGTGACGGCCGTGACGCCAGAGTTACCCAACGCGCATGACCCAGCCGTACAAACGCCGCACGCGTGGCTCAGCGGTAGAACGCGGGGCGCTCGATCATCTCCACGACCGTGCGCCGGCCGTCGGCCTGGGCCCGGACGCCCGCCGCGGAGACGGCGGCCGCGGCGTAGCCGTCCCAGGCGCTGGGGCCCTCCACCTCGCCGCGCCGGGTGGCGTTCACCCAGGCCTGCACCTCGCGGTCGTAGGCCTCCTCGAAGCGGGCCACGAAGTCGGGGGCGATCTCGCCGCCCCAGCCGCCGGTGCGGTTGATCAGCATGCCGTGGGCGTCGCCGACGCGCGCGGTGCCGCGCTCGCAGACCGCCTCCGCCTGCACCTGGTAGCCGAAGCCGCAGGTCGCGAAGATCTCGACATCGACCAGCGCGCCGCCGTCGGTCTCCAGGATCACCAGCTGGGGGTCGCCGAGCCCCTCGGGCGCGTTGGCGTTGGGGGTCGGGCGCAGCACCGTCACCGCGGTGATCTCCTGCTCCAGGAGCCAGCGGGACTGGTCCATCTCGTGCACCACCGAGTCGGTGATGAGCATGTCGGTGGTGAAGTAGGAGTGCACCGAGGCGTTGCGGTGGCGGCAGTGCAGCATCAGGGGACGGCCGAGTTCGCCGCTCGCGAGCAGCGACTTGAGCCGCATGAACTCGCTGTCGTAGCGGCGCATGAAGCCGACCTGGACCCGGCGGTGGCCCAGCCGCTGCTCGGCCTCCAGCACCCGCAGCGCGGAGGCCGGGTCCGGGGTGAGCGGCTTCTCGCACAGCACCGGCAGGTCCCGTTCGAAGGCGGCGAGCAGCGCCGCCTCGTGGGCCGGGCCGGGCGAGGCGATCAGCACCGCGTCCACGTCCGGGGCGGCCATGGCGGCGGCCGGGTCGGTGTAGGCCTGACAGCCCTCCACGCCGTGGGCGATGTGCTTGGCGCGCGCCTCGTCGATGTCGACGACGGCGGCCACCCGGGCGCCGCTGATCACCTCGTCGATCCGGCGGACGTGGTCGGCGCCCATCATGCCGGTCCCGATGACCGCGACCCCGAGCGTCCCCTGCTGCGTCATGGTGTCTCTTCTCTCTCTGTCCGGTGGGGGCGGGCTGTTCGGTGGGGGCGGGGGCGGGTCAGGCGCCGCAGGAGCGCAGGAAGCGGCGGGTGCGCTGGGCGATCGGGAACGGCTTGTCGGGCGGGCAGGGATACATGTCCTGCTCGACGATGGCGAACAGGTCCACGTCCAGCTTCCGGGCGGCGGCCAGCACCGGTTCGAGGGCGGGGACCCCGTGCGGCGGCTCGCACATGACGCCGCGCTGGACGGCGGGGCCGAAGGGCACCTCGTTCCTCACCACGTCGGCCAGGATCTCGGGATCCACCTGCTTGAGGTGGAGGTAGCCGATGCGCTCGCCGTAGGTCTCGATGAGCTTGACGCTGTCGCCGCCGCAGTAGGCGTAGTGGCCGGTGTCCAGGCACAGGCCCACCAGGTCCGGGTCGGTGGCGTCGAGGAAGCGGGCGACGTTCTCCTCGCCGTCGATGTGGGTGTCGGCGTGCGGGTGCACCACGATGTCGAGCCCGAAGCGCTCGCGCACCTCCCGGCCCAGCCGCTCCATGCCGGTGGACAGGTCGCGCCACTGCTCGGCGGTGAGCCGCGGCGGCTCGATCAGCTCGGCGGTCTTGTCGTCCCGCCAGAAGGAGGGGATGACGACCAGGTGCCGGGCGCCCATGGCCTGGGTGAGCGCCGCCACCTGCGAGACATGCTCCCAGGTGGCGTCCCAGACGCCGGGGCCGCGGTGCAGGGCGGTGAACACCGTGCCGGCCGAGACCTTCAGATTCCGCCGGCCGACCTCCTCGGCGAGCCGCGCCGGGTCGGTCGGCAGATAGCCGTACGGGCCCAGCTCGATCCACTCGTACCCCGCCTCGGCGACCTCGTCGAGGAAGCGCTGCCACGGGACCTGCTGCGGGTCGTCGGGGAACCACACCCCCCAGGAGTCGGGGGCCGAGCCGACCCGGATGCGGCCTGGGGCGGGTGCGGGGGAGGCGGCGGTCATGAAGGGGTTCTCCTCTCGCCGGCCGTCGGGGACCGGGGAAGGGCTGCGGTGCGGGTGCCGGCCCGGTGGTGTCCGGGACATGCTGTCCGGGCAGCTTCACGGCCCGGGTGGCCGTCCGTCAAGACTTCGTCAGGACATTCGGACGTAAGGTCAGGATGCCAGGCGAGGGGCGCGGGCCCGTACCCCTCCCCGGTGGCCCGCGCGCCAGGGGCGGGCATCAGCCGAAGTGTCGCCGATAGGTCCGAATGTAAGGACAAATTCTTGACACGGGGTGGGGGACACCTCTAGACCTGAAGGGCCACAGCCGCCCGGCAACTCCCGGGCCACCGGCCTGAGCTGTGTCTTTCCTGAAGGGGTGCGCATGAGTGAGCGGTACGACCTGATCACGATGGGCCGGATCGGGGTGGACATCTACCCCTTGCAGATCGGCGTACCGCTGCCGCAGGTCGAGACGTTCGGCAAGTTCCTCGGCGGCTCCGCGACCAATGTGGCGGTGGCCGCCGCCCGGCTCGGCCGCCGCACGGCGGTCATCAGCCGCACCGGCGCCGATCCGTTCGGCGAGTACGTCCACCAGGCGCTGCGCGACTTCGGCGTGGACGACCGCTGGGTCACCCCCGTCGAGGCCTACCCGACACCGGTCACCTTCTGCGAGATCTTCCCGCCCGACGACTTCCCGCTGTACTTCTACCGCCGCCCCAAGGCCCCCGACCTGGAGATCCACCCCGGCGAACTGGACCTCGACGCCGTGCGCGCCGCCCGCGTCTTCTGGATGACCGGCACCGGCCTGAGCGAGGAGCCCAGCCGCGCCGCCACCCTGACCGCGCTCGAGGCACGCGCCAAGGCCGGGCCGACCGTCTTCGACCTGGACTGGCGGCCGATGTTCTGGCCCGACCCGGCCGAGGCGCGCGCCCACTACGCTCAGGCGCTCCGCCACGCCACCGTGGCCGTCGGCAACCTCGACGAGTGCGAGATCGCCACCGGGGTCCGGGAGCCCGAGGCCTGCGCCGAGAGCCTGCTGGAGGCGGGGGTGGAGCTCGCCGTCGTCAAGCAGGGCCCCAAGGGCGTACTCGCCGTCCACCGCGACGGCACCAGGGCGGAGGTGGAGCCGGTCCCCGTCGAGGTCGTCAACGGCCTGGGCGCGGGTGACTCGTTCGGGGGATCCCTGTGCCACGGCCTGCTGTCCGGCTGGGACCTGGAGCGCGTCATGCGCTACGCCAACGCCGCGGGCGCCATCGTCGCGTCCCGCCTCGCCTGCTCCTCCGCGATGCCCACCGAAGCCGAGGTCGAGGCCCTGCTCGCCGGGCACTGACCCCAGGCGACCGGCCCGCCGGGCAAGTCGCCGCCACCCCGGCGAGTGAGCCGAGGCGAACCGAGCCCAGAAAACAAGAGGAGCACGCTTTGAGCATCAGCATCTCCGACCTCGTCACGGTGCGGAGCCGGCACCCGGAGGCGATCGCCGAGGCGGCCGCCCGCCGCGCCCGGCGCCCCCTCATCGGCGACAGCGGTCGTCTGATGATCATTGCCGCCGACCACCCCGCGCGCGGCGCCCTCGCCGTCGGAGGCCGCGAGCTGGCCATGGCCAACCGGGTCGAGCTGCTGGAGCGGCTGTGCGTGGCGCTGTCCCGCCCCGGCGTCGACGGCGTGCTCGCCACCGCCGACATCCTGGAGGACCTGCTGCTGCTCGGCGCCCTCGAGAACAAGGTCGTCATGGGCTCGATGAACCGCGGCGGCCTGGCCGGGGCCTCCTTCGAACTCGACGACCGCTTCACCGGCCACCGCCCCCAGGACATAGCCCGGCTCGGCTTCGACGCCGGCAAGCTGCTGCTGCGCATCGACTACTCCGACGAGGGCTCGCTGACCACCCTCGCCGCCACGGCCAGAGCCATCGACGAGATGGCCGAGCGCCGGCTGCCCGTCTTCGTCGAGCCCTTCATCTCCCGGCGGATCGACGGCAAGGTCCGCAACGACCTGAGCGCCGAGGCCGTCACCAAGTCCATCGCCATCGCCTCCGGCCTCGCCGGCACCTCCGCGTACACCTGGCTGAAGGTGCCGGTCACCGAGGACGCCGACGACATGGCCGCCGTCATGGAGACCTCCACGCTGCCCGCCGTCCTGCTGGGCGGGGACGTCGGCAGGACGCCCCGGGACCAGGAGGGCGCGTACGAGAAGTGGCGCAAGGCGCTGCGGCTGCCCACCGTCCAGGGCCTGGTGGTCGGCCGCTCGCTGCTCTACCCGGCGGAGGGCGGCGTCGAGCAGGCCGTCGACACCGCCGTCGGCCTGCTGTGACGGCGCCAGGACCAGGGACAGAGACGGCGCCAGGACCGGGGAAAAGAGGCGGCGCCAGGACCGGGGAAAGAGGCGGAGACTGACGACATGACCAGCGACCCTTCCACCAGCTTCCATCTGCCGGCCGGCAAGGCGGCCGCCGGCCCGTACGCCGTGCACATCGACCCCGCGCGGGCCGGGTGGGGCTACTCCTCCCTGCGCGTCCTGGACCTGCCGCCCGGCGGTACGCACGAGCTGTCCACCGGCGACAGCGAGTGGATCGTGCTGCCGCTGAGCGGCGGCTGCACCGTGGCGGCCGAGGGCCTGACCTTCGAACTGCACGGCCGGGAGAGCGTCTTCAGCGGGGTCAGCGACTTCGCCTACCTGCCGCGCGACGCCCACGCCCGGATCGCGAGCGAGGCCGGCGGGCGGTTCGCGCTCACCGGCGCCCGCTGCGAGCGCCGGCTGCCCGCACGCTACGGGCCGGCCTCCGCGGTCCCCGTCGAGCTGCGCGGCACCGGCAACTGCTCCCGCCAGGTCAACAACTTCGCCGCCGCAGGCGTCTTCGAGTGCGACAAGCTGATCGCGGTCGAGGTCCTCACCCCCGGCGGCAACTGGTCCTCCTACCCGCCGCACAAGCACGACGAGTGCCGCCCCGGCGAGGAGTCCGAGCTGGAGGAGATCTACTACTTCGAGATCGCCGCGGCGCACGGCAAGGAAGGCCTCGGCTACCAGCGGGTCTCCCCCTCGGGGCACGGCCGCGGCACGGACGTGCTCGCCGAGGTGCGCTCCGGCGACCTGGTCCTGATCCCCGACGGCTGGCACGGCCCCTCCATCGCCGCCCCCGGCCACGACATGTACTACCTCAACGTCATGGCGGGCCCCGGCGCGGAGCGCGACTGGCTGATCTGCGACCACCCCGACCACGCCTGGATCCGCGCCACCTGGCCGGACCAGCCGGTCGACCCCCGCCTCCCCCTCTACGACGCCCCCTTGGGAGACACACGATGAGTGGAGCCACCCGCAGGCTCACCACGGCCCAGGCCCTGGTGGAGTTCCTGGCCCACCAGTACACCGAGCGCGACGGGAGGCGGCGGCGCCTCATCGCCGCCTGCTGGGGCATCTTCGGCCACGGCAATGTGGCGGGTCTCGGCCAGGCGCTCCTGGAGACCGGCCGGGACGCCATGCCCTACCTCCAGGGCCGCAACGAACAGGCCATGGTCCACGCGGCCGTCGGCTACGCCCGCCAGTCCAACCGGCTCGCCGCCCAGGCCGTCACCACCTCCATCGGCCCGGGGGCCACCAACCTGGTCACCGGCGCCGCCCTGGCCACCATCAACCGGCTGCCCGTGCTGCTGCTGCCCGGCGACATCTTCGCGACCCGCCCCGCCGACCCGGTCCTGCAACAGCTCGAGGTCCCCTCCGCCGGCGATGTGTCGGTCAACGACTGTCTGCGGCCGGTCTCCCGCTACTTCGACCGGATCGTCCGCCCGGAATCCCTGATCCCGGCCGCGCTGCAGGCCATGCGGGTGCTCACCGACCCGGCCGACACCGGCGCCGTCACCCTCGCCTTCCCGCAGGACGTGCAGGCCGAGGCGTTCGACTGGCCCGAGGAGTTCTTCGCCGACCGCGTCTGGCACGTACGCCGCCCGGCGCCCGACCCGGCCGAGCTCGCCGCGGCCGCCCGGGCCGTGCGCGCCGCCCGGCGGCCGCTGATCGTCGCGGGCGGCGGCATCCACCACAGCGAGGCCGAGGACGCCCTGCGCGCCCTCGCCGACGCCACCGGCATCCCCGTCGCCTCCACCCAGGCGGGCAAGGGCTCGCTGCGCCACGACCACCCCGCCGACATCGGCGGCATCGGGCACACCGGCACCGCCGTCGCGGACGACCTCGCCCGCGGCGCCGACCTGGTCATCGGCGTGGGCACCCGCTACAGCGACTTCACCACCGCCTCCGCGACCCTCTTCCCGAACCCCGACGTCCGCTTCCTCAACCTCAACATCGCCCCGTTCGACGCGCACAAGCTCGCCGCGACCACCCTGGTCGCCGACGCACGCGCCGGCCTCGAAGCGCTCACCGAGGCGCTGGCCGGCCACCGCGTCGAGGAGGCGTACGAGGCCGAGTACGCCGCCGGAAAGGCCCGCTGGGAGGAGCGGGTCGACGCCGCGTACGCCGCCGTGGACGAGTCCGCCCGGCCCTCCCAGACCCAGGTCCTGGGCGCCCTCGACGCCGTCGTCGGCGACGAGGACGTCGTCATCAACGCGGCCGGCTCGCTCCCCGGCGATCTGCACAAGCTGTGGCGCGCCCGCTCACCGCGCCAGTACCACCTCGAATACGGCTACTCCTGCATGGGCTACGAGATCCCCGCCGCCATCGGCGTCCGGCTCGCGGCCCCCGACCGCCCGGTGTGGGCGCTGGTCGGGGACGGCACGTACCTGATGATGCCCACCGAGATCGTCACCGCGGTCCAGGAAGGCGTCAACATCAACATCGTGCTGATCCAGAACCACGGCTACGCCTCCATCGGAGGGCTCTCGGAGGAGACCGGCGGCGAGCGCTTCGGCACCGCCTACCGCTTCCGCGCCGCCGACGGCACGTACACCGGCGACCCGCTCCCCGTCGACCTGGCCGCCAACGCCGCCTCGCTGGGCATGGAGGTAATCCGGGCCGGCAGCGTCGCCGGACTGCGGACGGCGCTGGCCGCCGCGCGCGCCTCGGACCGGCCCACATGTGTCTATGTGGAGACCGAAACAGCCGACACAGTGTCCGGCGCGCCCGCCGCGCAGGCGTGGTGGGATGTGCCCGTCGCCCAGGCCGCGACCCGTCCGGCAGCCGTGAAGGCCCGCGAGCTCTACGACCGGCAGGCCGCCGCCCGCCGCCGCCACCTCTGATCTGTGAACGAAGAGAAAGGCCCGCAGCCATGAAGACCCTCAACCACTGGATCGGCGGCAAGCCCGTCGAGGGCGCGTCGGGCGAGTTCGGCCCGGTGTACAACCCGGCGACCGGCGCGCAGGACACCCAGGTGGCCTTCGCCTCCGTGGCGGAGGTGGACGCGGCGGTCGCCGCCGCCAAGGAGGCGTTCGCGTCCTGGGGCACCGTATCGCTGGCGAAGCGGACCGCGATCCTCTACAAGTACCGCGAGCTGCTGGACGCCCACCGCGACGAGATCGCCCGGCTGATCACCGCCGAGCACGGCAAGGTCCACTCCGACGCCCTCGGCGAGGTGGCCCGCGGCCTGGAGATCGTCGAGCTGGCGTGCGGCATCGCGGAGAAGCTGAAGGGCGAGCTGTCCACGCAGGTCTCCGGTGGGGTGGACGTGGCCTCGATCCGCCAGCCGCTCGGCGTGGTGGCCGGCATCACCCCGTTCAACTTCCCGGCCATGGTGCCGCTGTGGATGTTCCCGGTGGCCATCGCCTGCGGCAACACCTTCGTGCTCAAGCCCAGCGAGAAGGACCCCTCCGCCTCCTGGCGGCTGGCCGAACTGGCCGCCGAGGCGGGCCTGCCGGACGGCGTGCTCAACGTCGTCAACGGCGACAAGGTGGCCGTCGACCGGCTCCTCGAGCACCCCGACGTCGCCGCGGTCAGCTTCGTCGGCTCCACGCCCATCGCCCGGTACATCCAGTCCAGGGCCATCGAGCACGGCAAGCGGGTGCAGGCGCTCGGCGGCGCCAAGAACCACATGCTGGTGCTGCCCGACGCCGACCTGGACTTCGCCGCCGACAACGCCATCAACGCGGCCTACGGCTCGGCCGGCGAGCGCTGCATGGCCGTGTCCGTCGTGGTCGCGGTGGGCGACACGGGCGACGAGCTGGTGAAGAAGATCGCCGAGCGCGCCGCCAGGCTCCGCATCGGCCCCGGCGACGACCCGGCCTCCGAGATGGGCCCCCTCATCACCAAGGAGCACCGCGACAAGGTCGCCTCGTATGTGCACGGCGCCGCCGCGCAGGGCGCCGAGGTGGTGGTCGACGGGACGGGCTACACGGTCGAGGGCCACGAGAACGGCTTCTTCATCGGCGTCTCCCTGCTGGACAAGGTGCCCACCACCGCCGACGCCTACCGCGACGAGATCTTCGGCCCGGTGCTGTGCGTGGTCCGCGCCGAGACCTACGACGAGGCCATCGAGCTGATCAACAGCTCGCGGTGGGGCAACGGCACGGCCATCTTCACCCGCGACGGCGGCGCCGCGCGCCGCTTCCAGCTGGAGGTGGAGGCGGGCATGGTCGGCGTCAACGTGCCGATCCCGGTGCCCGTCGGCTACCACTCCTTCGGCGGCTGGAAGGACTCGCTGTTCGGCGACCACCACATCTACGGCAACGACGGCGTGCGCTTCTACACCCGCGGCAAGGTCATCACCACCCGCTGGCCGGAGCCCTCGGAGGAGGTCGGCATCAACCTCGGGTTCCCGAAGAACCACTGAGCCGCCGTGACCTTGTGATCGATCGCTCGTTCGGGTGAAGCCTCCCGCCGGTACGGATCCGGCGGGAGGCTTCGTGTGTATTCAGGGTGAGGGGGTCGCCAAGGCGGGGCTGTTACGGCCCTGTTGCACGGCGACGGGGCAACCATCCGCTCGGGGCGCGGGTCTCTCTTGGTGTTCGACCGATCAATGGCCACAAGGCCACTCACAGACTGATAAGCACCACACAGGGGGAAATCTCATGCTTCGTTCTCTTCGTCGCTCCGCGGCCCTCGCCGGTGGCTGCGCGGCCGCGCTCGGCCTCGGGCTCGTCCTCACCGCCGGCTCGCCCGCGTCCGCCGCCGAGCGGACCGACCCCAACGGCCGCTACACCGCGGAGGAGATCCACCACTTCCTGGAGGGCTTCTACGGCGACCACGGCCCGACCGCCTGGGAGCGCAAGCACCTAGTCTCCAAGCAGCTCAAGGAGAAGGCCGCCGAGAACCCCGGCTTCGACGTGCTGCTGTGCGCGCAGAACGAGCCGCTGGACATCGAGGTCGGGGAGGTCACCACGGCCCAGTCGGCGCGGGTGGGCTGGGCGACGATCACCACCACCTGGGGCGGCGAGCCGGGCACCGCGTCCTTCACCGCCTATGTGGACCTCGACGCCAGTAAGCCGATGAAGCTGCTGGACGTCGACTGCGGTGTGGCGGGCTGAGTGTCGCGCGGGCGCGACACCGACGAGGCGATGCCGCGGATGTGACTCTGCGGATGTGACGAACCAGTGCGGAACGGCCGGTTCAGTTTCCGTGGATCAAGGCCGTAACCTCGGCGTATGAGCTGGTCACACGCCTTGAAGGCGACCGCACGCGCGGGGCTTGCGATCGAGCGCACCAGGCTGGAACCGCTCGTCGCGCTGCGCGGCGCGTGCGGGGTCGCGCTGGTCATCGGCCTGACCCTGTGGCTCGGCTCGCCGACGCTGGCCGTCTCCTCGGCGTTCGGCGCCTTCTCGTCGGGGATCGCGACCTTCCAGCGCAGCTGGCGGCCGCGCCCCGCGCTGGCGCTGGCCGCCGCGGGCGGACTGGCGGTGTCCACGTTCCTCGGCTATCTGGCCGCCGCCCACACCGCGACCTTCCTCGTCATGATCGCCGCCTGGACGCTGCTGACGGGGATGGCCTGGGCGGTCGGCCCGGTGTCCGGGCTGGTGTCCACCCAGATGGTCGCGGTGATGCTGGTCACCGTCACCCTGCCGACCTCGGTGCTGGGCGCCCTGCAGCACGCCGCCCTGATCGGGCTCGGCGGGGTGGTGCAGGCCGCGCTCATCGTGCTCTTCCCGGTCCGGCCGTGGGGGGTGCAGCGCGACGCCCTCGCGGACGCGCTCGCCGCGGTGGCCGACTACGCGCGCCGGCTGCGCCACGACCCGGTGGCGCCGTTCGACCCGCAGCCGCTGATGGAGGCCCGCAGCGCCGCCGCCCTGACGCCCCGGCAGGCCCGGCGCCGCCCGCGCCAACTGCGTGGCTACCGGCTGCTCGCCGAGCGGATCCGGCCGGTGCTGGCCTCGCTCGCCGACCCGGTGGTCGGCGCCGCGCCGGACGGGCCCGAGCGCGACCGGGCGCGTGATCTGCTGGGGGCGACGGCCACCGTGCTGGACGCCGTCGCCCACGCGATCCGCTGGGGCAAGCCGGTGCGGCTGCCGCCCGACGCGATGGCGGTCCTGGAGGTGCCCCCGACCGGGCCGATGCTCAGCGGAGCCGCCCGCCGCGCCGCGCTGCGGCTGATGGCGCTGGTGGCCGATGTGGTGGAGTCCTCGGACGAGCCGGTGGAGGCCGTGACGGCCGAGGGGGCCAAGGACCGCCGCTATCTGCCCCGGCCCACCGTGCCCGGCATGGTGCCGGTGGCGCTGCGCGCCCTGCGGCGCGAGGCGCGGTGGTCCTCGCCCGTGCTGCGGCACGCGGTGCGGGTGTCGGCGGTCGCCTCCTGCGGCTATCTGCTGGGGGCCGCCCTGCCGTGGGGCCACGGCTACTGGGCGCCGCTCACCTCGGTGATGGTGCTGCGCCCGGACTTCGGCCAGACCTTCTCGCGGGGCGTGGCGCGCTTCACCGGCACGCTCGCGGGCGTGGTGCTCGGCGGCGCGGTGATGGCCCTGGCCCACCCCGGCCCGTATGTGAGCGCGGCGCTGGCCGTGGTCTGCGCGGCGTCGCTGTACCTGCTGATGCGCACCGGCTTCATCGTCGCCTCCGCGTGCGTGACCGCGTATGTCGTCTTCCTGCTGGGCATCGCGGGCGAGGGCTGGTCGCAGACGGTGGCGGCGCGGGTGGCGCTGACCCTGCTCGGCGGGGCGCTGGCGATGGCCGCCTATGTCGTCTTCCCCGCCTGGGAGACGCCGCTGCTGCGGGACCGGCTGGCCGACTGGCTGGGGGCGAACGGCCGCTATGCCGTCGCCGTCTTCGACGTCCACGCCCGCCCCGCCGACCGCCGCCCCCGCCAGGTGCGGGAGGCGCTGCTGGACGCCCGGGCCGCGCGGGCGGCCTGGGAGCAGAGCGAGGCGCGGGCCCATAAGGAGCCGGTGCGCCACCGCGGCCTGTCCCGGGGCGCCGCCCGGGCGGCGCAGACGGCGCTGTCCACCATGGGGCGGGTCACGATGCTGGTCGAGGCCCATCTGCCCGCCTCCGACGCGCCCGCGTCCAAGGAGGCCGAGGAGTTCGCGGAGGCGCTGCGGCAGTCGCTGCCGGAGGCGGTCACGGCCGTGCGGGAGCGCCGGGTGGCCGAGTGGGGCGCCGTGCACGAGGCCCTGGAGCGGTGGCAGGACCGGGAGGAGGAGCGGCCGGGGGTGGCGGTGCGCGGCGCCGAGCTGCTGGTGGAGGCCCTGGACGACCTGACCCAGGCCCTCGCCCGGCGGCCCGGTAAGCCAGGGAGCAGGCCAGGGGGTAATCCAGGGAAGGACTGACGCACCGCCTCAGCCGGGACTGCCGGGGCTGCCGGGGTTGTCGGGGTTGTCGGGGCTGCCGGGACTGCTGGGGCTTCCCTGGCCGCCGCTGAAGAGGCGCGCCAGGTGGGCGTCGATCAGGCCCATGGCCTCCTGGGGCGCGAGGGTCTCCATCAGCACCTCGCTGGAGAGCCCCTCGGTGAGCGCGATCAGCAGCGTCGCCTCGCCGACGGGATCCCGGTCCGCCGCCACCTCGCCCCGGGCGATGGCCGCCTTCACCTGGTCGGCGAAGAAGCCGCGGAGGGCCGCGGTGCCTTCCTTGGCGTGGGTGCGCAGCCGTTCGTCGTGCACGGCGCGTACGAAGTAGGAGATCTGCACCAGATGGCCGGTGCGGCTCGCGTCGTCCAGGGGCAGCATCTCGGCCAGCGTCTCGCGGAGGATGACCCACGGGGTGGGGGCGCCGGGCAGCGCCTCGATGCGGGTCCGTACGCGTTCCTCGGCCAGCTGCGCGATATGCCGGAGCGCGAAGACGATCATGTCGTCCTTGCTGGTGAAGTAGTGCTGCAGCTGCCCCAGCGAGATCCCCGCCTCCGTGGCCACATCGCGCAGGCTCGCCCCGTCCAGGCCGCGCTCGGCGGCGATCCGCCACAGCGCCCTGGCGATCTGTCTGCGCCGTTCCTCGTGGTCCACCCGCTTCGGCACACCGGCCTCCCTTCCCGCTTTCGCAAGTCGATCGTATTGCTATACCGTGGCGGGCGCGTGCCAATACAGTTGACTTGAAAAAGCCGGGGGATCTCCCATGTCCATGCCCACACCCGCGCCCCGTCTCAGGGATCCGCTCCACGGGGTCGATCCGCGCGCCCGCCGCTGGTGGACCACACAGGCGCTGCTCGTGGTGAGCGGGCCGATGCTGCTGACCGCCGCCGCCCTGCTGGTCCTCTCGCTCCTCTTCTTCCCCAGCGCGCTGCCCTGGCTCGGCCCGCTGCTGCTGGTCACCCTGGTGCTCCCCGCGCTCGGCTACGTCTGGGCCATGCCCCGGTGGCGCTACCGCACCCACGCCTGGGAGCTGGGCGTGCGCGCGGTCTACGCGGCGAGCGGCTGGTTCTGGCGCAAGCGGCGCATCGCCCCGCTGTCGCGGGTGCAGACCGTCGACACCGTGCGCGGCCCCCTCCAGCAGGTCTTCGGGCTGGCCACCGTCACCGTCACCACCGCCTCCACGGCGGGCGACGTCCGCATCGCGGGGCTCTCCGACGCCGACGCGCGGGAGCTGGCCCGGCGCATCGGCGACGCGGCGCAACTGGTGCCCGGTGATGCCGCGTGACCACCCACGGCACGACCCCGGACGACCCCGGACGGCACGACCCCGGATGGCACGGCCCCCGACGACGCGACGCGCGACGAGACGGAGGTCCCCTGGCGCGCGCTCGACCCCCGCACCATCGCGGTCCACTGCGGCTGGATGGCGGCCCCGCTCGCCTCGCTCGCGCTCACCGCGCTGGCCACCGGGGGCCACCTGGGCGACCGGGCCTGGATCACCCTCGCCGTCATCGCGGCCACCTTCGCCTGCGTCACCGCCGCCGGGCTGATCGGCTGGTCGCGCACCCGCTACCGGGTCACCGCCGACTCCTTCGAACTGCGCAGTGGCCTGTTCGTCCGCCGGCTGCGCGCGATACCGCTGCACCGGGTGCGCAACGTCGACCTGACCGCCCATCCCGTGCAGCGGCTCTTCGACCTGGTCGTGCTGCGCGCGGGCACCACCGGGGCCACCGGCGGCCGCGACGGGCTCACCCTGGAAGCCCTCACCCGCCCCGCCGCCGAGCGGCTGCGCGCCGAACTGCTGGCCCGCGCGGGTGGCGGCGACGCCGCCGACGAGCCGGTCCTGTCCACCGGGGACCCGCGCTGGCTGCGCTACGCCCCGCTCACGTTCTGGGTGTTCGGAGGGGTGTTCGCGGCCGTGGGGGCGGTGTGGCGGGTCCTGGACGACCTGGGCGTGCAGCCGTGGCGCATCGGGGTCGTCCGCCGCGCCTTCGAGCAGTTCGGCCACAGCGCCCTGTGGCTGACGGTCCCGCTGGCCCTGCTGGCCGTGGCCGCAGTGGGCAGCGTCGGCGCGCTCGCCGTGTACGCCGAGAACTGGTGGCGGTACCGCCTGGAGTGGGCGGACGCGGGCACCCTGCGGGTGCGGCGGGGGCTGCTCACCACCCGCTCGGTCTCCATCGAGCGCGCCCGGCTGCGCGGCGCGGTGCTGCGCGAGCCGATGCTGCTGCGCGCGGCCGGCGGGGCGACCGTACGGGCCGTGGCCGGCGGCCTCGGCGACAGCGAGGAGAACCGCGCGCGCAGCACGGTGCTCCCGCCCGCCCCGCGCGCGGAGGCGCTGCGGGTGCTCAACGGCGTCCTCGCGCTGCCCGGTGCCCTCCCGCCGCCCGGCGTGGCGCCCGTCGGCGAAGCGCTCTTCGACCGGCCCGAGTTGGTCCGCCACCCGCGCGCCGCCCTCCGCCGCCGTTTCGCGCGCGGCATGGCGTGGACCGTGGCGCCGGTGACGGCCGCTCTCGTCGTCCTCGGGGCGCTGCTGTCGCTGCCCGTGCTGCTGTACTGCGCCGGGGGCTTCCTCCTCCTCGCGACCCCCGTCGCGTACGCCCTGGCGCGCGACGCGTATCGCACGCTCGGCCACGGGCTGCCGGACGGACCCGACGGCCATCTGCTCATCCGCTCCGGCACCTTCAGCCGCGACACCGTCGCCCTCGCCCGCACAGCGGTGCTGGCCTGGACGTTCACCGACACCCCGATGGCGCGGCGGGCCGGGGTCACCACGGCGACGGCGGCCGTCGCGGCGGGGGAGGGCGGCTATCGCATCCCCGATATGGCGGCGGGGGAGGCGGCGGCCTTCGCGCACGCGGCGACGCCGGGCATCCTCGACGAGTTCCTCGCCTGGTGACGGGTGGGGCCGCCTCCGGGCCGCCCCCCGGGCCGCCGCCTCGGGGCGGCCCCACCGGGAATCCGTGGCGGCCCCACCGACCGGGCCCGTGGCAGACGCTCGCCCGGGGATGCTACGGTGCGGGGTCATGAGCAGCCCGGAGTCCGACAGACCGTAGCCACCGGCGAGTACCGGTGGCGTCAAGGCCGTTGAGCCACGCACACCGGTGGCCGGATCTCCGTTTCCTGGGCAGCGGACGACTCCGACCGGATGTTGAGTGTCGACTCCCCTTCGAGGGCACCTGATTCCCCTGGTTCCCGCGATGGTTCCCGCGATCTCCTTTCGGCGCACTCTCCCGTAGGCGCACTTCCGTGCCGGCGCGCTCTCCGTAGGCGCGCTGTCGCGCGGGCGCACTCCTCCTGGTGAGCCACTCCGTCGGTGAACGCTGCCCGTTCGCAGTCACGTCACCTTCACCTTCACCTTCACGCGGGGAGTACCCCTATGCCCTTTGCCGTCTACATGCTCGGGCTGGCCGTGTTCGCCCAAGCCACCTCGGAGTTCATGCTGTCCGGCCTGGTGCCGGACATCGCCGCCGACCTGGGGGTCTCCATCCCCCAGGCCGGCTTCCTGACCTCGGCCTTCGCCATCGGCATGGTCGTCGGCGGGCCGCTGCTCGCCATCCTCACGCTGCGCTGGCCACGGCGGACCGCGCTGGTGGCGTTCCTCGTGGCGTTCGCCGCCGCCCATGTCGTCGGCGCGCTCACCGACGACTACGGCGTGCTGCTGGCCACGCGGATCGTCGGCGCGCTCGCCAACGCCGGATTCTGGGCGGTGGCCGCCGGCGCGGCGGTCGGCATGGTGGAGCCGGGGGCCAAGGCCCGCGCCATGGCGGTGGTGTTGGGCGGGGTCACGCTGGCCTGTGTGGCGGGTGTGCCCGGCGGCGCGGTGCTGGGGCAGCTGTGGGGCTGGCGGTCGGCGTTCTGGGCGGTGGCCGGGCTGTCCGTCGCGGGCCTCGTCGCCGTCCTGGCCTCGATCCCGGCCGGCCGCCCCGACGCGCCCGCGACCGGGCTGCGCGCCGAGCTGCGCGCGCTGGTCGGCCCCCAGCTGCTGACCGCCTACGCCATGAACGCCCTCGTCCAGGGCGCGACCTTCTGCACCTTCACCTATCTCGCGCCGCTGCTGACCGAGGTCAGCGGCTACGGCGACGGGTGGGTGCCCGCGATGCTGGTGCTGTTCGGCCTGGGCGCGTTCGTCGGCATCACCGTCGGCGGCCGGATCGCCGACGCCCGGCCGTATACGGTCCTGCTGGCCGGCATGAGCGCGCTGACGCTCGGCTGGGCCGTGCTGGCCCTGACGGCCGGGGGCGCGGTGGCCGTGTTCGCGCTGGTCTTCGTCCAGGGCATGCTCGCGTTCGGTATCGCCCCCGCCCTGACCTCGCGCACCTTCTACCTGGCCGGTGGCGCCCCCACCCTCGCGGGAGGGTTCCTCACGGCGGCGTTCAACGTCGGCAACACGGCGGGCCCCTGGTTCGGCGGGCTCACCATCGACGCCGGCCTCGGATTCCGCGCGCCGGTGTGGACCAGCGCGCTGATGATGGCCGTCGCGCTGGGCACGCTCGGCCTCGCGGCGGTCCTGCGCCGCCGCGACGAGCGGCGCGAGGAGACGCCGGCGACGGCGGCGGTCTGAGCCCAAGGCCGAGCACGGGGTCCGAGGAGGGCCGCCACCGCCGGCCATACGGGTCGGCGTACGACACCCTCGTACGCCGACCCGTACACCCTCGTACGGTCAGCCCCGGTTCCTGCCGCCGCCCTTGACGCTCGCCCGCAGGAACTCCCGGTTCATCATGGAGATGCTCTGCAGCGGGATCCCCTTGGGGCAGGCCACCGCGCACTCGCCCGTGTTGGTGCAGCCGCCGAAGCCCTCCTCGTCCATCGCCCCGACCATGTCCAGCACCCGCGACTCGCGCTCCGGCTGCCCCTGCGGCAGCACGTTCAGATGGACGACCTTGGCCGAGGTGAAGAGCATCGCCGAGCCGTTGGGGCAGGCCGCCACGCACGCCCCGCAGCCGATGCACTCGGCGTGCTCGAAGGCCGTGTCGGCGACCGGCTTGGGCACGGGGGTGGCGTGGGCGTCGGGGGCGCTGCCGGTCGGCGCGGAGATGAAGCCTCCCGAGCCGATGATCCGGTCGAAGGCCGAGCGGTCCACGACCAGGTCCTTGACCACCGGGAAGGCGGCGGCGCGCCACGGCTCGACGTCGATCGTGTCGCCGTCGGAGAAGTGGCGCATGTGGAGCTGGCAGGTGGTGGTCCGCTCGGGGCCGTGCGCCTGGCCGTTGATGACCATGCCGCACGCGCCGCAGATGCCCTCGCGGCAGTCGTGGTCGAAGGCCACGGGCTCCTCGCCGCGCAGGATCAGCTCCTCGTTGAGGGTGTCCAGCATCTCCAGGAAGGACATCTCGGGCGAGATGCCGTCGATTTCGTACGCGGTCATGGCGCCGGGCTGCTCGGGGCCGCGCTGGCGCCAGATCCGCAGGGTGAGCCTCATGCGTAACTCCGCTGCGTGGGGTGGACGTACTCGAAGGCCAGGTCCTCGCGGTGCAGGACGGGCGCGCCGCCGGTGCCCTGGCCGTGCTCTCCCGGGGGCCGGCCCCCGGACCCCCGGTATTCCCAGGCCGCCACGTACGAGAAGTTCTCGTCGTCGCGGGCCGCCTCGCCGTCGGGCGTCTGGCTCTCCTCGCGGAAGTGGCCGCCGCAGGACTCGGTGCGGTGCAGCGCGTCCAGGCACATCAGCTCGGCCAGCTCCAGGTAGTCGACGACGCGGTTGGCCTTCTCCAGCGACTGGTTGAGTTCCTCGCCGGTGCCCGGCACCTTGATCCGCCGCCAGAACTCCTCGCGGAGCGCCGGGATGCGGTCGAGCGCCTTGCGCAGCCCGGTGTCGGTGCGGGCCATGCCGCACTCGTCCCACAGCAGTTCGCCGAGCTCGCGGTGGAAGGAGTCGGGGGTGCGGTCCCCGTCCACCGCCAGCAGCCGCGCCAGGCGGCCTTGCACCTCCGCCACCGCCTCGGTGACCGCCGGGTGACCGGGGTCCACCTCGCCGTGCGGGTGGCGGGCCAGGTAGTCGTTGATGGTGGCGGGGAGGACGAAGTAGCCGTCGGCCAGGCCCTGCATCAGCGCGGAGGCGCCGAGTCGGTTGGCGCCGTGGTCGGAGAAGTTGGCCTCGCCGATCGCGAACAGGCCGGGCACGGTGGTCTGCAGGTCGTAGTCGACCCACAGGCCGCCCATCGTGTAGTGGATGGCCGGGTAGATCCGCATCGGCACCCGGTACGGGTCCTCGGCGGTGATCCGCTCGTACATCTCGAAGAGGTTGCCGTACTTCTCCGCCACCGCCTCGCGGCCCATCCGGGCGATCGCGTCGGCGAAGTCCAGGTAGACGCCCTGGCCGCCCGGGCCCACCCCGCGCCCCTCGTCGCACACGTTCTTCGCGGCGCGGGAGGCGATGTCGCGGGGCACCAGATTGCCGAACGACGGGTAGATGCGCTCCAGGTAGTAGTCCCGCTCGTCCTCGGGGATCTCGGCCGGCGGGCGGGTGTCGCCCTTGGCCTTGGGCACCCAGATGCGGCCGTCGTTGCGCAGCGACTCGCTCATCAGGGTCAGCTTGGACTGGTGGTCGCCCGAGCGCGGGATGCAGGTGGGGTGGATCTGGGTGAAGCAGGGGTTGGCGAAGTACGCGCCGCGCCGGTGCGCCCGCCAGATGGCCGTGGCGTTGCTGTTCTTGGCGTTCGTCGACAGGTAGAAGACGTTGCCGTAGCCGCCGGAGGCCAGGACGACGGCGTCCGCGAAGTACGTCGAGATCTCGCCGGTGATCAGGTCGCGGGCCACGATGCCGCGGGCCCGTCCGTCGATGACGATCAGGTCGAGCATCTCGGTGCGGGGGTGCATCTCGACGTGGCCCGCGGCGATCTGCCGCGACAGCGCCTGGTACGCGCCGAGGAGCAGCTGCTGGCCGGTCTGGCCGCGGGCGTAGAAGGTGCGGGAGACCTGGACGCCGCCGAAGGAGCGGGTGTCCAGCAGCCCGCCGTACTCGCGGGCGAACGGCACGCCCTGGGCCACGCACTGGTCGATGATCTCCACCGAGACCTGGGCGAGGCGGTGCACATTGGACTCGCGGGCGCGGAAGTCGCCGCCCTTGACGGTGTCGTAGAACAGCCGGCGGATGGAGTCGCCGTCGTTGCGGTAGTTCTTGGCCGCGTTGATGCCGCCCTGGGCCGCGATCGAGTGGGCCCGCCGCGGCGAGTCCTGGTAGCAGAACTGCACCACGCGGTAGCCCTGCTCGGCGAGGGTCGCCCCGGCCGCGCCGCCCGCGAGCCCCGTGCCGACCACGATCACCGTGTACTTGCGGCGGTTGGCGGGGTTGACCAGCTTGGCCTCGAAGCGGCGGCGGTCCCAGCGCTCCTCGATCGGGCCGTCCGGGGCCTTGGTGTCGGTGATCGGCTCGCCGGTGGTGTACGCCGTATACGCGCTCATGTCAGCTCACTACTCCGGTCATGACGCCGATGGGCACGGAGATGAACCCGCCGGCCAGGACGACCGCCACGGCGGTCGAGGCGATCTTGAGGGCCCGGTCGCGGTGCGGGCGGCCCGCCCCGAGGGTCTGGATGGCGCTCCACAGGCCGTGCCTGATGTGCGCGCCGAGGGCCAGCATCGCCACGATGTAGATGGTGTTGCCATACCAGGTGGAGAAGGTCGCGACCACGTTCTGGTACGGGTGGCCGGGCTCGGCGCGCTCGTTCACGGTGAGCGTGGTCAGGTCCAGGATGTGCCAGACGACGAACAGGCCGAGGATCACACCGCCCCAGCGCATGGTCCGGGTCGCGTAGCTCGCGCCCTGCCTGCGGCGCGCGTACTTCCGCGGCCGCGCCGCCAGGTCCCGGCGGCTG
The DNA here is from genome assembly GCF_001704635.1 of Streptomyces sparsogenes. Lineage (GTDB taxonomy): Bacteria > Actinomycetota > Actinomycetes > Streptomycetales > Streptomycetaceae > Streptomyces > Streptomyces sparsogenes. Next base: position 65,713 of record NZ_MAXF01000029.1, on the reverse strand, counting down.
AGCTGGTACGCGGCCACGCCGTGCAGCACCACGGAGGCCACCAGCGCCACCCGGACCAGCCACAGGAACCACTCGTAGTGCAGCGCGGGCTCGCCGATGACGCGCAGCCAGTGCGCGTAGTGGTTGAACTCCCCGGGGCCGAAGAAGATCTTGAGGTTGCCGAACATATGGGCCGCCAGATAGGCCAGCATGACCAGCCCGGTGACGGCCATCACCGCTTTCTTGCCGACGGTCGAGCGCCACACGGAGCCGATCAGTGACGGCCTCCGCGCGGGCTTCCGCGGCGGTTCCGGCCGCTGTCGCGGCCCCTTCTGGGCGGGCCGCTCAGGGTCCGTCCGCGTCGCCAGTGCCATGGGACAAGACGCTAGGCAGCCCTTGGCGATTCGTCCAAGACATGGTATGGCTGGAATCGATAGAGCATGCCTATCATGCCTGCGTGAGACTGCAGCAGCTGCGCTATTTCGCCACCGTGGCCGATACCCGCCATTTCACGCGGGCCGCGGAGATCCTGCATGTCGCCCAGCCATCGCTGTCCCAGCAGATCCGCACCCTGGAGCGGGAGCTGGGCGCCGAGCTGTTCCACCGCGCCCGCGGCAACATCGCCCTCACCGACGCCGGGGAGGCCCTGCTTCCGCTGGCCCGGCAGATCCTCGCCGACACCGAGACCGCCCGCCGCGAGGTGCAGGAGGTCGCCCAGCTGCGGCGCGGCCGGGTCCGGCTCGGCGCCCCGCCGAGCCTGTGCGCCAGCCTCGTCCCGGACGTGCTGCGCCGCTTCCACGACGAGTTCCCGGGCATCGAGCTGATCGTGGACGAGGGCGGCTCGCAGGACCTGGTGCGCACCCTGGCCGCGGGGGAGCTGGACCTCGCGCTGATCATCACCCCGCTGGCCGGGCAGGCCCCCGCGCTGGCCACCACCGAGCTGCTGCGCGAGGAGCTGGTCGTGGCCTCCTCGCCGGCCTCCCCGCCGCCCGTCCGGCGCCGTCACATCCGCGTCGAGGACCTGCGGGACCAGCCGCTTGTGATGTTCCGGCGCGGCTATGACCTGCGCGAGTTCACCACCTCGGCCTGCCGGGCGGCCGGCTTCGAGCCCGCCTTCTCCGTCGAGGGCGGGGAGATGGACGCGGTGCTCGGATTCGTCCGGGCCGGGCTCGGGATCGCCGTGATCCCCGGCATGGTGGCCGCCAGGTCCGGGCTGCGGGCCACACCCTTCGCGGGCCACGACATGCGGCGCACCATTTCCCTCGCGCACCGCAAGGACGTGGCGCCGCCGCGGGCGGCCCGGGAGCTGCGCCGGGTGCTGCTGGAGCACCTGCGCTCGCCGCGGGTGGGCCAGGAGCTGACCCCGGGCACCAGGCTGCTGCCGGCCGCTCCCGAATGACGGGCTGAATGAAGGGCTGAATGAAGGGCCGCGCTGGTCAGCCCCACAGGGCCCGGGCCAGCGCCGCACCGGCGAAGGCGGCGCCGAGCCCGGTGGCCACGCTCACCACCACATTCGCCACCGCGAAGCCCCGCGCGCCGTCCTCGGCCAGCCGCAGCGTCTCGTACGAGAACGTCGAGTACGTCGTCAACGCCCCGCACAGCCCCGTGCCCAGCAGCAGCCGCAGCTCGGGGGAGGCGGCCCCGGCGGTGGCGGCGCCGGTCAGCAGGCCCAGCACCGCACAGCCGATGACATTGACGGTGAAGGTGCCCCAGGGAAACACCGAATCGTGCCGGGACTGCACCGCGCGGTCGGTCAGATAGCGCAGCGGCGCGCCCACCATGCCGCCGATCACCACCAGCAGCCAGTTCACCGGGCCTCCCCGCTACCGCCGCCGTCGCCGCCGTGGTCGTTTCCACCGGGGCCCGGGGGGCGGATCACCTCGACCGGGTCGAGGACGGCCAGGCCCTCCTCGCCGAGGAGTTCCTCCAGGTCCGGCAGGAAGGCCCGGACCCGCTCCTCCGTGTCCACGATCACGATCGCGACGGGCAGATCCTCGCTCAGCGACAGCAGCCGTGAGGTGTGGACGACCGACGAAGCGCCGAACCCCTCCACCCCGCGAAAGACGCTCGCCCCCGCCAGGCCCGCCCGATGGGCGCGGTGCACGACCTCGGCGAACAGGGGCCGGTGGTGCCAGGTGTCGCTCTCGCCGACCAGGACGGTCAGCCGCAGGCCGTTCATCGCGCGCCCCCGCCGCCGGCACCGCCCGCGCCCCCGCCCGCGCCGGTCGCCTGACCGGCACCGCCGGCGCCGGTCACCCCTCCGGCACCGGCACCGGCACCGCCCGTCTCGCGCGCCCCGAACGCCCCGAACGCCCCGATGGCGCGCCGCGTCGCCGCCACCGCGGCCCACACCGCCGCCATCGCCACCACCGGAGTGGCCGCCAGGCAGGCCAGCCCGGGGACCGGGTGGCCCGTGTCCAGCAGCCGCTGGACGTCCACGGCGTACGTCGAGAAGGTGGTGAACCCGCCCAGCACCCCCGTGCCGAAGAACGGCCGGACCAGCCGGTGGGCCGCCCACACCTCGGTGATGAGCACCAGGAACACGCCGATGACCGCACAGCCGACCGCGTTGACCATGAACGTCGTCCAGGGGAACGCGCCCGTCGGCGTCGGCCACAGCAGCGACGCCCCGTACCGCGCGGCCGCCCCGGCCCCGCCGCCGACCGCCACCGCGCAGACCACCGGGCCCTGCCCGCGCCAGGCGCCGCGGCCCGGGCGCGCGCCGGCACCGGTGCCGTGCCCGGTGACCTGCTCCGCCAGCGGAGACCGTGAGCTGCCCATGGGCCTCAAGGTTACGGGGCGGCCCGCGCGGCGGCCCAGGGTGCTCCGGCCGCTGACGTGCCCCTCACGCGCGCCTCCGTGTCCCCGTGCCGCCGCCGCAGTACGTTGCCCCGGTGGCGCAGGATGATCAAGGCATTACGGGCGAAATGCGGGCATGGGTGGTGCGGAGCCCGGGCCGGCTCGACCAGGTGGAGCTGCCGGTTCCGCGGCCGGCGGCGGACGAGCTGCTGGTGCGGGTCAGGGCCTGCGGGGTGTGCCGCACCGACCTCCACGTACGCGACGGCGAGCTGCCGCCCCGCAAGACCCCCGTCGTTCCCGGCCACGAGGTGGTCGGCGAGGTGGTCGCGGCGGGACCGGCGGCCGAGGGCTTCCCGCCCGGGGCCCGGGTGGGGATCCCCTGGCTGCGCCGGACCTGCGGCCGGTGCCGCTACTGCCTCAGGGGCCGCGAGAACCTGTGCCCGTCCTCCGCGTACACCGGCTGGGACACGGACGGCGGCTACGCCGAGTACGCCACGGTCCCGGCCTCCTACGCGTACGAGCTGCCCGCCGACTACACCGACGAGGAGCTCGCCCCCCTGCTGTGCGCCGGGATCATCGGCTATCGCGCGCTGCGCCGCGCCGAGCTGCCGCCGGGCGGCCGGCTCGGCGTCTACGGCTTCGGCGGATCGGCGCACCTCACCACCCAGGTCGCGATCGGCCGCGGCGCGGTGGTCCATGTGCTGACCCGGTCGGCGGCGGCGCGCGCGCTCGCGCTGGAGCTCGGCGCGGCGTCCGCCGGCGACGCGTACGACCGGCCGCCGGAGCCGCTGGACGCGGCGATCCTCTTCGCGCCGGTGGGGGATCTGGTGCCGGTGGCCCTGGAGGCGCTGGACGCCGGCGGCACCCTGAGCGTCGCCGGGATCTACCTCTCCGACCTCCCGTCCCTGCGGTACGAGCGGCATCTCTTCCGCGAGCGCACCCTGCGCAGCGTCACGGCGAACACCCGGGAGGACGGGCGGGAGTTCCTGAACGCGGCGGCCGCCCACCGGCTCCGGGTCAGCGTGACGCCGTACCCGTTCGACCGGGCGGACGCGGCGCTGGACGACCTGGCGGCCGACCGGGTGCACGGGGTGGCGGTGCTGACGATGAACCGGGGAGCCCCCGGGGCGTCGAGCTGATCCATGTCATCGGAAGGACCCAGTAATCCCATGGACTTCGACCAGCGCGTCATCGAGGAATTCCGGGCGAACAACGGACAGGTGGGCGGCACCTTCGAAGGCGCCTCCCTGGTCCTGCTGACCACGGTCGACGCCAGGATGGGCAAGCCGCACACGACCCCCGCCGGGTATCTGCGCGACGGAGACCGCTATCTGGTCTTCGGCTCCCCCGCCGGCCGCCCCCGGCCCCCGGACTGGTACCAGGACATCCTCGCCGACCCGCATCTCACCGTCGAACTCGGCACCGAGGAGGGCGCCGTCAAGCCGTTCGCGGCGCGGGCGGTGGTGCTGGAGGGCGAGGAGCGCGACCGCTGCTGGGAGCTGCGGCGCTCGCGCGACCCGGGCTTCCGCGCGCACGCCGGGCAGACCGAGCAGGCCGAGCGGCCGGTACCGGTCGTCGCCCTCCACCTGCTCGACCTCGCCGGCAACCCGGAGCGCAATCGGATGATCGGCCAACAGCTGATCCTCCACCACCGCGACCTGCGCGCCGAGCTCCACCGCGCCCGCGCCGCGATCGACCGGGCGCTCGCCGGTGAGCCCGCCCCGGAGCCGGAGGCCGACCTCGCCGCCGGGATGCGGCGGCACTGCCTGACCTTCTGCTACGCGCTGCGGGCCCATCACCTCCAGGAGGAGGGCACCTTCACCGCCTTCGAGAAGCAGTTCCCGCACCTGGTCCCCGCCGTCACCCGGCTGCGGCGGGAACACGCGGTGGTGGAGCGGGCCCTGGCGGAGTTCGAGGCCCTGGTGGGCGGGGGCACCGAGGGGCTGCCCGGCGACCCCGCCGACGCGGAGAAGCTCCGCGCCGAGCTGGACCGGCTGGTCACGGGCCTGGAGGAGCACTTCGCGTACGAGGAGCGGCACCTGCTGCCCGCCCTGGGCACGCCCCTTCCCTCCTGACGCCCCCGCCGCGAGCGCGGGCGCGCCCCGGGATAACTTTGCCTCGAAGACGAGCACGGAGATGAACAGACGAACGCGCGGGGCCGTGAGGGGGCAGGGGTGTCAACGGAGCGCGAGCCGGCGTCCGGCCGGGAGCCGGGCCTGACCTCGGACGAGGCGATCCGGGCCATGCTCCTGCTGATGCCGCGCGTCGCCGCCCGCCTCAAGCGCACGAAGATCCCCGAGCGGCTGCGCTCCTTCCAACTGGCCCCCCGGCATCTGTCGCTGCTGTCCTATCTGCTGTTCGACGGCCCGATGCCGGTCAACGAGCTGGCCACCCGCCTGGAGGTCGCCCCCACCACGGTCAGCCTGATGGTCAGCGACCTCAGCCGGCAGGGCGTCCTGGAGCGCCACACCGACCCCGCCGACCGCAGGCGCGCCATCGTCGCCATCACGGAGGACGAGGAGACCCGCTCCGCCATCGAGAGCTGGCTCGCCCACGGCGCGAACGCCTGGCGCAAGGCCTTCGAACCGCTCACCCCCGAGCAGCGCGCCATGTTCGTCCGGACCATCGAGACGTACGAGAGCGGGGCCTCCGGCGCGGCCGACTGACCCCGCCGGCCGTCGGCCGCCGTCGGCCGCAGCAGGGATGCCCGAGGTCAAGGGCGGCCGCGGTGACTTTGCCTTCGCCCACTCGGCCACACCAGTCGGGACTGGCGGCGGGATTCGAACCCGCGAGGATGTGATCCAGAAGTATCCGCTGCCTGCGCACCGGGCACCCCGCAATGCTGCGTGTCCCTGGCCGGGGAAGGCCCGCCTGGACATCCCCACACTAGCCGCCCGCGCCGCCGGCGCCGACTGGGTATTCCCCGGCACGGTCCTTATGGCGCGTGAATGTCGACGAAGACCAGATAGACGCCGTACAGCGCGGACAGGGCGGCGGCCGTGCTCAGCAGGGTGAGCCGGACGCCGCCGGAGCGGACCCGGGCCAGGCCTGCCGCGAGCGGCAGCAGCAGGGGGAAGGCGGGCAGCAGGAACCGGGCCCGGACGCCGAAGAACGCCGAGTCGCCCACGGCGATCACCAGCAGTCCCAGGCTGTAGACGACCAGCGGCAGGGGCTGGCGGTGGGCCACCGTCAGGGCGCAGAGGAACGCGCCGGCGCACAGGACGAGCGCCACGACCACCGTGGCGAGCGGCGCCGAGGCGGGGTGGAGGCAGATGTGCCACAGCTCGCGGGCCGTGCTGACGCCCCCGTCGAACCGGGAGTGCCACAGCCTCTGGACGGCGAAGTAACCGTCCCAGCGATCCACCCGGGCGCCCACCCACGCGATGAAGCCCAGCCAGCCCAGCGGGGCGATCGCCGCCCCCAGACACGGCCGCCACCACTCCTCCGTCGACCCCCACCACCCCTCCGCCGATCCCCACCACTCCTCCGTCGGCCCCGGCGCCACCCGCCGCCCCCGCGCCCGCACCGACGCCGCGACGGCCGCGGTGACGGCCGCCGCGACGACCGCGGCCACCAGGGCCACCGCGGTGGGCCTGGTCAGCCCCGCAAGCGAGCACAGCGCGCCGGCCCGGATCCAGCGGCGGGTCAGCACCGCGTACAGCGACCAGGCGGCCAGGGCGGTGAACAGCGCCTCCGTATAGGCCAGGCTCTCGACGACGGCGTGCGGCAGCGCGCCCCACACCACCGCGGCCAGCACTCCGGTGCGCCGGCCGTGACACCAGGCGGCGACGGCGAAGATCCCCCAGGCGGCGGCCAGGGAGGCGACCCAGGCGATGAGCAGCGCGGCGCTCGGGAAGCCCAGCGGTGTCACGGCGCGCACCAGCCGGATCAGCGCCGGGTACAGCGGGAAGAACGCCAGGTTGGAGTAGGCGTCCCCGGTGTGCGCGCCGGCCCCCGGGCTCGGCAGGCCGTGGTCGTATCCGGCCGCCGCGACCTCGGTGTACTGCTGGGCGTCCCACAGCGTCGCCATTCTCTCCGCCGCCGGTCGCCCGCTCCGGTGACCCCAGGAGAAGAGCACCGCCACCCCGATGACCCGCACCGCCGCGAAACCCAGCAGCGCGGGGGCCGCCTCACGGGCGGCCGCGCGCAAGCGGCGGAGTCGCGCGGGCACGGCTGCCCCTTGTGGTCATGCCGTCACCGTAGGCAAGCTCCGCCGGTCCCACGCGCGGGACTCGGCCGTCCGGACCAGTGGGTGCCGGGCGCGCGCGGGGCTCGCCGGCGGGGCCGACCATGCGACACCCCTTCCTCTACGGGCGTAGAGGGAGGGGTGGGAGGCGCCCCCGGCAGGACTCGAACCTGCGGCCAAGTGCTTAGAAGGCACCTGCTCTATCCACTGAGCTACGGGGGCCGGACGGTGGTCACGCAACTGCTGAGCCCCCGGGTGCCCGCGGTTCCGACGGTGCGTGGCCGTGGTGCCGGTGGCCGGGCGCGGCGGATCCGTGACCTTGCCGGGGACAAGGATAGGGCTCCAGGTGCCTCGCCCCGGTTGCTTCACCTCCGTGGCACGTTGTGGAGGTTCGGTGAAGCGGTTAGATAATCGCAGGGAGGTGCGAATCCCGCATCGTTTTTCACGCCCCAAAGAGCGGGTGTTGTCTACTCGTTATGCCCGAGCCCCGGTCGTCACGTCCGCCCCTTGCTCAATCTGGGGTAATCCGGGTGGGTCTGTTTGACGCGCAGGAGTGAGCATACGCTTCAAAAAGAGATCAAAAGCGGGCATTCTTCACCCGTGGCGATCTTGGACGTACGGCCCCGACTGCTCGACGCACTGACCGCACTGCGCGCCCGTGTCGATGCCGCACGGTTTCCGCTCCCCCTCCCCGGCGCCGACCGCGCCCGGCGCGGCCGCGCCGAGCTGCTCGCCCAACTGGACGACTACCTCGTGCCCCGGTTGCGCGCCCCCGAAGCCCCCTTGCTGGCCGTCATCGGCGGCTCCACCGGCGCCGGCAAATCCACGCTCGTCAATTCGCTGGTCGGCCGCCGCGTCACCGAAGCCGGAGTGCTGCGCCCGACCACCCGCACCCCGGTGCTCGTCTGCCACCCCGACGACCGCCAGTGGTTCGCCGGGCAGCGGGTGCTGCCCCAGCTCACCCGGGTGTGGGTGCCCGCCCAGGGCGAGCGGACCGACGGCGGATACGAGGAGGAGGCGTACCCGGCGGCGTACGGGACGACCGCGTACGGGCCGGGGGACAGGGGCGCGCGGGCGGCCGGCGAGGAGGGCGGGGCGGCGGGCGCGCTGCGCGTCGAGACCGACCCGGGGCTCGCGCGCGGCCTCGCGCTCCTCGACGCCCCCGACATCGACTCCCTCGTCGCCCGCAATCGCGACCTCGCCGCCGAGCTGATCTGCGCGGCCGACATCTGGGTGCTGGTGACCACCGCCACCCGCTACGCCGACGCCGTGCCCTGGCACCTGCTGCGGACCGCCAAGGAGTACGACGTCACCCTCGTCACCGTCCTCGACCGGGTGCCCCACCAGGTCGCCGCCGAGGTCTCCCACCAGTACGCGGCCCTGCTCACGGCGGCCGGTCTCGGCGAGGTGCCCCGCTTCACCATCCCCGAGCTCCCCGAGTCGGCCGGCGGCGGCAGCGGGCTGCTGCCCGGCACGGCCGTCGCCGCCCTGCGCGACTGGCTCACCCGGCACGCCCAGGACCCGGCCGCCCGCCACGCCGCCGCCGAGCGGACCGCCGCCGGGGTGATCGCCTCGCTCCGCGCCCGGATGCCCGCGCTGGCCGGCGCGGCGGCCGCCCAGCACGCGGCGGCCGTGCGGCTGGTCCAGCATGTCGAGGGCGCGTACCAGGAGGCGGCCGAGCGGATGCGGCGCGAACTGGCCGCAGGGGCGGCGCTCGCGGGGGGCGCGCTCACCCACTGGCACGGCCGGCCCTACGACAGCACACCCGAGGAACTCCTCACCGCCCTCGCCGACTCCCTCGCCACCCTGCTGCGCAGCGTCACCGCCGCCGCCGACGAGCGGATCGCGGAGGCGGGCCGGCGCGACCCCGCCGCGCGCGCCGGGCTCGCGCCGTGCGACGCGCGCGGCGCCGGGGAGCGGATCGGCGTGGCCGTACGGCGCTGGCGGCGCTGTGTCGAGGAGCTCGCCGAGGAGGAGGTGGCCCAGCGGGCCGCCGAGGGCGGCTCCGGCTGCGCGCCCGACGAGGCCGCCGCGCTGCTTGTGGCCTCCCTCATCGGCGGGCGCCGCACCCGTACGGCGGGCGAGCGGCTCGCCGAGACGCTGGGCGCGCAGGGGGCGCTGCGCCTGCGCGACCGGGGCCGGCGGCTGCTCGACGACTGCGTCGGGCGGGTGCTGGCGGCCGAGCGGGACCGGCGGCTGGCCCCGCTGGACGCCCTCGATGTGACCCCGGACCACCAGGTCCGGCTGATCGCCGCGCTGTCCGTGCTGCAGAAGGAGAGGTGACGGTGGTGACGGCCACTGCGACGTCCGGGCCGGAAGGCGCCCCCTCGGGTGCTGCCGACGCGCCGCCCCGGCAGGCGTCCCGGCAGACCTGGGACGACGGCCTGATCGCGCGGCGGGTAAGGCACCGGCGCCCCGGACCGGCGGCCGCCGCCCCGGCGGGGGAGCGGGGGCCGGAGCCCCCCTGTGGGGAAGAGGACGACGGCGGGCCCGCTCAGGGGCACGGCGGCGGGGCCTATGCCGAGGGGTACGGCACGGGTCACGGCGGCGGGGCGTACGGCCACGGCGCCGGGGCGTACGGCCACGGCGCCGGGGCGCTGCGCGAGCCGTGCGCGCCGGTCTACGAGGCGTACGAGCCGTACGAGCCCGGCGGGCGCGGCTTCGTCACCGGGACGCTGCGCCCCCGCCTCGACGCCCTGCGCGAGCTGGTGGGGCTGTCCCGCACCCGGCTGGACGGGCGCACCCTCGGCGAGGCCGGGCGGGTGCTCGACGAGGCCGTCGCGCGCGGGCGGCACCCGCTCGGCCACACCGTCGTGGCCCTCGCCGGGGCCACCGGAAGCGGCAAGTCCACGCTCTTCAACGCCCTGGCCGGCGCGTATCTGTCCGAGGCCGGGATCCGCCGCCCCACGACCGCCGCGCCGCTCGCCTGCGCGTGGACCGACCACGCCGACGGCCTGCTCGACCGGCTGGACATCCCGCACCGGGACCGCCGCCGCCCCGCCTATCCGTACGACCCGACGCTGCGCGGGCTGGTGCTGCTCGACCTGCCCGACCACGACTCGGCGGCCCCGGGCCACCGCGAGCGGGTGGACCGGCTGCTGGGGCTGGTCGACGCGGTGGTGTGGGTGGTGGACCCGGAGAAGTACGCGGACGCGGTGCTGCACGAGCGCTATCTGCGCCCGCTGGCCGGATACGCCGAGGTGACTTTCGTCGTGCTCAACCAGGTGGACCGGCTCCCGGGCGAGGCCGCCGACCAGGTGCTGGACGACCTGCGGCGGCTGCTGGACGAGGACGGGCTCGCGCTCGGCGAGCACGGGGAGCCCGGGGCGACCGTCCTGGCGCTGTCCGCGCTGACCGGCTCGGGCGTCGGCCAGCTGCGGGAGGCGCTGGGCCGGCTCGCGGCCGAGTGCGGGGCGGCGGAGCGGCGGCTGGCGGCGGACGTGGACGGCGTGATGGAGCGGCTGCGCCCGCAGTACGTGGCGGACGGGGCGCCGGTCGGCTTCTCCGCGCGGGCCCGCGCGGAGTTCGAGGACCGGCTGGCGGACGCGGCGGGCGCGGTGGCGGCCGGGCAGGCGGCGGAGCGCGCCTGGCTGCGGGACGCGCGGTGGGCGTGCGGGACGCCGTGGGGACGGCTGAGGCAGCTGAGACGGGCGGGGGCCGTCTGGTCCTGGGAGCGGGACGTGGAGGCTGCGGGGAGCGGGGGCGGGGCCGGGCGGGAGATCCCGGGGGCGAGGGCGAAGGCGGCGGCGGTGCCCGCGGTCACCGCCCGGCCCGCGGTGGAGGAGGCGGTGCGGGCCTTGGCGGACGAGGCGACGGAGGGGCTGCCCGCGCCCTGGGCGCAGGCCGTCCGGGAGGCGGCGGCGTGGGGCGGCAAGGGGCTGCCGGACGCGGTGGACGAGGCGGTGGCCGCGTCGGCGGACCGGCGGCTGTCCCGGCCGGCGTGGTGGTCGGTGGTGGCGGCGGCGCAGGCCGCGCTGGCGGGGGTGCAGCTGCTGGGGGTGGCGTGCCTGCTGGCGGTGGTGGCGGGGGTGTTCGGCGGCCCGGCCTGGTGGGTGGCCGCGGTGCCGGCCGCGGTGGCCGGGGCGGGCGGGCCGGCGCTGGCCTGGGCGTGCGGGCTCGCGGCCCGGGGGCCGGCGCGGCGGTACGGGCTGGCGGCGGAGCGGCGGCTTCGGGAGGCGGCCGCGGAGTGCGGGCGGGCGCGGGTGCTGGAGCCGGTGGCGGCGGAGCTGGCGCGCTATCGGGAGGTGCGGAAGCAGTACGTCATCGCGGCGGGGGGAGCGCCCGGCTACTCACCCGGGCGGGGCAGCGGGTTGTCCACAACCGGGGAGTAGTCCACAGGCCCCGGCGGGCTTCCGCGAACGCGTGCAGCATAAAGGCGGAAGGACGCGGGAGCGCGGTGAAGCGACGGGGGAGGCGGCGCGGTTGAACGAGACGTGGGTGACGGTGGTGGGCAATGCCGCCACACGGCCGGACTACTGGGAGACGGCGGCCGGGGTGGCGGTGGCCCGGTTCCGGCTGGCGGTGACGGCGCGCCGCTGGGACCGGGCGCGGGAGGCGTGGCTGGACGCGTACACCAGCTTCTACACGGTCTGGACCTGGCGACACCTCGCGGTCAATGTGGCCGCGTCGGTCTCGCTCGGCGAACCGCTTGTCGTGCACGGGACGTTACGGGTGCGGGAGCGCTCGAGCGAGGGGCAGGGCGGATGGCCCGGCGAGCGGCCGGCGGAGCGGGCGGGCGAGCGGCGGGTGCCCGGCGCGGGGGAGGGGGCCGGGGAGCCGCGTCGGGAGGACCCCGGCGGGGCCAGGCGGTGGATCACCGCGGACATCGACGCGGTGGCGGTCGGCCACGATCTGGCGCGCGGCACCTCCGCGTTCCGCAGGGTCTCGCGGGCTAAACCTCTTTTAAACGCACCGAGTGGGGCAACCTCCCCGTGATCCCCGGAGATTTATCGATAAAGCCAGGTCAGCGGCCCGGTGTGATGAGATAACGATTTCGATTCGGATCGGTTGGGCCGTGACATTCCTGGGGATCGCGAGGCGCGATCTCCTTAGGATCCCTGGTGCCAACGGGGGCTCCTGAGTTCTGAGTTCGCCGGCGAGGCGCACCCACAGATCGGCGCTCGCCCGAAGGGGAAACCATGATTTCTGTAACGAGGCGGGGCTCCGCTCGCCTTGCAGCCGCTGTCCTGGCCTCCGGCCTGGTCGCCGCGGGTGCGATAGCCACGGCCGGCGTCGCCGCCGCGGACGAGGCCCCTCCGAGCCAGGGCGGCGCCACCGCCACGCTGAGCGGTCTCAAGACCTTCGACAGGGCGGTCATCCACGACAAGGGCAAGGACCAGCGCGTCGGCGCGGGCCTGTTCGAGATGGCGGTCGACAACGGCGGCACCATCCAGACGTACTGCATCGACCTCCACAACCCGACGCAGAGCAAGGCCAAGTACGAGGAGAAGCCCTGGAGCGCCACCTCGCTGGCGCACAACGCCGAGGCCGGCAAGATCAACTGGATCCTGCAGAACTCCTACCCGCAGGTCAACGACCTGTCCGCGCTCGCCGCCAAGGCCAACTCCGGCCCCCTGACGGAGAAGACCGCGGCCGCCGGCACCCAGGTCGCCATCTGGCGCTTCTCGGACGGCGCGGACGTCGACGCGGTCGACCCCGCGGCCCAGAAGCTGGCCGACTACCTCGAGAAGAGCGCGCAGAGCCTCCAGGAGCCCAAGGCGTCGCTCAGCCTGGACCCGCCCGCGGTCTCCGGCAAGTCCGGTGAGCGCCTGGGGCCGATCAAGGTCCACACCAACGCGGACAGCGTCACGGTCACCCCGGGCGACACCGCCTCCTCCGGCGTCAAGGTCGTCGACAAGGACGGCAAGACGATCACCAGCGCCACCGACGGCAGCGAGCTGTACTTCGACGTGCCGGCCGGCGCCGCCGACGGCAGCGCCACGCTGACCGCCCAGGCCGCCACCAAGGTCCCGGTCGGCCGCGCGTTCGCCAGCGCCACCAAGAGCCAGACCCAGATCCTGGCCGGCTCCAGCGAGTCCACCGTCTCCGCCACCGCCACCGCGGACTGGGCGAAGAAGGGCCCGATCCCGGCCCTGTCCGCCGAGAAGAACTGCGCCAAGGGCGGCGTGGACATCACGGCGACGAACAAGGGCGACGAGGCGTTCAGCTTCGAGCTCCTCGGTGAGAAGCACACCGTCGAGGCCGGCAAGTCCGAGACCATCACCGCCCCGGTGAAGGAGGACCAGGCCTACAAGTTCACGATCACCGGTCCGAACGGCTTCGAGAAGACCTTCTCCGGCGTCCTCGACTGCAAGACCGCCAGCACCGGCGGCGGCAGCGGTGACCAGACCCCGTCCTCCCAGCCGAGCCCGGCCTCGGCCGGCGGCGGCAGCGCCGACAGCACCAGCGGCGGCGACCTGGCCGAGACCGGCAGCAGCAGCAACACCCCGATCATCGCGGGTGTGGCCGTGGCCCTCGTGGTGATCGGCGGCGGCGCGGTCTTCCTCGTCCGCAAGAAGAAGGCGACCGCGACCGGTGAGTGATCGCTGACCGGATGTAATCGCCGAACGGGCCGGGGCCTCGCCAAGAGGCTCCGGCCCTTTCTCGTGCGGATTCTCGTGCGGATTCGCGCACGGATTCGCGTACAGAGGGGAAGCGCGGGGGTGGAAAGCGGGGGGAATCGGGCCGGGCCCGGGCCGAGGCGGGGCCGAGGGGCAACGAGTTTCCGTCGCGAGCTTGGCGTACGGCAAGATGGGGTGTATCCGATGACGCGGCGCGGCCGCATACCGACCCCACGCGGCGACCTTCGTGGTAGGGCCGGATTTCGATACCTACGATTGCCGGACGGTTTCTCTTGGCTGAGTACATCTACACCATGCGCAAGACGCGCAAGGCTCACGGCGACAAGGTGATCCTCGACGATGTCACGCTGAGCTTCCTGCCCGGCGCCAAGATCGGTGTCGTGGGTCCCAACGGCGCCGGTAAGTCGACGGTGCTGAAGATCATGGCCGGCCTGGAGCAGCCGTCCAACGGTGACGCCTTCCTCTCTCCCGGATACAGCGTCGGCATCCTGCTCCAGGAGCCCCCGCTGGACGAGTCCAAGACCGTCCTGGAGAACGTCCAGGACGGCGTGGCGGAGATCAAGGGCAAGCTCGACCGCTTCAACGAGATCGCCGAGCAGATGGCGACCGACTACTCCGACGCGCTGCTCGAGGAGATGGGCAAGCTCCAGGAGGAACTGGACCACGCCAACGCCTGGGACCTGGACGCCCAGCTCGAGCAGGCGATGGACGCCCTCGGCTGCCCGCCCGGCGACTGGCCGGTCACCACCCTCTCCGGTGGTGAGAAGCGCCGCGTCGCCCTGTGCAAGCTGCTGCTGGAGGCGCCCGACCTGCTGCTGCTCGACGAGCCCACCAACCACCTGGACGCCGAGTCCGTGCAGTGGCTGGAGCAGCACCTCGCCAAGTACGCCGGCACCGTCGTCGCGATCACCCACGACCGGTACTTCCTGGACAACGTCGCCGAGTGGATCCTCGAGCTGGACCGCGGCCGCGCCATCGGCTACCAGGGCAACTACTCCACCTACCTGGAGACCAAGCAGACCCGGCTGAAGGTCGAGGGCCAGAAGGACGCCAAGCGCGCCAAGCGGCTCAAGGAAGAGCTGGACTGGGTCCGCTCCAACGCCAAGGGCCGCCAGGCCAAGTCCAAGGCGCGACTGGCCCGTTACGAGGAGATGGCCGCCGAGGCGGAGAAGACCCGGAAGCTGGACTTCGAGGAGATCCAGATCCCGCCGGGTCCGCGCCTGGGCAATGTCGTGGTCGAGGTGGAGAACCTCTCCAAGGCGTTCGGCGAGAAGGTCCTCATCGACGACCTCTCCTTCACCCTGCCGCGCAACGGCATCGTCGGCGTCATCGGCCCCAACGGCGCGGGCAAGACCACGCTGTTCAAGATGATCCAGGGCCTGGAGACCCCCGACGCGGGCAACATCAAGGTCGGCGAGACGGTCAAGATCTCCTACGTCGACCAGACCCGCTCCAACATCGACCCCAAGAAGACGCTGTGGGCCGTCGTCTCGGACGAGCTGGACTACATCAACGTCGGCCAGGTCGAGATGCCCTCCCGCGCCTATGTGTCCGCGTTCGGCTTCAAGGGCCCGGACCAGCAGAAGCCGGCCGGGGTGCTCTCCGGCGGTGAGCGCAACCGCCTCAACCTCGCACTCACCCTCAAGCAGGGCGGCAACCTGCTGCTCCTCGACGAGCCGACCAACGACCTCGACGTCGAGACCCTCTCCTCCCTGGAGAACGCGCTGCTGGAGTTCCCCGGCTGTGCCGTGGTCGTCTCCCACGACCGCTGGTTCCTCGACCGCGTCGCGACGCACATCCTCGCGTACGAGGGCGACTCCAAGTGGTTCTGGTTCGAGGGCAACTTCGAGGCGTACGAGAAGAACAAGGTCGAGCGCCTCGGCCCGGACGCGGCCCGTCCGCACCGCGCCACGTACAAGAAGCTGACCCGGGGCTGATCATGGCCCGCCACACCTACCCCTGCCCCCTGCGCTGGGCCGACATGGACGCGTTCGGCCACGTCAACAACGTGGTCTACCTCCGCTATCTGGAGGAGGCGCGCGTGGACTTCATCTGGCGGCTGGCGCCGGGGGGCGGCAGCGACGCGTTCACCGGCGGCGTGGTGGTGGCCCGGCACGAGATCAGCTATCTCAGGCCGCTCGTCCACCGGCACGCGCCGGTGACCATCGAGCTGTGGGTGTCGAAGATCGGCGCGGCGTACGTCACGCTCGATTACGAGGTCAAGGACGAGGACGCCGTGTACGCGCGGGCCTCCACCACGATCGTCCCCTACGACCTGGAGCGTGGCCGGCCGCGCCGCCTCACCTCCGAGGAGGAGGGCTTCCTGGCGAAGTACCAGGAGAACGAGCCCTCCGGACGCGACGAGCAGCCCGAGGGGGCCATGGCCGTATGACGGGGCAGGGGGAGGAGCTGCGCTTCGCCGACCCCAGGGAGGCGGCGGACCTCGCCGCCTTCCTGGCGAGGCTGATCCACTACGACCGGGCCGCGGCGGTGCGGATCCAGGCGGGCGGCGGAGTGCTCGCCGTCTTCGGCCGCCCGCCGTCCTTCGAGGTGCTCGCCATCCGTACGGCGCGGCTCGCGGCCGACACCGTGCTGGACACGACGGTCTCGGCCGGGCAGTTCGCGGACGTGCTCGACGCGGGGGCGCGGCGCGCGGCCGACGGCGCCACTGAGGCGGCCCCGGTCCCGGCGGCCCCCGCCGGCGCACCGGCCACCGCCCCGGCCGTCGCCGTGCCCGAGCCGGTCACCGGCCCGCCGTGGGCCGGACTGCTGCCGCCGCGCGCCGGCTGGCGCCGGGTGCCCGGCCTGCCGGGCGTGGACGAGGTGCGCGCGGCGGTCGCCGCCGCGGTCGCCGAGTTCCGGACCCGGGACGCGGCGCTGCCCGAAGAGCGGCGCACCCGCGCCGAGCGGGATCGCATCGGCCGCGAGATCTGGTCCCGGACGCTCGGCGGGACCGGCCTCCCCCTGCGCGCGGTCCACGCCGCGCAGTCGCTGGGCTTCCTGCGCCCCACCCGGACCCCGACGCCGGTCGCCGCTGCCGTGGCGGCCGTCCCGTCGGGCCCCGGCACGACGGAACTCGCCCCCGAACCCGAGCAGCTCGCGCTGCTCGCCGCGGGCGGCTGGCTGCGGCTGCGCACGCCGTACGGCTCGATAGCGGTGCGCAAGACGGGGCTGACGGGCCTCTCCGGCCTCTCGGTGACGCCTGCCTGACCGCGCCTCGCCCCCTTGACGGGCCCCGGCCGTCCCCGGCCGGGGCCCGTACCTCGCGGTCTCAGCCGGCGGTGTTGACCATGGACGCGGCCGCGTAGGTCATGTACTCCCACAGCTGCCGCTCGAGCTCCGGCGCCAGCCCCAGCTCGTCCACGGCCACGCGCATATGGCGCAGCCAGGCGTCGTGGGCCGCGCGGTTCACGGTGAAGGGCGCGTGGCGCATGCGCAGCCTGGGGTGGCCGCGGTTCTCGCTGTAGGTGCGGGGGCCGCCCCAGTACTGCATGAGGAAGAGCCTCAGCCGCTCCTCGGCCGGGCCCAGGTCCTCCTCGGGATACATGGGCCGCAGCAGCGGGTCCTCCGCCACGCCCTGGTAGAAGCGGTGCACCAGGCGCCGGAAGGTCTCCTCGCCGCCGACCTGTTCGTAGAAGGTCTGCTCCTGAAGCGTGCCGCGCGGATTCTCAGTCACCCCTCCATGCTCTCAGACTGTGTTTCATGGCGGCTCGCCTCCGGGGCGCCTCAGTCCCTGTCGACGGTCGACCGTGCTCGGCTGCTCGTTCCTCGCAGCCTCCGCGCGCTCTCCCTTTCGACAGGGCCGCGCCCCTTCGGCTCGCTCGCCGTGTTTCATAGCGGCTGAGGAGAACTCCGGGCGTAGGTCGCGGTCGGGGCGCGGGCGCAGGACAGTGGAGTCATGGGCAGCGCGCGCACGAGCAGGCGCGGCGCGGACGGCACGGACCGGACCGCCGATCCGTACGCCGCGACGGCCGCGACGCTGAGGGCCGCCCTCGTCCGGGAGATCGTCGCGGACGGCGGGCTGACCGACCCGGCTTGGCGGGCGGCCTTCGAGGAGGTGCCGCGCCATCTGTTCGTCCCCCACTACTACGAGGCGGGCGGGCCGGGACCGCCGGGCGGGGCGGGGGCCTACGAGCGGCTGGGGCGGCACGACCCCGATCCGGCGCGGCGGGCGCGCTGGCTGGCCGGGGTGTACGCCGACGCGCCCCTGGCGACGCGGGTGCGCGACGGCGAACTCGTCTCCTCCAGCAGCCAGCCCTCGCTGATGGCGCGGATGCTGGAGGGCCTGGAGGCGCGGGAGGGGAACCGGGTGCTGGAGATCGGCACGGGCACCGGCTACAACGCGGCGCTGCTCGCCCACCGACTCGGCGACGGCCTGGTCACCACCGTCGACATCGACCCGGACATCACCGAGACCGCCCGCGACCACCTGGACGTCGCCGGTTACCACCCGGCGGTCGTCACCGGCGACGGGGCGCTCGGCGCCCCCTCGCACGCCCCCTTCGACCGGATCCTCGCCACCTGCGCCGTGACCTGGCTGCCGCCCGCCTGGCTGGCCCAGAGCCGGGCCGGTGGGCTGATCCTCGCGCCGCTCGCCACCGGGCTGGTCGCGCTGCGGGTCGCCGACGCCCGGCACGGGCAGGGGCGCTTCCTGGCCACCCCCGCGTACTTCGTCCCGCTGCGCGGCAGCGAGCCCCCGCCCCCGGTCCGCACCCAGGGCCTGCCGAGCCGGCCGCTGCTGGACGACTCCTTCCGTTTCCTGCTCAATGTGGTCAATGCCCGGATGGACTCGCTGGAGGCCCTCGCGCTGTGGGAGCACGAGGACCGGCCGGGGCGGGAGCGCTACGGCGTGACGGTGCGCGAGGGGCGGCAGTGGGCGTGGCTGGACGACCCGGAGGGTCCGTACGCCTGGCCGCTGGGACCCGCCGCCCGCACCGAGATGGGGCTTTTCTGACGCGGGCCCGAGCCCGGGCTCCCCGATGGCCCGGCCCAGGGGTGGGGTGTGGCCGGTGGCGGGCGATCGGCCGACGTCGGCCCGCCGCCCGCCACCGGCTCCGCGGCTGTCATTCCCGGCCGCTGCCCGCGGCCGTGAGCCCCGGCCGCTGTCCCCGGCAGCTATCCCCGGCGCACGGTGATCGTCGTCCAGGCACCGACGTGGACGCGGTCGCCGTCCTGGAGGGGGACCGGGACGTACGGCTGGATCGGCTCCTCGGCGCCGTTGATGGTGGTGCCGTTCGTCGAGTCCTGGTCGACGACGGCCCAGCCACCGTCGGGCTGCTGGACGAGGACCGCGTGCTGGTGGGAGACCCCCGGGTCCTCCGGCGGGCGCGCCAGGTCGATGTCGGGCGACTCGCCGGTGCTGTGGCGGCGGCGGCCGATGGTGATCTGCTGCCCGGTGAGCGGGAGCTGCTGCTCGGGGGAGTAGGCCGGGAGGTTCAGGCCGGCCGCCTCCGGGCCGCTGCGGTTCATCATGGCCATGAAGTACTCACGGTCGGGGGCGACGACCGCGACCCAGTTCCCGGGGCCGCCGGGGCCGGGGACGCCCGGGGCACCGCCGCCCTGGGTGAAGTGGGCGGGCGGCCCCTGATGCGGCGGCCCCTGTGGGGGTCCCTGATGCGGTCCCTGGGGCGGCGGCCCCTGCGGCGGTGCCTGATGCTGCGGAGGCCCCTGATGCGGTCCGGGCGCCGGGGCGCCCGGACCGCCCGGGAAGGGCTGGCCGTGCGGCTGCGGCGCTCCGTACGGCGACGGGGGCGCGGGGGCGTTCGGCGGGGCTCCGGCCCCGGCGGCGTTCGGCGGCGGCAGCGTCCAGTCGTCGTCGGCGAGGGCCGGGCCCGGGGGCCGCTGCGCCCAGTCGTCCTCGCCGAAGGCCGGGCCCGGGGGCCGCTGGGAGGGCGGGGCGTAGTCAGGGGTTCCGTACGGACCCTGGGGCGGGTACGGCTGGGGCTGCGGCGGCTGGAAGCCGCCGGGCCCGGGCGGGGGCGGCGGGGCGTACGAGGTGGGCGACTGGGTCAGGAAGTTGTAGCGGCACTCCTCGCAGAAGGGCGCCTGCGCCTCGCGGGGCGTACGGCACTGGGGGCACAGCTCCGCCTGGAAGGTCGAGTCCGGCGACTGCGGGCCGGGCGCGGGGTAGCCGTAGCCCCCGGGCGCGCCTTGGGGCCCCGGGGCGCCGGGCGGGCCGGGGAATCCGGGAGGGCCGCCCGGCCCGCCCGGGCCGGGCATCGGCGGCGGAGGCGGGGGGACGGCGCCCGAGGGCACGGGCGTCCCCGACATCCGGTGGCCACACACCTCGCACCAGTCGTCGGCCGCCGATTGGTGGCCGTTAGGGCAGGTCGGCATGTCGGTGTTCCCCCTCTTGTGCCGTTCTTGGCATGTGCTGCCGTTTTGTGCGCTTGTTGCGTTACTGCTTGTTACTTCTTGACGCGAACTGTCTTGGTGGAGCGCGTCTCGAGAGTCATCTCATCCGCCTCCGCGACCTTCGCCTTCAGTCGCACAGTACCCGTCGCCACGTCGACGACGTCCACCACCTTCGCAAGCAGTTTCGCCGTGTCCGCGTTCCCCGAGGCGCTCGCCAGCTGGACGGCACGTCCCAACCGCGCCGTGGCTCCTTCCACATCGCCCGCTTTGCGGGCATCCATCCCTTCTTGGATGGCCTGTGCCAGTTCGGCCTGGCCCGTGTAGTGCGCGACCTGCGGATTCATCGCGGTCGAGGCGGCGGCGTCATCCGTCCACACCGCCCGGACCAGCCCCTGGGCGAGGGTGGCCGGCAGTCCGCCGGCGGGCCGCGGCAGGACGAGGGAGACGCGGGCGGCCAGCATCTCCTGCCCGACCTCGGCCGCCGGCACCCGCACACACAGGTGGTAGTCGCGGGACTCGTCGCCCCACGAGCCCGTCGGATAGTCGCCCGCGCGCGCCCCGGCCTCGGCGCGCCGGCCGGTCAGGTCCTCCACCGCGGGCGCCACCTGCTTGAGGAACACCACCTCGGCGCCCACCGGCGTCCACACCCGCAGGCCGACGTCCGCGACCTCCTTGCCCATCACGGCCTCCATCATCCCGGTGAAGTCCGCGGTCAGCGCGGCCAGATCGGAGGGGTCGGCCACGATGTCGGCCGTGCCGAGCAGCGCGGAGGCGATGCCGGTGACCTCCTTGACCTCCCAGTCGGTGCCCACCCCGCGCGCGTCGCAGGTGAAGCGGCCCGCGCAGGCGTCCAGCGCGGCCCGCAGCTCGGCCGGCTCCTCGTGCTCGTCGCGGCCGTCGGTGAGCAGGATGCCGTGCCGGATCGGCGCCTCGGCCGTCGCCAGCAGCCGGTCGGCCAGGCGCAGCCAGGTGCCGATCGCGGTGCCGCCGCCGGCGCTCAGCCGGCGCAGCGCCTCCTTGGCCCGGGCCCGGGTGGCCGGGTCGGCCGTGGCCAGCCTGCCCCCGCCCGGGAAGACCTCCTCGGCCCGGTGGGTGCCGGCGACCACGGCGAAGGCGACGCCGTCGCGGAGCGTGTCGATCGCGGCGGCGGTCGCCTTCCGCGCATGGCGGATCTTCGTCGGCGGACAGTCCATGGAGCCGGAGCAGTCGACCATGATGACCACGGCCGCGCGGGGGGACGGATTGCTTGCTCGGTCCCGGACCGGGGCGGGTGCCGGGGCCGCGGGGAGGGGCAGGCCCCCGGTGGTGCCGCCGCCCGTGGAGGTGACCGTGACGATCGCGTTCACCTCGCGACCCCCCTCGGGGAGGTACTCGTTCTGGGAGACCTCGACCGAGAACCGGGGGACCGTGGACTTGGCGAAGTTGGCCATCAGATCCGCTCCTTGGCGCTTCCGCCGGCACTCACCGGAGGATCAGCCGGATCCTGCCCTGCCCGGCTCCGCGGGGAACGGCAGCACGGCCACTGTTACGTTGTCGTGGCCGCCGCCCTCCAGGGCGTGACCGACCAGGGCGCGAGCGCTGTGCATCGGCCGGGTGCGGGCGTCCGGCGGCACCGCGCGCGCCATCTCCTGCGCCGATTCGGCGTAGTTCCACAGCCCGTCGGTGCACACCACCACCACGCCCGGCCGGTCCGGCTTGAAGGACGCGGTGTGCGGGTCCAGTTCATAGGCGTCCGCGCCGAGCCAGCCGGTGATGGCGTGGGCCCGCTCGTCCGCGTAAGCCTCCGCCTCGGACATCAGACCTGCCGCCACCATCTGGGCCGCCCAGGAGTCGTCCTCGGTGAGCCGGGCGGGCGGGGCCGAGCGGTCGTCGGGCACCCAGTAGGCGCGGCTGTCGCCGATCCAGCCGACGGTGAGGATGCCGGGGGTGACCACCGCGCTGACGATGGTGCAGGCCGGCGCGTTCTGCTGGCGCTGGTGGGGGTCGTCGTGCGGGCCGGCCCCGCCGGGCTCCGCCGCCAGGGAGTTGACCGCCTCGGAGGCGGCGATGATCGCCTCGTTCATCGCCTGCTGGGGGTGGGTGCCGCGGGGGAGGGAGGCGAGCAGTGACCGGCCGGCGGCGTGGGCGGCGGCCGCGGAGGCGTCGTCGGGGCGGGTCGCCGAGGAGACGCCGTCGCAGACGACGGCGAGGACGGCCGGTGAGCCGTCGGGCAGCGCGGCGGCGGACACGGCGAACGCGTCCTCGTTGCGGTGGTGGCGCAGGCCGCGGTCGCTGGCCGCCGCGACACCCGCCAGTTCCCGCTCCATGTGGTCGCGGTCCCGGGGCTGGGCGTGGCCGCAGGAGTCGCAGTAGCCGTCGTGGTCGATGGTGCCCTCCTGGCACACGGCGCACCGGCGGCCGCCGCCGCCCGCCGGCCGGGGGTACGCCCCGCCGCCGCTGTTCGTATCACTGTCCGTCGGAATACCCGGAATACACGGAATGCTCGGAACACCCGGGTTGCTCAACGTGCCCGCGGTGGCCTGAGCGCCCGGGGCACCGAGCTCGGCCGCGGCCCGCGGGTCGGCCCCCGGGGGCCCCGCATCGGGTGCGGCGGCGTACGGGGCGGCCGGTGCCGGTGGGGCTGCCGGGGCCGGCGGGGCTGGCGGTGCCGGTGGGGCCGGCGGTGCCGGTGGGGTGGCGGGGGCGGGCGGTGCGTCCCAGACGGCCCCGGCCGGCGGAGCGGGGGGAGCGGGGGGACCCGGCGGGGCGGGCCGGGCGGCCTGGGCGGGGGCCGGGAGGGGGTAGTCCTCCGGCTCCTCCCGCCTGGCCCGCGCCGTCCCGCTCACCGGCGGCGCCGGATGACCCACGGCCACTTCGGGGGCCGGTGGGACCGGTGGGGCCGGTGGGACCAGCGGGTGGGACCAGCGGGGCCGGTGGGGTCGGCGGGGCCGGTGGGACCGGCGGGGTCGGCGGGGCCGACGCGAGGTCGGCCCCGCACACGCCGCAGAAGTTGTCACCCGACTCCAGCGGCTCTTCACAGGTCGGGCACGCTGCCACCCGGGGCAGCCGTGGCATCTGCGACATCGATCACACCCACGTCCTGGGGCGGAAACGGTTGGCCCGCTCCACCAGTTCGATCCTTTCCTCGCCGCGCTGTGCGAGCCTGGCGAGTACCCGGTACGAGCGTTCCAAGCCGAAGCGCAGTCCCCGCTCGTCCAGACTGCTGCCGAGCAGCGACGGCCGGGCGCCGCCCGGCGGCGCACCGTTGCTGCCGGACAGTACCCAATCCAGGGCGCTGCCCAGTACTTCCGTGCACAGCCGCTCGTACCGCACCGCGTCGATGCCCAACTGTCCCAGCCGCTCGACCTGTTGCGCCGAGGCCGTCAGATCGCCCAGCAGCGGCTCGTGCGCGGTGCGCTGCCGCAGCCGGGCCCGGACGGCCGCGACCCGGGCCGCCGTGTAGTGGATGGACGACTCCGGCACCGATTCGAGGGCGGCCACCGCTCCCGCGCGGTCCCCGGCGTACAGCAGGACCCGGGCCAGCCCGAAGGCGGCGCTCACATGGTTCGGGTCGGTCGTCCACACCAGCCGGTAGTACTCCGCCGCGTTGTCCAACTGGCCGAGCACCTCGGCGCACACGCCGAGCGCCAGCTTCGGCGCGGGCTCGCCGGGGAACGCGTCGTAGACGGCGTCGAAGGACAGGGCCGCCGTCTCGTTGTCCCCCGTCGCCAGCGCGTGCAGGCCCCGGTACCAGACGATCCGCCAGTCGTCGGGATAGCCGGCCTCCAGGCCGTCGAGCGCCACTCCCGCCTCGCGCGTGTGGCCGAGCTCCAGCTGGGCGCGGATGCGGCGCAGCCGCAGCTCCAGCGAGTCGGCCGGGGCCGCCCGCAGCGCCGCGTGCAGCTCGGTGGGGGCCGAGGTCAACAGCCCGGCCAGGAAACCGGCGTTGGCGTCGTCCGGGTCCACCAGCGGCACGGGCAGGGCCAGGGCGGTGGCGCGGGCGTCCAGCGGGGCGATCGCGGGCAGCGGCAGCGGGAGCACGCCCTGCGGCGGGGGCGGGTCGGCGGCCGCCTTGCCCCGGCGGGCGCGGCGGGCCCCGAGCGCGGACGGGTCCTGGCCCTGCTCCGCGAACAACAGGGTGTCCACCACCCGCGGTTCGGGCCCGAAGAGGGTGGACATCGCGGGCCGGGGCCGCCCGGTCTGCAGCGCCACGACCTCCCGCAGCACGCCCGTCAGCTGGTCGGCCATCTCCTGCGCGGAGCCGAACCGCCGGTTCGGATCGGGGTCGGTGGCCCGTACCAGCAGCCGGTAGAACGACTCGTAGCGCTGGAACACCTCGATGTTCCCCGGGTCGGGCAGGCTGTCCGCGAAGACGTTCGTATAGCCCTGGAAGTCGAAGGTCAGCACCGCGAGGGTGCGCGCCACCGTGTACAGGTCCGAGGCGACCGACGGGCCCAGCTCCGACACCTCGGGGGCCTGGTAGCCGACCGTGCCGTAGATCGGGCTCTCGTCGTCGTCCATCCGCCGCACCGCGCCCATGTCGATGAGCTTGAGCTGGTCCTGCTGCTGAATGGCGTTGTCGACCTTGAAGTCGCAGTAGAGCAGGTTGCGGCTGTGCAGATGGCCCAGGGCCTCCAGCGCCTCGATCCCGTACGCGCAGGCCTGCTCCACCGGCAGCGGATCACGCCTGCCGTCCGGCGCCCGGCGGGAGTTGGCGATGTCCTTGAGCGACTTGCCGCCGACGTACTCCATCACGATGTAGCCGTCGAGGCTGCCGGTGCGGCGGTCGAGGTGCTCGACGAAGTTGTAGATGCGGACGATGTTGGAGTGCTCGATCTCGGCGAGGAACCGGCGCTCCGACACGGCGACGGACAGGGCCTCCTCGTCGCCGGTGTCCAGCAGGCCCTTGAGCACCACCCAGCGGTCGGACACCGCGCGGTCGATGGCCAGGTAGATCCAGCCCAGACCGCCGTGGGCCAGACACCCCACCACCTCGTACTGGCCGTGCACGATGTCGCCGGGGCTCAGCTTGGGCACGAAGGAGTACGGATGGCCGCACTTGGTGCAGAACCCCTCGGTGCGGCCCGGCCGCCCGCCACGGGCCCGCCCCACCGGCGCCCCGCAGTCGCCCCGGCTGCAGAACCGCTTGCGCTCGGGCACCTCCGGGGTGGCCAGCACCGCCGTACGCGGGTCGGGTCGCGGCACCTCGGGGATGCTGACCAGGCCCGCGCCCAGGCGGTTGCGCCCGGACGAGGCCGCGGCCGAGGAGCGGGAGCTGCGCACCGACACCGAACGCGAGGAGGACCGCCCCGACCCCAGCGAGCGGGACAGCCGCCCGGACACCGACCGCCGGGACGAGGAGGACCGGGACGACGGGCGCGAGGAGGAGCGGCCGCTCCCCGACGAGCCGCTGCCCCGGACCGCGCCGCGCCCGACGCCGGTGACGCCGGTGGGCTGGGAGCCGACCATCCCGTCCCGCGAGACGACCGGGGCCATCCCGCACGTGTCGCAGTACAGCTGGCCGCCGCCCACGTCCTCGTACGACCCGCCGCACCCGCGCCGCTGACACCTGCCCGCCTTCACAGCATCCCCCGTGAGCCCCGCCGCGGCAGCGGCTGATGTCGCCGTCGCCCGCGCAGCGACAGTTCGTGCATCGTGGTCGTCTGCGGCCCGGCGGCCGCGCGTGCGACGCTCACAGGACCTCCCCCGTCCTCCGGCCGCCCGGCTCCGTCCCGCGCGGGGCCAGGGTCTCGGCCGCGGCCTGCTGGTAGCGCAGCACCGCCGCCTCGGCGGCGCGCAGGTCGCAGGGCGCGCTCCACAGCATCCGGCGCGCGGTGTCGTACCGCTCGATCAGCAGCGGGTCCTCGGCCAGGCCGTGCCGCGCGACCTTCGCCTTGTACGCGTCCAGACGGCCGCGCAGTTCGGCGCGCACCGCCAGCGGCGCGGTCACCGCGGTCAGCGACTCCCGGGCGCGCAGCAGCTCCTCGTCCGCGCGTTCCTCCAGGGACTCCAGCAGCGGGGAGAGCCGGTGCCACTGGGCGCGCCTGCGGTACTCGGCCGCCGTGACCAGCTGCTCCTGCAGCACGGTCGGCGGGCCGCTGACCGCGGGCACCTCGGACGCCGCGATCTTGGCCAGTACCTCGCCACGTGCCTGCCGCGCCTCGGCGAGCGTGCGGTCCGCGCGGGAGAGCACATCCCGCAGCCGCATCAGCCGCCGCTCCGCGTCCTGCCGCACATCGAGGACCGCCTCGATCTCGCGCCGCACGTCCTCCAGGGCGCGGGCCGCGGCGTCATAGCGGGTGGTGTCGGGGCGGCCGCCGCCGGGCGCCGAGCTGGGCGAGGCCCCGGACCAGAAGGCGAGCGGGTCGCGGACGACCTCGGCGCGCAGCGAGGTCAGCTCGGCGGTGATCCGCTCGAGGTCGTCCCCCGAGGGGTGCTCCCCGGGGCGCACCCCGACGGAGTGGGCGAGCGAGCGGGTGCGCCGAAGCTCGGCGGAGAGCATGTCGATACGGGCGGGCAGCGCGGACCACACCGCGTCGGCCGTCACGATGACGTCGAGCGCCTCGGCGTACCAGCGGTTCATCCGGTCGACCAGCGCCTGCAGCGTCAACTGCTCGCTGAGCAGCGGCGAGCCGGTGAGCGAGGCGCTGCTGGGCAGTGTGATGCCGGGGCCGCGCAGCAGCTCGGTCAGCTCGGCCAACTCGCCGGGCGTGGGCCAGCGGTGGCGGGCGCGCACCTCACGGGCGGCGTTCAGCGCGTCGGTGTAGGCGTCGAAATACGTCCACAGCAGGGAGATGGCCTGCTCGGTGGTGGCCCAGCGGTCCTTGGTGACGCCGGTCAGCTCGGCGCCTTCGAGGAGTCTGCGGCCGGCGTGGTCCTGGAGGGCGAGCAGCGAGGACTCGATCGCCTCGTGTTCGGCGACGAGCCCCGCCAGCACACGGTCGACCTCCTCGCGGCCCATGACCGGCTTCTCGGGTTCCCCCGTGGAACTGGGGAAGGGTCCCGTGCCCCCCATCGATCACCTCTCCGTGTCCGTGCCCTGCGACTCAGTCCTTGTAGGCCGGCGCGGGTGCCGCCGGATTCTCCTCCGTCTTGCCGAGATCTTCGGCGAGCCACTTGCGGTAGGCCCGCATCCAGCGACTGTTCTCACCCCCGGAGCGGTACTCCTCCAGCACCTTGTTGACCCGGCGTACCAGGTCCTTGTCGGATCTGTTCATCGCCACGCCGTAGAACTCCTCGGTGAACGGCTTGCCGACGAGCTTGACGGACGGGTCCTGGGCCGCCTGCCCGGCCGCCAACGCGTTGTCCGTGATCACGGCGTCGACCTGGCCCAGCTGCAACCTGACCAGGCAGTCGAGCTGGTTGGGCACCGGGTCCACCTTGATGGCGCCCAGGTCCTTCGCGCCGCCCTTCTCCTGGTCCAGCGCGGCCTCGGCGGTGGAACCCTTCGCCGTGCAGACCCTCTTGCCGCGCAGCGACGTGTTGTACCCGGTGACGGAGGAGTCCTTGGGGACGAGCACCTGCTGGCCCGCCTTGAAGTAGGCGGTGGAGAAGGCGACGTCCTTCAGGCGGTCGCAGTTGATGGTCATGGTGCGCACGACGATGTCCACCTTGCCCTGCTGGAGGGCCTTGATCCGCTGACTGGTGGGGATCGCGCGGTAGATGACCGCGTCCGGGTCGCCGAAGATGTCCTCGGCGATGGCGCGCACCAGGTCGATGTCGAAGCCGGTGAGATCGCCGGTGGCCGGGTCGCGATAGCCCCAGCGGTAGCTGTTCTGGTCCACCCCGGCGATCAGCTTGCCCAGCTTGTGGCCGTCCACCCGGCGGTTCTTGATGCGCTCTATGGCCGGGCCGCTCGCGCTCGACGGCCGCAGACTGGCCTCCGGCCGGACGCACGTGTCGGCGGTGGCCGCCGCCGTGGTCCGCGCGGCCCTCGGGTGCGCCCCGGCCCCGCCGCGCGCGGTCCCGGCCCCGTCGCCCTGGTCGTCCAGCGTCGCGGGCACGAAGATCGCCGTGGCCACACCCAGGGCGCACACGGCCGCCGCCGCGCCCGATCGCACCGATCGCCCGGATCGCATCCTCACGCCCCCCGTCGCCCTCATCGGTACTCCGCCAGCCGGCGGCCCATGCCCAGCAGCGCGGCCACCGCCCCCAGCGCGGCCAGCACCCCCGCGCCGACCGCGAGCCCGGTCAGCGCGCCGCGTCCGTCGTCCGCCGCCCGTGCGAACTCCCGCTGCTCATGGGCCAGAGCCTTCGCCAGCAGCTTGTCGACCTTGTCGAAGGACTCGCCGGTGCTGCCCTCGCCCCCGATGACCTTCGCCCGCGCGTCCTTGTAGTTGCCCGCGTCGTCGGCGGCGCGGGCGGCCTTGTGGCGCTCCTGCCACTCCCTGAGGCGGGCGACGGCCTCGTCCACCGGGGCGCGGCCCTCGGCGTCGTCCGCGAGGTCCCGCGCCCGGGCCAGCAGGCTGCCGGAGACGGCCCGGTCGACCCCGGCGCCCGCCCCGGCGCCGGGCTCGCCGACGAGGTCGGCCATCCGCTCCGCATAGCTCACCTCATAGGCGTCCTTGCCCTTGTCCTCGCCCCTGTCGACGACGACCGCGCCGCGCGCGACCAGGGTCAGGTTCTCGTCGCCGCGGGCGCGCAGCGAGTCGATCCGGGCCTCGTTGAGCACATGCAGGGACTGGGCGCCGTGGCGGTCGGAGTCGTCGAGCCCGGCGCGGGCGAGGGCGTGGCCGGCCACCAGCCACAACAGCGCCACCGCCGAGGCGGCGGTCGAGGCCAGCAGCCCGCGGTTGAACACCCGATTGGTGCGCAGGAAGTCGCGGCGCTGCGCCCAGCCCAGGGCGGCCAGCGCGGCGGCGCCGGTGCCGATCGCCGCCCACGGCCAGGACTTCGCCTCCCCGTAGTCCTCGCCGAGCCGCGCGGTCTCGGCCTGGTACAGCCGGCCGGCGGACGGCAGCAGCCGCTCCCGCATGGTGTCGTTGGCGTACCGCAGATACGCGCTGCCCAGCGGCAGGCCCTGGCGGTTGTTGGCGCGGGCGGACTCGATCAGGCCCGTGTAGACCGGCAGGAGTTGATTGATCCTGCGTATCTCCTCACGAGCGGTGGCCGAGCCGTCCGTGGTGGCCGCGGCCCGCACCAGCAGCTTGGACGCCCGGTCGATGTCCGCCTCGTACCTGCGGCGCACCTCGGCCGGCTCCTGCCCGCCGGCCAGGAAGGCGCTCGCGGCGGTGGTGTCGGCGTCGGCGAGGGAGCGGTAGATGTCGGCCGCGGCGGCGCTCAGCGGCTGGCTGTGCTCGGCCACCGCGTCCGCCGCGGTCCGCCGGTCGGAGACCTGCCAGGCCGTCACCGCCCCGAAGGCCACCACCAGGGCAGCGAGCACGGCTCCGATGAGGCGCAGCCGGCCCGGCTCGGTCGTCGCCGCGGCCCGGGCCCGCTCGATGCCCTCCCGCCACGCGGGCCGCCGCCCCGACAACGCGCCCGCGGCCGGCGATCCGGCCGCGCCGGTGGTCGGCGGGTGTGCCACGAGACCTCCCCCTGGGTCCTGACCCCTTACGTCACTGTCGGCGGCCCGTCGCCCGGTGCGGCGGGGGACAGGTATCCGGGCAGCAGTATGGACTCGGCCGCTGATGAGCACACCGGTCGTGCCCGGATCTTGGCCCGATCGCGATCTTCGCCTCGGGGCCGTCGGGCCCGGGGGGTGTCCGCGTCGTCCTTCTCCTCCTCCCTATCTCTCATACGGTTTTCGGCGCGTTTCGGTTCCCGATGACCCGCCGCGACCTGGAACGACCCGGAACGACCCGGGGCGCAGGCGTCATCGGCGGCGGGCGTAGTGCGCGCGCAGCGCGGCGTACGCGGCCGCGGGGGCGTCCGTGCGGTCCAGGCCCAGCAGCGCGGCCCCGAGGACGGGCGGCGCGGTGACCACCCTCGGGTCGGCCTTCGGGGCGCGCTCGGCGAGCAACTCGCGCACCCGCCCGTCCAGGAGCGGCTGGCGCGCCGCGAGCACCCCGCCGCCGAGGACCACCGGCGTCGGCTCACCGAGCAGGTCGAGACGGGTGAGGGCGACGGTGGCCATGGTGACCACCTCCTCGGCCTGTCGGGCCACGACGGCGCGCGCGATCTCGTCGCCGGCGTCGGCCACCGCGAAGAGCACCGGCGTCAGCTCATGGCGCCGGGCCGGGGCGATCCGCCCCAGGTGGAGCGCCTCGATCAGCTCGTACATGGTGGTCAGCCCGAAGTGCTCGGGCAGGGCGCGGGCCAGCAAGGTCGGCCCGCCGCGGCCGTCCTCGGCACGCGCCGCCCACCACATGGCCTCTTTCGACAGATCGCCCCCGCCGCCCCAGTCGCCGGAGATCCGGCCGATGGCGGGGAACCGCGCGGTGCGGCCGCCGTGGCCCAGGCCCGCGCAGTTGATGCCCGCGCCGCAGACGACGGCGACGCCGGTCGGCTCGCCGTCGTCCGCGACCCCGGCCCGCAGCAGCGCGAAGGTGTCGTTGGCGACCGTGACGGTGGCCCCCCAGCCCTGGGCCGCCAGCAGCGGGGTGAGCTGCTCCTCCTCCGCCGGGAGGTCCACATTGGCCAGGCACGCCGAGACGTGCCCGGCCCGGGGCGGCCGGTCGAACCCCGCGGCCTCCGCCGCCCGCGCCACCAGCGGGACGAGCGAGTCCACCGCGGCCTTCGGGCCCACCACGGGCGGCAGGAACCCGCCGCCGCGGGCGGTGCCGAGGACCGTCCCGTCCCTGCCGACCAGCGCCACGTCGGTCTTGCTGTTGCCCGCGTCGATCGCCAGGACGGACGCGTGCGGAGGGTGGGCGGTCAGGCCCTGGGACTGCGTCAGGCCCACGCCAGGTGCTCCCGGTTGTGTGCGAGGAGGGTGTCGGTCAGCTGCTCGGCGTACTCGATCTGGCCGATCAGGGGGTGGGCCAGCAGGGCGTCGAAGACCCGCTCGCGGCCGCCCTTGAGCGCCGCCTCCAGCGCCAGGTCCTCGTACGCGGTGACATGGGCGATCAGCCCCGCGTACAGCGGCTCCAGGGGGCGCACGGGCAGCGGGCTCGCACCGCGGGCGTCCACGGCGGCGGGGACCTCGATCACCGCGTCGTCCGGGAGGAAGGGCAGCGTGCCCTGGTTGAACGTGTTGACGATGCGCACCTCGCCAGTGTCCCGCAGCAGGGACGAGGTCAGGTCGACCGCCGCCTCCGAGTAGAAGGCGCCGCCGCGCTTGCCCAGCAGCTCGGGCTTCTCGTCCAGCGCCGGGTCGGCGTACATCTCCAGCAGCCGCCGCTCGATCTCCGCGACCTGGGCCGCCCGCGAGGGCCCCGCCTTCAGCTCCCGCACGACCGCGTCGTGCTGGTAGAAGTACCGCAGGTAGTAGGAGGGCACCACGCCCAGGCGGTCCAGCAGCGCGCGGGGCATCCGCAGGTCGTCCGCGATCGCGTCGCCGTGCTCGGCGAGCAGCTTGGGCAGCACGTCCTCGCCGTCGGTGCCGCCGAGCCGCACCGCCCGCTCCCAGGTGAGATGGTTGAGGCCGATGTGGTCCAGCGACACCTGGTCCGGAGCCACGCCCAGCAGCTTGGCGAACTTCCGCTGGAAGCCGATCGCGACATTGCACAGCCCGACCGCCCGGTGCCCGGCCGTCAGCAGCGCCCGGGTCACGATGCCGACGGGATTGGTGAAGTCCACGATCCAGGCGTCGGGGTTGCGGCGGCGCACCCGCTCGGCGATGTCCAGCACCACCGGGACCGTGCGCAGCGCCTTGGCGAGCCCGCCCGCGCCGGTGGTCTCCTGGCCGACGCAGCCGCACTCCAGCGGCCAGGTCTCGTCCTGGTTCCGGGCGGCCTGTCCGCCGACGCGCAGTTGCAGCAGGACCGCGTCCGCGCCGTCCACGCCCGCGTCCAGGTCGTCGGTCCAGGAGATCCGGCCGGGGTGGCCCTGCTTGGCGAAGATCCTCCGCGCCAGCCCGCCGACCAGCTCCAGCCGGTCGGTGGCCGGGTCGACCAGGACCAGCTCCGCCAGGGGCAGTGCGTCCCGCAACCGGGCGAATCCGTCGACGAGTTCGGGGGTGTAGGTGGAACCGCCACCCACCACTGCGAGCTTCAACCCTTGACTCCTGTCAGTGTGACGCCTTCGACGAAGGCTTTCTGAGCGAAGAAGAAGACGATGATGACGGGGGCCATGACCAGCAGTGTCGCGGCCATCGTCAGGTTCCAGTTGACACTGTGCGCGCTCTTGAAGCTCTCAAGCCCGTACGAGAGAGTCCAGGCGCCCGGATTCTGCGCGGCGTAGATCTGTGGGCCGAAGTAGTCGTTCCAGCAGTAGAAGAACTGGAAGAGCGCGACGGCCGCGATGCCCGGCTTGGCCATGGGCACGATGATCCGCAGCAGGGTCCGCAGCTCCCCGCAGCCGTCCACCTTCGCCGATTCGAGGTATTCGCGGGGGATCGTCAGCAGGAACTGGCGCAGCAGGAAGATGGAGTACGCGTCGCCGAACGCCATCGGAATGATCAGCGGCCACAGCGAGCCCGACAGATGGAACTGCTGGGCCCACACCAGATACATCGGCACCACCACGACCTGCGGCGGCAGCATCATCGTCGAGATGACCAGGATCATCGCGGTGCGGCGGCCACGGAAGCGGAATTTGGCGAGCGCGTAGGCGACCGGCAGGGAGGAGATGAGCGTGAAGGCCGTGCCGAGACCGGCGTAGATCAGTGAATTGCGCCACCAGTCGAGAAAGCCGGGGGTGTTGAAGACCTCGGCGTAATTGGACCAGTGCCAGCCGTCGGGCCACAGCTCGCCGCTCATGGCCTGGCTGTCGCTCATCACCGAGGTCAGGAAGACGAAGACGAACGGCAGCACGAAGAAGAGCGCGGCGGCGACCGCGACCGCGTGGACGGCGATCCAGTGCAGCACGGCCTTGCGCCGGGCGGCGGGGGCCGGGGAGCGGCGGGAGGCGGGCCGTACCGGCGCGGACGGCGCCGAGAGGGTGGTGGTGGTCATGTCGGTTTTTCCTCTCGAGCCTTCTCAGTCGTCCGCCGACAGCAGGCCGGCGCGCCGGCGCATCAGCAGGGTGGTGACGGCCATCGCGATCGCGAAGAGCACGAGCGAGAGCACACAGGCGGCCCCGGTGTTGAAGTTCTGGAAGCCGAGCGAATACACGAGCTGGGGCACGGTGAGCGTGGAATGGTCGGGATAGCCGGGCTCGATGACGGTGCCCGGTCCGATGCTGACACCCGAGGCCAGCTTTCCGGCGACCAGGGCCTGGGTGTAGTACTGCATGGTCTGCACCACGCCCGTCACGACCGCGAACATCACAATGGGAGTGATCGACGGCCAGGTGACATAGCGGAATTTCGTGAACGCCCCGGCGCCGTCCAGCTCGGCCGCCTCGTACTGCTCCTTCGGCACATCCAGCAGCGCGGCCATGAAGATGACCATCAGGTCGCCGATGCCCCACAGGGACAGCAGCACGAGCGAGGGCTTGGCCCAGGCCGGGTCGTTGAACCAGTTCGGCGCGTCGATCCCGACCTTTCCCAGCATGTCGTTCACCGGGCCGGTGCCGGGGTTGAGAAGGAAGACGAACGCCACGGTCGCCGCGACCGGAGGAGCCAGATAGGGGAGGTAGAAGGCGGTGCGGAAGAACCCTGCCCCGGACTTTATCTTGGTGATCAGCAGCCCGATGCCCAGGCCGAAGACGACGCGCAGCGCGACCATCACCACGACCAGCCACAGCGTGTTCCACAGCGCCGGCCCGAACAGCGGCATCTGCTCCAGCACATACCGCCAGTTGCGCAGGCCCACGAAGGTCGGCGCCTTGATCTGGTTGTAGTGCATGAAGGAGAAGTAGACGGTGGCGACCAGCGGATAGCCGAAGAAGACCGTGAAGCCGACCAGCCAGGGGGAGAGAAAGCCGAGGGTGCGCAGCCGCTCGCGCAGCCGCTTGCGGCGCAGGGCGGGGGCGGTGGTTGTCGTCGTGGCCATGTCGCGCTCCGTCAGTCCTGCGCCTGGAGAATGTCGGCGTCTATCTGGTCGTCCAGTTCCTTGAGGCCCTTGTCCAGGTCATGGACCTTTCCCGCCTCCACGCCGTAGGAGAAGTCCCGCAGCGATACGACGTACTGTCCACCGTTGACCGAGGGCGGAAGGGCGTTGCTGTACTTATTCTGCGCGATGTCGAGAAAGGCGCGGAACGCCGGGTCCGGGTCCAGCTTCGGGGAGGTGAGCGCCGCTTTGGTGGACGGCACATTGTGGATGGCGTTGGCGAAGGCGACCACCTGGTCGGTGTCGGCGGTCAGGAAGCGCACCAGTTCCCAGGCGGCGTTCTGGTGCTTGCTGCTGTGCGCGATGCCCGTGACGGTGCCGGTGAGAAAGCCCCGGCCATAGGTGTCGGCCTGGTCGTCGGGCACGGGCAGCGGGGCGGTGCCCCAGTCGAACTTCGCGTCCTTGAGGAAGAGGCCGCGCCATTCGCCGTCCAGGTGCATGGCCAGCTTGCCGGTCAGAAAGGCGTTCTGGGAGGAGAACTCATCGCCGAAGGAGGTGCGGAAGGTCTCCAGCGCCCCGTATCCGCCCTGTTCCCGAATGAGGTCCCGCACGGTGGCGTAGAACGCCTTGATCTTCCCTTCCTTCGCCAGCCGCGCCTTTCCGTCCTTGTCGAAGTAGGCCGGCCCCCACTGGGCGAAGAGCCGGTCCGGGCTGTTCTGGTAGAGCCGGAAGTTGGGCATGAAGCCGACGCGCTCCAAGCCGCCGCCCTTGGTGCGCCGGGTCAGCTTGGCGGCGTCCCGCTTGAGCTCCGACATGGTGCGCGGCGGGCGTTCGATGCCCGCCTCCTTGAAGGCGTCCTTGTTGTAGTACATGCCGTAGGCGTCGGCGAGCAGCGGCAGCGCGCACTGCTTTCCCTGGTAACTGGTGTAGTCCAGAAGCGTCTTGGGGAAGACCTTCTTCTTGTCCAGGCCGGTCTTCTCCATGAACGGGTCGAGATCGACCCACATTCCGGACGAGCAGTACTGGCCCACGTTGTTGGTGGTGAAGGACGTGACGACATCGGGCGCGTCGCCACCGCCGGCCCGCAGGGCCTGGTTGATGGTCTCGTCGGTGACATTGCCGACGGACTTCACGGTGATGTTCGGGTGGAGCTTCTCGAAGCGGGCGATGCTGTCGTTGATCGCCTTCACCTCGTTCTTCTCCGACCAGCCGTGCCAGAAGGTGAGGGTGACCGGCTTGGTCGGATCGTCGTCGGCGCTGCCGGTGCTCGGGTTGGCGCAGCCCGCCAGCAGCAGGGCGCCGGCGCCGAGCGCGGACGCGAGACGGGCCAGTGGTCGTCGTGGCATGGGCGGACTTCCTTGTGCGCGGGGGACGGCAAGGTGGGGCCGGCGGATCAGGCGGTGTCGAAGACGGTGTGACGGGCATCGGCGAGCGCCGTCTGAAGCGCGCCGATGAGAATCGGGTCCCCCTCGATGGCGCTGATCCGCAGGAGCGGCCGGGGCAGCGCGAGCCCGGTCATCTCCGCCTCGACCAGCTCGCGCAGCCGCTCCCCGCCGGCCTGGGCGACCTGCCCGGAGAGCACCACCAGCTCCGGGTCGACCACCGCCACGACCGAGGCGAGCCCGGTGGCAAGCCGGCGGGCCAGCTCGGTGAGGACGGCGTCCCCCGCGCCGGGCGTGCGCAGCGCGGTGGCGAGCGCCTCGGGGGCGGTCGGCGCCTCGATGCCGTGCTCCCGGGCCAGCTTCACCACGGCGGGGGAGCCGACCAGCTTCTGGAAGCCGCCGCCGGCGTCCGGCCGGGCGGCGCTGTCGTCGCCGCGCGCGAGCGGGGCGCCCGGCAGCGGCATGTAGCCGATCTCCCCGGCGCCGCCGGTCGCCCCCCGCAGCAGCGTGCCGCCGAGCACGATGGCCGCGCCGACGCCCTCGTCGGCCCAGACCAGCGCGAAGTCGTCGAAGTCCTGCGCGGTGCCGTGGTGCTGCTCGGCGACGGCCGCGAGGTTGACGTCGTTCTCGATCACCAGCGGGGTGCCCAGTACCTCGGCCAGCTCGTCCCGCATGGTGCGGGACTGCCAGCCGGGCAGGTGCGGTGCGTAGCGCAGCACCCCGGTGCGCGGGTCGAGCGCGCCGGGTGTGCCGATGACCGTCTGCCGCAGCTCGCCCCGGCCCAGCCCGGCGGCGGCCAGGGCGCCGTCCACGGCCTCGGCGACGAGCTCGCCGGTGCGGTTGCGCACCGACTCGGCGGTCGCGTCGGCGTTCACCCGGTGCTCGCCGAGGATCCGGCCGGTGATGTCGGCGACGGCGGCGGTGATGCCCTCCTGGTCGACGGAGAGCGCCGCGACATGGGCGGCGGCCGGGTTGATCTCGTAGAGCTGGGCGTTGGGCCCCGGTCGGCCGGTGACGTTCCCGGTCGTCCGGACCAGTCCGGCGGCCTCCAGGCGGGTGAGCAGCTGGGAGGCGGTGGGCTTGGAGAGACCGGTCAGCTCGCCGAGCCGGGTCCGGGTCAAGGGGCCGTGGGCGACCAGCAATTCGAGCGCGGCCCGGTCGTTCATGGCGCGCAGCACGCGCGGCGTCCCCGGAGTGCCTGATGCCGCCATGGTGGGTGCCCCCGTATCGCTTCCGGTCTCTGTTAAGAAACTTTCCTATTGATGAAGAGCAAGGTAAGGTGCGGAAACGGGACGCGTCAATGGGTGCGACCGATCCTCCACCGGCGGTCCAGCGGCGCCTGACACCGTCGCCGAGCGACGGAGAGAACGAGGCCTCACCGGAACGGGGCCTGGCCCGTTCGACGGCAAGGACAAGGCCTGCGACGGCAACGCGCTGGGCAGCGGCTCACGCCGACTGGTGGTCGCCTCGGGCAACTATGTGTGATGCGGCGACGGCTTCGCCTGGAACCAGTCCAAGGAACTGTTCATGAGCGCCGAGGGGTGACTCGGCCAACGGGAGCCGGCACCCCACCGGCGCGGCTACTTCTGGACGGGCGGGGCGGCCGGAGGGGCGGCGGGTGGCGGTATCGGGGTGGCGGCCTGGGCCTGCGGGGAGTCCGGGTTGGACAGGGCCGACGGCGGCGCGACGGTCACCGTCGTGGTCGAGGCGTCCTCGGGCTGCAGGTCCGCGTCCACGGGGCGGCCGACGATCCGGATGCCCGCCTCGTCCAGCGCCTTCTTGATCCGCCACCGCAGCTCGCGCTCGACGCCGAGCGCCTTGCCCGGCATGGTCCGCGCCGACACCCTCACGACCATGGAGTCCAGGTAGACCGCGTCCAGCCCGAGCACCTCGATCGGCTCCCACAGCCGCTCGTTCCAGGGCTCGTCCTTCGCCATGTCCACGCCCACCTGCGTGATCAGTGCCCGGACCTCCTCCAGGTCCTCGTCCGCGCGGATCTGGACGTCCACGCCGGCCGTGGCCCAGCCCTGGCTGAGGTTGCCGATCCGCTTGACCTCGCCGTTGCGCACGTACCAGATCTCGCCGTTGTCGCCGCGCAGCTTGGTGACGCGAAGACCGACCTCGATCACCTCACCGGAGGCCACCCCGGCGTCGATCGAGTCGCCGACCCCGTACTGGTCCTCCAGGATCATGAACACGCCGGACAGAAAGTCGGTGACCAGGTTGCGGGCGCCGAAACCGATGGCCACACCCGCGACACCGGCGCTGGCCAGCAGCGGGGCCAGATTGATCTGCAGCGTCGACAGGATCATCAGCGCGGCCGTGCCCATGATCAGGAACGAGGCGACGGAGCGCAGCACCGAACCGATCGCCGCGGACCGCTGACGCCGCCGCTCCGCGTTGACCAGCAGGCCGGCCAGCGCGGTGCCGTCCACGGCCTGGGCGGTGCGGTTCATGCGCTCTATCAGCTTGGTGATCGCGCGCCGCACGACCGACCGCAGCACGAAGGCGATCACCAGGATCAGCGTGATGCGCAGCCCGATGCTGAGCCAGGTGGACCAGTTCTCCTCCACCCAGCCCGCGGCGTTGGTGGCGCTCTGCTGCGCGTCCTTCAGCGTCGTGGGGGGAGGCGTGGAGTCGGCGGCCGGAGCAGCGGACCAGAACACAGCGGAAACCCTTCATGTGCGACATGCCCGCCCGGAGGACCGCGCGAGCAACCCTTCACACAGTAGCCGGGGCGGGAATGCGCCGTTCCTGTGTTCGAGAGCGCGTGAAGGCGTCAAGGGGGCGTACGAGAGCGGGGCGAGGGCGTGGCCCCGGCGGTTTCCGCCGCCGGGCCCGGGTGGCCCGTGATTCTCGCCACTCACGCGGCCGACCCGGGCCCGGACCGCCGCCCGATTCCGCTCGTTCGGCGGTATACGGGCGGGGCCCGGAAATGCTTCTCAACCGTTAACCCGGTGATGGTGGCGTTCCGGCCGGGGTTCAGGGGAAACTGGGGGAGATCGTCCCGGCGCGAGCCACGCGCCGCCGGCGTACAAGGAGGCACCCGTGCCGCATGTCCTGGTCCTCAACGCGTCGTACGAGCCGCTCGGCGTCGTACCGCTCCGCCGCGCGCTCGTACTCGTCCTCAATGACAAAGCCGTCAGCCTCGAGGACTCAGGCGCCCTGATGCACAGCGCGACCCGTGCGATACCCGCCCCCAGCGTGGTCCGCCTCAAGCGGTTCGTGCGGGTGCCCTACCGAGGCCCCGTCCCGCTCACCCGCCGTGCCCTCTTCGCCCGCGACGGCGGGCGGTGCGCGTACTGCGGCGGTGTGGCGACCAGCGTCGACCACGTCATCCCGCGCAGCCGCGGCGGCCAGCACACCTGGGAGAACGTGGTCGCCGCGTGCCGTCGCTGCAACCACGTCAAGGCCGACCGCCATGTCGCCGAGATCGGCTGGCGGCTGCGTCATCAGCCGGCGCCGCCGTCGGGCCTCGCCTGGCGGATCATCGGCACGGGGCATAGGGACCCGCGCTGGCTGCCATACCTGCAGCCGTACGGCGCGGAGGACGCCATGGCCCGGATCGACGGCAAATCTGCCTGAGTCCGGGCCATTGTCATGACTGCGGACGGTCCACCGGCCGTCCGCGGGGCGTCCCTACGGAGATACCCCCCTGGAGGGAGACACCCGCTAGTCCTCCGTCACCCCGTACGCCGACACCGACCACAGGGAGTAGCCGAAGCGGGTGGCGCGCTCGACGCCCTCGACGCGGATGAAGCGGGTGCCGGGGGCGTCCATCCGGACGGTCTCGTGTCCGCCCCGGCCGTCGGAGACGGTCGCCGCCGTGCGCCAGGTGCGGCCGTCGGCGGAGACCTGGACGCGGTAGCGGGAGGCGTAGGCGTCCTGCCAGTGCAGGTCGAGCCGGCCGACGCGGGCCGGGCGGGCGAGCTCCAGCCGCAGCCAGGCCTCGTCCTCGGCGGGGGAGGACCAGCGGGTGGCGGGGTCGCCGTCGATCGCGGCGGAGGCCGGGAAGTCGGGGGTCTCGTCCCCGGACGAGGTCGCCGTGGCGC
This sequence comes from Streptomyces sparsogenes, assembly GCF_001704635.1. Classification (GTDB taxonomy): domain Bacteria; phylum Actinomycetota; class Actinomycetes; order Streptomycetales; family Streptomycetaceae; genus Streptomyces; species Streptomyces sparsogenes. Next base: position 26,428 of record NZ_MAXF01000029.1, on the reverse strand, counting down.
CGTCCGCGCGGGCCAGGTCCGGGCCGCCGGTGGGCGGGACGGCCCGGACGGTCAGCACGCGCTCCTGGGAGCCGAAGCGCACCGGGACGGTGAAGGTCCCGGTCCTGGTCCCGGCGGGGACCGAGAGCTCGATACGGGCGGTCGCGGTGCCCCCGCGCGGGGCGGTCACCGCCTCGTCGGCCGTGACGCGGACGCCGCGCGGGGCGTGGACGGTCAGCTCGTCGTGGACGTCCTCGGGGCGGCGGGCGGTGACCCGGGCCTCGACGACGGCGGCGCGGCCGCCCGCCTCCACGTCCACCGCCTCCCGCGACAGCCGCAGCTCGGCGGCCGGGGAGTCGGCGAACCACGGGGTGATCTCGTGCATGGCGGGGGGCGTGGCGCCCGCCGCCCAGGTCAGGCGCAGCGCGTCGGCCCGTAGGCCACGGCCGGCGAGCTGGGTCCAGCCGCTGCCGGAGACCGCGCCCAGCCGCCGCCAGCCCGTGCCGGGGACATGCGCCTCCACGGTGCCGGGCGAGGCGGCCGCGCGGCCGGTGAGCGCGGAGACGGCGGTGAGCGGGCGGGCGCGGTCGAAGCGCACGGTGACCGGGTCGTCCGCGGTCACCGAGGTCGTGGCGTCGCCGTCGGCCGCGGCGCGCAGGTCCTTGGAGGTGCGCAGCGACGCGCGGTCCGCGCCGTCCAGGCCGACCCAGGCGTCGGCCCGGGCGAGGGCCTGCTTCAGGAAGGGGGCCAGGACGCCCTTGCCCACCGTCACCCGGCTCTCCGCGATCTTCTCCCACAGCTCCTGCACCGCGGTCCGGCCGCGCCAGCCCGCCGCCCCGTCGCCGCGCGCCTGGGCGGTGAGCATGTCCACGGCCCGTACGCCGGCGTCGCCGTAGCGCCCCAACTGGTCGAGCCAGGGGCCCAGTTCCTCGCCCAGGGTGGCGGAGAGCCGGTCGGGGGCGTCCCGCATCGTCCTGAAGGCCGAGCGCAGCCGGTCCGCCGCCCGGTCGAGGCGCTCCCCGCCGGCCCCGGGCTTGCCGGTCTGCCCTGGCTTGCCGGTCTCCCCGGACAGCGCCGTCCAGAACGCCTCGATCAGCGGGCGCAGATACGCGGACTCCTCGCCCCCGAGGACCGAGGACGCGTCGTTCCCGGCGAGGGCGCGGAGGGCCGCGCGGGTGCGCGGGTCGGGCCCGGCCAGGTCGTCGACGGCCGCCCGCCAGGACTCCTGGGGGCGGTAGCCGCGCGGGTTCCAGGCGAAGTCGGCGGCGGTGAACAGCGCGACGCGGGAGGCGACCGGCTGCTCCATGGCGTTGGCGAGCAGGGCCGCGGACCGGCCGGCGACGGCCGGGTCGCGCCCCTCGTAGGGGCCGAGGAAGACCCGGTCCTGGGCGTAGTCGTTGACCGGGTAGTTGTCCATGGTGACCAGCGCGTGGCCGAAGACGGCCCGGGCGCCGGCCAGCTCGGCCCCGGTGATGGTTTTGGGCACCACCCCCACGCCGGTCCAGGCGACCTCCACGTCGGGGTCGAGCCGCTCGGCCAGCGCGCGCCTGAAGTCGGTGTCGCCGTCCTGGTAGTACTCGGTCGGCAGCAAGGAGAGCGGGGCGGCGCCCGGGTGGCGCGCGGCCAGGTGCGCGGCGACCGCGCCCGCGACCCGGGCCTGGGCCTTCGCCGCCGCCTCGGGGCCCGAGCCGAAGGTGTCGGCGTCGGCGCCGCAGTGCCACTCGCTGTAGCTGACGTCCTGGAACTGGAGTTGGAAGGCGCGCACGCCGAGCGCCCACATGGCGTCCACCTTGCGCAGCAGCGCCTTGAGGTCGTCGGCGGAGGAGAAGCACAGCTCCTGGCCGGGGGAGACCGCCCAGGCGAGCGTGACGTGGTTGCGGCGGGCCCGGTCGGCCAGCTCCCGGAACTGCTCGCGCCGCTCGGCGGGGTACGGGTCGCGCCAGCGGGCCTGGCGGTAGGGGTCGTCGCCGGGCGCGTAGAGATAGCGGTTCTGCTTCGTACGGCCCATGAAGTCGAGGTGGGCGAGCCGGTCGCGGTGGGACCAGGGCCGGCCGTAGAAGCCCTCGGTGGTGCCGCGCACGGCGGCGGCCGGCCAGTCGCGCACGGCCACCCCGGGGAAGGTGCCCGTCCCGCCGTCGGGCCGGACCATGAGCCGGCGCAGCGTCTGGACGGCGTGGAAGAGGCCGTCCGGGCCGACGCCGGACAGCGCGACCGTCGGCTTCCCGGACACCTGACCGGTCGCCAGGCGGTAGCCGCCGGAGGGGAGATCGCCGCGCTCGGGCGCGTCCAGGGCGCGCAGCGCGCGCTCCGCGCCCCGACCGCCGACGCGCACCACCAGCCCGTCGGCCAGCGGCATGCCCTTGGGCGTGGGTTCGGTGGCCTCGTTGACGACCCGTGCCCCGGCGTCGTGCAGCAGGGCGCGCAGCGCGTCCAGCGCGTACGGGTCGGAGGCGGCGTCGGCGACGAGCGTGACCTCCCGGCCCACGCTCACCCCGGCCCCCTGGGCGCGCAGCGACTGGGGGCGCGGCCATACGGGCGGCAGGCCGCCGTCGCTCTCGCGGTCCGTGGCCGAGGCGCCGGGGGCGGTGGGAGCCCCGGGCGCGGCGGCGGCGCCCGGCGCGGCGCCCAGCAGTCCGCCGATGACCGCCGCGGCCATGGCCGTGGCGCCGGCCGCCCTCGACGTTCTCCCGCGGCTTCCCCGGAACTGCACGGGCTTCTCCTCGATCCGGACGCGTGTGGCCCCACCGGTCGTCGAGCCCACCATCGCGCGCGCGAGGGTGTCAACGGCGGTGACCGAAGTGCCGGTAATGCCGTGGTGGGGCTGTCGCGAGGTGAGCGGTGTGGGCCCACGGCAGAGGGCGGCGGCGGGGCGGGCGGCGGGGTGCGGGCTCCGCAAGTCTGACGCCGGAAGGCCCGGTCGGTCAGTAAGCTGTGTGCCCCGGGCCCCTCACGGCCGTGAAATCGCCTGCCTCAAAGAAATGTGACCTGGGGCACGTTAGGGGACCGGTTACGTCTGCGGCCGCCCTTATTGGGTAGGCCTGCCCCTGACCCACTGCCGACACCCCCGGAGGCCCGTGTGGCCGCGTCAGCTCAGCTTCTGCTCTCCGCCCTCTCCAAACCCATGCCGGAGCCGGACCCGTTCGCCGGGGTCTCCCACCCCGACTGCGGTCTGTGCGGCCTCGAGGGGTCCGGCTCCGGACCGTACGCTGAGGCGCCGCTCACCAGCGAGCCCGCGCCCGCCGACCTGGCCCCCCTCACCAGCGAGCCTCCGCTCGCCGCCGAACCGCGGCTGACGAGCGAGCCGACCACCGCCGCGTTCGGCCCGGGAGCGGGCATGGAGCCGATGGAGTACTGATGGGCAGAGCGCGGCTCGCCGAGCTGCACGGCGTCGCCACCTCCTATGAGCCCGCCCCCGGGCGCACCGTACGGGTGCCCGACGAGACCGTCGTCGCCGTGCTCGCCGCGCTCGGCGTGGACGCCTCGACCCCCGACGCCGTGCGGGCCGCCCTCGAGCGGCACGACCGCGAGGAGCGCTCCCGGCTGCTGCCCCCGTGCGTGGTGGCCCGCCCCGGCAGGCCGCCGCGTCTACGGCTGCCCGAGGGCACCGCGCTGCGGGTGGAGACCGAGGACGGGGCGGTGCTCGACTGGCGGCCCGGAGCCGACGGCCCGGCGCCCCCGGGTCTCCCCCCGGGCAGCCACACCGTGCGGGCCCAGGCCCCCGACGGCCGCTCGGCCACCGCCACCCTGATCGTCGCCCCCGACCGGATGCCCGCCCCTCCGGCGCGCAGCCACGGCTTCCTCGTCCAGCTCTACTCCCTGCTGTCCGCGCGCTCCTGGGGCATGGGCGACCTCGGCGACCTGGCCGACCTCGCCGCCTGGTCGGGCCGGGCCCTGGGCGTCGGGTTCCTCCAGCTCAACCCGCTGCACGCGGCCCTGCCCGGCACGCCCGCCGAGCCCACCGACCCCTCGCCGTACCGCCCCTCCTCCCGCCGCTTCCCCGACCCGGTCCATCTGCGGGTCGAGGACGTGCCCGAATACGCCCATCTGCGCGGCCCCGTCCGACAGCGCGTCGACGAGCTGCTGGACCGGGCAGCCGCGCTGCGCGCCGCCGTGCTCCACGAGGGCGCGCTGATCGACCGGGACGCGGTGTGGGCGCTCAAGCGCGAGGCCCTGGAGCTGGTACGGACCGTGCCTCTCAGCCCCGGCCGCCGGGCCGCCTACTGCGACTTCCTGGCCGAGCGCGGCCAGGCCCTCGAGGACCACGCGCTCTGGAGCGCGCTCGCCGAGATCCACGGCCCCGCTTGGCGCGCCTGGCCGGACGGGCTGGCCGACCCCGGCTCCGCCGCCGTCGCCCGCGCCCGCGGCGAGCACCTGGACCGGGTCGACTTCCACTGCTGGCTCGCCTGGCTGACGGACGCGCAGCTGGCCGCCGCCCAGCGCGCCGCGCGGGGCGCCGGGATGGCCATCGGCCTGGTGCACGACCTGGCGGTCGGGGTGCACCCCTCGGGCGCCGACGCCTGGGCGCTGCGGGACGTCTTCGCGTCCGGGATGTCGATCGGCGCGCCGCCGGACGCGTTCAACTCCCGCGGCCAGGACTGGGGGCTGCCGCCGTGGCGGCCGGACGCCCTGGCCGCCACGGGCTACGCCGCCTACCGCGACCTGCTGCGCGGGCTGCTGCGCCACGCGGGCGCGCTGCGCATCGACCATGTGATGGGCCTGTTCCGGCTGTGGTGGGTGCCGGAGGGGCGGGAGCCGACCGAGGGCTGTTACGTCCGCTACGACGCGGAGGCCATGCTCGGCGTGCTCGCGCTGGAGGCGCACCGCGCGGAGGCGGTGGTCATCGGCGAGGACCTGGGCACGGTCGAGCCGGGGGTGCGGGAGGCGCTGGCCGAGCGGGGGGTGCTGGGCACGTCGGTGCTGTGGTTCGAACGGGACTACACGGGCGCGAATGGCGCGGACGGCGCGGACGGCGGGACCAGCGGGGCCGCCCCGAGTGGGGAGCAGAGCGAGCCGGGGGAGGGCGAGGGTGCCGCGCCCGCCCGGGCCCGTCCGCTGGCGCCCGAGGAGTGGCGCGCCGACTGCCTGGCCACCGCCACCACCCACGACCTGCCGAGCACCGCCGCCCGCCTCACCGGCGACCATGTCGAGCTGCGGCACCGGCTGGGCCTGCTCACCCGCCCGCTCGAGCGCGAGCGGGCCGAGGACGCGGTGGAGGTCGCGGAGTGGCTGGCGCTGCTGGGGCGGCTGGGGCTGCTCCCGGAGGGCCCGGACGACGAGGAGGGGGCGGTGAAGGCGGTCCACCGCTTTCTGCTGCGCACCCCGGCGAAGCTGGTCGGGGTGTGGCTGCCGGACACGGTGGGGGACCGGCGCCCGCAGAACCTCCCCGGGACCTGGGACCAGTATCCGAACTGGCGGCTGCCCATCGCGGACGCCGCCGGGCGCCCGGTGTCGCTGGAGGATCTGGTCGCCTCGCCCCGGCTGCACGCCCTGATGGGCGAGGTCACGCGGGCGGCGCCACCCGGGGCCGAGGGCGGGCGCGGGATCAAGCCCACCCCGGGCACGCGGGGCGCGAGGGCGTCCGATACCGTGAGTCCGTGAGCAACAAGGTCAAAAAGAACGCCGTGCGCGCCGGTGCCATCGTCGCCGCGACGACGGCGATGCTGATGGTGTCGTCCCCCGCGTTCGCGTTCCGCGACGACGGTGACGACCCGGGTCCGGGCTTGAGCGTCGCCGAGACGCTGGGCCTCTACGTCGTCACTCCCCTTGTCCTCTTCGCCGTCATCGCCGGTCTGGTGATGATCGGTGACAAGAGCCGCAAGCGCAGTGACTGACATGAACTGACGCGACGACGCCGTGAAACGAGGGCGCCCCCGGCCATGGGCCGGCGGGCGCCCTCGTCGTATCCGTGCCTGTCCGTGCCTGTCCGTGCGTGTCCGTGCCTGTCTGGGCCTGTCCTGTCTGTGCCTGTCCGCGCCTGTGCGTCACCGCACCGGACGCCCGCGTTCTCCCGCAGCACGGGGTCCTTTTATTTTCGCTTTAACCTACGGTGTCGTAACCTACGGACCCGTAGGTCGAACCTACGCAGCCGTAGGTAACACATCCCACAACGCCCCCAGGAGCCGCTGTGACCCTTGCCCCCTCCCACCGTCACGGTCAGGCCGTATGGAGCGACAGCCGCCTGCTGTACGCCCTCGAAGAGGTCGTCGAGGCGGAGCTCAACCGGCATCTGAAGGTCGCCAAGGAGTGGATGCCCCACGAGTACGTGCCGTGGAGCGAAGGCCGCGACTTCGACGGCGTGATGGGCGGCGAGGCATGGGCGCCCGAGCAGTCCAAGGTCAGCGACGTGGGCCGGATCGCGCTCGTGGTCAACCTCCTCACCGAGGACAACCTGCCCAGCTACCACCACGAGATCGCCACGCTCTTCGGCCGCGACGGGGCGTGGGGCTCCTGGGTCCACCGGTGGACGGCGGAGGAGGGCCGGCACGGCATCGTCATGCGCGACTACCTGCTCACCAGCCGCGCGGTCGACCCGGTCGAGCTGGAGCGGTTCCGGATGAGCCACATGTCGGAGGGCTTCGAGTCCGACAACCGGCACAGCATGCTGCACTCCGTGGCGTACGTGGCCTTCCAGGAGCTCGCCACCCGCGTGTCCCACCGCAACACCGGCCACCACTCCGGCGACCCGGTCTGCGAGCGGATGCTCGCCCGCATCGCCACCGACGAGAACCTCCACATGGTCTTCTACCGGAACCTGCTGGGGAAAGCGTTCGAGCTGGCGCCCGACCAGACCATGTGCGCCGTCCGCGACGTGGTCGTCGGCTTCCGCATGCCGGGACACGGCATCCCCGGGTTCGAGCGGGCCGCCGCGCAGATGGCCATCGGCGGCATCTACAACCTGCGCATCCACCACGACGACGTACTGCAGCCCGTGCTGCGCTTCCTCAAGGTCCTGGAGATCTCCGGGCTCACCGGCGAGGGGCTCAAGGCGCAGGAGGAGCTGGGGCTGTACATGGGCGGCCTGGACGCCCAGGCCACGAAGTTCGACGAGCGCCGCGAGGCGATGCTCGCCCGCCGCGCGGCCCGCGCCGCGAGCGTCTGACACCGGCCGGCCCGGTCGCCGGACGGGCTGATCAGCCCGTCCGGCGACCGGGGACCGGGGCCCGGGGCGGAGCCCCGGGACGGGATCAGCCCGCCGCCGCGTCCGCCGCCTGGGCCTTGAGGGCGCGCTCGACGCCCGCGCGGGACTCGGTGACCAGGCGGCGCAGAGCCGCGCTGGGCTCGGCCGAGGCCAGCCAGGCGTCGGTCGCGTCCAGGGTCTCCTGCGAGACCTGCACGTTCGGGTAGAGCCCGATCGCGATCTGCTGCCCCATCTCGTGGCTGCGGGTGTCCCAGGCCCCCTTCACCGCGGCGAAGTACTTCTCGGTGTACGGGGCCAGCAGCTCGCGCTGGTCGGTCTGGACGAAGCCGCGGATGACGGCCTCCTGCACCGCGTTGGGCAGCTTGTCGTCCTCCACGACCGACGCCCACGCCTCGGCCTTCGCCTCCGGCGTCGGCCGCGCGGCGCGCGCGGTGGCGGCGTGGCGCTCGCCCGCCGAGGTGCGGTCCCGCTCCAGCTCCGCGGCGATCGCCTCCTCGCCGGCCCGGCCGGTCGCGGCCAGCCGCTCCAGCAGCGCCCAGCGCAGCTCGGTGTCGACGGCCAGGCCCTCGATGGTCTCGGTGCCCGCGAGCAGCCCCGCCAGCAGGTCGAGCTGCTCGTCGGTGCGGGCGGTGTCGGCGAAGGCCCGCGCCCAGGCGAGCTGGTGGTCGCTGCCGGGGGCGGCGGCCCGCAGGTGGTCCACGGTGGCCTCGGTCCACCGCGCCAGCCCCGTCTCGCGCCAGTCGGGGGCCGCGTACAGGTCGAGGGCGACCTTGACCTGGCGGTGCAGCGACTGGACGACGCCGATGTCCGACTCCTTGGGGATGCCGGAGAGCACCAGCGAGAGGTAGTCGCGGGTGGCCAGCTCGCCGTCGCGGGTCATGTCCCAGGCCGAGGCCCAGCACAGGGCGCGCGGCAGGGACGCCTCGAAGTCGCCCAGGTGCTCGGTGACCACGGCCAGCGAGTCGGCGTCGAGCCGCACCTTCGCGTACGACAGGTCGTCGTCGTTGAGGAGGACCACGGCCGGGCGCTTGCGGCCGGCCAGGGCCGACACGGGGGTCAGCTCGCCGTCCACGTCCACCTCGAGGCGGTCGGTGCGCACCAGCTTGCCGGTGTTGTCGAGGTCGTACAGGCCGATCGCGATGCGGTGCGGGCGCAGCAGTGGCTCGCCCTTGGCGCCGGGCGGCAGGGCCGGGGCCTCCTGGCGGACCGCGAAGGAGGTGATCGTGCCGGTGGCGTCGGTCTCGATCCGGGGCCGCAGGACGTTGATCCCCGCCGTCTCCAGCCACGCCTTCGACCAGGTCTTCAGGTCCCGGCCGCTGGTCTCCTCGAGCGCGCCGAGCAGGTCGGACAGCCGGGTGTTGCCGTACGCGTGGCGCTTGAAGTACGCCTGGACGCCCTTGAAGAACTCCTCCTCGCCGACGTAGGCGACGAGCTGCTTGAGGACCGAGGCGCCCTTGGCGTACGTGATGCCGTCGAAGTTGACCAGGACGTCGTCCAGGTCGCGGATCTCGGCCATGATCGGGTGGGTGGACGGCAGCTGGTCCTGCCGGTAGGCCCAGGTCTTCATCGAGTTGGCGAAGGTGGTCCAGGCGTGCGGCCACCTGCTGCCGGGGGCGGACGCCTGGCAGGCGATGGAGGTGTAGGTGGCGAACGACTCGTTCAGCCACAGGTCGTTCCACCACTCCATGGTGACCAGGTCGCCGAACCACATGTGGGCCAGCTCGTGGAGGATGGTCTCCGCGCGCATCTCATAGGCCGCGTCCGTGACCTTGGAACGGAAGACGTACTGGTCGCGGATGGTGACCGCGCCCGCGTTCTCCATCGCGCCCGCGTTGAACTCCGGCACGAAGAGCTGGTCGTACTTGGCGAACGGGTAGGCGTAGTCGAACTTCTGCTGGAACCAGTCGAAGCCCTGCCGGGTCACCTCGAAGATCGCGTCCGAGTCCAGGAACTCGGCGAGCGAGGGGCGGCAGTAGATGCCCAGCGGCACCGACCGCCCCTCGCCCTCCCAGCTGCTGTGCACGCTGTGGTACGGCCCCGCGATCAGCGCGGTGATGTACGTCGAGACGCGCGGCGTCGGCTCGAAGCGCCAGACGTTGTCCTTGGGCTCCGGCGTCGGCGAGTTCGAGATCACCGTCCAGCCCTCGGGCGCCGTCACGGTGAACTGGAAGGTGGCCTTCAGGTCCGGCTGCTCGAAGTTCGCGAACACCCGGCGCGCGTCCGGCACCTCGAACTGCGTGTAGAGGTAGGCCTGCTGGTCCACCGGGTCGACGAAGCGGTGCAGGCCCTCGCCGGTGTTGGTGTACGCGCAGTCCGCGACCACCCGCAGCTCGTTGCGCCCCGCCCGCAGGCCGGTCAGCGCGATCCGGGAGTCCGCGAAGACCTCCGCCGGGTCCAGCTCGTACCCGTTGAGCACCACCTGGTGCACGGTGGGCGCGACCAGGTCCGCGAAGGAGTCCGCGCCCGCCTCGGCCACCTCGAAGCGCACCGTGGTGACCGACCTGAAGGTGCCGCCCTCCTGCGCGCCCGAGAGATCCAGCTCGATCTCGTACGAGTCCACGGTGAGCAGCCGGGCCCGCCGCTGCGCCTCTTCGCGGGTCAGGTTCGTTCCAGGCACCTGGGCATCTCCTTCGCATACGACGTTTCGGCCATCCTTCCACGCAAGGCCGGTCGGTCGCCCGCGATAATCCGCCCGGCGCCGCGGGTGCGCCCCTCAGGTGCCCGGAACGGCGGTGCTCAGCTGAGCTCGGCCGCCACCAGCTCCGCGATCTGCACCGCGTTGAGCGCCGCACCCTTGCGGAGGTTGTCGTTGGACAGGAAGAGCGCGAGGCCGTTGTCCACCGTCTCGTCCACCCGGATGCGGCCCACGAAGCTGGCGTCCTTGCCCGCGGCCTGCAGCGGGGTGGGGATCTCCGAGAGCTCGACGCCCGGGGCGCCCTCCAGCAGCTCGTAGGCGCGGGCCACGCTCAGCGGGTTCGCGAACCGGGCGTTGACCTGGAGCGAGTGGCCGGTGAAGACGGGGACGCGGACGCAGGTGCCGGAGACCTTCAGGTCGGGGATCTCGAGGATCTTGCGGGACTCGTTGCGGAGCTTCTGCTCCTCGTCCGTCTCGAAGCGGCCGTCGTCCACGAGGTTGCCCGCGAACGGCAGCACGTTGAAGGCGATGGGGCGCTTGTAGACGGCGGGCTCGGGGAACTCCAGGGCCGACCCGTCGTGGGTCAGCGCGGGCGCGCCGTCCACGACCTTGCGGACCTGCCCGTCCAGCTCCTCCACCCCGGCCAGGCCCGAGCCGGACACGGCCTGGTAGGTGGTGGCGACCAGGGCGGTGAGGCCGGCCTCCTCGTGCAGCGGGCGCAGCACCGGCATGGCGGCCATGGTGGTGCAGTTCGGGTTGGCGATGATGCCCTTGGGGCGGTGCGCGGCGGCGTCCGGGTTGACCTCGGAGACCACCAGCGGCACCTCGGGGTCCATCCGCCAGGCGGAGGAGTTGTCGATCACCACGGCGCCGGCCGCGGCCACCTTGGGCGCCAGCGCCCGGGAGGTGGCGCCGCCCGCGGAGAACAGCGCGATGTCCAGCCGCGAGTAGTCGGCGGTGGCCGCGTCCTCGACGGAGATCTCGGTGTCCCGCCAGGGGAGCGTCCGCCCGGCGGAGCGGGCCGAGGCGAACAGGCGCAGCTCCTCGACCGGGAAGTCCCGCTCCGCGAGGATCTTGCGCATGACCCCGCCGACCTGGCCGGTGGCTCCGACGATTCCGATCCTCACGACGCGCTCCTTCATGTTCCGTGCCTGCTGCTGGGGGCCGCTGTGGGCCCGGCGTGCCCCCATCATGCGGGTGGCCCCGGCGGCCTTGTCCAATCCATTGTCCGGACCTCGGGACGCTTCCGCGCCGGGCGTACGCCGCGCGCACACGGCGCACACGCCCCGCCCCGGGTTCTGCCGGGGTTCCCAGCCCCGGTGAACTCCGGGTGAGCGGCGGGATTCCGGCGGCGGAGTGCGGGATGACCGTTCGCTCCCGCCAAGATCCACGTGCGTATTTCGGCGGCGGGCGTTGCCGCATCGTTAACTCGCAGGTCACCCCGGCTGCCAACGATCCCAGGTGACAGGGCAGCCCGCTGCCCGACCGCTGCCGCGCATCCACTCGGGGAGATCCCGCATGTCCCGCATACGGTCCGCCGCCTCCACCGCCCTCGACCGCCGCACTCTCCTCGTCGCCGCCGCCTCCGCCAGTGCCGCCACCGGCCTGGGGCTCGCCTTCGGGCCCGGCAGCGGCTCGGCCACCGCCTCCCAGCCCGCCCAGGTGCGCGCCGCCGGCCGCAGGGTCGCCACCGCCCCCGCGCTCCCCTCGACCGCCGGGACCACGCTGGAGACCTTCTCCGCCCCGCGCGGCGCCGGCTCCTACCGCCGGCTCGGCGACGGCCCGGCCTGGGCCCGTACCGTGCGCACCGAGCTGGCCGGGGCCAAGAGCGGCCGGGAGGCCCGGCGCACCACGCTCGCCTCCTTCGTGCAGCTCACCGACCTGCACCTCACCGATGTGCAGCACCCGCTGCGCTACGAGTTCCTGCGCGCCGGGCGGCCCGGTTCCTGGCGGCCCCACGAGGCGCTGACCGTGGTCGGCGCCGCGTCCCTGATCGAGCGGGTCAACGGCCTGCGCGGCGGGCCGGCCACCGGCTCCCCGCTGTCCTTCGTCATGACCACCGGCGACAACACCGACAACAACGCGCGGATCGAGCTGGACTGGTTCCTGGGCGTGATGAACGGCGGCCGGATCACCCCCAACACGGGCGACCCGCGCCACTACGAGGGCGTGCAGAACAGCGGGATCAAGGCCTTCTGGCACCCGGAGAGCGCGCTGCGCGACGCCGACAAGCAGCTCGGCTTCCCGCGCGTCGACGGCTTCCTCCAGGCCGCGCTGCGCACCGTCAACAGCCCCGGGCTGCGGCTGCCGTGGTACTCGACCATCGGCAACCACGACGACCTGGCCGGCGGCGTCTACTCCTTCGGCGGGAACTACTTCGCGGACCTCGCCACCGGCAGCCGCAAGCTCCACATCATCCCGGCCGCCGAGGCCGCGGAGCGCTTCAAGGACGAGCGCAAGGGCGGCGACCCCACGGGCAAGGTCATGAAGGAGCTGCTGCGCGCCCACGCCAAGGACATGCGCACCGTCACCCCCGACGAGCGCCGCGCGCCCTTCACCCGCCGCGACTTCCTCACCGCCCACCTGGACCCGGCCCACACCGGCCCCGGCCCGGTCGGCCACGGCTACACCAAGGCGAACCTCGACGAGGACACCTGCTACTACTCGTTCCGGATCTCCGACGACGTCCTCGGCATCAGCCTGGACACCACCGACCCGGGCGGCCACTACACCGGGTCGCTGGGCACCGCGCAGCTCCGCTGGCTGGAGCGCACCCTGAAGGCCCACAAGGACGACCGGATCCTGGTCTTCAGCCACCACTACAGCCGCAGCATGGACAACCTGAACCGGGACCCGGCCCGCCCCGCGGAGGCCCGGCACGGCGGCGACGAGATCGTGGCCCTCTTCAAGCGCCACCCCCAGGTGCTGGCGTGGATCAACGGCCACAGCCACAGATGCGAGATCACCCCGCGCGGCACCTTCTGGGAGATCACCACCGCCTCCCACGTGGACTTCCCCCAGCTCGCCCGGGTGATCGAGGTGGTGGACAACCACGACGGGACGCTGTCGCTGTTCACCACCCTCGTCGAGTCGGCCGCGCCGCGCCGCACGGACCACTCCGACCTGTCCCAGACCGGCCTCGCCGCGCTCTACCGCGAGCTGTCCTACAACGCCCCGGGGCGCAGCCAGGCCCTCGCGGGCGACCCGGGCGACCGCAACACCGAGCTGCTGCTGCGCAAGCCATGAGCCCCGGGCCCGGCCGCCCCGGGCCCGCCGCCCACGGCCCCGCGACTCACCGCCGGGCCGCTCACCGCCCGGCCGCTCAGGGCCGCCCTCACAGCCCCGCCGCTCAGCGGGGCCGGATCACCACATAGGGCGCCGGCTCGCGGTCCACCGCGGCGATCAGCGCCGTGCGGACCACCGCGGCCTGCGCCTCCGGGCACTCGCGGAGCTTCCTGGGGGTGACGCGCACGACCGTGATGCCCATCCGCTCCATGTGCTCGCCCCCCGGCGTGAAGCCGCCCAGCGGGGCGGTCGCGCCACGGCGGGGCGTGCGCGCGTCGATCTCCAGCGCCACAGCCTGCGCCGGCCAGTAGGCGTCCACCCCGGCCAGCAGGGAGCCGCCGGGCAGCCGCAGTTCGACGTTCCACAGCGGCTCGGGCAGCGCGTGTCCGCGCACCATCTCGTACAGCAGGCCCTCGGCCAGGGCCCGCCCCTCGGCCAGCAGCGCGTCCACGGCGTCCACGACGTGCGGCCGGGACAGCAGCCGGGCCCGGCTCAGCTCCCGCACGACGGCCGACGCCTCGCAGTGCCCGTGGCGCACGGCCTCGACCAGCAGCCGGCGTACGGCCACGGGGTCGGGCAGCCGGCCCACCGCGTCGGCGAGGGCGCGGGCGGCGGGGGCGGTCGGCAGGCCGGTGATCCGGCGGGGGCAGGGCAGGGCGGCGGCCCGGACGAAGCGCACATAGCCGGTGGAGCGCAGCCGCCGCGAGCGCGGTACGAGCACGTCGACGTGGTCCAGGGAGCGCAGCGAGGGGGCGGCGGAGAAGCGGTGCAGGGCCAGCGCCGCAAGCCCGGTGATCATGGCCTCGCCGTAGGGCTCGCCCGCCCCGGTGGCCCCGCCCGCGCCCGCCCCGTCCGTGGCGCCGGCGCGCTCGCGGCCGGCCGCGTACAGCAGCGCCGCGCGCAGCCGCTCCTCGCCGGTGGCGGGGCCGGGGTGGAGCAGGTGGACGCCCGGCAGGATCCGCTGCCAGGGCCCGCCGGGACGGCAGCGCTCGGCGGCCTCCGCCGCCGTCACACCGTGCTCACGGAGCTGATGACTCGTCAGAACGCTTCGCCCGCCGTCCACGAGGTGGTGCAGCGGGCGGGGCGAGAGCGGGGTGTCGGAGTTCATGCCTCCGCCATTCCCGGGCCCGCCCGGCCCGCTAACCGCTGTGACACACTCGTCGACAAACAGGGACAACACCGCACTAAAGTACGGGAGTTCGATTGCCGAAAGCGCTCTGCCGGACGGCTCCCCCGGACAGCTCCGTCAGGCGGGTCCGTCGGCCGGCTCCGTCAGGCGGCCGAGCGCGCGTCGCACTCCTGTCCGCGCAGCGCCCGGGCCAGGTCGTCCCGCGCCTCCAGGACCAGCCGGCGCAGCGCGGGCGGGGCGTCGGGGTGGCCGGCCAGCCAGGCGTCGGCGGCCTCCAGGGTCGCCGTGTCGCCCTGCCCCGGGAACAGCCCGCGGACGATCGACATCGCGATCTCGATCGACCGCTCCCGCCACACCCGCTCGATCACGGAGAAGTACCGCTCCGCGTACGGCGCGAGCAGCTCCGCCTGCGACGGCTGGGCGAAGCCCGCGATGGTGGCCTCCACCAGGGCGTTGGACAGCGCGTCGGAGTCCACGACCGCCGCCCACGCCTCGGCCTTGACCTCGGCCGAGGGCCGGGCGGCCAGGCAGCGCACCTGGTGGCGCTTGCCGGAGGCGGTGTCGTCGCGCTCCAGCTCGGCCGCGATCCGCGACGCGTCGGCCGCGCCCTGGGCGGCCAGCGAGGCCAGGAACGTCCAGCGCAGCTCCTGGTCGACGTCCAGCCCGTCGACCCCGGCCGTGCCGTCCAGCAGGCCGCGCAGCAGCCGCTGGTCCAGCTCGGTGGCGGCGGTCTGGGCGAAGAACCGGGCCCAGGCCAGCTGGTGGCCGCTGCCCGGCGCGGCCCGCCGCAGCTCGCGCAGCGCGCTCTCGGCGACCCGCAGGCCGCCCTCCTCGCGCCAGTCGGGGGTCGCGTAGTGCTGGAGCGCGGACTGGGCCCACGCCTGGACCATCTGGAGCACGCCGATGTCGGTCTCCGCCCCGGCGAAGCGCTCCACCAGGGCCAGGAAGTCGCGGGCGGGCATGAGCGCGTCACGCGTCAGGTTCCACAGGGCGGACCAGCACAGCGCCCGGGCCAGGGGGTCGGTCAGCTCGCCCAGGTGGCCGCGCAGGGTGTCCAGCGAGACCTCGTCGAAGCGGACCTTGCAGTACGTGAGGTCGTCGTCGTTGACCAGGATCAGATCGGGCCGCTCCGCCCCGGTCAGCTCGGCCACCACCGTGCGCGGGCCGTCCACGTCCACCTCGGCCCGGGCGTAGCGCACCAGCGCGCTGGGCTCGCCCGCGGTGGCGCCGGTCCTGCGGTAGAGGCCGACGGCGACCCGGTGCGGGCGCAGCGTCGGGTGCTCCGGGGAGGCGGCGTCCTGGACGATGGACAGCTCGGTGATGTGGCCGGCCGCGTCATAGGTGGCCTGCGGGGTGAGCACATTGACCCCGGCCGTCTCCAGCCACGCCCGGGACCAGGCCGTCATGTCCCGGCCGGAGGTCTCGGTCAGCACCGACAGCAGATCGGCCAGGCGCGTGTTTCCGTAGGCGTGGCGCTTGAAGTAGCGGCGCGCGCCCTCCAGGAAGGCGTCCCGCCCCGCGTAGGCGACCAGCTGCTTGAGCACGGAGGCGCCCTTGGCGTACGTGATCCCGTCGAAGTTGAGCTTGGCGTCCTCCAGGTCGCGGATGTCGGCCGTGACCGGGTGGGTGGACGGAAGCTGGTCGGCGCGGTAGGCCCAGGCCTTGCGGCGGTTGGCGAAGGTGATCCAGCCGTCGGTGAAGCGGGTCGCCTCGACGAGCGAGAAGGCCCCCATGAAGTCGGCGAAGGACTCCTTGAGCCACAGGTCGTCCCACCACTCCATGGTGACCAGGTCGCCGAACCACATATGGGCCATCTCGTGGAGGATCACATTGGCCCGGTGCTCGTACGAGGCCTGCGTGACCTTGCCGCGGAAGACGAACTCCTCCCGGAAGGTCACACAGCCCGGGTTCTCCATCGCGCCCAGGTTGTACTCGGGCACGAAGGCCTGGTCGTACTTCCCGAAGGGGTACGGGTAGTCGAAGTGGTCGTGGAAGAAGTCCAGGCCCTGCTTGGTGACGGTGAAGATGTCGTCCGCGTCGAAGTGCTTGGCGAGCGAGGCGCGGCACAGCGCGCCCAGCGGGATCTCCAGGGTGGAGCCGTCCGGCAGGGCGCGGCTGTAGTGGTCCCGCTCGTAGTGGTACGGGCCGGCGACGACCGCCGTGATGTAGGTGGAGATCGGCTCGGTCGGCGCGAAGCGGGTGGTGGCGAACCCGCCGCCGGCGCCCGCCGGCTCCACCGCGGCCGCCGCGCCGTTGCCCAGCACGGTCCAGTCCTGCGGAGCGGTCACCGAGAAGGTGAAGCGGGCCTTGAGGTCGGGCTGCTCGAAGTTCGCGAAGACCCGGCGGGCGTCGGCCGGCTCGTACTGCGTGTACAGATAGACCTGGCCGTCCTCGGGGTCCACGAAGCGGTGCAGCCCCTCGCCGGTCCTGCTGTAGGCGCACTGCGCGTCCACCACCAGCTCGTTCTCCCCCGCGAGGGAGTCCAGGGCGATCCGCGCGCCGTCGAAGACGGCCGCCGGGTCGAGCTCCCGGCCGTTCAGCCGCACGGCGGTGACCTCCGGCGCGACGAGGTCGATGAAGGTCCCCGCCCCGGGCTCGGCGCAGCGGAAGCGCACCGTGGTGGTCGAGCGGAAGGTGCGGGGCCCGTCGCCGGAGGGCTCCCCGACCGCGGACCGCAGGTCGAGCGCCACCTCATACGCGTCCACGGCCAGCAGCCGCGCGCGCTCTCGGGCTTCGTCACGGGTCAGGTTCTCGCCGGGCAAGACGCGGCTCCCTCGTCATCGTCTCGAATGTCGCGTATCAGATCGTGGACACCCGGAATCATGTCACGCGGCAGTGACAACGGGAATCGGGGAATGGCCGCCGCGCCCGGCCGTGTTCCCTGGAGCGCATGACACTTTTCCGCAGTTGCCCGTGCGAGGAGAAACCGTGACCGAGACCGCCAAGACTCCTGCCGATTTCTGGTTCGACCCGCTGTGTCCGTGGGCCTGGATGACCTCCCGCTGGATGCTGGAGGTGGAGAAGGTCCGCCCGGTCGAGGTGCGCTGGCATGTGATGAGCCTGGCCGTGCTCAACGAGCCCAGGCTGGACGAACTGCCCGAGGAATACCAGGAGATGATGCGCGGCCCCGCCTGGGGTCCGGTGCGGGTGTGCATCGCCGCCGCGCAGAAGCACGGCGACGGGGTGCTCGGCCCGCTCTACGAGGCGCTGGGCACCCGCTTCCACAACCAGGGCCTGGAGCGGAACCGCGAGACGATCGTGGCCGCCCTCGAGGAGGTGGGGCTGCCCGCCGACCTCGCGGACGCCGCCGACACCGACGCGTACGACGAGCGGCTGCGCGCCTCCCACAAGGAGGGCATCGACCTGGTCGGCCAGGACGTGGGCACCCCGGTCATCGCGGTCCCCGGCGCGGACGGCGAGCAGATCGCCTTCTTCGGCCCGGTCGTCACCCCCGCGCCCAAGGGCGAGGCCGCGGCCAAGCTGTGGGACGGCACGCTGATGGTCGCCTCCATCCCCGGCTTCTACGAGATCAAGCGCACCCGCACGGTCGGCCCGATCTTCGACTGAGGCACCCCGGCGCACCTCGCGCGCGGATACGGAAAAGCCCCCACGCGGCCGCGCGGGGGCTTCCTCCGGCTCGGCGTCAGCGCCGCGTCGTCACCATCCGCTGCCGCAGGTAGCCGACCGCCGCGAGCGCCACCGCCAGGCCGGCCGAGAAGTACAGCTGGGTGCGGGTGTCGGCCTCGCGCGTCATCAGCGCCAGCACGGCGACGATCCCCGCCAGCGCCACCCAGGTCAGATACGGGAACAGCCACATCTTCACCACGAGCTTCTCCGGCGCCTCGCGCTGCAGCCGCTTGCGCATCGCCAGCTGCGAGACCGCGATGAAGCCCCACACGATCAGCACCGCCGCGCCGACCGCGTTGAGCAGCCACTTGAAGACGGTGTCCGGCCACCAGTAGCTCAGCAGCACCGCGAAGAAGCCGAAGGCGGAGCAGGCGAGCACGGTCACCCGGGGCACCCCGCCGCTGACCTTGGCGAGGAACGCCGGCCCCTCGCCGCGCCTGGCGAGCGAGTAGGCCATGCGGGAGGCGCCGTAGATGTTCGCGTTCATCGCGGAGAGCAGGGCCACCAGCACGATGACGTTCATCAGCTGCCCGGCCGCCGGGATGCCCAGGTGCCCCAGCACCGCCACGTACGGGCCGTCGGTGACGACCGACGGGTCGTTCCACGGGATCAGGGTGACGGCGACCAGCATGGAGCCGACGTAGAACACCGCGATGCGCCACATCGCGGTGCGCACGGCGCTCGCGACCCCCTGGACCGGACGCTCGGACTCGGCCGCCGCGATGGTGACCGTCTCCAGGCCGCCGTAGGCGAACACGGTGGCCGGAAGGCCCACGATGAGGCCGTCGAAGCCGTTGGGCAGGAAGCCGTGGTTCCCGGTGAGGTTGGCGGTGCCCGGGGCGTCGGTGTCCGGGAGCACACCGAGGATGGCCAGCACGCCCAGGACCAGGAAGAGCGTGATGGCGGTGATCTTCAGCGCGGCGAACCAGAACTCGAATTCGCCGAAGTTGCTGACGGCCGCCAGGTTCGTCCCGCAGAACAGCACCATGAACAGCGCGACCCACATCCAGGACTCCGTGTCCGGCAGCCACTGGACCATGATCCCCGCCGCGCCGATCGCCTCGGCCGCGATGGCCACGCACAGCAGCGCGCAGAACATCCAGCCCGCGGTGAATCCCGCCCACGGGCCGATCGCCCGCTCGGCGTGCACGGAGAAGGAGCCGGAGGCCGGGTTGGCCGCCGACATCTCGCCGAGCATGCGCATCACGAGCATCACGAGCAGCCCGGACACCACATAGGCGATCACGATCGCCGGCCCGGCGGCGGCGATGCCGGTGCCGGAGCTGACGAACAGGCCCGCACCGATCACGCCCCCGAGGGCGATCATCGACAGATGGCGTTGCTTGAGGCCGTGGGACAGCAGGGCTCCGTCGGCCCGGTCGGTGCCGACCGCCTCGGCGTCGCGCGGCTGCGCGGAGGACGCGGGTGTCCGGTTCATGAGTCTGTTGTGTCCATTACATGAGAGCGGATGGGGCACGGTGCAAAACGACCTCAGTGTGAGGGGAGTGTCCGCTCAGGACAACACTCGGATCCCAGATGTCTGAATATCGGACCCCGGAGTGACGCTGTGTACCCGCCGCGTCGCCATGCCGGAAGCCTCCAAGCGGCCCGGTGCGGGTTTGTCGCTCGTCCACCGTGATCGCACCCCGCCCCCCGGGTTACCGTCACCCTGTCCCACACTGCCTCTCACCTCGGAGAACCGTCGATGAGTACCGCATCTGCCGCCACCGTCCACCCGGGCACGGTCCTCGCGGACGTGATCTTCCCTGCCCGCCGGGCCCGCCTGGCGGCCCCGTCCGCCAGGTACACCCTGGCCCGCGACGCCGCCCTGGTCCTCGGCGGAGCCGCGCTCACCGGCCTCGCCGCGCAGATCTCCGTGCCCGTCCCCGGCTCCCCGGTCCCGGTGACCGGCCAGACCTTCGCCGCGCTGCTGGTCGGCACCTCGCTCGGCGCCCGCCGCGGCTTCCTCTCCCTCGCGCTGTACGCCCTGGTCGGCATGGCGGGCGTGCCGTGGTTCGCGGAGGGCCACTCGGGCGCGGCCATGCCGTCCTTCGGTTATGTGCTGGGCATGCTGCTCGCCGCCACCGTGGTGGGCGCGCTGGCCCGGCGCGGCGGGGACCGCGGTGTGCTGCGCACGGCGGGCACCATGGCGGCCGGCTCCGCGATCATCTACGCGGTCGGGGTCCCCTACCTCGCGCTGGCCGCGGACATCTCCCTCGGCCAGGCGGTCGCCGCGGGCCTCACCCCGTTCCTCATCGGCGACGCGCTGAAGGCCGCGCTGGCGATGGGCGCGCTGCCCGCCGCGTGGAAGCTGCTCGGCCGCCGCGGCTAGCTCGTCTCCGTACGCACTTGTCTCCGTACGCACTCAGGCGCCGGACGGGCATTGCCTCGTCCGGCGCCTGAGTCGTGTGCGGGCGGAAGCCGGCCCTACGGGAGCATGGCCTCCTTGGAGCCGCTGTCGGCGCCCTTGGCGGCGGCCGGGCCGCGGGCCCCGGGGAGCCGGTCGCGGATCAGCGCCACGGCCACGACCACCACCGCCACGGCCGTGGACAGCAGCACCTGCTCGCGCCCGTCCTTGTCGGTGAGCATGTAGACCAGCACGAACGAGATCATCGCGATCGTCGCCCAGGTCAGATACGGGAACAGCCACATCCGGACGACCAGCTTGTCCGGGGACTCGCGCAGGATGATCCCGCGCATCCTCAGCTGGGTGAAGCAGATGACCAGCCAGACGAACAGCGCCACCGCGCCCGACGAGTTCAGCAGGAACTGGAAGACCGTGTCCGGCCACTGGTAGTTGAACCAGACCGCGACGAAGCCGAAGACGACCGACCCGAGGATCGCGGCCTGCGGCACGCCGCGCGAAGTGGTCTTCGCGAAGGCGGCCGGCGCGTCCCCGCGCCGCCCCAGCGAGAAGGCCATCCGGGAGGCGGTGTAGAGACCCGAGTTCAGACAGGACAGCACGGCGGTCAGCACGATCACGTTCATGACGTCGGCGGCGTGCGGGATGCCGATGGAGTCCAGCGCGGCGACGTAGCTGCCCTTCGACTTGTCCGCGATCCTCGGGTCGTCCCACGGCAGCAGGGTCACCACGACGAGGATCGAGCCCAGGTAGAAGACGGCGACACGCCAGATCACGCTGTTGGTCGCCTTGGTCACCGCCCGCCGCGGGTCCGCGGACTCACCGGCGGCGAGGGTGACGATCTCGCTGCCCATGAAGGAGAAGACGACCAGCAGCACACCGGTGAGGATCGCGCCCGGGCCGTGCGGCAGGAACCCGCCGTGGTCGGTGAGGTGCGCGAGGCCCGCCCCCTCGTTGTCCGAGCCGGGCAGCAGCCCGAAGACGGCGAGCCCGCCCACCACGATGAACGCCGCGATCGCGACGACCTTGATCCCGGCGAACCAGAACTCGAACTCGCCATAGGAGGAGACCGAGGCCAGGTTGGCCGCGGTCAGCACCACCATCACGATCAGCGCCCAGCCCCACTGCGGCACCTGCGGCACCCAGCCCTCGAGGATCTCGGCGCCCGCGGTCGCCTCGACCGCCAGCACGACCACCCAGAAGAACCAGTAGAGCCAGCCGATCGAGAATCCGGCCCAGCGGCCGAGCGCCCGGTCCGCGTAGGCGGAGAAGGAGCCGGAGGTCGGGTTGGCGGCGGCCATCTCGCCGAGCATCCGCATCACCAGGACGACCATGAGGCCGACCAGCGCGTACGAGATGAGGATGCCGGGCCCCGTCTTGGCGATGCCGGCGCCGGATCCGACGAACAGCCCCGCCCCGATGACCCCGCCGATAGCGATCATGGACAGATGGCGGTTCTTCAGGCCGGCCTTGAGGCCGTCGGACCCCGGCGCTCCGGGGCCGGAGCCATCGGCCGACACCTCGGCCGCGTTGGTGGCGGGTTGTGCGCTCATGCTCGATCCTTTGCTCTTGAGTGACGAGCGTCGCAAGTGAATCCCAGGGTCACGATCAAATGAACCTTTGATTCCGGATCGTTACCTGGGATTTCCGTGAGTTTCCTCGGCATTACTGGGGGTTTTCGGAACTCGTACCCCGGGCGGTGACGGCGACACGGCCGTGTCACACTCGGGGGCATGCGCGTGTACCTCGGCTCCGACCATGCCGGTTTCGAACTGAAGAACCACCTCGTCGAGTGGCTCCGGGCGGCGGGCCACGAGCCCGTCGACTGCGGGCCCCACATCTACGACGCCCAGGACGACTACCCGCCGTTCTGCCTGCGGGCGGCCGAGCGGACCGCCGCCGACCCCGACAGCCTCGGCATCGTGATCGGCGGCTCCGGCAACGGCGAGCAGATCGCCGCCAACAAGGTCAAGGGCGTGCGCGCCGCCCTGGCCTGGAGCGAGCAGACCGCCGCGCTCGGCCGTGAGCACAACAACGCCAACGTGATCAGCGTCGGCGCCCGGATGCACACGCGGGAAGAGGCGACCAAGTTCGTCGAGATCTTCCTCAACACCCCGTACTCGGGTGAGGAGCGTCACACCCGCCGCATCGAGATGCTCTCCGCCTACGAGACCACCGGCGAGCTGCCGCCCATCCCCGCCCACCACCCTCAGCAGGACTGATGGCCTGATGCCCGAAGGGCACACCATCCACCGGCTGGCCGCCGACCACAGCGAGCTGTTCGGCGGCCGGCCCGTACGCGCCGGCAGCCCGCAGGGCAAGTTCGCCGACGGCGCGGCCCTCATCGACGGGCAGGTGCTCGAGCACGCCGAGGCCCACGGCAAGCACCTCTTCCTGAGCTTCCCGCCGACCGGCTGGGTCCATGTCCACCTCGGCCTGTTCGGCACGTACACCCTGGGCCGGGCCCCCGCCCCGCCGCCCACCGACACCGTACGGCTGCGGCTTTCCACCGAGGCGGCGTACGCGGACCTGCGCGGGCCCACCGCCTGCGCGCTGATCACCGACGACGAGAAGCAGGCGGTGCACGACCGGCTCGGCCCCGACCCGCTGCGCCCCTCGGACGACGGGGACCGCGCCTGGGCCCGGATCTCCCGCAGCCGCACCAGCGTCGCCGCGCTGCTGCTCGACCAGAAGGTGGTCGCGGGGGTCGGCAACGTCTACCGCGCCGAGGTGCTCTTCCGGCACGGCATCGACCCCTACCGCGCGGGCCGTGATCTGACCCGCGCCGAGTGGGACGCGATCTGGGCGGACCTGGTCGCGCTGATGCGCGAGGGCGTGCGGAACAACCGGATCGACACGGTCCGGCCCGAGCACACCCCCGAGGCGATGGGCCGCCCGCCCCGCGTCGACGACCACGGCGGCGAGGTGTACGTCTACCGCCGGGACCGGCAGCCCTGCCACATCTGCGGCGGCGAGGTGCGCACCGCGGAACTCGCCGCCCGCAATCTCTTCTGGTGCCCGAACTGCCAGCGCCGTTAGGCCCCGCCGGCGGCGGGGCCCGGACGCGATCAGAAGCCGTGCGGGAGCCAGGGCGCGACGTCGCTGAGGAAAGCGGCCGACGCCCCGGCCAGCGCGCCCGGGCGCAGCTCCTCGACCCGGCCCGCGCCCGCCAGCGCGGACAGCGAAATCCCGCCAAGATACGCCGATCCCAACTCCCGCGCGCCCAGCCGCAGCTCCGGCGCGTCGGCCGTACGCTCGCAGCTCGCGCCCTTGGCGTCGCCGGTCAGCCGCCAGCGCCCCTCGTTCCACGGGCAGAACGGGTCCGTGACCTCCAGGACCACATCCACCGGCAGGGCGTACGCGCGCGCCGCGAGCGCCGCGCCGAGGTCCACCGGGCGGACGTGCAGATCGTCGCGCAGCCGGACCTGGCAGCGCCGGATGTCGGAGACCATGTGCTGCCACGGATCGTCCACCGGTCGCCGACCGGTCTGGATCGTGCAGGTCAGGTCGAGATCGAAGAGAAAACGCCACAGCGCGCCGTAGGACGCCGGATCCAGAGCCTCCAGATCGCGCAGGATCACCACCCCCTTGGGCCCGGCCGCGTCCCAGTCCGGCCTGACCGCGAAGCGCGCGTAACCGGTGACCCCGCCGTCCCGCTCGGCCAGCACACAGCGCAGCGGCGAGGCGCCCCCGCGCTCGCCCTCCGGGTCCAGCAGCGGATGCCGCTCCCAGCCCGGGCGCCGCTCCAGCATCCCCGGCCGGGCGGGCACTCGCCGGGCGTAGACCGCCTCGCAGGCCTCCAAAGCGGCCTCGGGCTCCACCGCCCGCAGAGCCACCCCGTCGGCCCCCTCCGGCACGGTCAGGCGCACCCGCGCGGTGTCGATCTCGGCGGACGCGGCATGGGTCGCCGTCCCGTAGCCGAACCGGCCGTAGATCTCCGGCTCCGACGCGGTCAGGACCGCCAGCGGCTCGCCCGCCGCGCGCACGTCGTCCAACTGGTGGCGCATCATGGCGCGCAGCACCCCGCGCCTGCGGTGCGTCGGCTGCACGCTGACCATGGTGAGGCCGGCCGCGGGCACCACGGCCCCGCCCGGCACGGACAACCGGAAGCTGAACGATCCCGTCGTGCCGACGATCTCGTCCCCGTCCCAGGCCACGATCGATCGCTCACACTCGGTCAGGTCGTGGAACAGGGCGCGCTCCTCGGGGGAGGTCCGAACCCCGCCGAACGCCAGCTCCAACTTCCCGAACCACTCGTCCCAGCGGGACGGGTCAAGCACTCGCAGCTCTATCGTCATATTCCCATCCCTAGCAGCGCTTTCCGGCACGCGCGAACGAATTTCGCTTACGATTGCCCACTCCGGTGGGTGGTTCGACGCGCCACG
Source organism: Streptomyces sparsogenes (assembly GCF_001704635.1). Classification (GTDB taxonomy): domain Bacteria; phylum Actinomycetota; class Actinomycetes; order Streptomycetales; family Streptomycetaceae; genus Streptomyces; species Streptomyces sparsogenes. Next base: position 1,888 of record NZ_MAXF01000029.1, on the reverse strand, counting down.
AATCGACGCGCGTCCGAACGGGTGGGTAGGGTCCCGATGCAATGACTGGCGGCGTAGACACTCCAACGGCCCGGATGCGCAAAGCACTGCACCGGGCTCGCACTGGCGTGCGCAAAGCCGGCGTCGACTACTTCCGGGGCGGCGGCTCCGACCGGCTCGCCCTCACCCTGTTGATGCTCGCCGTCCCCACCATCGCCTTCGGCACCATCGCCCAGCCGGACTGGTGCGCCCCCGCCGCCCTCGTGCTCCCCATCGTCGCGGGCGGCCTCGTGCTGCGCCCCGCCAGCCTCCTCACCCTCTACGCGGCGGCGGCCACCGCCCTCATCATCGAGTCCGCCGTCCTCGGCCCCTACACGGAGGAGGACACCTCCGCCCGGGTCACCCCCGGCACCATCCTGGTCGTCGCCGCCGTCGGCTTCTTCGGCCTGCTCATCGCCCAGTTCCGCAGCCGCGTCGGCGTGCCCTGGCGGCGCGGCGGCACCATGCTCTTCGACCTGCGCGAACGCATCCGCGTCCAGAGCAAGCTGCCCGGCCTCCCCGGCGGCTGGCACCGCGAGATGGCGCTGCGCCCGGCCGGCGGGCAGTCCTTCTCCGGCGACTTCGTCGTGGCCGCCCGTACGAACGGCGGCCGCACCCTCGAAGTCGTCCTCACCGACGTCTCCGGCAAGGGCATGGACGCGGCCTCCCGCGCCCTCCTCCTCTCCGGCGCCTTCGGCGGCCTCCTCGGCTCCCTGCCGCCCCACGGCTTCCTCCCGGCCGCCAACGGCTACCTGCTGCGCCAGGACTGGGACGAGGGCTTCGCGACCTCCATCCACCTCGTACTCGACCTCGACAGCGGCGATTTCGAGCTCTTCTCGGCCGGACACCTGCCCGCCCTCCAGCTGAGCGCGGGCACGGGCAAGTGGGAGGAGAAGTCCGCCGACGGCCCCCTGCTCGGCGTCTACGACGGCGCCCAGTTCGACCCCACCAAGGGCACGCTGCGCCCCGGCGACGTCCTGATGCTCTTCACCGACGGCCTCGTCGAGACCGCCGACCGCGACATCAGCGAGGGCATCGACCGCCTGACCGGCGAGGCCGACCGCTATGTCGCGTCCGGCTTCCAGGGCGCGGCGTGGCACCTGATCGAGACGGTCGCCAAGGACGTCAACGACGACCGGGCGCTGCTGCTCATCTGCCGCCAGTAGCCGGGGGCCGAGGCCCCATGCCCCGCGTTCGGTAACGCCGACCGGGGGCTAGCCCTACCCCGGAAACGGCGGCGGCCGTCATGGTCGCCGGACCCCCGCGCTCCGTACGTTCGAGGTGTTGACGAACACCTCGGAAGGGCGGAGACCATGCGGCTGCGCAGGCGGCGCGACGAGCGGCGGGACGAGTGGGGGGAGGGGCTGCCCGGCGCGGGGGACGCCGCCGTCGAACTGCGGGGCGTGCGGCGCCAGTACGGCCGCGGCTCGCGCGCCGTGCACGCCCTGCGCGGCATCGACCTCACGCTCCCCCGGGGAAGCTTCACCGCCGTGATGGGGCCCTCCGGCTCCGGCAAGTCCACCTTCCTCCAGTGCGCCGCCGGCCTGGACCGGCCCACCGCGGGCTCGGTCCGGCTCGGCGGCACGGAGATCACCGGCATGAGCGAGAACACGCTCACCGCGCTGCGCCGCACCCGCCTCGGCTTCGTCTTCCAGTCCTTCAACCTCCTCCCCTCCCTCACCGTCGAGCAGAACGTGGTGCTGCCGATGCGGCTCGCGGGCGCGCGCCCCGACTGGGCCCGGGCCCGTGCCGTGCTCGCCCAGGTGGGCCTCGGCGAGCTGGGCGGGCGCCGCCCGGGGCGGCTCTCCGGCGGGCAGCAGCAGCGGGTCGCCATCGCCCGCGCGCTGGTCACCAGCCCCGGTCTTCGCCG